>NZ_JAGQCY010000001.1 GCF_024346455.1 Cyanobium sp. Aljojuca 7A6
GAACGCACTGTTGCCGGCCTACCTGCGGATCTATAACGGCTGCAGGTGCCACATGGCCCTCGGTGGCCTCACCCCCCAGCAGCGGCTCGCTGAGCTGCAGGCATGAACAACCTGGTGGGAAAGCACACCTAGAGGATCTGCTCAGCTGAAGCCACATCAGGGAGGGTGAAAGGGACGGGGGTCTTGATGAACTACAGGAAGGCCGCCTGGGGCAGGGGCCGGCTCAGCAGGTAGCCCTGAACCTCATCGCAGCCGAGGTCGCGCAGCAGGGCCAGCTGCTCGGGGGTTTCGACCCCCTCGGCGATTGTGCGCATGCCCATCGAGCGAGCCAGGTTGATGATCGTCACCACGATCGCGCGATCATCTTCGCTGGACACCAGATCGCGGATGAAGGATTGGTCGATCTTGAGCCGATGGGCATGGATCTTCTTCAGGTAGCTCAGGGAGGAATAGCCGGTGCCGAAGTCATCGATGGCCAGTCGGATGCCAAGGGCGTAAAGCTGCTCCATCTGGGCCAGGGCCTTCTCCGGATCCGCGAGCGTCACCGACTCGGTAAGCTCCAACTCCAATTGGTCGGGCGGGAACCCTTCCGCGTCAAGCTCTTCGATCACCATGCTGACGAGATCCCCATGGTCGAACTGCAGCGCAGAGATATTGACCGAGACGGTCAAAGGGGTTGATCCAAGCTCCATCCAGGCGCTGGCATCCTGGAGGGCCACGCACATCACCCATTGGCTGATCGGCAAGATCAGACCACACATTTCGGCCAGGGGAATGAATTCGGCAGGCGATACCGGACCCAGCTTGGAATGGGTCCAGCGGACCAGGGCTTCGGCCCCGAAGATGCGGTTGCTACTGAGCTCGAACTGGGGTTGGTATTCCACGCTGAGTTCTCCACGCTGGATGGCCTGGTGCAGGGCATTGGTGAGCTGCAGGGCGCGGATACTCCTTTCCTGAACGTTGGGTGTGAAGAACTGGAGGCCGTTGCGGCCGGCGATCTTGACCTGATGGAGTGCCATGTTGGCGTTGCTCATCAGTTGCTCGGGTGTGGTGCCATCGTCGGGGAACATCGCAATGCCCACCGAAGCGGTTAGGTAGAGGGGTTCCGCGCCGAGGCTGAAGGCCATGGCAACCAATGTCCGCAACCGTTCCGTCATCGCCAGGGTGGCCGTGGTGTCCGAATCGGGCAGCACCACCACGAATTCGTCGCCACCGGTGTGGGCCAGAGTGTCGGCGTCCGCCAGGTTGGCCTTCAGGCGCTTGGCCATCTCCAGCAGCACCCGGTCGCCGATGGCATGGCCCAGGTTGTCGTTGACGTGCTTGAAGTTGTCGAGATCGAGAACCAGCAGGGCCAGGGGCAGGTTGGAACGCCTGGCCACCTCAAGGCCGTTGCGGATCCGATCCTGCAGCAGGGTGCGGTTGGCCAGGCCGGTAAGGGGGTCGAAAAAGGCCAGCCGCTCAATCTGCTCCTTGGCGAACTTGCGTTCGGTGATGTCACGGGTCACCCCGTGGAGCTCCACCCGGCCGGTGCGTTTGTTGCGCACCATCTTGGTGACCGATTCGGTCCAGACCCTCGAGCCGTCCTTGCTCAGGAGTTCGGTCTCGTCGATCGAGACGATGTCGCTGCTGCGCAATCCGGCGCTGAACTGGGCCAGCTCTTGGCTGATCTGCCCTTTCAGCCGCTCGGCGGCCTCCCCACCCAAGGCCTCACCGAACGGCCTGGCCATCACCTCCTCGGCCGTGAATCCCTGCAGCCGCAGCACGGAGGGGCTCACATACAGGTAGCGAAGCGTTTCGGGATCCAACGACCAGATCACTTCGTGGGTGGACTCGGTGATCTCCCGAAACTTCTCCTCGCTGACCTTGACCGCGTCCTCGAGCGCCACGTGGGCGGCCTCGAGGCTGAGCCGATCGAGGGCGACATCGATGTCACCGACCATGTCGAGCAGCAACTGCTGGCTCTTGACATCGAAACTGTCGGTTTCATTGGCGTAGATCCCCAGACCTCCGATCACGACGCCGTCGCGATGCAGGGGCAGGAAGGCGGCAGCCCCCCAGCCGTAGGGGATTGCCTGCTCGTGCCAGGGGACGCACGAGGCCTCCGTCATGAAATCACTGATCCAGCAGGGGTGGTTGTCCCGCAGGGCAATCGCAAAGGGGCCTTGTCCCTTCGGGTCTTCCGGATCGAGGTTGATCTCCAATCCAGCCAGATAGGCGCTGTCGTTGCCGAACCAGGCCACCGGCCTGATGCGGCGGCTGAGCGGTTCGATCATCCCCACCCAGGCCAGTCGCATCTCCCCCGACGTGACCGCCAGGCGGCAGATCTGCGCCAGCATCTCCTCAGAGTCCCCAACACTGGCCACCACTTTGTTGGCGGCACTCAAGGTGGCGTAAAGGCGATTAAGGCGCAGAATCCCGGCTTCGTGATGTTTGCGCTCGGTGATGTCCCGGCAGAGCATCAGGTAGCGGGGGCCATTCCCGTTCTGCGGTTCCCGACGGGCTATCGAGAGCTCGAACCAGACGGCGCCCCCGGGCTTGGCCACCTCGATCTGCTGCCTCGGGGACCTGCCGTTCGCCGCGGCCTGCCCCAGCGCCGCCTTCATCTTGTCGGCGGCGGCGGGAGCAAGCACATCCTCCAATCGACTCAGCACCTCGGATTTCTCGGGCAGGTGGAACAGCCCCCGTTCGGCACTGTGGATCGCCAGGATCTCGCCGGCATCGGAGAGTTCGACCAGGGGATCGGGAATGGCGTTGATGGTGGCATTGAGGTCCATCTGGACCCTTTCCAGCTCCGCGGTCCGCCGCCGCACCACCACCTGCACGCTGCCCACCCAGAGGGCGATCAGGCCCACCACGGCCAGCACGCTGGCTACCAGAACTGAGGTCTCCGGCCCGGACGTCGAGGTGGCGATCACGGGCACCGAAGGGCATCGCCGCCGCTGCCGTCACTCCTGTGACGTCTCATTGGGAGAACTGGCCGAGGTCAATGTGAAAACTTAGTAAGGATGTCCGGATCGATCCCGCTTCTGCCCCGGATCCGCTGCACCAATTCCAGACTGTTGCGTGGATCCAGCAACTGTTGCGAGGATCGGGCCGCTGCCACCATCGGCCTGAGAGAATCCGCCCCAACCCTCAGGACCCCATGACCTCGGCGGTGAGCACGGCTTTCGACTTCACCGCCTACCTGGAGGCGGCACGCTGGCGCGTGGAGGCCGCTCTGGAGAGCTCCCTGGGCCCGGAGCGCCCGGAGTCCCTGCGAGAGGCGATGCGCTACTCGCTGCTCGCCGGCGGCAAACGCCTGCGGCCGATCCTCACCCTGGCGGCCTGTGAGCTGGCCGGCGGTGACGCGGAGCTGGCCATGCCGACGGCGGTGGCCATGGAAATGATTCACACCATGTCGCTCATCCATGACGACCTGCCCGCCATGGACAACGACGACCTGCGCCGCGGCCGGCCGACCAACCACAAGGTGTACGGCGAGGCCAAGGCGATCCTGGCGGGCGATGCCCTGCTGACCCGAGCGTTCGAGATGGTGGCGCTGCGCAGTCCGGGAGTGCCGCCCGAACGACTCCTGCAGGTGGTGGGTGAGCTGGCCCTGGCCTCCGGTGCCCCTGGTCTGGTGGGCGGCCAGGTGGTGGACCTGGAGTCCGAGGCCCGGCTGGTCGATCTCGACACCCTCGAGTACATCCACCTGCACAAGACCGGCGCCCTGCTGCGGGCCTGCGTGATCTGCGGCGCCCTGATCGCCGGGGCCTCCGAGGAGCTGCTGGCGTCCCTGCGCACCTACGCCCGCGGCATCGGCCTGGCCTTCCAGATCATCGACGACATCCTGGATGTCACGGCCAGCAGCGATGTGCTCGGCAAGACGGCGGGCAAGGATCTGGCCGCCGACAAGACCACCTACCCCAAACTGCTGGGCCTGGAGGAATCCCGCCGCCGCGCCGATGCCCTGGTGAGCGAAGCCAAGGCGGTGCTCGACCCCTGGACCACCCAGGCCGCGCCCCTTCTGGCCCTGGCCGATTACATCACCAGTCGCGACCGATGAGCGAAGCCGTCGGCGCGCTCGAGGCCCTGGGTGAACTCCTGGCCAATGGTGTGCTCGCCTGGGGATTGGTCGCGTGCGGCATGGCCCAGCTCTCCAAACTGGTGATCGAACTGGTGCTGCATCGCCGTTGGCGGCCGGCGGTGCTGGTCGAGACCGGCGGCATGCCTTCGAGCCACTCCGCCCTGATGACCGGCACCGCGGCGGGCCTGGGCTGGGAACTGGGCTTCGCCGATCCCCTGTTCGCCCTGGCGGCCGTGCTCTGCTTCGTTGTCCTCTATGACGCCAGCGGCGTCCGCCGCGCCGCCGGACTCACGGCCCGGCGGGTGAACGGCCTCCCCGACGGCCTCTGGGACACCCAGGCTGGGGCTGGCGACAGCAGCACTGACCCCGTGCTCCTTCCCCTGAAGGAGAATCTGGGCCACACCCGCAGCGAGGTGCTGGTCGGCAGCCTGATGGGCCCCCTGGTGGCCCTGCCGGGCCTGGCCCTGCTGGGATCGCCCTGGCAGATCGCCCTTCAGGCCGGTTGGTTGCCGCTGGGGTGAGCGATCTCCCCGGCCTGAGCGACGACCAGCAGAACGCCGCCGCGGCCTTTGCCGCCTGGCTGTCGGCCCCCGCCGACGGCCAGGCGTTCGTGCTGGAGGGCTTTGCCGGCACCGGCAAGACGTTCCTGTCGATGCGCTTCCTGGCCCAGGCGGAGAGGGCCGGCCTCTGCTGGACCGTGGTCGCCCCCACCCACAAGGCGGTGGGCGTTCTGCGCCATCACCTTGCCCTGGCGGGCCTGCAACCCACCTGGTTCCCCTCCACCATTCACAGGCTGCTGCGGCTCAAGCTGAAGCGGGAAGGGGATCGGGAGCGTTGCGAGGAAACCACACAAACCGCCCTGGCCCTCGAGAACCTTGGACTGGTGCTGGTCGACGAGGCCTCCATGGTGGATGGCAGCCTGCTGGACATCACCCTCCGCTGCGCCCAGGCCTCCCGCACCCGCCTGGTGTTCGTGGGGGATCCGGCCCAGTTGCCACCGGTAGGGGAGGAGCAGAGTCCGGTGTTTGCCATGGCCCGGGCGCAGCGGGTGGCCCTGACCCATGTGGTTCGCCATCAGGGCCCGGTGCTGCGACTGGCCGGCGGCCTGCGGGAAGGCCACCTGCCCTGCCGCCGGCCCCCTGTGCTGGCCCCGATCCGCAGCAGCTCCGGCCGGGTGTCGCTGCTGGGGCGGGACGACTGGCTGGCCGCTGCCCAGGAGGGTTTGCGCCGCAGCGCCGCCGAAGGGGATCCCGACCTGGCCCGGATCCTCTGCTACACCAACCGATCCCTGGAGCGGCTGGTGCCGATCGCCCGCCGCGCCCTGCATGGCGCCATGGCGGACCAGCTGCCCGTGCTCCCCGGTGAGGTGCTCATCACACGCACGGCCGTGATGGCACCGGCCTGCCGCGAGGGGGACGCCGCCGCCGAGGAGCCGGACCTGCTGCTGGGCAGCAACCGGGAGCTGGTGGTGCGCGATGTGCGCCCGGACCGCTGTGATCTGGCCGATTTCGGTGTGGAGGCCTGCCTCGGCGCCCCCGTGATCGACACCCTCACCGCCACCGTGGAGGCAGGGGAGGCCCAGCTGAACCTGCGGCTGCTGCCGCCCCTGGGCAGCGGTCCACGCGCCAGCCTGGATGGGGTGATGGAGGGGCTACGGCAGCAGGCCCGTGAGGCGGGCAAAAAAGATGGCACGCCCTTCTGGCGCCGCTACTTCCTGGTGCGCGACGCCTTCGCCTCCCTGGGACCGGCGGCCGTGCTCACCGTCCACCGCAGCCAGGGCAGCACCTTCGGCGAGGTCTTCATCGACGAGGACGTCTTCTGGCCCCGGGACCTGCGGCTGCGTCAGCGGCTGGTCTATGTGGCCGTGAGCCGGGCCAGCCAGGCGGTGACCCTGATGGCCGGGGCCGGTGATGCTGCCGAACGGGAGCACTGGGGACACTGGCTGCGGGAGGCCGACGCTGGCGCAGCCGCCCCGTGAAGTGGCGCTGACGCGTGCCCACCGCCTACCCTCTGGTCGTTGTTTCCTGACGGGACCCCCTCCCCTGAATCCTCTGCTTGCCATGCCGCCGCCTCTCGCGGAGCCGACGCGTGTGCTGGGTACCAGCCAACCGGAGAGCAAGGACTCAGCCAACCCTCCCGGGACCAGGGAATCCGATGGCGGCGGGGAGCTGGGCAGTGACGTAGGGGCCCTGCTGATCGCAGGTGTAGTGGCGGGAGTTGTGGTGCTGGTGCGGCGCTGGCTGAGGCTGCGCTCTCGGCCCCCGGTGCCGGGACTACCACGGGAGCGGGTGTTGCCGTTCTCGCGCCACGGCACCCTCCACGACCCCAAGTATCTCGGCCGGATTCTCGAGGCTGAGGACCCACCGGCCGGTCCCTGATCTCAACCGGCCCGCAGCCCCTCGATCCCCTGGGAGCCGAGGTAGGCGGCCAGGCCGAAGCAGACGGCGGCCACGATCAGCTCAGCGTTGGCAAACAACCAGCCCTTTCCTGCCTGCAGCACGGGCAGCAGGCGTTCCTGGCCTACCAGCGCCAGCCCCGCCAGGGGCAGCAGCAGCAGCACGCCGGTGAAGAGGCTGAAGACGCCAGTGATGAGCACTTCCCTGGGCCGGCTCAGCCCCGCCTCCAACAGGCTGGCGGCGGTCTTGGCGTAAAGGAAAAGATCGTCGGGGCTCGACACCTGCACGGCGGCACTGAGGCCGAGCAGCAGCGGCAGGGGCAGGGCGCAGAAACCATCCAGTCGGCGGGTCCAGCCGGGAGGTCCACCCTCCTGGCGACTGCCCAGCAGACCCTTGAGGCCCAGCGCCAGCAGCCCCCCCGCGCCCAGCAGGTCGAGGCCGGTGCGCTGATCGGTGCCCTGCTCCATGGTGAGCAACAGACCATGGCCCACGCCCAGCAGCAGGGCCATGGCCGCCGCAGAGGTGAGCAGCCACCCCAGCACGAACAAGCTGCCCCGACGCAGTGGGCTGGGGCCCACCAGGATCAGCAGCAGCAGGCCGATGTGCAACGGGCTGAAGCTGATCGCCAGGCCGAAGCCGAACAATTCGCGCCAGAGGCTGGTGGTCGGCATTGCGATGGTCTCTGACGCTCCATTGTCCGGTGCCGTCCTGCCCAGGCCAAGGGGTTGTTGGGGCGGCACCAGAAGGGGGTGGCGTCAGAGTGGCGGTTGGTTGCATGCCCGTCACGATGGCCCGTCTCCAGGAAGCCCTGCGCTCGCTTCGCACCCTGCGGCTGCTGGGGGACATCGGCCGCAGCGGTGGATCCCTGACCAGCGTGGCCGATCTGGTCGACAATTTCGCCGGCAGCCAGCAGATGGCCCTCTGCCTCGAGCGCTTCCTCGCCCTGCCCGGTGGCCCGGAGCTGCTGGAGGAGGCGCCACCGCCCCTGCAGCTGGATCTGGAGTCCCTGGCGCAGCTGCCGCGGGGGACCCTGGGCCACAGCGTCGCCGGGGTGCTGCTGCGGCTCGGCTACGACCCGGACTTCGCCCGGCCCCGGCCTGTGGCAACGCCGGAGCAGTGGCTGATCCAGCGCCTCGCCACCACCCATGACATCCACCATGTGGTGAGCGGTTTCGCCACCGTCGGTGAAGGGGAGAACGGGGTGCTGGCGATCACGGCCGTGCAGATCGGTTTCCCCGCCTTCGTCATCCTCAACACCGCCGCAGCCTTCGGCAGTTTCCGCTTCCAACCCGAGCGCTACGCCCTGGTGAGCCAGGCGATCGCCCGCGGCATGGCCATCGGTCTGGCGAGCGCCCCCTTCTGCGTGCAGCGCTGGGAAGAGGGCTGGGATCGGCCCCTGGCCGACTGGCGGCGGGAGCTGGGCGTGCTGGATCCTCTGCAGGACGAGCCCTACGCCTTGCGGCGGATGCTGGACGATCTGGACGCGGAACTCTGAGCGTTCAGCGACTTCGGGCGGCCCGGGCGTTCAGGTGCGGATCTCGAACCAGTCGGTGCCAGCCACCGCCACCTGGGCGCTGGTGACCCCGCTGACATGGGCGCCCTGGGGCCCCTTCTCGCACCAGAGCCGCAGTTCCACCAGCCGATCGGGAAGCCCCTCCGCCTCCAGTTCCACCGAACCGTCGGAGCGGTTGCGCACCCAGCCACTGAGGCCAAGATCAATGGCCTTCTGGCGACAGCCCACCCGGTAGCCCACCCCCTGCACCAGCCCCCGCACGTTCATGCGCCAGCGTTCCTGGGGGGTGGCAGTCACCCGGAGAGCGGGCTGAACGAAACGGCGTTCATCGGCAGCGGCACGGCGCTGGCGGCGGCTCTCGCCAGTCTCGAGGGAATCGCCGGGCATCCAGCCCAGTGGAGGTGCAGCCAGCTGGCGTGAACGTTCGGGGCGGTCCATCCTTCGCTCCTTGCTGGTGTTCCCCAGCCATCAAGTTGCCACAGTCCCTCCCCGCCTGACAACTCATCACCGATGGGCGGTTGGGGCAACAGCTGCCAGCGGTGGAACTCATGGCCGCAGAGAGCTTCACCGCGGCGCACCAGCAGCCCATCGGCACCCGGCAGGGCCTGGCGGTAGCCGAGGCTGAGCACTCCCCGGCGGGCGCTGAAAGGGAGCAGTCCGGCCATGGGGTGAGCAATCCCGTCGGCATCCTCCAGCTCCCGGCCCAGCAGCAGCAAGCCACCGCATTCGGCCACGATCGGCAGACCGGCACGAGCCGCGGCGCTGAGGGATCCCAGGCTGCGGCGGCTGGTCGCCAGCTGGGCGGCATGCAGCTCGGGATAGCCCCCGGGTAGCAACAGCGCGCGGCAGTTCTCCGGCAGGGGCTCGTCGGCCAGGGGACTCCAGGGCACTGGCCGCAGGCCGCAGGCCGCGAGCAGCTCCTGGGCTTCGGGGTAACGGAAGTGGAAGGCCGCATCGGTGGCGATCGCCACAGGCAGCGGGCCGGAGGCGGTGGGCGGCGCCGGCGGAGTCTGTTCCAGGCACCAGCGAATCGGATCCAGCTGTTCCGGCCGGCCGGCCGGCGGCGCCAGCAGGGGCCAGAGACGGGACAGATCGAGGTGCTCTTCGGCCAGCCGGGCCCAGATCCGCTGGCGCTCGCCCAGGTCGCCCAGTTCGCCCGGGGTGAGCAGGCCCAGGTGGCGGGAGGGCAGTTCCAGGCTGGGATGGCTGGGCAGCACCCCCAGCAGGGGAACTTCGATGGCCTCGAGGGCTTCGGCGAGCAGGCGGTGGTGCCGGTCGCTGCCGACCCGGTTGAGCACCACCCCGGCCAGGGCCACCCGAGGGGGGCCGTGGTCACGGAAACCGCGCACCAGGGCCGCCAGGCTGCCGGCCTGACGCGAAGCCTCCACCACCAGCACCACCGGCAGCCCCAGCAGATCCGCCACGGCGGCGGAGCTGCCCTCACTGCCGGAGCCACGGCCATCGAACAGACCCATGACCCCCTCCACCAGCACCCGCTCGGCCCGGCCGCCATGCCAGCGGTAGCTGCGCCGCACCCACTCCTCGCCGCAGAGCAGGGTATCGAGGTTGCGGCAGGGGCGGCCCGCCACGGCCCCCAGCAACTGGGGGTCGAGGTAGTCGGGCCCCACCTTGAAGGGCTGGAGGCTCTCCCCCCGCGCCCGGGCCACGGCCGCCAGGGTGAGGCTCAGCAGGGTCTTGCCGCTGCCGCTGCAGGGGGCGGCGATCAGGCAGCTCATGCGATCGGATCGGGACGGCGATGACGCGCCGCCGGATGGGAGAGCGCTTCAGCCTGGCAGCAGGGTGGCCGCCAGGGGCACGGCCGCCGCCAGCAGCGGAGAGGTGGAATCGTGGCCGCCGGACAGCAGGCGGGCCATTTCCATCTCCTCGCTCTCCTCGGGCAGGGGCACCACCCCCTCGGCCAGTTCCATGCTCGCCATGCCCCCCGACTCCAGACGCATGCAGCCCCCCGACTCCGAGCAGAGGATCACGCACAGGGGTGGCCTGCTCACCGGTTCGCAGATCAGCCGCATGCCGACGATGGCGCCTGGGTGGGTCTTGGGCACCCCCATGGGCACGGGCATCAGGGTGAACTGGACCGCCACCCCGTCGGTGCGCTCGAACTCTGCGGTGATTCCCGAGCCGGGCCCATCGACCTCCACCAGATAGCTGCTCACCAGGTGCCAACCCAGGCGATCGGCGACCCAGGCCGCCAGCAGCAGGCCCTTGACCGGGTGGTCCCCCTCCACGTCGATGTCGAGCTGCACCACATGGCCGAGGGCATCCCGACGGGACGGGGGGTCGAACACCATGGCCAGGGACTCGCGCCAGGTGCGCAGCCGCAGCCAGTTGAGATCGTTGACAGCCTGGCCGGAGCTGATCCGGGCCAGCATCAGGTCGAGGCAGCGGCGCGGCTCCCCGAGGGAACTGTCGATCACCAGCCGCCGCGGCACCGGCGCCAGGGCCTCCAGCATCTCGGAGGGTTCATCCAGGCTGCTGTTCCACCACACCCAGCAGGGCAGGGTGTCATCGATGAGGGTCTGGAACAGGTCGAGGCTCTGCTGCAGCGCTCCCATGCCGCCGCGCAGCACCACCACATCCCCGCAGGCGGCGCCAGCACCGCCCTCCTCCGGCAACGGGCAGTAGGCGGCCACGAGGGTCTCGAGGGGATGGCCGGGGTCGAGGGTGGGGGCCAGGGTGATCAGCCGCCGTGGCATGTGGGCACTGATGGCGCTTTCCACGAACTGGCCACGCAGGTCCTGGCTCTTGTGGTCGCCATCCTTCTGGCCGATGGCCCAGGCCAGCCGGGGATCCATCGGGGCCGTGCTCAGGGGCAGGTCGGTGTCCGGCAGGGCCAGCCGGGCCGCCTCGAGAAGCTCCTGGCGCAGCAGACCTGTGATCGGGCCATCCACCCGGCCGATACGCACCATCTGCTGCTCCAGCCAGGACGGCTCCCACACCACCAGGGTGAAGGTGGAAGCCCCGATGGATCCCTCCAGATCATGGGTCCAGAGGCGTTGAAGATAGGGATGGACCTCCTCGGGCGGCAGATCGAGGGGAGCCTGGAGGGTGAGCTGGGGAGCCATGGGGGCGCGGAAGGGTCGGAGATCGCTGGTCGGCGGAAATGGATCGGACGTGGGGGCCTGGGGCCGTTCGTCAGGGGCGGCGCCAGCTCAGGCCGTCCTCGGCCAGGAGGCCGTCGGCGGCGGCCGGACCCCAGGTGCGGGCTTCATAGGGGTGAACCGGTAGCTGCCAGGGGGATTCCTCGATCAGGGCCAGCAGCGGGGTGTAGAGCCGCCAGGCCGCTTCCACTTCGTCGCTGCGGGTGAACAGGGTGGGGTCTCCCAGCATGGCGTCGGCGAGCAGCCGGACGTAGCCCTCATCGGAAGGTTCCCCGAAGGATTCGTCGTAGCTGAAGGCCATGTCGACGGGCCGGCTGCGCATCCCCGAACCCGGCGCCTTGACCTCGAACTTGAACTCGGCGCCCTCATCGGGCTGGATGCGCAGGATCAGCTGGTTGGGGGTGGGGGCGCCACCGGCGGCGTCGAAGAGATGCACCGGGGCCTCGCGGAAGGTGAGCACCACTTCGCTGAGGCGCTTCGGCAGACGCTTGCCAGTGCGCAGATAGAAGGGGACCCCCTGCCAGCGCCAGTTGTTGATGGCCACCTTCATGGCCACGTAGGTCTCGGTGGTGCTGTTGGGGTTCACCCCGGGCTCCTGGCGGTAGCCGGGCAGGGGCTTGGCCAGGCTGCCGCCGGCGGCGTACTGGCCGCGCACACAGCACTTCCAGGCCTCCTCCTCATTGGCCAGGCGGGCCGACTGCAGCACCTTGGCCTTCTCGTTGCGGATCGCCTCCGGATCGAAGCGGCCGGGGGCTTCCATCGCCGTCAGGGCCAGGATCTGGGTGAGGTGGTTCTGCACCATGTCCCGCAGGGCGCCGGAGGATTCGTAGTAGCCGGCCCGTTCCTCCACCCCTACGGTTTCGGCCGCCGTGATCTGGACGCTGGAGATGTAGTTGCGGTTCCAGATCGGCTCGAAGATCGTGTTGGCGAAGCGCAACACCAGGATGTTCTGGACCGTTTCCTTGCCCAGGTAATGGTCGATGCGGAACACCTGGCTTTCCTTGGCGCAGGCCTGCACCACCTTGTTGAGGGCCTGGGCGCTGGCGTAATCACGGCCGAAGGGTTTCTCGATCACCACCCGGCTGCGCTCGGGATCGGCCAGCAGGCCCGCCCCGGCCAGGGCACGGCAGCCGCTGCCGTAGAACTCGGGCGACACCGAGAGGTAGAAGGTGCGGTTGCCGCGGGTGGCCCGCAACCGGTCGATGCCCTCCAGCCGCTGGCCGAGGCGCACCAGGTGCTCGGGCTGCTGCAGATCCACCGGCTCGTAGAAAAGACCCTGGGCGAACTGCTCCCAGGCGCTGCGATGGGCGGCGATTTCCTCCGCCAGCGCGGCGCCCATCTTGTCGCGAAACTCCTCGTCGCTCCAGGGTCGCCGGGCGCAGCCGAGCACGGCGAATTCGCTCGGCAAGCGGCGCTGGCGGAACAGCTCGAACAGGGCCGGGATCAGCTTGCGGTGGGTGAGATCGCCGCTGGCCCCGAAGATGACGATGCACTGGGGCGAGATCACCCGCTCCTGGCGCAGACCCACCCGCAGGGGATTGGTGAGGATGGCGGTCATGGGGAGGGCGTCCGGTCACCCTGGTTTAACGGCTGCTCCGGCATCCCGCTGCATCGCCGCCGCAGGGAGCCTGCCGGTGTGTGCATTCTCGGATCGTCGGCCATGAAAAAGGCCCGCTGGAAGCGGGCCTTGAAGCGGTTGGGGAGTCTGGTTGGCCGCTGGGGTCAGTAGGTCTCCACGTGCCAGCGGTCAGCCTTCTTGAGCTGGGGCCGCAGCTCGCTCCAGTTGAGGTCCTTGGCGGCGGCGGCGGCGGTCATGGCCTCGTCGATGCCGGGCTCCATGCCGCGCAGACCGCACATGTAGACGTGCGTCTTGGGATCTTCGATCAGGGAGAAGATCTCATCGGCATGCTCGGTGACCCGGTCCTGGATGTACATGCGCCCGCCACTGGGGTTCTGCTCCTCGCGGCTGATCGCCTTGGTGTAGCGGAAGTTCTCCGGGAACTCGGCCAGGTAGCGCTGCAGGTCGTCTTCGTAGAGCAGGTTGGGGGTCTTGGGCACGCCCATGATCAGCCAGGCCTTGCCACGGAACTGGTAGTCGGGGTTCTTGGCGCGCTCGGTCGGTTCGAACATGCGGCGCAGGTAGGCCCGCATCGGGGCGATGCCCGTGCCGGTGGCCAGCATGATCACGTTGGCCTCCTCATCGGCGGGAAGAAGCATCTCCTTGCCCACCGGGCCGGTGATCTTCACCTTGGCCCCCGGTTCGATGTCGCACAGGAAAGTGGAGCAGACGCCGTTGATGATGCTGCCGTCCTTCTCGTACTGGAGCTGGCGGACGCAGAGGGAGACCGTGCCGCCCTCGCAGTTGTCGCCATGGCGGGTGCTGGCAATGGAATAGAGGCGCAGCTTGTGGGGCTTGCCGTTGGCGTCCTCGCCATCGGGAATGATGCCGATGCTCTGGCCTTCGACGTAGTGCAGGTTGCCTTCGGAGAGGTCGAAGGTGATGTGGTTCACACGGCCGATGGCTCCCTCCGTCAGGAGGCTGTAGTTGCCGATGACCGTGCCGATGAAGGGGTCCTTGGGCTTGTAGAGGTTGACCGGGACGTCGGCGTGGCTCACGGGGGCTTTCCTGGCGGGGGTGGTAGAGGCGGCCGGGGCTTCGGAGCCGGCGTCGGTGGAGGGAGCCTGGGTCGCGGACCCGGCCGGGAGCTCCTCGGCGTTGATGGCTCGGATCTGACCACCCTGAAGGGCAATGGTCTGCATCAGTCGCTGCAGTTGGCCGAACGGCACGGTGAGACGTCGTTCCGCCCGCCGCTGCAGACCGACGCCGAAGCCTTCAACGACAACCGTGAACATGCGGCCGTCGGACTGGGTGGCCTTGCCGGTGGAAACGCGCATACGGACGACGGTGCCGAAAATCGGCCCGATCATAGAGAACACGCCTCAGACCCATCGGTGTGCCTTCTTTGACCGGAAAGCGGAAACACGGGCTAGTTTGTGTTTCGACGCACCCTTGCCGGTGCCGTCCGCTGCCTCCTTCCCCCAAGCCCCGAGCGAGCTCCGATCCGTCTTGGCACAGCTTCTGGCGTTGTTTCCCAGCCCCGTGACCCTCCCGTCCCCCGAGGCCATGGTCGCCAGAGAGGCCTGTTGTGCCCTCGACACGATCCAGCAGGAGATGGAACGATTGCCCCAGGGCACCCGTCGTCTGGCGGTGCAGCTGCGCCTCAACCTTGCTCCCGAGTGGATCTGGTCGGTCCTCACCGACTACGACCACCTCGATCAGTTCATCCCCAACCTGGCCAGTTCCCGCCAGCTCTGGCGTCGCGGCAACCAGGTGGCCCTGGAGCAGGTGGGCACCCAGCAGTTCTGCGGCCTGCGCTTCAGTGCCCGCGTGCAGCTGGAGCTCAATGAAGAGCCTGACCAGGGCTGCCTCGCCTTCCGCATGCTGGAGGGCGATTTCCGCTGCTTCCAGGGCCTCTGGCAGGTGGGTGTCGACGACACCAGCACCTGGCTCCTCTACGACCTCACGGTGCAGGGCAAACCGGGCATGCCGATCGGTCTGATCGAGCAGCGTCTCAAGGAGGACCTGGCCAGCAATCTCCGTGGCGTGCAGCGGGAAGCCCAGCGGCGCTTCGAAGCGGGCTGAAATCCTTCGCGGCACAAGGCCGAGAGTTGGGCATGAAGGCTTAGCCGCCAACGTGATTGGCTGCCCATCGGGAAACGGATGACCCCGCGGTCCAAAGCATCACCGCCTCGGACCCGGAACCGATGCATACCCCCAAGGGGATTCGAACCCCTGTCGCCTCCGTGAAAGGGAGGTGTCCTAGGCCTCTAGACGATGGGGGCGAGGCCACAGCCGGCTTGCGGCCGATCTGATGTGATGGACGCTACGGGCCAGAGGGACCCTTCGTCAAGGAAGGCCAGTGGCGGCGGACGGTTCGCTGGCAGCGCGCACCGGCTCTGGGGAGCTCTGGCCGGTCCAGACCGGCACCGTGAAGTTGAAGCAGGCGCCCTCACCGGGTTCGGATACCACCCAGATGCGGCCCCCATGCACCTCGGCGATGCGGCGGCACACGGAGAGCCCAACGCCAAAGCCGGAGGTGGTGCCGGAGGTCTGGGGCAGACGCACCCGGTCCTGGAAGATGCGGTGCTGCTCCTGGCGGGGAATGCCCGGGCCGCTGTCGCAAATGCTCACCTGCACCCACTGGCTGGTGCGGTGCATGAGGCTGAGGCTCACCTTGCCGCCATCGGGGGTGAACTTCAGGGCGTTCTCCAACAGATTGAGCAGCACCTGGCGCATGCGCCGCTGGTCGGCATGGACATCGGGCAGGTCGGAGGGGATGTCGGTGACCAGCTGCAACCCCCGACCCAGCCAGAGCTTCTCCAACTCCAGGATCGCTTCGGCCGCCACCTGGCTCAGGTCGAGGCGCTGGGGATTGAACATGGCCTCCCAGCGGGTGGTGCCCACCTCCAGCAGGTCCCTGGAGAGGGCCTCAATGTCGTCGAGCCTGCGGTTGAGCACGTCGCGGAAGCGGCTCTCGTCGATCTGGCCCAGGGCGTGGCTCTGCAGGGCCAGCTTGGCGGCGGTGAGAGGGGTGCGCAGCTCATGGGCCACCATGCGCAGCAAGCGTTCCTGGACCCCGAGCCGCTCGATCAGGGTTTCGTTCTCCTGTCGCAGCACCAGCAGCTGGTCCTCAAGCTGCACCTCCCGCTGGCTGCGGCTGCCGTCGATCTCCGCCGGCCTCAGGCTGAGCCCCAGGCTGGTGACCACCTCCATCTGCTGCCAGCGGGGTAGCCAGGTGCGCAGCTGCACTGCCAGGGTGTTGCCCGCGAAGACCTGCTTCGGCAGGGGGTCGAGCTTGATCAGGGCCGGGGTAGCCACCAGCCGGTGCAGTTCGAGCAGCTCGGGATGGTCGGCGGGATCGGCCACCTGAAGCGACACCTTGCAGGTGCACTCCTCGGAGTTGAGGAAACCCAGCAAGGCACGAAGGTCGGCCGATGCCATGTGGTGGTGGGCGGCCACCAGGAGCAACTTCAGCGGTTTCTGGGGCTCACCGCCGGCCGCGCTGGCCTCAGCGGTGGCGACCGGCACCGCCGACATCGGGAACTCGGACTCCCCCAAGACCGGCAACGGCAGGCATGCGGCAATGCACCCAACCTTATGGGGTTCTGGGCACAACCCCGTGAACCTCGCTAGGACTTCAGGCAACGACTGTCTGTGCCGGGGTGGGCCAGCTATGACCACACCAAGACAGCCGGGCCTTGCCAGCGGGGGGCCCGTGCAGAGCCGTATCCGCCTCGACACCAGCGTGCGGCGCTGGTTTGCCCGCAACCTGGGCCTGTGGCGCTCGCGCCGCACCTACTTCTTCACCGAGGACGACGCGGTGCTGCGCGTCGACATGAACCTGCGCATCGAGGTCCACAGCGAATTGGTGGACGGGGATGAGGGCTACCGGTTCACCTGGTGGGCGGAGGGGCATCAGCCCTTCTTTGAGAGCAAACCCGACTACAGACCCGAGGGCACCATGGAGGCCTGGCTGTGCGGCCACCAGTTGCGGCGCAGCTGCGGCTATCTGGCGGGGGCCCCCACCGTCAGCCAGATCCGCCAGATCGATGAACACACCATGGCGTTCCAGTCCCACTACGACGATTGGGAGGTGCTGGAGCAGATCCGCCTGGTGGATGGGGACAACTACCGCTCCCGCTCGATCCATACCTGGCGCCACGGCAGCCTCGAACTGGTGGAGCTCCACCACGAGATCCGGCTGGAGCCAGCGGGAGAGCCGATCGGTTAATCGCTGTCAGCGCCTTGGCCACGGCGCCAGGGCCGCCTCGCGGAGCGGTCTCTGTGGCGGGTGTGGCAGCCGCTGCGATGCATCACGATGGAGGTTCACGGATTCCTACCCCTTTGTCTCTCCTGCTTCGCCGCACCCGGCCGCTGCTGGCAGCACCCCTGCTGGCCATGCCGTTGCTGCTGGCTCCCGTGGCAGCCCACGCCGCACCCGCCACCGCCGCTGAGATGGGTCTCTACACCCGCATCGGCGCCGTCAACGTCTGCATCTCCCGCGCCGCCGGTATCGACTTCGAGAAATCGGTGGGCATTGCCGGAGAAACCATCGCCCAGCTGATTCTCGGCCAGCACAAGGGCGAAATCCAACAGGTGGGCACCAAAGCCCTCTCCATCGAGGAGTTGCGCCGCGGTGCCATCAACTCGGCTGTGCTTGGAGCGGCCGAGATCTGCCCCAAGGAGGTCCCGGCCGACGTGATGAAGAAGGTTCAGGACGCCATCAAGCAGCAGGGCGCCGCCAAGCCAGCCCCCAAGTGAGTCTCTGATGGCTGTCGTGCACCTCGCCGACTACCGGCCCGCTCCCTACCGTCTCGAGCGCACCGATCTGACGGTGCGCCTGTTCGACGACCACGCCCTGGTGGAGGCGCGACTGGCGTTCCTCCCCGGGCCTGGCGCCGAAGCGCCGCAAGGAGCCATTGCACCGCTGGAGTTGAGGGGTGTGGATCTGGAGCTTCGCTCCCTGCACCTCGATGGCCTACCCCTGCCCGCCGAGGCCATCCAGCTGGAGCACGACCGCCTGCTGCTGCTGCAGCCGCCCCAGCGGCCCTTCGTGATCACCAGCGAGGTGTGGCTCGATCCGCGGGCCAACACCAGCCTCGAAGGGCTCTACGTCAGTGGGGGGATGGTCACCACCCAGTGCGAGGCGGAGGGGTTCCGCCGCATCACCTACCACCCGGATCGCCCCGACCTGCTCAGCCGCTTCCGGGTGCGGATCGAGGCTGACCGGGACAGCTGCCCGGTGCTGCTCTCCAACGGCAACGGCGTCGAGAGCGGGGACCTGCCGCCCGGACCCGACGGGGCCGCGCGCCACTACGCCGTCTGGGACGACCCCTTCCCCAAGCCCTCCTACCTGTTCGCCCTGGTGGCGGGCCGGCTGGAGGAGGTGCGCGACACGTTCGTCACCGCCGACGGCCGCACCGTGCAGCTGCGCCTGCACGTGGAGCCGGGCGATGCCCCCTTCACCGCCCACGCCATGGCGTCGCTGAAGCGGGCGATGGCATGGGACGAGCGCGTCTACGGCCTGACCTACGACCTCGACGAGTACAACATCGTCGCGGTGCGCCACTTCAACATGGGCGCGATGGAGAACAAGAGCCTCAACATCTTCAACTCCAAGCTGGTGCTCGCCGACGCCGCCACGGCCACCGATGCTGAGCTGGAGCGCATCGAAAGTGTGATCGCCCATGAATATTTCCATAACTGGACGGGCAACCGCATCACCTGCCGCGATTGGTTCCAGCTGTCCCTGAAGGAGGGGCTCACCGTCTTCCGGGATCAGAGCTTCTCGGCCGATCTGCATGGCCATGCCCTGAACCGGATCGAGAACGTGGCGATGCTGCGTAACACCCAGTTCCGGGAAGATGCGGGGCCGACGGCCCACCCGGTGCAACCGGATCAGTACCAGGCGATCGACAATTTCTATACCACTACGATCTACGAAAAGGGCTCGGAGGTGATCCGGGTGCTGCACACCCTGCTGGGGGAGGAAACCTTCCAGCGGGGCATGGCGCTGTATGTGGAGCGCCACGACGGCACCGCTGCCACCTGCGAGGACTTTGTTCAGGCGATGCAGGACGCGGCCGGCGAAGTGGACGACAGCTGCCGCCTGCCACCCTTCGATTTCGTCCAGTTCCGCCGCTGGTACCACCAGGCGGGCACGCCGGTGCTGCACGTCCGGCGCCGCTGGAACAAGGCGGCCGGAATCCTGGAGCTGTACGTGCGCCAGGCGACCCCCTCCACCCCCGGCCAACCCCAGAAGCAGCCCCTGGTGATCCCGCTGGCCGTGGGACTGGTGAGCCAGGCCGGCCAGCCCCTGCCGATGCGGCTGGTGGCCGAAGACCCCGACCACGGCGCCGCTCCTCTGCTGCCACGGCGCTGGGGGGCGGGCACCCGCCTGCTGCTGATCGATCAGGAGGAGCAGTGCTTTCGCTTTGAGGGACTGCCGGCCCAGGCACCGCCGCCGGCCCTGTCCCTGCTGCGCCAGTTCTCGGCACCGGTGAAGGTGGAGCTGGGGCGGCCCTCCAGCGAGCTGGTGCACCTGCTGGCCGCCGACAGCGACCCCTTCTCCCGCTGGGACGCCGGCCAGCTGCTGCTGCGCCGGGCCGTGCTGCGCCGGGCCGCCGGCCGGGTCGACGCGGTCCTGGAAGAGGCGCTGATCGCCGCCTTCGAGCGGATCCTGGCCGATCCCTCCCTGTCGGAGGCCAGCCGCAGCGTGCTCCTGGCCCTGCCGGGGCTGGCCGAACTGGAGGATGCCGCGCCACAGCCCGACCCTCCGGCCCTGTTCGCAGCCCTGCAGGCCCTGCGTTGCCGCTTCGGGGAGGCCCTGGCCGAACCGCTGCAGCGGGCGCTGCAGCGCTGCAGCGCCCAATGGTCCCTGGCCTGGCCGGAGGGGGTGGGCGACCGGATGCTGACAGCTTCGATCTGGAGCTGGCGCGTGGCCGCCGGCGACGCTGCGGTGATCGCCGCGGCACGGGCCGCGGTGGATGGCCCGTCGATGACCCTGGCCCGGGCAGGCCTGCGGGCGCTGCAGGATCACCCGATCGCGGCCCGCCAGCAGGCGATGGAGGCCTTCTATGCCCGCTGGGAGCACAAGCCGGTGATCCTCGATTCCTGGTTCGCCCTGGAGGCCGCCGCCCCGTTCGCCGATGGCCTGGAGCGGGTGCAGCGGCTGCTCGACCACCCCCGCTTCGATCCGGCGGCACCCAATTCGGTGCGGGCGGTGCTGGGGGGACTGGCGGGCAATCCGCCGGTGTTCCATGCCACCGATGGCAGCGGCTACCGCTTCATGGCCGACAAGATCGCCGCTCTCGATCGCCGCAATCCGATCACGGCCTCACGCATGGCCAAGGTGTTCAGCCGCTGGCAGAGCTACGGCGCCGGAAGGCGGGAGCGGATGCAGGAAGCTCTCGAACAGCTGGCGGCAGCGGAGCTCTCCACCAACACCAGGGAAGTGGTGGGGCAGTGCCTGGGCGGACCGGTGCAGAGCACCTAGGGGCGTGGCGGAGGCTGGATCCTTGGGGCTGCACCGCTCCCGGTTCCGAACACCTCCTTGTTGAGGCGGCGGAAAGCGGCCTGGCGGAAAGCCGCGCCCTCGGGCCCCGCATACTGCCCCCAGAGCCCCTCCCAGTAGAAGAAGATCACCCCATGACCCCGGGCGGCGGAAAGGCGAACCTTCTGCTCGAGGATGGTCATATCGGGGGTGCGGCCGCCGAAGCCGGAGAGGATGCCGATCTCCACGGGCATGCCCCAGCGACGGGCCTTGACCAGGGCCGGCTGGTCGAGGTCGCGGGCGAATCCCTTGACCGAATAGGCGTAGTTCTGCACGATCAGGTCGTCGACCAGTTCGCCCAGGGCCCAGAGCTCCCAGTCCTGCAGCCAGTGGTTGTAGGCGAAACGAAAGGGGCCGGGCGACAGGCTGATCACCGTGCGGCGCGGGCCGCCCACGGTCTGCATGGTGCTGCGCAGTTCCCGCAGCAGGGCGGTGAGCCGCTGGCGGCGCCATTTCATCCAGTAGCGATCGTTGAAGTTGGCGGGCGGCTCCCGGCCGGTGTCCGCCAGGTAGAGGGCGCGGGTGTAGCGGTCGTAGCCCAGCTCCACCGGCCAGGCGAAGTGGTCGTCGAGCTGGATGCCGTCGACGCCGCAGCGCTGGACGATCTCGCTGATCAGACCGATGAAGCGGGCCCGCACCCCCGGATGGGCCGGATTCAGCCACACCCGCAGGTCCTTGAGCGGGGAGGTCTTGAGGTTGGCGCCGTGCATGGCGTAAAGCGCACTGCCATCGGCGCGGCGCAGCACCCACTCGGGGTTCCGCTGCACAACCTCGGCATCGGCCGGCTCCATCAGGCCGTACTCGAACCAGGGGATCACCTGCATGCCACGGCGGTGGGCCGCCTTGGTGAAGCGGCAGATGGGGTCGAGGCCGGGGTTGGAGCGGGCCAGGGCCGGCTCCAGCGGTGCCCAGCGACTGCGGTGGAAAGTGGCCCCCCGGCTCCAGACGTTGGGGTAAAGGGTGTTGAAGCCGGCGGCATCGAGCTGGCCCACGGCGGCCTCGATGCGGTTGGCGTCGTAATAGAGGGGGCTGGGGCTGTTGGTGAGCCAGACCCCCACCCGTCGCTCAAAGCCTCCTGGCAGGCGGCCCTGGGCGCCGGCCGGCCGGGGAGCTCCCACCGTCAGGGCCAGCAGGGCCGTGACGAGCACGGTGAGCGGCACCGGCAGATGGCGCTTGAGATGGGCGAAGCGCTTGAGCGGCACCCGCTGGACGGGTGGTTCGGGAGCGGTCATGGCGGTGCCGCTCAGCGGAACATCGAGCTGACCGAGCTCTCCTGGTGGATCCGCCAGATCGTTTCCCCCAGCATGTTGGCGATCGAGAGCACCCGCAGCTGGGGAAAGTGCAGATCGGGGGGCAGGGGGATGCTGTTGGTCACCACCACCTCCTCGAACAGGCCCGGGGTGGAGAGCCGCTCAAAGGCGGGAGGGGAGAACACGGCGTGGGTGGCGCAGGCCAGCACCCGGGCCGCCCCCCGCGCCCGCAGCAACTGGGCGCCCTGGAAAATGGTGCCGCCAGTGTCGATCATGTCGTCGATCAGGATCGCGGTCTTGCCGACCACATCACCGATGACGGTGAGGCTTTCGGCCACGTTGTGGCCGGAGCGGCGCTTGTCGATGATGGCCAGGGGGGCATCCTTCATCTGCTTGGCGAAGGCCCGGGCCCGGGCCACACCGCCGACGTCGGGGGAGACCACCACCACCTCACCCAGATCCCTGGTGGCGAGGTAGTCGACCAGGACCGGCGAGCCGTAGATGTGGTCGCAGGGGATGTCGAAGTAGCCCTGGATCTGGGAGGAGTGCAGGTCCATGGCCAGCACCCGCTCGACCCCGGACTTGACCAGCAGGTTGGCGACCAGCTTGGCCGTGATCGATTCCCGTCCCGCCGTCTTGCGGTCGGCCCGGGCATAGCCGTAGTAGGGGATGACGGCCGTGATCTGGCGCGCCGAGGCCCGCCGGCAGGCATCCACCATGATCAAGAGCTCCATCAGGTGATCGTTCACCGGAGCACAGGTGGGCTGGATCAGGAAGACGTCGCAACCGCGGATCGACTCCTGGATCTGAATGTAGAGCTCGCCATCGGCGAAGCGCTTGATCACCCTCGGGCCGTCGGGCACGCCGAGGTAGGCGCCGATTTCCCGCGCCAGGTCGGGATTGGCGTTGCCGCAGAACAACCGCAACCGGCGAGGGTCGTGGCTGGTGAGGGGCGGCTGCCCGCTCTGCTCCACCCGTTCAGCGGTTGAGAAAGTGGACAAGGGCGCAGGCGGCGATGCTTCGCAGCACGATGGTAGAAGCGTGCCGGCCCGGACAGTGCAAACAACCATGTCGGTTTCAGGGACCGAAACGAAGCGCCACGGCGGCCTGCTGCTGGTGGGGTTGGGGTTGCGCCGTGAGCTCGAGGGTCTGGCGCCCCTGGCGGCGCGGCTGGCTGCTGCCGAAGCCATGGCCCTGCGGCAGCTGGCCAGGGCCAAGGATCCCGATGCCAGCCTGGCGGCCCTGACGAACGAAGCCACGGGCCCATGGCTGGCCGCCCTGCCCCTGGATCCGGGCCTGCCGCTGGCGCGGGGTGGTAGCTGGGCCGAGGCCCTCGGCGCCTGGCGCCAACCCTGTCTCCTGGTGATGCGGGGGGAGCAGATGGCCACGGGATTGCCGGCGGCCGGCGCCGCCCTGCTGGCGCAATGGCGAGTGCCCCTGGCCGGCCTGGTGCAGATGGGCGGCGACTGGCAGCCCCTGAAGCGCCGCCGCGATGGCCTGCCCTGGCTGGGTTGGCTGCCTGATGCTGGCGAGGCGAGCGGCGAGGGGGAGGCCGCGATGGCGGCGCTGCAACAGGTGCTGCGCAGCCGCTGGCGGGTGCTGCAGGCGGCCTAGGCCCCAGGCATGGCACGCCTAGCCCGGCTCACTCCCCGAGGGCCTCGGCCACGGCGCGCTGGAACACCGCTTCCTCGGGGGTCACGCCGGTCCACTGCTCAAAGATCTGCATGGCCAGCTGCACCAACATTTCCACGCCATCCACCACTGGGCAGCCGCGGCTGCGCGCCGTGGCCAGGAACGGGGTGATGCGGGGGTTGGTGATCACATCCACCACCACGCAGGCCGGATCCACCGTGTCCCAGCGGATGGGCACCGGCTCCGGCTCCGGCGCGCAGCCCAGGTGGGTGGCGTTCATCAGCAGGGTGGTGCCCGCCGGCACCAGCACCTCCCCCTGCCACGCCTGCCACACCGCCGGCACACCGGCGGCGCGGGTGACCGTGCCCGCCACCTCCTGGCCCTGCTCCTGGCGCCGGGTGATGAGGGTGAGGTGGGCCGCACCGGCCCAGGCCATCTCCACCGCCATCGCCCGACCGGCACCGCCCGCCCCGAGCATCGCCACCCGCTTCCCGGCCAGGGGCGCCAGCTTCTCGATCGCCTTCACCACCCCTTTGCCGTCGTTGTTGTGGCCGATGAGGCGTCCCGCCTCGATCGTGAGGTAGTTGGCGGCACCGATGGCACGCACGTCGTCATCGACGGCATCCAGCAGCGGCATCACCGCCACCTTGTAGGGCACAGTGATCGCCATGCCGCGGTAGCCCAGGGGCACCAGGGCCCGCACCGCCAGGGCAAGATCCGCCGCGCTGGCGATGTCGTTCTTCCAGAACTGCCAGCACAGCCCGTGGTGGGCATACACCGCATCGAACATCCGATCGATCGGGTTCTCAGCCACAGGATGGCCGAGCATGCCGGTCATCTGCTTCTGGGGAGGGATCACGGCAAGCCGGCGGCAGCCCCAAGGCTGGCAAGGGTGAGGCGTTGGGGTTGGCGGGGGACAACAAGGCGATACAACGTTCCAGCCCCGCGCCATGGGCGCCGAGAACCACCTTCAGGTGATGCCTCCTGCCCCCACCTTCAAACCCGCAGCGTGATCTGGCCAAGGATGGTGCTGGCGCCGGTGGCAATGAACTGAACCCCGATCGCCAGGGTGAACAGGCCCATCACCTTGATCAGCACCGTCATGCCCACGTGGCCCAGCATCTGGGTGAGGCGGGTGGCGAAGGTGAACATCAGGCCGATCAGGGTCGTCATCGCCAAGATCGCTGCGAATAGGGCGATGTGATTGCTGAGACTATGGGCACTGCTGGCGTACACCGTGATCGTCGACATCGTTCCGGCGCCGGTGGTGAGGGGCAGGGAGATCGGCACGATCGCTGATGATGTCATCTGCCCCACATCCATGTGCGACACATCGAAATTCTTCTCGTGTGAATCGCCCGGATCGCTGGCATTGAGCATGCTCAGGCCGCTGAAGCCCAGCAGCAGGCCGCCAGCGATCTGGAAAGCACTCACGCTGATGCCGAAGAACTTCAGCACCGCCGTGCCCAGGACGTAGGCGCCCAGCATGATCAGCAGGCTGGAGAAGGTGGTGATGCGAATCACCCGCCGCACCTGAACGGCCGGCACCCCCTGGCTCAGGGTGAGAAACGGCCCGATGGCAGGGAAGTTGTTGGCGACAGCGAACAATCCCAGCAGGTAATGCTGAAAGCTGCTGGGCAGCATCAGTTCGGGGGTGATGGCCATGGAGCCCAGCAGCTGACGGCCATCATCCCG
The DNA here is from genome assembly GCF_024346455.1 of Cyanobium sp. Aljojuca 7A6. Taxonomy (GTDB): domain Bacteria; phylum Cyanobacteriota; class Cyanobacteriia; order PCC-6307; family Cyanobiaceae; genus Cyanobium. Next base: position 24,785 of record NZ_JAGQCY010000001.1, read on the forward strand.
GACACAGCCCGGAGCGCTATGGGGCCGCCGGCTCCTTCCACAGCGGTGGCGTGACGGCGGGATCCAGCTGGCGCAGTCCCTTGTGCTTCTCCTCGGCGGGCTTCAGCGGCAGGCTGGCGAACTGCACCGGCTGGCTGCCATCCAGCCCGGCCGCCAGCAGGCTGAGGGCCTCGCTCGGCGAGAGGTTGGTCTCCACCTTCGGCTGCAGCTGGCTCACCAGAAAGGGCAGCTTGGCGAGCCGTTCGGGCTGCACCATCCGCTCCCGCAGGCTGCTGGCCACCAGCTGCTGGTTGCTGCGCCGGCCGGTGTCGCCGAGCCATGGGTCGCGGAAGCGCACCAGCTGCTCCACCTTGGCGCCGCCCAGCTGCTGCAGGCCGGCCTCCAGGTCGATGGTCAGCTTCTGGGTCTTGTCGGTGTAGCTCATCCGCCGGGGCGGGCTCAGTTCCAGCCCCCCCAGGCCGTTGACCAGATCCCTCAGCGCCCCCCTCGAGAGCACCAGGTAGCGGTCGGGACTGGGGGGCTGCAGCCCCACCAGCTCCCGCACCGCATCGGCGGTGAGCGCCACGCCCCCGAGGCGGAACGCCTCACCGAGCCGTTTCGGGCCCTTCTGGCCGGGCAGGTTCACCGCCACTTCGGTGGGCAAGTTGAGCACCTGCAGGGGTCCCTCGGGATTGATGCGCACCAGCAGCAGGGCATCGGCGTTGGCCGGGCCGGCGGGGGCGGCGCCATTGCGCGGCGCGCCGATCCGCTCGGCATCGCTGCCGATCACCAGCAGGGTGATGGCCCGCGCCGGCTTGGCCGCCAGGCTGGCCGGGCCGACCTCGGGCGTGGGGGCCAGGGCCCGGTCCGGCATCGGCCAGAGCAGTCCCAGGGTGGCCATCCCCACCACGGCGCCGGCGGCGGTGATGCCGAGGCTCTTCAGCATCCGCCCGCTCAGCAGGGGCCGCTTCGGGGCCGGGGCCGCCACCGTGGACGTCGCCGTGGAGGTTCCGGTTCCGGGTGCCGGGGTTTCGGCGGGGCGGCGGGGCTTCCGGCGGGCGGGCATCGGGGCCGAAACGGAGAGGTGCTGGAGGGCACTCTGACGCAGGCGCCGCCCCCCCTTCGGTCCTGGCGCTATCAGGGGCCGGCGGCATCGAAGCGCAACGACGGATAGCTTGAGCGTCGAGCCACTGCGCCCACCACCGCTTGTCCACCGTTCCTTCACCGGCGCCGTCGTCCCTGGCGCCGCACGATCGAGCCCGACCCCTGGCCAAGGGCAGCCCCAAACCGGCCAAGGATCTCTGCAGCGACTGCGGCCTCTGCGACAGCCGCTGGGTGGCCTACGTCCGCCGGGCCTGCGCCTTCCTTGAGCAGCGCTTCGAGGCGATGGAGGAGCAGGCCCACGGCCGCAGCCGCCGCCTCGACGACGACGATGAGCTCTATTTCGGCGTGCACCAGCGCATGGTCACCGCACGCCTGCGCCAGCCGATCGAGGGGGCCCAGTGGACGGGCATCGTCAGCCGCCTCGGCGTGCGGGCCCTGGAGACGGGCCTGGTGGATGCGGTGCTGTGCGTGCAGCAGAGCCCGGACGACCGCTTCACGCCGGTGCCCGTGCTGGCCCGCACCCCGGAGGAGGTGCTGGCGGCGCGGGTGAACAAGCCCACCCTCTCCCCCAACCTGGAGGTGCTGGAGCAGCTGCCGGGCAGCGGCATCGAACGGCTGCTGGCCATCGGGGTGGGCTGCCAGATCCAAGCCCTGCGGGCCGTGCAGGCCACCCTGCCCCTGCAGAAGCTTTACGTGCTGGGGCTGCCCTGCGTCGACAACGTCAGCCGCCAGGGGCTGCAGACCTTCCTGGAGAGCGCCAGCCGCTCCCCCGACACGGTGGTGCACTACGAGTTCATGCAGGACTTTCGCATCCACTTCCGCCACAGCGACGGCCAGGAAGAAACGGTGCCCTTCTTCGGCCTCGACACCCCCGCCCTCAAGGACGTGTTCGCGCCGAGCTGCCTGAGCTGTTTCGACTACACCAATGCCGGCGCCGATCTGGTGGTGGGCTACATGGGGGCCGGCTTCGGGCGCCAGTGGATCACCGTGCGCAACGCCCTCGGCCAGGAGCTGCTGGATCTGGTCGAACCGGAGCTCGACCTGGCGCCGGTGACCAGCTCCGGCGACCGCCGCCAGGCGGTGCAACAGGGCATCGACGCCTACGAGAAGGCCCTGAAGCTGCCCATGTGGCTCGCCGAACTGGTGGGGGTGTTCGTGCAGCGCTTCGGGCCCAAGGGCCTCGAGTACGGCCGCTTCTCGATCGATTCCCACTTCACGCGCAACGCCCTCTGGCTGCAGCGCCACCACCCGGAGAAGGTGGAGGCCCACATCCCCGCCTTCGCCCGCCGGATCGTGGACCGCTATCGCCTGCCGAAACCGTGAGCGGCGACCCCCGGGCCTGCGGCGTGCTGCTCCATCCCACGGCCCTGCCGGGAACCGGGGCCTGCGGCAGCTTCGGTGCCGCCGCCCGCGACTGGATCGACCTGCTGGCCGCCGAGGGGGTGGGGGTATGGCAACTTCTGCCGCTATCTCCCACCGATGGCACCGGCTCCCCCTACAGCTCCCCCAGCGGCTCGGCCCTGAACCCCTGGCTGATCGATGCCGACGGGCTTGTCGCCGAGGGCCTGATCACCCCCGCCGACCGGGACGCCCTGCCCGCCGGGCCTGACGATCGCCTCGATCCGGCCTGTGCCGGGGAGCGGGCGGCCGCCATTGCCGCCGCCCTGGCCCGGGGCTGGGCCGGGCAGTCGCCGGAGCGCCTGGCGGCCTTCGATCGCTGGGAGGCGCGCCAGCGCTTCTGGCTGGTCGACCACTGCCGCTTCATGGTGATCCGCCGCCTGCAGGGGGGACAGCCCTGGTGGGAGTGGCCCGAACCCCTGGCGCGGCGCCAGCCCCAGGCGCTCCGTGCGCTCGCCGGCGCCCAGAGCCAGGCTCTGCTGGAGGAGGCCCTGCTGCAGTGGCAGCTCCAGTGCCAGTGGGGCCGCCTGCAGGACCGGGCCCATGCCCAGGGGGTGCGGCTGGTGGGGGATCTGCCCTTCTATGTGGCCCACGACAGTGCCGATGTCTGGAGCCATCGGCGCCTCTTCTCCTTGCGCGCCGATGGGGGGCTGGTGGAGCAGAGCGGCGTGCCGCCCGATTACTTCGCCGCCACCGGCCAGCTGTGGGGCACCCCGGTGTACCGCTGGTGGGTGCATCGCCTGGGCGGCTTTCGCTGGTGGCTGAAACGGCTGCAGCGCCAGCTGGAACTGATGGATCTGCTGCGGCTGGATCACTTCCGGGCCTTGGAGGCCTACTGGAGCGTCCCGGGGCGGGATATCACCGCCGAGCACGGCACCTGGCGCCCCTCCCCCGGCCGGGCCCTGCTGCGCCGCCTGTGGTGGCGCTGCCGCCGCCAGGGCCGACTGCTCGCCGGTGGGCGGCTGCCACTGATCGCCGAAGACCTTGGCGTCATCACCCCGGCGGTGGAGGCCCTACGCGATCGCTTCGCCCTGCCGGGGATGAAGATCCTCCAGTTCGCCTTCGACGGCAACGACGACAATGCCTACCTGCCGGCGAACTACAAGGGCAGCCGCTGGGTGGTGTACACCGGCACCCACGACAACGCCACCAGCCTCGGTTGGTGGCGGGATCTCGACGACGACGCCAGGGGACGGGTCGCGGCGGTGGTGGGAGGTGAGGTGCGGGCGCCGAGCTGGCAGCTGCTGGAGGTGGCCCTGGCCTCCCCGGCCGAGCTGGCCGTGGTACCGCTGCAGGACCTGCTGGAGCTCGGCGACGAGGCCCGCTTCAACACCCCCGGTACGACTGAAGGCAACTGGAGCTGGCGGCTGTCCCAGCCCGTGGCGGCGATGGCGGGGCCCCTGCAGGGCTTCGGCGCCATGGCGGCCCGCTACGGCCGGGGACGGGAGGCGGCGGCGGCCGGGGGCGGATAGAGGAACTGCGCCTGGCCCTGGCCGCTGGAGGGGTCGGGGCTCTGGGCGGCAGGGGTGGCGGGCGCCAGGGGCTGGCCGTTCCAGCGCACGGATCCGGCCGCCGGGGCCGGCTCCAACCGCAGACTGAAGGGAGGCAACACTGGCAGGCTGAGGCTGCCCTGCACCGCCGGCAGCTGGGTTTCCACGCCCCGATCACTGCGCAGCGAGACCCGGGTGGGCTTGGCCAGCTCGAGGCGCAGCAGGCCGAGGGCCAGATCGGGTCGGTTCTGGCTGGTTTCTCGGCGCAGCCGCTGCAGCCCCTGGCCGGCGGCGGCCTTGCCCAGGGGGCGCAGGTCGGGGTAGGCCTCCAGGATGACCCGATCGGCATCCTCCAGATTCGCCTGGTCGGTCTGGGCCGCACTCAGGGGCGGGATGGGCTGCAGGGCATGCAGGCCCTGGGCGGCCAGCTGGCGCTGTTGCAGGTTGAGGCCATAGAGGAGCGCAGCGCAGAGCACCGCGTAGAGCACGGTGCCCTGCCAGGTGGTGAAGACATCGATCGAGCCGGGGGTGAAACGCAGCAGCACCGTGTCCCGCCGCCGCCCGTTGCGCCGCTCCTGCTCCGGCGGCAGCACCCCATCGAGACACCCCCCGGGCAGCTCCAGGTGGTGCTCCAGCAGAGGGAGCATGGTGCGCAGGTAGGCCGCTTCCGGCAGCCGGTCCCGCCAGCCCCGCTCCAGGGCCTCCAGCACGGCGGTGCTGATGCGGGTGTCGAGGGCCAGCTGGCGCAGGCCGAGGCCGCGGCTCTCCCGGGCCTCGCGCAGCTGCTGGCCGGCGAGCAGCAGGGGATCCTGGCGTCGCTCCTCCACCACCGTCCCCATGCGGCGGCGCTGCCCCGGCAGGCGCTCGCGCAGACGCTGAAACAGGGACGGGGCCGGCTTGGGCAAGGGAGGGGGGCTCAGGGAGCGACGGCCAGGGGGCCCCATTCTCCCGGTTCGACCTCACGCCAGGATCCTTCCGCCAGATCGCCCAGCTGCACCGGGCCGACGGCGACCCGCCTCAGATCCAGGACCGGGTGGCCGAGGATCGCCGCCGTGCGCCGGATCTGGCGGTTGCGACCCTCCCGCAGCACCAGCTCCAGCAGGGTGGCGCCGCGATGGTGGCGCAGACGATGCAGCTCCACCGGCTGGCTGGGCAGGCCATCCAGGGGTACGCCGGCCCGCCAGCGCTCCAGGGTGGCCGCCCGCGGCCATCCCTCCACCCAGACCTGATATGTCTTGCGATGGCCGTAGCGGGGATGGGTGAGGCGCAGGGTGAGGTCGCCGTCGTTGCTGAGCAGCAGGGCACCACGGCTGTCGGCATCGAGCCGACCCACCGGATGCAGGCCGCGACGCCGCTCCGGCGGCAGCAGGTCGAGCACGGTGGGGCGGCCGTGGGGGTCGTGGCAGGTGCTTAGCACCCCGGGCGGCTTGTTGAGCAGCAGGGTCAGGATGGTGCGAGGCAGCTCCAGGGGCTGGCCGTCGACGCTGATGCGGTCGCAGGTGGGATCGGCGCGGTCGCCCAACTGGGCCAGGTCACCGTTGACCCGCACCCGGCCGTCGCGGAGCCACGTCTCCGCTTCCCGGCGGGAGCAGAGCCCTGCGGCAGCCACGAGTTTCTGCAGACGGTCGGCAGCCATGACCCCATTCTGCGGACCGCTCCAGGTCGGAGCGAGTCCGCAAAGTGATGGTAGATTTACGAAACCAAATGGTTTCGTAACAAGGGACGATGCCTTCGATCACCGTCACGGCTGCTTCCGCGTCCCTGCTGGTCCCCACCGGCGATTCCTTACGCTCCTATCTGCGGGACATCGGGCGGGTGCCCCTGCTGAGCCATGAGCAGGAGATCACCCTGGGCCGCCAGGTGCAGGAGCTGATGGCCCTTGAAGACCTGCGCGAGGAACTCAGCCTGCGCTCCGGCGGCGAGGAGCCCAGCCCCGAACTGCTCGCCGCCGAGGCGGGCCTCACCCCGGCGATGCTGCGCAAGCGCCTGCACGCCGGCCGCCGCGCCAAGGAGCGGATGGTGGCCGCCAACCTGCGCCTGGTGGTGAGCGTCGCCAAGAAATACACCAAGCGGAACATGGAGCTGCTGGATCTGATCCAGGAGGGCACGATCGGCCTGGTGCGGGGTGTCGAGAAGTTCGACCCCACCCGCGGCTACAAGTTCTCCACCTATGCCTACTGGTGGATCCGCCAGGGCATCACCCGGGCCATCGCCGAGAAGAGCCGCACGATCCGGCTGCCGATCCACATCACCGAAACACTCAACAAGCTCAAGAAGGGCCAGCGGGAGCTGAGCCAGGAATTGGGCCGCACCCCCACCCTGAGCGAGCTGGCGGTGGCGGTGGAACTCCCCGAAGAGGAGGTGAAAGACCTGCTCTGCCGCGCCCGCCAGCCGGTGAGCCTGGAGACGAAGGTGGGTGACGGGGAGGACACCGAGCTGCTGGACCTGCTGGCCGGGGACGACCTGCTGCCGGCCGACCTGGTGGATGGCGAGTGCCTCAAGGGCGACCTGCGGGCCCTGCTGGAGCAGCTGCCGGAGCTGCAGGGCAGGGTGCTGAAGATGCGCTACGGCATCGACGGCGAAGAGCCGATGAGCCTGACCGGCATTGCCCGCACGCTGGGGATGAGCCGTGACAAGACCCGCAATCTGGAGCGGCGTGCCCTCGAAGGTATTCGGCACCACTCCCGCTCCCTCGAGGCCTACCTGGTGGCCTGAGCCACCACGGCTCGCCAAAAAGCCCCCGTTTCCGGGGGCCTTGTTCGTGCCAGGGGCGGCTTGGCTTCAGTAGCGGGGACGGCCACCACCGGCGCCGCCGCCGCCGCCACCGGTGCGGGGCTGGGCCTTGTTGACCCGGATCATCCGCCCCATCCACTCGACATCCTGAAGGTCGTCGATGGCCTTGGTTTCATCGGCCTCATTGGCCATTTCAACAAAGGCGAAGCCGCGCTTGCGGCCGGTTTCCCGGTCGACGGGCAAGCTGCAGTTACGCAACTCTCCATACTGCGCAAACAGATGGTTGAGATCCTCCACCTCCGCATCGAAGGAGAGATTTCCAACGTAAATCGTCATGAACAGAGAAACAATTATGAACGGATTCGTCGATAGCCCTTGCAGGACGTTGTCACTCGCCGAAGAGAAATCTTTGAATCACTAGAAGCGTACAGCCTGGTTGGACTGGCAGGCTGGGGCCGTTGCTAAAGGCGAACCATGAAGGGACAAGGGTCGGCCATCGCCCTGGTGGCGCTCTGGATCCTCGGCTGGGGCGTTGGCGGTTCGCTGATCGATGCCGGCCTGATCAAGGCGGCGGTCTACAGCCTGGAAGGGGGACAGGTGGGAACCCTGATCACCTTCGTGCTCTGGAGCCTGCTGTGGGGCGGACTGGGCTTGAAGCTGTGGCAGAGAAGGGGCGCTGGGGGATCCCAAGACGCCCACCCAGAAGACGCACCCTGACTCTCGCCAAGAGCCCTGGGCTACTTGCGGATGCCGAGCAGCTGGGCGCCGTAGTGCTCGCTGAATTCGGCCTGGTGCTGCCAGGCGGAGAGGAGGGTCTTGGCGACCTTGCGGAGTTCCTCGATGTCGTCGCAGCTGTCGATGGCGCGGGAGTGGACGGCGATCGAGAACTGCCGGTTAAGCGAGAGGGAGGTCGGCATGTCCTGCTTTCAATGTTTCAGAACGTTACAAGACCTTGCCGGCAGGAGGGCGGCGGCTAACCGTACTGGCTGCCCAGCAGGCCTGAGCCCTCAGAAGAACTGGTCGAAGTTGTCAAAGTCGACAGCACTGAAGGTGCCGTCCTGCACCTGGGCCATCAGACGCTCCAGCTGAACCCACAGGGCACCACCGGTCAGCAGGGACAGCACGAAGGCCACCAGCAGGGCGGTGCCGGCGCCGAAGCCGAACACCTGCAGGCTGGCACCGATGAAGAGGGTCACGCCGATCACCAGGCCCCCGTAGGGCAAGGTCGTTTCCAGGTTGGAGATCGGCAACAGGGCCAGCCGGTCCTGCTTCCAGCCCTCGAGCCGGTTCTGGATCATCTTGGCGAAGGTGAGGCCACACAGCACGGCCATGGCCAGGCCAATGCCGGCCAGCATGTAGGGCGGGTAAGTGAGCGGGGCGTATTCCAGCAGGATCTCCAGGGCATCCAGATCGCCGAAATCGCCGCTGGCCTGGTCCAGCCCAGCCTGCTGCAGGGTCACCGGAGCATTCGCGAGGGCGGCCAGCAGCTGGGTCACGGCAGGGAGTCAGGAAGCGATCGGGCCCGACCCTAGGCGCCGAGGCCGCCTCCTCAGCTGAATCGGCTGCGCAAGCGGTGGACGATGGCATTCAGGGCCAGCAGCAGCAGGCCCACGCCGATGAATACCAGACCCCGCAGACCCAGGTCCGCCTGGGCCATGTCGATGGCCAGCAGGCGCAGCAGGCAAGCCCCCAGCCCCACCAGGGCCACCAGTCGGAACTGGGGCTCGCGCAGCACCACCCCCAGCAGGTAGATGGCGAAGGCTTCGCCGGTCCACAGGAGCGTCAGCAGGGCGCGGTCGTAGCCGCTGGCCAGCACGAGGGCCACGGCGACAAACAGGGGGTAGTACAGCCAGCGGTTGCGGCGCTGCGCCACCCGCGCTCCGATCCAGACCAGAACTGGCCATCCTCCGGGCTGGGCCAGCCGTTCCAGATCGAGCCAACGGTGGGAGGCCACGACGAAGGCCGTCTGCAGCGCGATCGCCACCACCCCGGCAGCCTGGGCAGCTCGGCTGCCCATGGGGATGGGCGAAAGGCCCCCACCGAGGCTGTACACCAGCGCCAGCACCGACAGCCAGTAGACGATCACGCCATACACCTGCAGCCGGATGGCGAACAGCCGCACCAGCGCCGGGGAGACCAGTACCAACGCCAGCAGGGACCAGGCGACGGGTCGCCAGGGGGCGCTCATTTCCCCCTGCAGCGTCAGGCCCACACCCAGCAGGGCGCCCTCAAGGAAACAGGGCTGAACCAGCTGCCAGGTCCGCAGCCGGGCCAGGTCCGCCCCCGCCCGGAAGAACCAGCCGTGCAGACAAACGGCGATGGCCAGGAGCTCGACCAGCCAGCGACCCCGCAACTGCAGGGCCCCGAGCGTCACCAGCTCCTGGCTGGGCCCGATCACCAGCAGATAGGCGACGCCGAAACCGGCCAGGTAGATCAGAGAGAGCCGCAGAGCCACCCGCACCGCCGCCCCCCGCAGTCGGTGGGTGGTGGCCAGGACCCCGGCGGACAGCAGCAGCCAGGCCACCCCTGGCAACAGCGGTGAGATCGGCTCCAGGAGCCACAGGGCGCCCAGACCCACATCGAAGCCCAGCAGGCCGAGGCCGAGGCCTTGCAGGCGGCGGCGGCCACCCCACAGCGCCAAGAGCAGCGCCAGCAGCCCCAGGGGCAGCAGGCGTCCGAGCAGGGCGACCGGCGGCCAGGGGGCCTGGGCCAGCAGCGCCAGCCAGCCAAAGGCGTGGGCCGCCCCAATGGCCACGCTGATGCCCAGCAGCAGGCCGGGGGGGTGCCAGCGCCGTGCCGCCACCAGGAAGGCCCCCATCACCACCAGGCTCAGCGGAGAACGCCAGTCCTGCGGTACCACCAGCGCTGGCCCCACAGCGATCAGGCCGCCGGCCAGCCAGCCCAGCAGAGGTGGCAGGGGTAGCGGCACGCCGCGGCGTTGCAGCAGCACCTGCATGCCGGCCAGCAGGGCGGCTCCGCCGGTGAGCACGGCGCCGGCCTGCAGCTGGGCCACCGGGTCACGGTTCACCAGCGCAGCCACCAGGGCCGTGATCGCCAGCAGCAGGCCGGCCGCTGCGCTGAGCCACCAACCGACACGGCGCAGGGGCTCGGAGCCCTCCCGCACCGCCAGGCCCAGGAACAGCAGGCACTCCAGCAGCACAACGCCGGCCAGCAGCGGCCCATCGGCGATCAATGGCGCCAGGCTCAGCAGGGCGACCAGCACCAGGGTCTGCCCAACCAGCGCATCGCCCAGGGCCAGCCAGCGTGGACCACGGCACCGGGCACCCCGCCCGAGCAGCAACGCCGCCGCGGCGCTGAGCGCCAGGGCCGTGGCCCTGGCGGCTGCCTCACGGGGATAGAGCAGCAGGCCGAGGCCGAGGCCGCCCCAGAGACTCAGCAGCAGGGCCGCAGGCAGGGCCTGAAACCGGGCTGGCGCCGCGCCCGGCCGGTGCAGCCGCAGCAGGCCCAGGCCGAACACCAGCAACGCCGCCAGGGCGGCGCCGCTCGTCAGGAGGCTGGAGACAGCCAGCGCCGGGGCGTTGGCCAGAAACCAGGCGAGCTGAAACAAGCCATAAACCCAGCTCACCACCAGCCGGTGCCACGGCCAGCGGTGCCGCAGGGGCAGCTCGCCGCCCACCAGGGCGATGACCGTGGCGATCGTCAGGGCAGGGCCGCCCTGGGGAGCGATCGCCAGGGGCACCAAGCTCACGGCCACGTGCAGCGACGCGATCGTGGCGGTGCGTGCGGTGGCGGCCAGGCCGAGGTTGACCGCCACACCCATGGCCAGCAGGGCGAGAACCGCCGCCGGGTCCTCCACCCACTGCAGACCGAGCTGGGGCAGCCCACCGGCGGCGGCGCAGGCAAACAGGACCAGGGCACCGCCACCGCTGCGCAGGCCATCGGTGAGGTCGCGCCAGCGCTCCCGCCGGCCCCAGAGCAGCGACGGCAGGGCCAGGAGCCCGCCCGCCAGCAGGATGACCAGAAAGCGCTCCCGGGCCTCCAGCCGCAAGCCTGCATTGATCGTCATGAAGGTGACTCCGGCCACCACCACGAGCACGCCGAGCAGGCCGCTCCAGTTCTCCACCAGCAGCCGCTCGATCCGCTTCCAGGGCCCGGCGGCGCCCTGGGCCGACCGCAGCGGAGCCACGGGCGCAGGCGCGGGCAGCATCGCCGCCGGCTCCAAGGCCGCCGACGTCAACGCGGCAGGCTTCTCCGCTGGGGCGATCCGTGCCTGACCGGGCCAGGGTTCTCCCGCCAGGCGCTTCTCCAGGGCCTCGCTCCACAGCGACAGGGCGAAGAAGCGCTGGCTGAGTGAAACGGTGTGCCGCTCAAGGCGTCTGAGACGCCGCTCCAGGGACAGGGTCTGCAGAATCCACCCGGCCACCAGCAGCAGCAGGACGATCAGCAGCAGAGCCTCGGTCAAGGGGCCGACGGGTTGTCAGGCAGCGAGTGGATTCAAGCGGGCCAGCAAGCCCGTGGCCAGCTTGCGGGCGGAGAAGGTGCGGCCCATCAGCCCCAGCAGGGCCTGGAGATCGTCGGTGTGCAGGCGGTCGTGGCTCACCAGGCTGAGCAGCAACCGTTGACGCAGGCTGGTTCCCTCCTTGCCCAGCAGCAGTCGCAGGCCGTCACGCGCCACCGGCAGCAGGTCGGTGGCGGTGGTGCCGTTCTCCACCACGTCCAAAAGGTTCTCCAGCCGCTCCACCCGCAGGCGCCCGTCCCGGTCGAAGATCACCTCCAGCAGCTTCTCGCGCATCTCGGCGGTGTCTCCCGCCAGCAGGCGCCGCGCCACGTAGGGATAGGCCACACGGATGATGCGGAAGTCAGGGTCGAGACGCATCGCCAGGCCTTCCTGGCTCACCACCGCCCGGATGATCAGGGCGAAGCGGGCCGGCACCCGGAAGGGGTAGTCATACATCAACTCCGAAAAGCGATCGGTGATCGCCTTGAAATTGAAGCTGCCCACGTTCTCGCCCAGGGCACCACCGAGCACTTCCTCGAGGGCCGGCACGATCGGCCCCAGGGGAGTGCTGGGATTGAGGAAACCGAGCACCACGAAGTCGCGGGCCAGGGCCTCGAAATCCCGGTTGATCAGATGCACCACCGCCCCGGTGAGGGTGAGCCGGTCGGAATCGCTGAGCGAATCCATCATGCCGAAGTCGACATAGGCGACATGGCCCAGACCGTTGGTCCTGCCAGGCAAAGCGAACAGATTGCCCGGATGGGGATCGGCGTGGAAGTAGCCGAACTCGAGCAACTGCTGCAGCCCGGCGATCACCCCGGTGCGAATCAGGGCCGCCGGATCCAGGTGGTGGGCCTCCAGTTCGCGGCGGCTCTGCAGCTTGGTTCCGTTGATCCAGCTGGTCGTCAGCACCCGGCGGCTGCTGAGGGGGCGCACCACCGCCGGAACGGTCACCTCGGGATGGTCCTGGAACAGGGTGGCGAAGCGTTCGGCGTTGTCCGCCTCACGTCGGTAGTCGATCTCCTCGAACAGCGTGGAGCCGAACTCATCGATGATCGCCCCAAGACCGAAGCCCAGATTGAGGGGCAGGAACGGGGCCGCCAGCACCGCCAGCGAACGGATGATGACCAGGTCGCGGCGCAGCACGAAGGGGAGATCGGGACGCTGAACCTTCACGGCCACCCAGTGGCCCTCGGCCAGGCGCGCTCGGTACACCTGCCCCAGGCTGGCCGCCGCCATCGGGTAATCGGGGAACTCCTCGTAGAGCTGGTGGGCGGGGGCCCCCAGTTCCTCCTCGATCAGCGCCAGGGCGATCGCGTGGGAGAAGGGGGGCAGATCGTCCTGGAGCCGGGCCAGTTCCTCCAGCCAGTCGCGCCGCACCAGGTCGGGGCGGGTGGAGAGGGCCTGCCCCACCTTGATGAAGCAGGGCCCGAGGTCATTGAGGGTCTCGAGGATGGCGCGGGCCAGCCGCTGCTGCACCCGGGCATCGGTGCTGCTCGACTGAACCGCCAGCCGCAGGGCCAGCCCCGCCAGCCGCCAGATCACCACAATCACCCGGCTGACCAGAACCCACGGCCGCAGCAGCAGCCAGCGCAAATCACCGTTGGGGTCGTAGGTCGGGGGGGGGGTGACGACCTCAGCCAGTGTTCTGCCGCAACGATGGCCAGACTCTAGGAACTGTGTTCCCTGGTCCATGGGCCCCTTCTGGCGGTCAGCGCCGCTGGCCCTGCACCTGCCGGCCCACGGCCGGGGCCGGGCCCTGGCCCCCGGCCTGCGCCAGCTCCTGCGCCAGCCGCCGGGGAGCTGGGATCTGCCGGAACTGCCCGGCTTCGGCGGGCCCCTCGAACCGGAGGGAACGGTGGCCGAAGCCCAGCGGCGCGCGGCGGCTCTGCTGGGGGCGCAGCGCTGCTGGTTTGGAGTGAACGGGGCCTCGGGGTTGCTGCAGGCCGCCCTGCTCACCCTCTGCCCACCGGGGACCCGGGTGCTGCTGCCCCGCAACCTGCATCGCAGCCTGCTGCACGGCTGCGTGCTGGGCGACATCGAGCCACTCCTGTACGACCTGCCATGCGATCCGCTCACCGGTCTGTGGCGGCCGCCCGAGCCCCAGCGGCTGGAGCAGGTGCTGGCGGCAGCCGCCGCCCTGCGAGGCGCGCCCGTGGCGGCCCTGGTGCTGGTGGATCCCACCTACCAGGGGCTGGTGGCCGACCTGCCGGCCCTGGTGGACCTGGCCCACCGGGCGGGCCTGCCGGTGCTGGTGGACCAGGCCCACGGCGGCGGCGAGGCCCTGGCCGCCGGCGCCGATCTGGTCGTGCTCTCCGTGCAGAAGAGCGGCACAGGCCTGGCCCAGAGCGCCGCCCTGCTGGCCCAAGGTGACCACGTGGCCCCTGAGGCCATCGAGCGGGCCCTGCTGTGGCTGCAGACCTCCAGCCCCAGCGCCCTGCTGCTGGCCTCGACCGCCGCGGCCCTGGAGCATGCCGCCAGCGACGCCGGCGCTCGCCAGCGACGCCGGGCCGAAGCCAGGGCCGCCCGCCTCAGCCGGCGCTTGGAAGCCCTCGGCCTGCCGCTGGTCGCCAACGGGGATCCCCTGCGCCTGGTGCTGGCGACGGCCCCGCTGGGAATCAACGGGCTTGAGGCCGACGCCTGGCTGCTGACGCGGGGTGTGATCGCGGAACTTCCGGAACCTGGCAGCCTCACCTTCTGCCTGGGGCTGAACCCGCCCCGGGCCCTGGAGCGGCGCCTGCCGCGGCGGCTGCAGGAGCTGCGCCGGTCCCTCGGCAAGGAGCCGCTGGCGCCTTTCTCGCCTCCCCCCCTGCCACTGCTGGCGGCTCCGGAGTTGCCGATTGGCCTGGCCTGGCGGAGCCCGGCCGAGGCCGTTCCCCTGGAGCGGGCCACCGGCCGGGTGGCGGCAGCACCGATCTGTCCCTACCCACCGGGGATTCCGCTGCTGGTGCCCGGGGAGCGGATCGATCCGGCCCGGGCCCAATGGCTGCTGGGTCAACGGCTCCTCTGGCCCGGTCAGATCGCTGATACGGTGAGCGTTGTGGTCGGTTCGTGAGCCCGTTGCCGAACCCCTTCCACTGGGATTTCGTCACCCCCGGGCTGCCTGACAGCGCCTTCGAGGACGCTCCGGGATTCAGCCCCACGCCCCTGGAGCTGCGGGTGATGCTGCTGGCCCATCTGCGCCCCCGCGCCGATTCACTGGTCTGGGACGTGGGCGGCGGAACCGGTGCCCTGGCCCTGGAGATCGCGCGGCTGATGCCCACCGGCGCCGTGCACACCCTGGAGCGGGATCCGGAGGCGATCGACCTGCTGGAACGCAACCGACAGCGCTTCGGCATCCACAACCTGCACATCCACGCCGGCGAGGCCCCGGATGGCCTGGCCCTGCTCCCCCCCAACCCCGACCGGGTGCTGCTGGAGGTGGGCCGGCCCCTGGAGGGCGTGCTTCGGGCCGTCTGGGGGGCCCTGCAGCCCTCCGGACGGCTGGTGATCAGCACCGTCAATCTGGAGGGTCTGGTGAAGGCCACCGACACCCTCGCCCAGCTGGGGGCCCACGATGTGCAGGTGGTGCAGGCCACCGTGCACCGCATGCAGCGCCGCGGCAGCCAGGCCAAGCTGGCCGCCGCCGAACCGCTGTTCGTGATCGCCGCCGAGCGTTGAGTCCCAGCCCTTGCCTCCCGCCCCCCGCCCCGCCACCTCCCTCTCCCGCCTGCTGAGCGGCTGGCTGGCCGGCGGCTTCGGGCTGGTGGTGGTGGGTCTGGGCGGCTGGTGGTTCACCGTCGCCGTTGGGGTGATCGTGCATCTGGGCCTGCTGGAGTTCTTCCGCATGGCCCAGTTCAAGGGCATCCGACCCGCCGCCAAGACCACCCTGGTGGCGGTGCAGCTGCTGCTGGTCTCCACCCAGGTCGCCGCCGGCAACCTCTGGCCGGGGGGGGGCATGGCGGGCGACGTGGCGGCGGCCGTGCTGCCTGCTTCCGGGGCCGTGATCTGCGGCTGGCTGTTGCTCCAGCCGGTCACCGGCACCATCGCCGACATCGCCGCCTCGGTGTTCGGCCTGTTTTACCTGGGCTTCCTGCCCAGCCACTGGATCAAGCTGCGGGATCTCACCGACCCCGCCCTGGCTCCCGCCCTCGACGGACTGGGCTGGCCCTGGAGCCCGGGCATGGCCCTCACCTTGCTGGCCTGCCTGATGATCGTGGCCACCGACATCGGCTCCTATGTGATCGGGCGGCGCCTGGGTCGCCACGCTCTCTCACCGATCTCCCCCGGCAAGACGGTCGAGGGGGCCCTGGGTGGGGTGCTGTGCGCCCTCCTGGTGGGGGGCGTGGGCGGGGTGCTGCTGGGCTGGCGCTGGGGCTGGCTGATCGGGGCGGTGCTGGGGGCGGTGGTGTCGCTGTTCGCCCTGGTGGGCGATCTGACCGAATCGATGATGAAACGGGACGCGGGCCTCAAGGACTCCGGTGATGCGATCCCCGGCCATGGCGGCATCCTCGATCGGATCGACAGCTACCTGTTCGTGCCGTCGGTGGTCTATTCCCTGGTGACCCTGGTGCTGCCGCTGCTGCAGCGGGGCTGAGGCTCCAGCTCCGGGGCCCTCAGGGGGAGACCCGGGCCTCGCCCTCCAGGTGCAGCAGGCCGGCACCGAGCTCGGCCCGATCGATGCGGATGTTGGGATCCATCGGCAGCCGGGCCTGGGGGGTCCCTTCCGCGCAGCGCAACTCCACAGTGCCGCCGTCGGCCCGTACCGCCACCTCACGCTCCACCGGCTCGCGATCGCCGCTGGCGAAGGCCCGCAGCACCAGCCGGTCCTCCCGGATGCGCAGCCCCGCCAGGGGTGTCAGACCCAGCAGGTCGTCGGCCAGGCCATCCCCGAGGCCGCGCCAGGCCGGGGTGCTGAGGGAACGGCTGAGGCCATCGCCGCTGAAGCTCACCAACCCCTGGATCCGGAAGGGCTGCTCAAGCCTCACCGCCTGGTTCCGCACCAGGGACCCCATGCGCACCTGGATGCCATCGCAGCGCAGTTCCACCTCCTCGATCTCCATCGCCTGATAGACGACCCGTCGGGCCCGCAGCCGCACCCCATCCAGACGCCCCCGCAGCAGCCGCAGCCCCGAACCCTCCAGGCGGATCTCCAGCCTCTCGATGGCCTCGCACTGCTGCCGCAGCCACAGTTCCAGACCCTTGGCCAGAAGAGCCATCACGGGGCCACCGGAGTCCGCCTCGGCGGCGGGTTCCGGAGTCTCAGGGGGGCGGTCGCCGGCTGGGGTGTCGCTCATCCGCCACCAGGGGGCACAGGGATTCTCCGATTCTCATTCCTTCCGGACCCCACGGGCTTCGCGGAAGGCCTCCGCCGCCGTGAGCGCCGCCAGCAGCAGCAATCCCCCCAGGCCGACCAGCTGGTTGCGGGGATCAGCGGCCTGCAGATCCGCCGTGGTGCCGGCGCCGCCCAGCACGGCCCCCAGCAGGAACCAGCCCGTGGCCAGGGCCGTGGTGATCCAGTAGGCCCGCCAGCGGCGCTGGTAGATGTAACCGGTTCCCAGGCCGGGCACGACGTTGAGCAGGGCCCCCAGCCAGGGGGCGGACGCGGCCAGGATTGTCTTGTCTTCAGGCGTCATTGTCATCACGGCATGGCTGGATCCCCGGGTGAGTCTGGTCGGGCGCAGCCCAGAAACGCGCCGTCGCTGGCGGTGATCGGCGCCGGGGTGGCCGGTTGTGCCCTGGCCGCCGGGCTTCGGCGTGGTGGCTGGGAGGGATCGATCGTCCTGTGGGAGGCAGGTCGGGGGCCGGGCGGCCGGGCCGCCACCCGCCGCTCGCGCCACGATGCCGGTTGGCGTGTCGACCACGGAGCGCCACTGCTCAACCTGCTTGAGGGCCCCGAGCCGGAGCTGGTGGCGCCCCTGCGGTCGGGGGGCTGGATCGTGCCCTGGCAGGAGCCAGCGGCGGTGCTGCTGGGCGAGGACGGGACGCTGGGGCCGGCCCAGGCCGATCCCCTGCTGCGGGGCTCTTTGTATCGGGGCCGCCGGGGCATGGACGGCCTCTGCCGCGGCTTGCTGACCCTGGCCCTGGCCCAGGGGCCGCCGGACACGTTGACCAGCCGCTACGGCACCCTGGTGCGCCACCTGGAGGTTCGCCCTGAAGGGGGCTGGCGCCTGGCCGATGCCACCGGGGCGCTGCTGGGGGAGGCCGACTGGCTGGTGCTCTCGAGCACCCTGCTGGCCCATCCACGTGCCATGGAGCGATTCGGCTGGTCGCAGCTGCCGCTGCAGCACGCGACGGAGGGCCTGGGCGATGGAGCCCTGGCGGCCGCCCTCGCCGCCATCGCCAGGATGGAGGTGGCGGCCCGCACCAACCTGATGCTGACGATCGACCCCACGACGGCGGCCCGATGGCTGGCCCTGCCCTTCCGGCTGCTCAGTTTTGACAGCCAAGCCCAGCGGCGCTGGGGGCTGCGCCGGCTGTCGGTGCAGCCCCTGGCGGACGGCCGCTGCACCGTCGTGGCCCATGGGGCCCCCTCAGGGCCAGCGGCCAGAGGTGGGGCCGAACAGGACACCGCCGACATCGCCGCCCTGGAGGAGGCCGTCGCCGGCGCCCTGGCCCCTTGGCTCGGGGATCGTTCCTGCGGCGGCGACGCCCTGGAGGGGGTGGCCCAACGTCAGCTGATGCGCTGGGGGGCCGCCTTCCCCGTTGCCCCGGGCCTGCCCACCGCCGCCATGGTCTGCCCCGCCAGCCGGGTGGCTTTCTGCGGCGACTACATCGAGGGGCCGGGCTTCGGCCGCATCGAGGGGGCCCTGCGCAGCGCCCAGGCCCTCGCGGGTCGGCTGCTGGCCCTGGTGCTGCTGCTTTGTCTCGCCCTGGGGGGACCGTCAATGGCGGCGGCTGAGGCCGTCGCTTACCGCTGCGACGGCGACCTGCTCCTCGCCACCAGCGATAACGGCGCCGTGGACGCCCCCGGGATCCCCAACACCACCGGTGGCACGGTGCCAGGTGCCACGGTGCTGCTCGCATGGCGCGATCTGCGTCTGCAGCTGCCCCGCACCAACAATGCCGGTCCCCCCAGCTACACCGACGGGCTCTGGTGGTGGAGCCTGGAGGACCCCCAGCAGCCCCGTTTCCTGCACCGCCGGGGGGGCATCGAACAGTTCAGCTGTCAGGCAATTCCTGCCGCAGCGCCGCCAGCCGACGGGCGTTGACGCCCAGGTCCGAATCCCCCAGCCGTGAGCTGGAGCGGGCCTGCAGCACGCCGGCGGAGGGCAGGGCCTGCAGTTCAAGGTCGTCGACGAAGCCGAACAGCCGGCTGGTGGCGGTGGCATGCAGATAGGGTCCGTCGCGCTCGACGATCCGCACCCCCTCGGTGGTTTCCAGAACCGGCACCAGCGCGCTCAAGGCCGCCGCCGGATCGCTGAGGGCCCAGTCGACCCGTGCGCAGTGGGCCGGCGCCGCACAGGGAGAAAGCGAGCCGCCATGCACCCCAAGCTCCTCGGGCACGGGCCCCTCCAGGTGCAGCAACGAGGCCTGGACACGGCTCGGCAGGCCCAGCCCCGCCAACCCGATCACCACGGCAAGCAGAAGGGCGGCCACCGGGCGCGGCAAGGTCGTGGTCATGGGGGTGGGGAGCGAGGCGGTGAGCCAGGGCCTCCAGGATGGCCGGTCCACGCCGGGATGGTCAGCCCCCGGCCCGCCAGGCGGCGGCGACCCGCTCGGGCTGGTCGATGTGGGGCAGGTGGCCGCACTCCGCCAGTTCGCTGATGCGGGACCCCAGCAGGGCCTGGGCGGCCCGCTTCTGCGGGGCGCGCAGGATCCGGTCGTCGGCGCCCCAGAGCACCGCCAAGGGCTCGGGGGGCAGGGGCTCGCCGCAGCCGGCAAAGCCGCCGCTGCGGGCGAAACGGCGCAGGGCCTCGGCCCAGCCCGGCGTCCGCAGGTGCAGCGAGGCGATCTCCAACTCCGCCGGGCCCACGTCCCGATCGGGGTCGGCAAAGGCGCTGCGGCAGAGGCCGCGGCGCACCGACGGCAGGGCCAGGAAGCGCACCCCCAGCCCATCCAGCAGCGGCGGCAGGGGCATGGGGCGGCCGGTGAGTCCGGCCGGAGCCAGCAACAGCAACCGCTCGAAGCGCCCGGGGTGGCGCCGTGCCAGGGCCACCGCCACAGCGCCGCCCATCGAGGCACCGATCAGGCCCAGCGGTTGACCACCGGCAGGCTGCTGGCGATCGAACGCCTCCAAAAGGGCGTCCAGGTGCCGCAGCACAGCCTCGGGGGTGTAGTCGCGCGCAGCGGGCCTGGGGCAGAAGCCGAAGCCATGCAGGTCGGGGATCAGCAGCCGGTGGCTTGCCGCCAGCAGGGGGACCAGGCGGCGGAACTCCAGGAAGGAACTGTCGAAACCATGCAGCAGCAGCAGGGGCGGCCCCTCCCCCAGCACCGCCACCGGCCAGCGCTCCGGGTGATCGGGCAGCTCCCACCACTGCACATGGCCGGCCAGGGCGCGACCCAGGGGGTCGAGCAGGCTGGCGGCGGCGGCCGTGACCAGATCTCGGCCAGTGGGCAGGTTGACGCGGCTGACGCTCACGCCTGCTGCCGGTCGGCGGTGGCAGCCACCATGGCCGCCAGGAGGTCTTCGGGGGCCACCGCGAAGGGCAAGTGGTGCAGATCGGAACCGTCCCGACAGGCGAAGCGGCAGACCTGCCTCAGTTCCTCAAGGGTGGCCCCGCCGAGCCCCAGGGCCTCGAGATCGGTGGGCAGCCCCAGCCGGCGGAAGAAGGGGAGCAACTGGCGGCGAGCCTGGGCCGCCAGCCGGTTGCCCGCCAACTGCTCCTCCAGCCACAACTGCACCAACACCCCGAATCCCACCTTCTCGCCGTGGAGATGGCCGTGGGTGGCGGCAAGCTGGGTGAGTCCGTTGTGAACGGCATGGGCGGCCACGGTGCGGCAGCGTGCGCCGCCGATGCCGCCGATCAGTCCGGCCGTGAGGCCGCAACCCTCAGCCACCCGCACCCAGGACTCACTGCTGGGGTCCGCCAGGGCCGTTTCTCCCTCCAACAAGAGCAGGTCCCGCAGCAGACGGGCCATCTGCACGGCCTGCTGCACCAGGCCATCGCCACTGGAGCCACTGCTCACCGAGGCCTCGTACCACTTGGCCACCGCATCGGCGATTCCGCTGGCCAGGGTGCGCGCCGGCGCCTGCCGCACCAGGTCGTGGTCGAAGACGAGCAGATCGGGGCAACGGTCGAGGGCCACATCGCCCAGGAAGGCCCCATCGGGGGTGTAAAGGTTGGCCAGGGCCGTCCAACCCGCACAGGTGGCGGCACTGGTGGGCACCGTGATGCAGGGAAGGCCGAGGCGATGGGCCAGCAGCTTGCCCGCATCCAGAACCTTGCCGCCGCCGGCGGCGATCAGGGCATCACAGCCAGCTGCACGGACCTCCTGGGCCAGGGGCCCCAGGTCCTCTTCGCAGCAGTCACGCCACCCATGGCTGGCCGCCGGTTGGGCCCCGGCCCGCTCCAGATCAACCAGCAGTTGCTGGCGCAGCCCGAAGGTGGAAGCGCTGCGCCCCAGCAGGAAGGGACGCCTGCCCAGGGCCACGACGCGGGGCAGGGCTTGGGACCAAGCCCCGCCACCGCGCAGCACTACGGCTGGAGCGATGGCGTTGGTCTGCAGGAAATCCGTCATGGCCGACTACCGATCATCGAAATGTAGAAGTCGGCCGATCGGCGTTGCGTCGACTCAGGCGCTGGCACCGGCCAGTTCCGGCAGAGGAGGGGTGATCGACTGCTTGCGGATCACCACCTGCTTGTCGTCATCGACGTCCACCAGACAAGCATCGCCATCGCTGATCCGGCCGGAGAGGAATTCCTCCGCCAGCGAATCCTCGAGCAGACGCATCACAGCACGGCGCAAGGGCCTGGCTCCGTAACTGGGGTTGTAGCCCTCTTCGACGAGACGCTCCTTGAAGGCCTCGGTGACGGACATGCCAATCCCTTTGTCCTGCATGCGGGCGAAGACCTCCCTCAACATGATCTCGGCGATCAGCTTGACTTCGTCGCGGGTGAGCTGACGGAAGACAATGATTTCGTCGAGGCGGTTGAGGAACTCAGGGCGGAAGTACTGCTTGAGCTCTTCATTGACGAGGGAGCGGATGCGGTTGTACTGGGTTTCCTCGACGTCGCCGCCGCCAAACTCGAAGCCCAGACCGCCACCGCCTTTTTCGATCACTTTCGAACCGATGTTCGAGGTCATGATGATCAGGGTGTTCTTGAAGTCGACCGTCCGACCCTTGGAGTCGGTGAGCCGCCCATCCTCAAGCAGTTGGAGCAGGAGGTTGAACACATCGGGGTGGGCCTTCTCAATCTCGTCGAACAGCACCACGGTGTAAGGACGACGGCGAACGGCTTCCGTCAGCTGTCCGCCCTCGTTGAAGCCGACATAGCCAGGAGGCGAACCGATCAGCTTGCTGACGGTATGGCGCTCCATGAATTCGCTCATGTCCAGGCGGATCATGGCGTCTTCGCTGCCGAAGAAGTAAGCCGCCAGGGCCTTGGTGAGTTCCGTCTTGCCGACGCCGGTGGGGCCGGAGAAGATGAAACTGGCGATCGGCCGGTTGGGGTTCTTGAGGCCAACGCGGGCCCGGCGGATAGCCCGGGACACGGCCTTGACGGCCTCGTCCTGGCCGATGAGGCGCTGGTGGAGGGTCTCCTCCATGTTGAGCAGCTTCACCGACTCACTCTCGGTGAGCTTCTGCACCGGCACCCCGGTCCAGGAGGCGACGATCTGGGCAATGTCCTCCTCGGTGACCAGAGGAGCGCGGCTTTCATCGGTTCCGCCGCCATCGTCGGGGGGAGCGACTCCGGCGAAGGAGGAACCGCCCGTTTCGGCAGGAACAGGGGAATTGGCGGGTTCGTCGTCGCGGCGGGCCTGGAGGATCGAGCGGATCTGGTCGCGCAATTCGACTTCCTTGTCGCGCAGTTCACCGGCCTTGCTGAAGTCCTGCTGGCGGACGGCGTCCTCCTTTTCCTTCTGCACGCCGCGCAACTGCTTGTCGACCTCCTTGGCCGCCGGAGGCAGCTTGGAGTTGAGCAGCCGCACCCGGCTGCCGGCCTCGTCGATCAGGTCGATGGCCTTGTCGGGCAGGAAGCGGTCGCTGATGTAACGATCACCCAGGGTGGCGGCGGCCACCAAAGCTTCGTCGCTGATCTTGAGGCGGTGATGCTGCTCATAGCGCTCCCGCAGCCCCTTGAGGATCTCGATGGTGTCGATCACCGAGGGCTCGCCGACCATCACCGGCTGGAAGCGGCGCTCAAGGGCCGCATCGCGCTCGATGTGTTTGCGGTACTCGTCGAGGGTGGTGGCGCCGATGCACTGCAGCTCACCGCGGGCCAGGGCGGGCTTGAGGATGTTGGCGGCATCGATGGCGCCTTCGGCGGCGCCAGCACCGATCAGGGTGTGCACCTCGTCGATCACCAGGATCACGTTCCCTGCGGAGCGGATCTCCTCCATGATCTTCTTGAGGCGCTCCTCGAACTCACCGCGGTATTTGGTGCCAGCCACCAGAAGGCCGATGTCGAGGGTGAGGACCCGTTTGTCCTCAAGGATGTCGGGGATCTCACCCTGGGTGATGCGCTGGGCCAGACCTTCGGCGATGGCGGTCTTACCGACGCCGGGTTCGCCGATCAGCACGGGATTGTTCTTGGTGCGACGACCCAGGATCTGGATCACCCGGTCGATCTCGTTGTGGCGGCCGACGACCGGATCAAGCTTGGCCTCGGCGGCCAGCTGGGTGAGGTTGCTGCCGAACTCATCGAGGGTGGGGGTCTTGGTGGATCCCTTGCCCGAGCTGCCGGAGGCCACCTCGGCCGTTTCGCCCAGCATGCGGATCACCTGGGTGCGCACCTTGGCCAGGTCGACGCCGAGGTTCTCGAGCACACGGGCGGCCACACCCTCACCCTCGCGGATGAGGCCGAGCAGGAGGTGCTCGGTGCCGATGTAGTTGTGACCGAGCTGGCGGGCTTCCTCAAGGGACAGCTCCAGCACCCGCTTGGCTCGCGGTGTGAAGGGGATCTCGACAGCAACGAAGCCGGACCCCCTGCCGATGATCTTCTCGACCTCGACCCGGGCGTCCTTGAGATTGACCCCCATCGACTTGAGAACCTTGGCGGCGACACCTGTGCCTTCGCCGATCAGGCCCAGCAGGATCTGCTCGGTGCCGACGAAGTTGTGGCCGAGGCGGCGGGCCTCTTCCTGGGCCAGCATGATCACCTTGATGGCCTTCTCGGTAAACCGCTCGAACATGGGGCGGGACCTGATGCAAGTGCAACCAACCTATCAGGGTTGAAGGGCTCAGTGGGAGGCCGAGAGCACTCTTTAGAGAAACCCTTGTGCCGCAGGCGCTCAGGGGAAGCTGAAAACAATCAACACGCAGAGAATGATCGGATGTAGGTATAGATATCTACGGTTATCCGCACCCTTTCACCTCTTCAGGTTGACCCATTGGATCAGGGCATCCTCGCCATTGCGGTAGTAACCATGACGGATGCCGGCGGTGCGGAACCCCAGGGCCCCATACAGCCCCTTCCCAGGGCCGTTGCCGGCCGCCACTTCCAGGGTGGCCCGGGTGGCGCCGCTGCGCAGCCCGGCCTGCATCAGCGCCTCCAGGATCCTGCGCCCCAGTCCCTGGCGGCGATGGCCAGGGGCCACCGCCACCAGGGTGATGTGGAGCTCGTCGACCACCAGCCAGCCGCAGGCCATGGCCAGCAGATCCGGCCCCTGGACCAGGCCGAGACCCGGCCGTGCCTCCTCTTCCAGTTCCCGCTGCCACTGGGCCAGGCTCCAGATCCCCCCCAGGGCGGCCCGATCCAGCTCCAGGCAGGCGCCCGCCTGGCTTGGGGCCAGCTGGATCAGCATCGGGGCTGGCAGCGGTGACGGGGACGGCACAGCCGGCGCGCACGGAGATCCTTACGATCAGACATCTTGATCTCTTTCTCGGGCAGGCCGTCATGGTGACCAGCGCATCTCCGGCGACCGATTCGGTCGCCCCTGCCGCCGGGGAGCCTGCGGCGCCGTTCGAACAGGACCTCGATCGCCTCAGCCCCAACCGCAACCTGGCCCCGCTCACCGCCCGGCTCGATGCCCTCGGCCGACTGGAGGTGGGAGGGATGGCGCTGGGCGATCTGGCCCAGACCTACGGCACTCCGCTTTATGTGCTCGACGAGGAGACCCTGCGGGCCACCTGCCGGGCCTACCGGCAGGCCCTGGCCGCCCATTACCCGGGCGAAGCCCTGGCCCTTTATGCCTCCAAGGCCAACAGCTCCCTGGCGATCACGGCGCTGGTGGCCTCCGAGGGGCTGGGCCTCGATGCGGTCTCGGCCGGCGAACTGCTCACGGCCCTTCAAGGCGGTATGCCAGCGGAGCGCATCGTCTTCCACGGCAACAACAAGTCGGCCGAGGAGCTCCAGCTCGCCATTGACCATGGCGTCACGGTGGTGCTGGACAACTGGAATGACATTGACCTGCTCTCCGCCCTGGCGGCCGGGCGGAGCCAGCCGGTGCGACTGCTGGTGCGATTCACACCGGGCATTGAATGCCACACCCACGAGTACATCCGCACCGGTCACCTCGACAGCAAGTTCGGCTTCGACCCCGACCAGCTGGAGTCGGTGCTGCGTCACCTGGCCGGCTGCCCCTGGGCCCGGGTGGATGGCCTGCATGCCCACATCGGCTCCCAGATCTTCGAACTGGAGCCCCACCGCGATCTGGCTGCGGTGCTGGCGGAGGCCCTGGTCGTGGCCCGCTCCCTGGGCCACCCCTGCGGCGACCTCAACGTCGGTGGCGGCCTCGGCATCCGTTATGTGGGCTCCGATGATCCCCCGAGCATCCAGGAGTGGGTGCGGGTGGTGGCGGAGGCCGTGGCGGAGGCCTGCCGCCAGCGCCAGATGGAGCTGCCGCGGCTGCTGTGCGAACCCGGCCGCTCGCTGGTGGCCACGGCCGGCCTGACCCTCTACAGCGTGGGCAGCCGCAAGGAGATCCCGGGCCTGCGCACCTACCTGTCGGTGGATGGCGGCATGAGCGATAACCCCCGACCGATCACCTATCAATCCCTCTACACAGCGGTGCTGACCGACCGCCCCCTGGCCGAGGGCAGCGACCTGGTGACCGTGGCCGGCAAACACTGTGAGTCCGGCGACGTGCTGCTGCACGACGTCCGGCTTCCCGTCACTGCGCCCGGCGACGTGCTCGCCGTCTTCGCCACCGGGGCCTACAACGCCGCGATGGGATCGAACTACAACCGCATCCCCCGGCCGGCGGCGGTGCTCGTCCACAACGGCGTGGCGGAGGTGGTGCAGCGGCGGGAACAGCCGGAAGACCTACTGCGCTACGACGTTCTGCCCCACCGGCTCCTGCCGGTATCCTGACCGCGTCAGGCGGCTTTCCGTTGAACCGGCCTGCCCATCTGTTGTGTTGTGATCTGGCTGCGGCTCATCGATTTCCGCCTGCTGCTCGATCTTCTGTTCGCCTCCCTGCTCGGGCTGCTTCTGCTCGGGCGGGTCACGGAAGAGCGCACCCTTTGGCTACTGCGCGGCTACCTGTTTCTGGTGGCGCTGGCCTGGTTCGTGCAGCGTTACGCCAACCTGCCGCTCACCAGCAGCCTGGTGGACGCCCTGGTGCTGGCCTGCAGCCTCGCCCTGGCGATCCTGTGGCAAGGGGAATTGCGCCGCCTGATGGAGCTGCTGGGCACCGGGCGCCTCGGGGTGCTGTTCGCTGATCGCAGCCGTGATCAGCTGGCGTCGGGGTCGGTGAGCCTGCTCACCGAGGCCGCCGGCCGCCTCTCCCAGGCCCGTTGCGGGGCTTTGATCGTGCTTGACCTGGGCAGTGATCTGCGCCCCGAAGACTTTCTCAACCCCGGCATCCGCATCGACGCCCATCTCTCCGTCGACCTGATCCTGAATCTCTTCGCCGTGGATACCCCGCTCCATGACGGCGCCATGCTGGTTCAGAAAAACCGCATCGTGGCGGCCGGTGTGATCCTGCCCCTTTCCCGCCAGGGGCTGAACCGCTACGGCACCCGCCACCTGGCCGCCATGGGGCTGACCGAGCGCCACGACGGCTGTTTCTGCATCGTCGTCTCCGAGGAAACGGGCACCTTGTCGCTGGCGTCCCAGGGCCGGCTGGAGCGGCCGATCACCAGTAGCCGGCTCCACGACCTGCTCACCGAGGCCCTGGCCTCC
The DNA here is from genome assembly GCF_024346455.1 of Cyanobium sp. Aljojuca 7A6. Classification (GTDB taxonomy): domain Bacteria; phylum Cyanobacteriota; class Cyanobacteriia; order PCC-6307; family Cyanobiaceae; genus Cyanobium. Next base: position 51,157 of record NZ_JAGQCY010000001.1, read on the forward strand.
GCACCCACGGGGCGTAGCGTGACGGCGGACCTGCCTGAACATCGCGGATGAGTCGCGCCCTGGCGACCACTCCATCGTCCGATCCCGACCAGCTGCCCGCCCAGCTCGATCCGGCTCGACTGCCCCGTCACGTGGCCGTGATCATGGACGGAAACGGCCGTTGGGCCCGCCAGCGGGGGCTGCCCAGGGCCATGGGTCACAGGGCCGGGGTGGAGACGCTCAAGCGCACCCTGCGCCACTGCAGCGACTGGGGCATCGGTGCCCTTACGGCCTATGCGTTCTCCACCGAGAACTGGACCCGACCCGGTGAGGAGGTGGCGTTTCTGATGGCCCTGTTCGAACGGGTGCTCGCCCGGGAGCTGGAGGCGCTCGAACGCCAGCAGGTGCGCATCCGCTTCCTGGGCGATCTGGAGCCCCTGCCGGAGGGCCTCAAGGAGTTGATCAGCGACGCGACCGAACGCACCGCCGCCAACAGCGGCATCCATTTCAACGTCTGCACCAACTACGGCGGCCGCAGCGAGCTGGTGCGGGCCGCCCGCCGTCTCGCCGAGCGGGCGGCCCGGGGCGACCTCGATCCGACCAGCATCAACGAGGACCTGTTCGCCGCCGAGCTGTTCACCGCCGGCGATGCCGACCCCGACCTGCTGATCCGCACCAGCGGCGAGCACCGCATCAGCAACTTCCTGCTCTGGCAGCTGGCCTACGCGGAGCTGCACATCACCGAGGTGCTCTGGCCCGACTTCGACACCGGGGCCCTGCTGGCGGCCCTGCTCGACTATCAGGGTCGCCAACGCCGCTTCGGTGGCGTCCAGAGTGGCGTCCAGAACGGTGTGGAGAACGCCCCATGACCCTGCGCCACGACTGGTCCCGCCAGGAGATCCAGGTCCTGCTCGAACTGCCCCTGATGGATCTGCTGTGGCAGGCCCAGGGCGTCCACCGCAGCGCCAACCCCGGCTACCACGTGCAGCTGGCCTCGCTGCTGAGCGTCAAAACGGGAGGCTGCGAGGAGGACTGCGCCTATTGCCCCCAGTCGATGCACCACCCCAGCGACGTGGGCGGACGCCCGTCACTGACGGTGGCACCGGTGCTGGAGCGCGCCCGGCAGGCCCGGGATGCCGGAGCCCATCGCTTCTGCATGGGCTGGGCCTGGCGGGAGATCCGCGATGGGGCGCCGTTCGAGTCGATGCTCGCCATGGTGCGGGGCGTGCGGGAGCTGGGTCTGGAGGCCTGCGTCACGGCCGGCATGCTCACAGGCGACCAGGCGGCCCGGCTGGCGGAGGCGGGGCTCACCGCCTACAACCACAACCTCGACACCAGCCCCGAGCATTACGACCGGATCATCTCCACCCGCACCTACCAGGAGCGTCTCGACACCCTGCAGCGGGTGCGGAGCGCCGGCATCGATCTCTGCTGCGGCGGCATCATCGGCCTGGGCGAGGGGCCGGAAGACCGGGCCGCTCTGCTCCAGGTGCTGGCCTGCCTGGATCCCCACCCCGAGAGCGTGCCGATCAACGCCCTGGTGGCGGTGGAGGGCACTCCGCTGCAGGAACGGCCGGCGGTCGACCCCCTGGAACTGGTCCGGATGGTGGCCACCGCCCGCATCCTCATGCCCCACAGCCGGGTGCGGCTCAGTGCGGGGCGCGAGCAGCTGGGGCGCGAGGCCCAGATCCTCTGCCTGCTGGCGGGTGCCGATTCGATCTTCTATGGCGACACCCTGCTCACCACCTCCAACCCGGCGGTGAGCAGCGACCAGGAGCTGCTGCGGGCCGCCGGGGTCACGGTGGTGCAGCTGGAGGGCCAGCCGCTCGCTGCCGCCGGCCGCTGAGGGTGCAGGTCGCCGCGTTCTACAGATTCGTCCCCCTGGCCAGCGAGGAACTGCCCGGTTGGCAGACCAGGCTGCTGGCGCTGGGGAGCGAGTCCGGTCTGCTGGGCACCATCCTGCTGGCCACCGAGGGCATCAACGGCACGGTCGCTGGATCGGCCTCCAGCGTGGCCGCCCTGCTGGAGCTGCTGCAGGCCGATCCACGCCTGGCGAACCTTGCGGTGAAGCGCAGCGAGGCCGAGGGGCGGGTGTTCCACCGCTTCAAGGTGCGCCTGAAGGCGGAGATCGTGACCATGGCCGAGCCTTCGGCCCAGCCGTCACGGGGCACGGGGGTCCCGGTCCCCCCCGAGCACTGGAACACCGTGCTGAGCGATCCCGGCACCCTGACCATCGACACCCGCAACCACTACGAGGTGGCCCTGGGCAGCTTCGAGGGCGCCATCAACCCCGGCACCGACAACTTCAGCGATTTTCCCGCCTGGGTGGAGCAACGGCTCAGGCCGCTGCTGGCCGAGACGCACCCCCAGCGGCTGGCCCTGTTCTGCACCGGCGGCATCCGCTGCGAGAAAGCCACGGCCTACCTGCTGGCCCAGGGCTTTGAGAACGTGCTGCAGCTGCAGGGCGGGATTCTCAACTACCTCGAGCGGGTGCCGGAAGCCGAGAGCCGCTGGCAGGGGGAGTGCTACGTGTTCGATCAGCGGGTGGCCCTGAACCACCAGCTGCAGCCGGGCTGCTTCCACGTGTGCCATGCCTGCGGCCTGCCCCTGGCCCCTGCCGACCTGGAGCTGGAGAGCTACGTGGCGGGGGTGAGCTGCCGGCACTGCCTCCATCGGTTCACGGCCGCCGACCGGGAACGTTTCGCCGAGCGCCAGCGACAGATGCGGCGGGCCGAGGCCTGCGGCGAGCCCCACATCGGCCGGGTGATGCCCCCCGCGGGCGGTTGAGAGGATGGCGGCCGCCCTGCCGATCCTGTACAGCTTTCGCCGCTGCCCCTACGCGATCCGGGCGCGGCTGGCCCTGGCGGCGGCGGGGCTGAAGCCGGGGCTGGATCTGGAGCTGCGGGAGGTGCACCTGGGCCGCAAGCCGCCTGAGTTGCTCGAAGCCTCCGCCAAAGCCACCGTGCCGGTGCTGGTGCTGCCACCCGAAGCCGGCGGTCCTGCTGAGGCGGCGGACCTTGTGCGACCCGACAGCCTGGCCGTGATGGAGTGGGCCCTGGCGTTGCACGATCCGGACAACCTGCGCCGCAGCGGTGAAAGCGACGCCGCCGGCGAGCGGGCCCGGATCGCGGCCCTGATCGAGCAGAACGATGGGGTGTTCAAGCACCATCTGGATCGCTTCAAGTACGCCCACCGCCACCCCGGCGACGACCCGGAGTTGCATCGCGGCGCGGCGCTGGAGATCCTGCGGGGCTGGAGCGCCGCCCTGGAGCCCGGCGGCTGGCTGCTGGGGGAGCGTCCGTCCCTGGCCGATGTGGCCGTGCTGCCCTTCGTGCGCCAGTTCCGGCTGGCCGATGCGGAGGGCTTTGATCGGCAGAACGACCTGGCTCCTCTCCAGGACTGGCTGCAACGTTTCCTGCAGGGGCCGGATCTGGCGGCGGTGATGGCCGGGTCCTGGGCGCCGCGGCGAGCCTGGCGCTCCCGCCGCTGGATCTACCACCTGGCCCTGGCGGGCGAATGGCGCCAGGCCAAGGCCGCAGGGGTGTACGAACGCTCGACCCGCGGCCAGTCGCTGCAGGAGGTGGGCTTCATCCATGCCAGTGGGGCCGATCAGGTGGAGGTCACCTACGGGCGCTTCTACGCCGATGCGGGGGAAGTCCTGCTGCTGACCATCGACCCCGATCGGCTGACGGCACCGCTGCGCTGGGAGCCGGCTCCAGACACGGGCGAGTGCTTTCCCCACATCCACGGTCCGTTGCCGCTGGAGGCGGTGCTTGCGGCCGAGCCATGCTGAGACTGGCCGAAGTGGAGGAGCGGGCCAGGGGCCACGGACTGCTGGTGCGGCTGCAGGTGCGTGGGCTGGCGGGCGTGCGGGGGCTGAGGGTGGCGGTGGCCCGGCCGCGGGCGAAGCAGCCGCCGCTGCTGCTGGGGGAGCTCAAGGGCTGGTGCCTGCCCCTGGCCGATGGTTTGCGCCTCGACACACTGCGCGTGCAGGGAGAGCGCACCGAAGCCGTGGGGCCGATGATCTGGGCGGCCACCTTTGCCTGGGCCCTGGAGGCCACCCCCTGCCGCTGCGCCCGGTTGCTGGCGATTCGCGACGGGGAGCGCCAGCACCAGCGCCTGCGGCGCTACTTCCGGCGACTCGGCTTCACACCTCTGAGGGAGCTGGGCGGCGGTCCGCTGGACCTGGCCCCCCGGCTGCTCTGGGGTGGGGCAGGTTTGCTGATGCAGGGCGACTGCGACGAAGGCCTGCGCCGCAGCGTGCGGTGGCTGGACTGCAGGCGCTGACACCGACCTTTCCCCCTATTCCTTCAGCACAAGCCGCTCGGCCCAGACCATTGCGGAGATAATCTTTCTGTCCAGGTCAGGGATCCGGTGTTTGACCATCTGGCCATCCCCGCGAACGAATCGCTCACGGCCTCGCCGGGGAGCGGCGCTTGAGTGACCCGTGGGGCTGATCGACCGCATCCTGACCAGCCCCGACAGGTGGGCTCAGGATCGGATCACGCGGCACTTGTGGCGGAATTGGACATCTGGGAGTCAGCAGAGGGATCTGTGGGCGTACAGCTGCGTTTACGGCGACAGCGCTCCGAGCAATACCGCACCTCCTCCCAGACATCCTTCCACTTCTTTCGCCACTGGAACGGTCGTCCGCAGACCGTGCAGATCTTGGTGGGGCGGTCAACGTGATGGGGCATTTGCTGACGAAGGTGATCACCCAGCCTTACAAAGGCGAAGGCGTTGCCGTGGCACGACCCACCTACTCTTTTAGCAGCCACTCAACCACGTCGACGTGTCTGACGCCTGCTTTTATCAGATCGGACGCGATGGCCCGGCGAAGCCCGTTGCATCGGCGGCAGCAGCGATCGCCGCCGCCGAAGTGGATGGCTTTGCCTGGCTGCATTACCGCGAGGCCAGCAGGGAAGATCTGGCAGAGCTTGTTGGCCTGCTCGGCCTTCACGCCCTGTCGATCGAAGATTGTTTCGATGACAATCAGATTCCCAAGATCGACGATTTCCCCGACAATACCTTCATTCTCTTCAACACGTTTCAGTACGACCGTGGCGTCCTGGACGTCGGTGAGATCAACCTGTTCCTCGGCAAGAACTTTCTGGTCAGCATCAGTCATGTGGATGCCGGCCAGCGCTCCTACCTTGATGGGGTCGAGCGGATTGTCGCGAGGGGCATCGAAGAGGCCCGCCTGGGCCCGTCTCACCTCATGCATCTGATCCTTGACAACGTCGTTGATCAGAAGTTTGTGGCGATTGAAGCGCTTGAGGATGAGCTGGATCGGGTGGAGGGAGCCCTGATTGCCGATCCCGCCAGTTTCAAGCCAGCCGAACTGATCAGGTTTCGGCGCTACCTGCTGCGGCTGCGCAAGAGCCTGTTTCACGAGCGCGAGATCCTCAGCAAGATCTGCCGGCGGGATTATCCACTGATCTCAGAACAGGCGATCTATCACTATCGTGATATCTATGACCATCTGGTTCGGTTTTATGAGGTCACCGAGTCGTACCGGGATATCGTCACCAGCCTGATGGAGATGTATCTGTCGATGCTCAACAACCAAATGGCCAAAGCGGCCAACGAAACCAATGCCACCGTCAGGCGCTTGACCCTGATCACGACGATCTTCATGCCGCTGACCCTGCTGGCGGGCATCGGCGGCATGTCCGAGTGGACAATGATCACCGGCCCCAATAACTGGCGGGTGTCCTATCCGGCGTTCATGCTCGCCATGGTGGTGATCGGCTTTGCCAGTTATGTCTTTCTCAACCGCCTGGACAGGAAGCGAAGCGGTGCGTCGCGAACCCGCTCGCGACGACCCTCGCCCACAACTCCATCACGCACCGCATAGATCCTCTGCAGGCGGGGCAGGATTTTTTCATCGTGGGTGACCACGATCACGCTCGTGCCCATCTGGCCAGCCAGCCGCTCCAGCAGATCCATCACCGCCATCGCCCGAGGACTGTCGAGGGGGGCGGTGGGCTCATCCGCCAGCAGGATCGGCGGCCGGTTGACCAGGGCCCTGGCGATCGCCACCCGCTGCTGTTCCCCACCGGAGAGCCGGTTGGGCATCGCATCGGCGCGGTGGGCCATATCAAGATCGGCCAGCAGTTGGTCGGCGGCGGCGCGGGCCTCCTGATTGGAACGGCCCAGCAGCATCGCCAGCAGGGCGACGTTGTCTCGCACCGAGAGGAAGGGCAGCAGGTAAGGCGACTGGAAGATGAAGCCGATCTGCTCCCGCCGCAGCCGGGTGAGGTCGGGATGCAGCCAGTGATCCCCATCAAACACAACCTGCCCCCCCAGTTCAATCTGCCCTCCGGAGGGCGTCAGCACGGCCCCGAGGCACTTGAGCAGGGTGCTTTTCCCCGATCCCGAGGGGCCCACCAGCCCCACCACCTCCCCGGGCTCCACCCGCAGCTGCACGTCCCGCAGGGCTATGACAGCGGAGTTGCCGTTGCCGTAGGTCTTGTGCAGACCGCTGACGACGATGCCGGCAGGTGGCGGTGGCCGTTGCTGTGGCGAGCTGCTGGTCACTGGATCGCCTCCGCCGGATCCACCCCCAGGGCCGCCTTCACCCCCACCAGGCTGGCCAGGCTGCTGCTGGCCAGGGCCACCGCGGCCGCAGCGATCAGATCACGGCGCTGCAACACCACGTGGCGGGGAAAGCGTGGCGCCATCACGGTGGCCAGAGACGTTCCCACCACGAAGGCGAACAGGCCGAGCGCCACCGCCTGCTGCACGATCATCCAGGCGATCAGGCGGCTGGGCATGCCGATCAGCTTGAGCACGGCGATCTCTCGCAGCTTCCCCTGGGTGAGGGTGAAGACGATGAAGCCGATCATGGTCGTGGTGACCAGCGTGAGGATCACCAGAAACAGGCCGATCTGGCGGGCCGAGGCCTCGATCAACTTGCCCACCATCGCCTCCTTCATCGCCGGGCGGGTGTAGGCCGTGAGCCCCAGCCAACGTTCGATCTCGGCCGCCACCAGCTCCGGCCGGGCGCTGGGTTCAAGCTGCACCAGCACCGCATTGGTGAGCGCCTGACGTTCCGCGGGCCTTGCTTGGCGGCGGCGCTGGCGGGCGATCGCCTCATTACCGGGCAGGAACTGCAGATCCTGGCCATCGCGGAACGGCACGAACAGCATCGGGTCGCCGGTGGGGGACACCATGCGGGTGGTGAGACCCACCACGGTGAAACGCTTGCGCCGGATGGGCACCACCTCCCCCAGCTGCAGTCCGGTGCCGGGGTCGGCCAGCAGCTCATCGCGGTCGCGCAGCAGCGGCCGACCCGCCACCAGGCCCGGCGGTTGGCCCAGGCCACCGGGCACCCCGAGCTCCACGCCAGCCACCAGCACCCGCAGACTGCGGCCGGGGCGCTGGATCAGCAGGGTCTGGAAGCTGCCGTTGACGGCCCGCCGCACGCCCGGCAACTGGCGGAGGCTGCGATAGAGATCGTCGTCGATCCGGGAGGCCTCGGCGAAGGGGCCGAGGGTGTGTTGCTCCACCACCCACAGGTCGGCGCCGCTGCCCCCGATCAGGGCCTCGGCATCCTCCACCATGCCGCGATAGACCCCGGCCATCGACACCGTCACACCCACCAGCAGCCCAAGCCCGCAGCCGGTGATCAGCAGCTTGCCCCAGTTGTGACGACTGTCCCGCCAGGCCAGGTTGATCACGGTGTCGCCTCCTGCCTGCTGGTGGTCTGCAGCCGGTAGCGCCGCAGGCCGGCGGGATCGGCGGGGGGCTGCAGCAGCAGCCTCGCCCCCGGCTCCAGGCCATCCAGCACCTCCACCCGGCCCTCAGCGTCGTGGCGGCCAAGGCGCAGAGGGGCAAACACCAGGCCGCCCTCGCCGGCCAGCCAGACCCCCAGGTCATCCCCGCGGCGCCGCAGGCTCTGGGACGGAATCGCCAGGGCCTCAGGGGCGGCCGGCAGCGCGACGCGCACCTCGGCCAGCTCCCCCAGCGAGGCTGTCAGCCCCATGGCCGTCAGGGCCCCGGGCGCCAGACGCACTTTGGCGCGCATGTCTTCGGTGAGGCTGTCGGCGGTGGGCTCGATCCGTTCGACCACCCCGGCCAACCGTTGGCCCTGCAGGCGTCGGAACTCCACCGTTGCCGGCTGCCCTGCGGCCAGACCGGTGGCCTGGCGCTGGTCAAAGCGGACATCGATCCAGAACTGGCCAGGATCGGCGATCTCAAGCACAACCTGACCAGGCACCACGGTGCTGCCGGGATCCACCAGACGACGCATCACCAGGCCGTCGGCTGGTGCCACCAGGCGCAGGCTCTGGCGCTGGGCCTCCAGGGCCGCCAGGGCCGCAGCCGCCTGCCGTTCCGCCGAGAGGGCCGCCTGGTGCAGGGCCGCGGTGGTGGCCACACCCGCCCGGGCCTGGGCCAGGCTCCTGCGTCGCTCCAGCAGGGCGTCGTCACTCACGGCTCCCTGGGCGGCAAGCCGCTCGAAGCGCGCCGTGTTGCTGCCCACATAGGTGAGGGTGGCTTGCGTCTGGCGCCACTGGGCGGCAGCGGCGGCACTCTGCTGGCGGCTGGCCTGCCAGGCCGCCCGGGCGGCTGACAGCCGTTGCGGCAGATCAACGGGATCCAGCAGACCAAGCAACTGCCCCTGCTGCACCCGGTCGCCGGTGCCGACCGCCAGGGAGAGCAGACGGGCCGACAGCACACTGCTGAGCTGGTGGGTGCGGCGTGCCTCCACCCGGCCGATGCCCACCAGGCCCGGTTGCATCCGTAAGCGCTCGGGCCGTGCCACCTCGAGCAGTACCGGGGCCAGGGGCCCGACTCGCTGGCTCAGTACCACCACTGACAGCAGGGCACCACCGGCCAGGGCCAGGAGCCAGGGACGGCGATGCTGGGTCGCGGGGAGCTGGTGCGTCATAGGCCCTCTGCCAAGCCTGGAAGCAGCAGCGGCAGGACGGCATCAAGCTGGCGCGGCAACGGCGTCAGATCCCCGGCCAGGAGTCCCTGCAAGACCAGGCCCTGGAGCTGGGCCAGCAGAACGTTGGCCAGCAGGTCGGGGTCCGGTAGCGGCTTCAGCCGCTCGACCAGCAGGGCACGGAAACGAGCCAGGAAGCGTTCCACCACCGCCCGAGCCTCGCTGGGATTCGGGTTCTGCAGCTCATGCAGCAACAGACGCGCCACACCCGGCCGCTCACTCACCAACGTGGCATGGCTGCGCAACAACGCCGCCACCAGGGTGCAGGAGGGGCCGTTCCCCCCAGGCCCACTTTGGTTCAGCGCCTCGATCCGCTGCCAGCTGGAGTTGGTGATGTGCTCCAGCGCCGCTTGCCAGAGGGCCTCTTTGGTGGGGAAGTGGCGAAACAGGGCGGGTTGGGTCACCCCCATCCGCTCGGCGATCTCGGCGGTACGAATGACACTGGGCGCCCGCTCCCAGGCCAGCGCCAGCAGGGCCTCAATGGCCTGCTGGCGGCGCTGGTCGGCGGGGGCAGCAATGGCACGGGGCAAGTAAGTGAGTGAGTGCTAACTCACTCCGTTCTACACGGTCCGAAGGCCATGGCCCGCGCAGAATTGGTGTGGTCTCACCCTTCCATCGGTCTGCCACGTCCCATGGTCCAACCTGTTGCCATCGACGGCCTGGACGCCACGGCGGCGCGACGACGCCTGTGGCTCGCCGCCCTGCACCAGCTGGCCCTGGCCGACGGGGATTTCTCCCCCGCCGAGGAACGGCTGCTGGCGGAGCAGCTGACCAACGATCTCCCCGGTCTGTCTCTCGACGACCTGCACCATCCCGGTGACGAGGCCCTTGTCCACCGCTTCGGGGTCGGCACACCCACCGCGGAGGAATTCCTGCGCTCCGCTGTGCTCGTGGCCCTGGCCGATGGCCATCTCAGCGCAATCGAATGCGAGCGGCTGCGGCACTGGAGTGAGCTGCTTCAGGTGGGCCAGACCTTGATCGAAGACCTGCTCAAGACCCCGACGAGCCGCGACGACAGCAGCGACGTCCGCTGCGACACCCATCAGCACCCAGGACATCTCGATGCGCTGCGGCACTGGATGGATGACCTCGATCCTTCCGATCCAGAGGTTGCCCGCTTCCTGGTGCGGCTGATCCCCGCCCAGTGTCCCTTCGAGCGTGACGTGAAGCTGTTCGGCTGGAAGCTGGTGCACATCCCGCCGATGTGCAAGATCAATCCACTCTTCGACCAGCTGATGGCGCTGCGCTTCCGTTGCCTCTGCCGGCTGGAGGAAGGCGGAGAGGACAGCCATCATCCCTGCGAACAATCTCCCGCTGCCGGCGCCAGGGTGACCGTATTTCTACCGGCTTCCTTGGAAGCATAAAGCGCCTCATCCACGCGCTGAATCCAACGCTTCAGCAGCTCTCCAGGCTCACGCTCCGCCACGCCAAAACTGGCGGTGACCGTTCCCACTTCGGCAAAAGGAGAATCGGCAATCATTCGGCACAGCTTTTCGGCCACGGGCTGGGCGGACGCTGCATTGGTATGGGAAAGAAGGATCATGAACTCTTCTCCTCCCCAACGGGCGAAATCATCGCCGGCACGCAGATTTGCTGCAATCCGCTGGCTGAATTCGATCAAGACCTGATCGCCAGTTTGATGTCCATAGCAGTCATTGACAGCTTTGAAGAAGTCAATATCACAGAGGACAAGGGAAACTGGTTCGCCGTAACGGTCTGAGCGTGATAAAGCCGTTTGAATCAGCGACTCCAGCTGGCGTCGATTGGCGATGTGTGTCAGCTCGTCCGTTGTCGCCAGTGCATGCAGCTGCTTGTTGACGAGACTGAGATCCTGCTCGTAACGCTTGCGCTCCGTGATGTCTCGGCTGGTTCCCAGCAATTTGACGAGCCGTCCGTTGTCATCGAGAACGGGCAAGGCGATCACATCGGTCCAGATGGTGGATCCGTCCTTGCAGTAGTACTCCAATTCGGATCGGAAGGCCTCAGGCCGGCGTCCTGCTTCGACATCGGACAACAGCTGACTGAAATAGGCCTGGGAGCGGGCCAGTGAATCTGGTGGGTGAATCTGCTCCAACGGCTGGGCAGCGGCCTCCTGAGGGGTGAAGCCACGCAGCTCAAGAATGGAAGGACTGATGTAGCTGATAGCGCCATTGGGCTCCATGGTCCAGATCACATCACGGGCATTCTCCGCCAGCAGTCGATACCGCTCCTCGCTTTGCCGCAGCTGTGTCTCGGTTTCGACCATGGCATCCACCATATGGAAATGGCCAACGCATCCCTCAAGGCAACCAGAGGAATTGTAGAAAGGACTGGCGTGGGTTTCCATCCAGTGAACCGTGCCATCGCTGGCCAGGATCTGATCACGGGCGATGATGGTCTCTGACTTTGAATGAAGTTCCTGCAGATTGATCTGATAACCGGAATCCTGGCCATGATGCAGGATGAAGTCCGTCCCCTTTCTGCCAATCCAGTCCTCAGGGAGCCAGCCAAGGGCTGTGGTCAGCGAAGGAGAGACCCAGCGCACATAACCCTCCAAGTCGAGGAGGAAAACCACATCACCAGAGTTTTCAGCGAGCAGACGAAAGTGCTCCTCCGATCTTGCCAATTGAGCACCGGCTTGCTTCAGCTCCGTGACATCGCATGACATGCACACCAGGCAAGGCTCCTGGGCCTCTGCTCGATAGATCAGCCGCTCCGTCAAATAGATTCTTTCGCTTCCATCGGCGCAAGGAAAGTGCTCTTCAAAAAACTGGGGATCGCCGCTGCTGAAAACGTCTTCGTCAACACGTCGAATCGACTCCAAGCATGGCGACGGAAAGATCTCCCTGTCACTCAAGCCAAGCACGCTTTCCCGACCCGTCGCAATCTGCAGAGCTTTCTGGAGGCTTCGGTTGACGTAAAGGTACCGCCCTTGCCTGTCCTTGATGCAGACATGGGCGTGACTGTGGTCCAAGGCTCTGTGCAGCTGATCGCTGTCAGTCGCGGAACCGTTGGACGCTTCTGGTGGTGATGCATGCCACGCAACAGCTTGCACGATCAGCCCGAAGGAGCCATCAGGGATCTTGCATTCTGAGATGGTCCATACCTGAGCAATCAGATGGCCTTGGCTGTGCTGACAAAGAACCTTGAGAGACGCTGGCTCATGCAACCCAGCCAGAATTTCATCCACCTCCCGAACACATTTCTCTCGTTCCACGGGATGGAGAACATCCCACAGTCTCAGGTGTTGCAGGGCCGATCCATCCCGTCCGAGCTGGTCGCCAAAGGCTTGATTGATCTGGAGAATCTCCCCTGCGGAGGAAATGATCGCCATACCAACAGCGGAGCTTTGAATCGCTTCACTCCAAGCCTCGCCGAACCCTGCGGCTGGCTTCCAGTGATCGGCTGCGGAACGACCCATGGGGCTGACAACGCGCTTCTTAGCCGGGTCTTAATGGAACTATCCTAAGGGACTAAGGCACCAGTCAAGGGACGACACTCGGGTCGAGGGACTGGCCGCGGGCAAGGCCAACCACGATGCCGCGGCCTTCAGGCCACAAACCGCCCGTAGAGCCAGCGAACAAAGCCCCCTACCAGCGGCACCGGAGCAAAGGTGGGGCCGACGAAATCGAAATAGTCGCGGTGCTCGACGATCTTGCCGTCGGCGCCGAAGCGAAGCCGGGTCGTGCCGGGGTAGACGAATTCGATGCCTTTGATCTTCAGACCCATGGTCCACTCCACGAAAGCCGTGTCGCCGGAGATGGCCACGGCGACAGGCTCAAGGAACACGTCGTCGCAACGCTGCATCAGTCCTTCCTGGGCGACGATGTAGGCGCTGAGGCCTCGCCGTTCCTGGGTCGGATCCTGGAAATGAACGTCCTCGTCGTAGACGGCCCGCCACTGCTGCGCCGTGGGACCGGGGGCGCCGTAGGGCTTGGTGAACAGGGCCCTGAGTGAGGCCTCGCCCAGAGGTGGCTGCAGCGCGTCGGTCATGGCCGTGGTGGCTTCAGGCTTCCGCCGACTGCGGACGGTTCATGACCAGGACCGCGCCGCCAATGGCCACCAAACCCAAGGCTCCCGCAGCGGCCAGGAACACCAGGGTCTGGAGGGCCAGCAGGAACAGGCCCAGGGCCGATGCCGCCTTGATCTGCACCTTGGCCTTGATCAGCAGGGTGAGGAGCAGCAGCACCGTGGCCTGCAGACCGGCGATCCGGGCGGCCGTGAAAGGACAAAGGGGGAGCGGGATCAGCATCAGAACTGGGTGATCAGCATCAGGAGGGGGCGATCAGAAACAGAACGGCAGGAACTGGGTGCGGCAGGCGGCGTAGCCGTCGGTCAGGGCACCAAGGCCGATCTGATGGGCAATGCCGGAACCGGTGATGGCTTCTGTAAGAACACCGATCACCAGGCCAAGCATGGCAGCGCGGCCATTGAACAGCTCAACACGCTTGAGCTGCTCCATATGAATGGAATGCTCGCTGTTGTCCTGCAGGAAGGGAGCGTTGGCGGGAGTGTTGGTCATGGGGCTTTGGCTAAGGGAGAAAATGATTTGATCGTCAGCTGATCAGCGGGTTCTGGGTTCCAGGTCGCTGGGGCGGCTGAGCACGAAGGTGACCATGCCGGTGAGCAGCACCACAAGGGCGACGACGACGTTGATGGCCGGGGTGTAGTCGGTGGCCATGGCGATCAACCCAGACCGATCTGAGAAAGAATGCCCTGGCCGGTGAGCAGCTCGGTGCCGAGGCCGATCACGAAGCCGAGCATGGCCAGGCGGCCATTCCAGGTTTCGGCGAAGGCGACGAAGCCGAAGCGGGAAGTGGAGTCAGTCATGTGTGTGACGGTTTGTTTCGGCAAATGTAACAGCTTGTAAAGGGTCTTGTCAAGCCGGCTTCCGGCGTGCTGGGGACTACAGCGGTGGTGGCGGCAGGAACGGTCAGGAGGGGCTGCTGGCCGGTGGGCCGCTCAGATCCTGGTCGTGACGGGCTGGGCGATCCGCCAAACCAAGGCCCGCTGTCGGAGCTGGTGAAGCGAGCCCAGAAGCAGCCGCAGCAGCTCCCCTCCCATGGTGAGCCGGTGGTGGAGGCCGAAGAGCTGGATCTGTAGCGGTGCCTGGATCTGCCGGGGGACATGGACCTCTGACACATGGCTGCGGGCTACCTGATCGACACCAAGGTGATCTCCGAGCTACACCGCCGCGAGCCGGAGGCCCGGGTGGTGCAGTGGTTTGAGCAGCGCCCATCGCGGCAGCTGGCCCTGAGGAGCTGGCTGGAGCAGCAGCGACCGGCGTTCTTCTCTGGGCGGGTCCTGCCGATTGATGCGGCCATCACCCACCGTTGGGGGCGGTTCCTGGCAGAGATGGGCAGGACGCTGCCGGCGATCGACTGTCTGCTCGCCGCCACAGCTCTGGAGCACAACCTGGTGCTGATCACCCGCAACCTCAGGGATGTGGCGAACCTTCCACTCATGGTGGTCAACCCATGGCAGGGGGAAGGCGAGCCGTGATCACTCCTCAGCCTCCAGCACCCCAGCGCCCACGGGCGCTGCACTACGGCGAGGCGCTGCTGATAGACGCAACATCGGTCCTGCTCATCGCCAAGGCCGAGGCCGCCGCTGCCCCCTTCATGAAGACCCGTTGCCGCCAATGAAGACAGGTGTCGATCACCCAGAAGGTGTTGCCCGCATCAGTGGGCTGAACGATGGTGATGGCACAGGGATTCGGAGGCTTCGATGACGGAAGACACCCCCCCGGAGCAGGCACCAGGAGCGCGCTGACGATCCGGCCCCTGCTCCAACACTCTCCACGGATCTCCTGACGTTCCAGGTGTGACACGGCTGCTCTCGCAACGGTCTCGCCGTCCACTGCACCGCTCACTCCAACGCAGACAGGTGCCCCGGACCCAACGGAACGTCCCACTAGACACCTGGCCCCAGGTGCCAGCGCCAGCGGCTCCGAACCTTCAACCCAAGAATCCCAAGGCCCGGGGCCAACGCTCCGGGCTTTGTTGTGGGTGCAGAAATGCAGGCGGGATCAGAAAGCTGCCAGAGAAATGGCCCGAGACAGCGTCAATCCCATGATGTCCCACATCATCAGGCCATGCAGAAAGATCAATGTCCGAGCTGCGCGAGTCTCCCCGGTGAATCCACCCAGTGTCGTTGAGATCAAGGATGTAAAGGAAGCAAGCACATAATCATACGGACCAGGCGACTCATCGGCAGACATTTTAAACAGGAAGATTCGCTTGCCATTGCGGGCGGTGGAGCTGATATCCATCCGCCAGTAGATCCATCCCCACATCAGCAGCAGACATGGCAAAAAAAGCAACAGCTGCGTGATGGGCATAACACGATCAGACGGAGGAAAAAGAATCAGCAGGTTGAGCAGAAAGAAGATCACCACGATCTTGCCCATGAACGCCACCGCCATAGCGTCGATCAGGATCCGGCGTGAACGCGAGCAGCTGGGGTTGAACAGGCAGTACAGAAGGACAACGAGCACGGCCGGCAGGAGGACAGGCACGACACGTTGATGAAACTGGATGAGAACGGCAACAGACTGACCGATAAGCAAGTCATTGCTGTTTCGATGGCCAGTGGCACTGAATGTATGCCCAGAAACGTACTGAAGCAGAGCAACCAACAACAACAGAAGGAGCTCCCAGTTACGCTTCAAAACGCCGGCGGGCATTTGGATTCATTCTGATTGATTGGTGAAGGATAGGGGCCGCCAAAAACCGGTCAACCCATTGACTGGCCGCCTTGCGAAGCAGATCAATGTCGCCAGACCTTTCTGGCGGCAATGCAATGACCGCTGATTCGATCGCTGGGGCCAGAATCGACCCCTGTCAGGGCGGATGACGATCTGGCCAGCAGGAATCAGCGTCAGCTGGAGAGGATTGGAATGGGCACCAAAGCTGCGCTTTGATGGCATGAGAGCGTTTCTGCCATGTCTGCATCCCAAGGCAACAACCCCTTTTGGTTCCTGAACCAGCGTTCGCCGGTGTTTGCCAGCGAGTGCATCGCCTCCTCCAGTTCACCGCTGGCCACACAGGTCGGTCTTGGTGTTCTGCGGGATGGGGGCAATGCCTTCGATGCCGCCGTGGCGATGGCCGGGATGATGGCTGTGGTCGAGCCGATGTTCAGCGGTCTGGGCGGCGACACGATGATCTTGGCCTGGTCGGCCACCGACCAGCGTGTGTATGGCCTCAACGGCAGTGGCCCGGCGCCATCGGGTGCCTCGTTGGAGCGGATTGGGCCCGGGCCGTTCGTGCCTGACCATGGCGCCACCTCCGTGACGCTGCCGGGCGCCCTGGCCGGCTGGCTTGCGCTGCAGGAGCGCTTTGGCTCTCGATCGCTGGAGCCGTTGTGGCAGCCCGCCATTCGCTATGCCCGCGAGGGGTACCCGGTTGGAGAGTCGATCGCCGGGGTCTGGCAGTTCGCGGAGCCCATGATGCGGCGCTCCGCTTCTGCCGATTTCCTCGCCATCCTGTTCCCCGAGGGTCGTGCGCCCCAGCCCGGAGAGCTGAGGCGCTTCCCCCAACTGGCTGACACCCTCGAACGGGTGGCCCGTGATGGCAGGGAAGCGTTTTATGAGGGGCCCGTGGCCACCGCCATCGCCGAGACGTTGACGGCCCATGGCGTGCCAACCACTTGCGACGACCTGGCCGCCGTTCAGCCGCAGTGGGTGGAGCCGTTGTCCGTGTCCTATCGCGGCCACGACGTGCTTGCCCTTCCCCCCAATTCCCAGGGAACGGTGGCGTTGCAGGCCCTCGGCATCCTGGATGGCTTCGATCTGGCCGGGAGGGATCCTGCCGATCGGCTGCACCACGAGATCGAGGCTCTGCGGATGGCCTTCGCCTTTGCCATCGACAATCTGGGAGAGCCCAATGAGCCCATGCTCGAGACGGTCCGCCGGGCACTCTCACCTGAGGGGCTGGCAGAGGCACGCGGTCGTATCGGAAAACAGGCGCTGTCCCTCAAGCGCGCTGTCGGTGCCAGCTCAAGCGACACAACCTATCTCTGTGCCGTGGATTCCCAGGGGAACATGGTGTCGTTGATGACCAGCCTCTTCGGTGCGTTCGGCTCTGGGTTGATGGCCGGCGATACAGGGGTGATCCTGAACAACCGCGCGGCGCAGTTTTCCGCCCAGGCCGGGCACCCGAATGCACTCACCGCCGGCCGGCGGCCCCGTCACAGCATCCTTCCCGGGCTGGTGCTGCGCAACGGCCAGCCGGAATTCCTGCTCGGCTGCATCGGAGCCAACAACCATCCCCAGGGGCAGCTGCAGACCATGGTGAATGTGTTGGAGCTGGGCATGAATCCCCAGCAGGCTGTCGATGCGCCACGGTTCCGGGTGGTGATGACCAACGATCAGGTGAGCCTGGAGGCGGAGTTCCCCGAATCGGTGCGCCGGGATCTGGAGTCGCGGGGCCATCAACTGGGCACGGCACCTGATTTCATGGGTGCTGCCCAGATGGTGCGCATCCACAGAGGCGAAGGCGGGATCGGCCCCTGTCTGGAATGTGGTGTGGACCGCCGGCTCGATGGCGTGGCGCTGGGTTGGTGATCAAGGCCTTTTGGATGAACGCGGCGATGGCTGCCCTGGCAGGGAGGACGTGTTGAGCGGTGGAGGCGGCGGCGGAACGCGGTGGGCTGGTGGCTCCTGAGCCCCCAGCAGTTCGGCCAGACCTTCGATGCGGGCCTCCGCTGGCTCAGGGCCCAGGCTCCACAGGCTCTCGAAGTAGAAGAACGCCACCCCCAGGCCCTGGGCCCGGTTGGCGGCCACCTTCTGAACGATCAACGCCAGAGGTGTGGGTCGGTTGCGCTGGCCGCTCATCACGGCGATGGCAGTGGGGATGCGCTGGCGGGCCTCCTGCACCTCCGGCCGGCTGAGGTGGGGCCGATAGCTCTCCAGGTCCGGTCTGTAGATCTGCACCAGCAGTTCATCGGCGATGCCACGCCGCACCCACTCGCGCCAGTCCTGCAGCTGCAGCTTGTAGGCAAAGTCGTAGTAGTTGGGCGAGATTGAGACCAGGGCGCCTGGGCGAGCCGTGCGTACCGCCAGGGCCAGGCGCTCCAGGAAGGCGGTGATCCGGTCGGCGCGCCACTTCACCCAGGCGGGGTCCTCGGGGTTGGCCGGTGGATCCTTGCCGGTGTCCTTGCGGTAGAGCGCCGTGGTGAAGGGGTCGTAGCCGAACTCCCTCGGCAGGCTCATGTGGTCGTCGAACTGGATGCCATCGGCGCCGTAGTCGCTCACCACCTCCAGCACCAGGTCGGTGATCAGCTGCTGCACCTCCGGCCGGAAGGGATTGAGCCACACCACCGTTCCGGCGGCGCTGATCGACGTGAGCCCACCATCGCGCTTCTGGGTCAGCCAGCTGCGGTGCCGACGCGCCAGCGGTGAATCCGGCGGCGCCATGAAGCCGAATTCAAACCAGGGGATCACCTTCAGCCCCCGGTTGCGGCCGGCGCTGATCAGTTCGCCCAGGATGTCCTGCCCTTGCAGGCCCCTGAAGCTGAAGTCCTGCAGCTGGCGATCTTGGCTCACACGGCTGGGGTAGTACGCAAAACCGCTGTTCCACACCACCGGATACAGCCGGTTGAACCCCAGCACCGCCAGCTGGTTCACCGCGGCCTGCATGCGGCCGCGATCGCGCAGCACCGGCATGTCGTTAGCGGTGAGCCACACCCCCCGCAGTTCCACGGGTTTGGCCTGGGCTTGTGCTGCAGGCGACAGCGGCGACAGGCTCGCCAGCAGCCCAGACAGCAGGCAGCCGCAGAGGGCCAGCGCGATCCAGCGCAAAGGACCATGGCGTGGCGTCACGGGATCGGCGCTGCTGATCCCTCCACCATGGGGCCGATTCCCACCTGCAGCGGCCACCGCCTGCCAGGCGAACGGGTGGCGAAACAGGCCCATTAGGGTCTGCGGGCGCGATGGCGACCGAGATGGGCCTGCTGGTGGACGGGGTCTGGAAGGACCAGTGGTACGACACCGGCAAAAGCGCCGGTCGCTTCGAGCGATCAGCGGCCGCCTTCCGGCACTGGATCACCCCGGACGGTTCGGCCGGTCCGAGCGGTGAGGCCGGATTTCGGGCCGAAGCCGGCCGCTATCACCTTTACGTCTCGCTGGCCTGCCCCTGGGCCCATCGCACCTTGATCGTGCGCGCCCTCAAGGGACTGGGCGATCTGATCCCGCTCTCCGTCGTGCACTGGTTCATGGGCGACCAGGGCTGGACCTTCCAGGCGGGGGAGGGGGTGGTGCCGGATCCCAACGAGGGCGCTGAGGCCCTGCACCAGCTCTATACCGTGGCCGATCCCCATTACAGCGGCCGCGTAACCGTGCCGGTGCTGTGGGACAGGCAACGGCGCACGATCGTGAGCAACGAATCCTCAGAGATTCTGCGCATGTTCAACAGCGCCTTCGATCACCTGGGCGCCCTGGACGGGGACCTCTATCCTCCGGCGCTGCGCCAGGAGATCGACCGCCTCAATGAACGGATTTACCGCACGGTCAACAACGGGGTCTATCGCTGTGGTTTTGCCACCACCCAAGCGGCCTACGAGGAGGCCCTGGATCCACTGTTCGCCAGCCTGGATTGGTTGGACGCTCAGCTGGCCGGCCGGCGTTATCTGTTGGGCAGCACGCCCACGGAGGCGGACTGGCGCCTTTTCACCACGCTGGTGCGTTTCGATCCGGTCTATGTGGGGCATTTCAAGTGCAACCTTCGGCGGCTGGTTGATTACCGCCATCTGTTCGCCTACTGCCGCGATCTCTACCAGCTGCCGGGGGTGGCGCCAACGGTGAATATGGCGCACATCAAAAGGCACTACTACCAAAGTCACACCATGATCAATCCCACGGGCGTGGTGCCGCTGGGTCCGGAGATCAATCTGCTGGCTCCCCATGACCGGGAACATCTGGGCGGGTTGCCGAATCCTGCGGATCGGTCTCATCAAAGCGACTGAAATCGAGGCAGACGCTGTCCGGGTCCTCCAGCCGCACCATGTCGCGGAACTGTTCCCCCAGGCGCAGGTCCGCCGCCCCGTAGCTGCAGCGAAAGTGCACCGGTGCCAGCAGGATCTCATCGAGTCCCTGGAAGGCCACCAGGATTTCGGCCTGGCGCTGCTCCAGTTCCTCCCTGGCGAGGCCGAAGAGGGGGCTGTGGTGGTCGATGCGGTGCATCACGGTCCACATCAGCTGGAAGCTGATCGACTGATCACGCACCAGCGGCAGGGGCACCAGGCGGCGCATCCTGCGGCCGTTGCTCTCCTCATTCATCGCCAGGGAGGCCCGGATTCGCCCATCCACCAGGCTGTTCTGGCGCACGTTGGCGACCCGGAAGGTGAGGGTGGGGTATCCCTGCCAGGGTTCGATCGTGGCCACGCGGCTGAAGCGCAGGCGGGCGCGGCTGCGGGAGAAGCGGGCAAAGGCCAGACCGGTGGTGACAGCAATGAACAGCAGCCCGAACAACGCCTCCACCGTGACCACCAGATTCACCCAGAGGCTGCTGGGATGGAGCACCCCGTAACCGATCGAGCCCAGGGTCTGGACGCTGAAGAAAAAGGCGTCCAGAACCGAGAGGCGCTGCCCGTCAGGGGCCCCGCCGATGCCATCGAGATCCAACGCATACAGAAGCGTGAAGGCGAGATTGAGCAGCAGGTAGCTGGCGGCGATGCTGAGCAGAAAGCCAGGCCAGGGAATGGCCAGCATGAAGCGATAGGGCTCCCGCCAGTGGCGGTGCCAGCCCTGCAACTCTTCCGCATGCAGCACCCCTCCCCGCTGGCGCAGCCGCACCGAACGGATCCGGTGGCGACGTTCGACCGGTTGCCCCATCCACTGCCAGCATTGGCGCTGCCGTTTCCGCCCCATCTCCTGGGCCAACGGATGAACTCGGCCACGAATGACGGTTCCCCGATCCTGAGCGCTCTGGGTCTCGAGCGGCGGTTGGGGGCTCGACTGCTCTGGAGCCAGCTGGATCTTGAGCTGGCGGTCGGTGATCGACTGGGGCTGGTGGCCCCCTCGGGGGCAGGCAAAACCCTGCTGCTGCGGACCCTGGCTCTGCTCGATCCCCCGCAGGCCGGGACGCTCAGCCTGCGGGGGCGCCCGCCGGCGGCCTGGGGTCTGCCGCGCTGGCGCGCCATGGTGGCGTACCTGGCCCAGCGGCCGGTTGCCGCTGGGGGAACGGTGGAGGCGAACCTTCGCGCGCCCTGGCGGTTTCGGGAGCATCGAGGCGGTAGTGGTTGGTGCTGTGGGCGAATCACAGGCTGGCTGGCGGCACTGGGGCGCGATTCAACGTTC
This sequence comes from Cyanobium sp. Aljojuca 7A6, assembly GCF_024346455.1. Lineage (GTDB taxonomy): Bacteria > Cyanobacteriota > Cyanobacteriia > PCC-6307 > Cyanobiaceae > Cyanobium. The sequence goes on from NZ_JAGQCY010000001.1 coordinate 72,360, forward strand.
CTGAGCTACGACGCCGAACGGCTCTCCGGCGGCGAGCTGCAGCTGTTGGCGCTGTTGCGGGCCCTGCAGTTCGATCCCACCGTGCTGCTGCTGGATGAACCCACCGCCTCCCTCGACGGGGTCACCACCGCCGCCGTCGAGGCCCTGCTGATCGCCTGGCTTGCTGCGGGCCCACGCGCCGTCGTGCTGATCAGCCATGACGGCGAGCAGATCCACCGCTTCGCCAACCGCACCCTGGAACTGCAGCCATGACACCCCTGAGTTCCGGCGCCCTGAGCATCAGTGATGGCCAGCTGGCGCTGTCCGCCCTGCTGATCCTGGTGAACGTGGGCCTCTCGGCGGCGCTGCGCCTGGGCCTCGGCCGCAGCCTGCTGCTGGCCTCCGTCCGCATGGTGGTGCAGCTGCTGCTGGTGGGCTTCGTGCTCGAGTGGCTGTTCCGCCAGGACCAGGCGCCGCTGATCGTGCTGGTGGGGGCGGCCATGGCGATGATCGCGGGGGTGTCCGCCGTGCAACGCACCCGGCATCGCTTTGTCGGCATCTACCTCAACAGCCTGTTATCCGTGATGGCCTCCTCGGCACTGGTGACGGGCCTGGCCGTGACGGGGCTGATCCAGCCCCAACCCTGGTACAACCCCCAATATCTGATTCCCCTGCTGGGCATGGTGCTGGGCAACACGCTCAACGGCCTCTCCCTGGGCCTGGATCGCTTCATGGAGGGGTTGCGCAGCGGGCGCGACCAGGTCGAAACGGACCTGGCCCTCGGAGCGACCCGTTGGGAGGCCTGTCAGTCGGTGGTGCGCGACGCCATCCGCGTGGCGATGATCCCGACGATCAACGCGATGATGGTGATGGGACTGGTGAGCCTGCCGGGAATGATGACCGGACAGATCCTCCAGGGAGCGGCGCCGGCGGCAGCCGTCCGCTACCAGATCGTGATCCTGTTCATGATTGCGTCGGCGACGGCGCTGGGGGTGTTCGGTGTCGTGGGCCTGGCCTATGGACGGCTGACCAGCGCCGACCATCAACTGCGGCTCGATCGCTTGGTCAAGGTTGGCGAGCGGGATTAGGGAGTGGCCGGCCCGAACGCCAGGCGCTGTCGATGCCGATGGTGCGTCGAGCCGTGAAACGGACCGTACGTTGAAGGTCCGGGCCTGTGGCACCGCAAGGCGCCACCGATCCTGACCCAGTGGGACCTGCGATGGTGATGCGAAGGGAACTTCTGCTGGGGGCCGGTGCTGCCGTCGTGGCTGCGGGCGGAGCGGCCTGGGCGAAAAGGAACGGCATGGGCTCGATGGCCGACTACGAGGCTGCCGTTGCCGCGATGCGGCGGCGACCCACCACAGCACCGGAGACCGGCGATCTGATCCGATACGCGACCCTGGCCCCCAACGGACACAACACCCAGGCCTGGCTGTTTCGCCCCGACAACACGGGGATCACGATCCTTCCGGACCTCGCGCGACGCACCCCAGTGGTCGACCCCGACGATCACCATGTGTTCGTGTCGCTGGGCTGTGCCGCCGAGAACCTGGCCCTGGCGGCGGGCGCCGCGGGCCGGGCCGGTGCCCTCGACTTCGATCCAGCCGGCGGCGGCCAGGTGCGGTTCCGCTTCGGGACTGGCAACGGCGGCGACCAGGCCCTGTTTGAGGCGATCCCGCACCGGCAGTCAACGCGAGCCGATTACGACGGGTCGAACCTCAGCAGGTCCGAGCTGGCCCAGCTGAGAGGGGCGGCAACGGTTCCGGGGGTCGATCTGGTGCTGGTCACCGAGCGGCCGCAGATGCAGAGGCTCCGCGATCTGATCCTTGCGGGCAACACCGCTCAGATCGGCGATCCGGCGTTCGTGGCGGAGTTGAAGCACTGGCTGCGGTTCAGCCCGAACGCCGCCCTCCGCACGGGCGATGGGCTGTTCAGCGCCGCCAGCGGCAATCCGGCCCTGCCGGAGTGGATGGGGCCCTGGCTGTTCGATCGGGTCTTCACCGTGAAAGCCGAATCGGACCGCTATGCCCGGCAGATCGCGACCTCCGCCGGCATCGCCGTGTTCGTAGGGGCCGAGGCGAACCCGGCGCATTGGGTGACGGTGGGACGGGCCTGTCAGCGGTTTGCCCTGCAGGCGACAGCGCTGGGCCTGACGTGCTCCTTTCTCAACCAACCGGTCGAGGTGCCGGGGCTGCGCGCCGATCTGGCCAGCCTGGTGGGCTTGCCTGGGCGGCGCCCGGACATCGTCATGCGTTTCGGGCGCGGCGCGGCGCTGCCCTTTTCAGCCCGTCGGCCACTGGCGGCGGTGATGGTCTGAGCTGTGCCTGATGGCATCGCTGATCATCCTGATTCCCGCCGGTTCGCCTCCGGAAGGTCTGATCAGGTGGACGGCGGCGATGCCTGCCTTCCTCCTGTCCACTGAGCCAGCCACAAACCAATGCCTGAACCCGCCACGAACAGGGTGAGCACGCCAAGCAGGGTGGAGCAATAGGGCTGAAGATTGATGGCCCCGAAGTTACCGATGTGCAGCTTCATCAACCAGAAAGCTTCGATGTCGCGGGCCGATAGAGCGCTGTAGAGCGAACCTGACAGGGCCGTGACCAACAGGGGGAGAGCCGCCATCGGCACGAGGGTGCGGTGCAGCCGGCGCAGCAGTTGTCGGCGGTTCATTCGTTTTGAAGCGCCTTGTGCAGCATCTGTTCGTTGGCACAGGGCATCCACAGGGAGCCCATCGCAAAAACCCCCTTGCACTTGAGCTCGACAGCGCGCTTTTCGGCTTCCTGCCTGGTCTTGAAAAGGCCCTTCGTGTGGGCCGCAGCCGGTGGGCTCGTGAGTAGCGGAGAGATCGCTGCCGCTGCCAAGGCAGCCAGCAAGGCCCAGCGGTGGTAGGGCAGCAGGCGGCTGGTCTGGCGCTGGTTCATCGGGTGGTGGCGGTGTGGGTCAAGGAAACGGGCACGAGAAGGGGTCATGTCTCCATGAAGCCAGCCATCTGACCAACAGCGAAATTTTGACAAGGCTTCGAGACCTTGCCCATCGCTAAAACGTCGCTGAACTTCAGCTGCTTCGCCCACTTATCCGCGGCGGCCGTGGTCGGGACCATGTCAAAGGGATGGGGCAGATCAGAGCGACAGCTTAGAGTCTCCCCATAGATGGAGAGTCAAGCCCATGGCGGCCATCAGCATCGCGGCTGGGATGAAGATCGGCGTGCTGGCGTCGCGCAGTGGCCTGACCGTCAAGACCTTGCGCTACTACGAGGACCTGGGACTGCTGCCGGCGATCGGTCGCAGCGAGGGCGGCTACCGCCTGTTTACTGAGGAGAGCCTGCGGCGCCTGGAGTTCATCCGGCGCCTCAAGACCCTTGGCCTCAGCCTGGAGGAGATCCAAGGCTGCCTGGCCGTTCACGATGCCGGTGAGCTGCCCTGCGGCGACATCGAGATACAGCTGGGGCGCCAGATCAAACGCATCGATGGCCAGATCAGGGAACTGCGGCAACTCAGAATGGAACTGCAGGAGCTGCTGGCCGGCTGGCAGCGCGATCCCGCCAAGGACGGCAATGTGATCTGCCCCAATCTTCAGGTGTGAGAGCTGCCATGTGAAGCACCGACCCACAGCTGCGTCCAGCTTGCTTCTACGTCCCCATGGTGATGACAGGCAGGAGCCATGGAGCAACGCTGACGATCCACCGACTCGCGGCAACGGCAGGACTTGGAGTGCTCGTCCTGTCCCTGGGGGCTGCAGCCCAGGGTGGGACGCCCCAAGCGGGAGGCTCTCCGGAAGGAGGGATCGGAGCAGGGAGGATGGGTCCGGGGCGGATGGGCTCCCCATCGATGGATCAACGCTTCATCGTGATGATGATTCCCCACCACCGCATGGGCGTGATGATGGCCTCGATGGCCCAGAACACCAGCCAGCATTTGCAGCTGAAGACGCTGCAACAGGCCATGGTGTCCGGCCAGAGTCAGAAGTTTGAGCAAATGGCACAGTGGTACGGCCGCTGGTACGGAGCGACCTGAGCTTGACTTGAACATTCCAAGCAAGGACAGAGGGGGGCGAATTGGTCGGTGACCAAATGACCCAGTCATTGCTATAGCATGAAAGCAGTAGTGTGTCTCACTTGAAAAACTTCGCTGGCCCTGTACGTAGAGCCATGATTTATGGTCTGATCAGCTACGGGGGGCTGGTCTTGATCAACAACTCCGAACTTGAACTCCCCAACATGTGGATCGCCTATCTGCCAATGTTCATCGGCGTGTACGTGGCGACACAGTGGTTAGACAAGAAGTTTGGGGGCTGAAAGCCTCAAAATTGGCTTGTCGTGAAGTTACTCAAGTTCATGACTCCCTATCGGCTGACCGCTCAGGGCTTTTGGATCCCGAGCGCCTGAGCTCCGTACATCTCGCTGAACATGGCTTGAACTTGCCAAGCCCTCAGCAGTGATTTGGAAACCTTGCGGAGCTCCTCAAGTTCCGTGCAGCTGTCAATCGCCCGTGAATTGGCTTCGACAAAGAACTCTCTGCTGACCGAAAGCGAATGGTTCATGGGAATGGCAGGGTTGAGTTAGACGACCGCCTCGCGGCACAGGCTTCAGCCGATGCCGAGCAGTCCACGGGTGAAGGCTTCACCACCCATGGCGAATTCGGTGGCCAGCAGGGCAATGAAGCCGAGCATGGCCATGCGGCCGTTGAGCTTCTCGGCGCGCTCGTGGAAGCCCCAGCCGCTCTCGGCACTCACCACTTCCATGCGGGGCTCCATGGCAAACGCATTGAGGCGACCGCCGTCTTCGGTGGTGACGGTGGCGCCGCGGATGGAGGAGCGATCAAGGGAGCTGGGGGCAGTGGCGGTGGCTTGGGTCACGTGGCGTTCGGCAGGGATGAGAGAACCGTAACAGATTGTTGCAGGTTGTAGACGCTTGTAACTACTGGGTTGCGGCAGCGGTGACTCGGCGGCGTGGGCGCACCAGCAGGCCATCCTTCGGCGAAGGGCTGGGAATGACCAGGAGCGTCAGGTCCTGATCCAGCTCCAAGCCAAGGCTCAGCTGCTTGAGCAGACCCACCGCCAGAAGCCGGATTTCCAGCTCCGCCAGCGCCTTGCCCAGGCAGACCCGCTCACCCCCCCCCCGTAGGGCAGCAGGAACACTGTTGGGTCTCCCCCCAGATGCCGCTGGGGCCGAAAGGCCGCCAGATCCTCCAGATCAGCACCGTGACGGTGGCTGGCGCTGATGCTCACCTGCACCACCCGATCGGCCGGTACCAGCACACCCGCCAGGACAACGGGCTCCCGGATGCGACGAAAGACCCCCCCCCACCGGCGGGGTCAGCCGCATCACCTCCTTCACCACCGCATCAAGGCGAGGGGCCCGCAGGGCGTCGTAGTCGGTCACGGCTTCCCCTTCCGCCGGTGGCCAGGGCAAGCCGTCGAGTTCCTCCAGCAGCCAGGCCAGCTCAGCGGGATGCTGAAGCAGGGTGAGCACCAGGCAACTCAACGAGGAGGCCGTGGTTTCGTAGCCGGCGAACAGCAATAGCAACAGTTGCTCTGCCACGTCGTCGTCGGCCAGGGGCAGACCTGCCTCATCAAGACCTCCGGCCAGCAGATCAAGTCCGCCGGCGGCCAGGGGCGCGCCGGAGGCAGCGGCGGCCTGGGCCTTCTTGAGCACGGCACCCAGGCGAAGCAACAGGCGCTGACGGGCCTGACGGGCTCGGGCGAAGGGACTGCCGGGCAGGGCGAACGGGAAGGAGAACAGGCCCTGGCACCAGGTTTCAAAATCCAGAAACAAGGACTCGCGATCGACGCCATCAAGGCCCAGCACCGTGGTGGCGATCACACGGAAGGCAAAGCGCCGCAACCTTGGCACCAGGGCAACGGGCGACTCCGCACCCAGCAGCTCCTGGTTGAGCGCCTCGACCAACGCCACGATCTCCGGGCTGTAGCGCCTCAGGGCCGCGGAAGCGAACAGCTGCCCCACAACATGGCGGCGGGCCTTGTGAGCGGCACCGTTGCGGTTGGCCAGCGACAGGGGCCCCAGCAGCTGCCGCACACTGTCCGGCCACCAGCCCGCGACCGCCTCTGCCTGGGCGAACAGGTCGCCGATCGCCCGCTCGCCACGGATGAACACGGTGCGTTGCCCCAACAGGCTTGTTTCATACACATCGCCATAGCGCTCAAAACGTGAGCGGGCGAAATCAGGATCTCGAAAGAAGGCGAGGGTCTCGAGCACCCCGCTCATCGCTGGCGTGCTTGGAACGGGGCGAAGGGTGGCGGGATCGAGGGGCAACCGACGTCATCCAGATCAATCCCCAGCCTGGCAGCCGAGCGATGGCCATGCAAAGCATTGGCAAGGGCAGTGGCAACAGGAAATGAAGCGTCAAGATCCATGTCTCTGAACAGCGCGTCGATGCATTCATGCTGCACGTCATGCCGACCAACCAGGAATGGGCTGTAGGGTTGAAATGTTCATTCCATAAGAGTTGACATGAAGAATTTACTGATGTCCTTTCTCTCGTTAGCCATACTCATGGCTTCTCTGTTGATTGCATCTCCAGTGATGGCCATGTCGATCCCTTTAACCCAACCCCAGACACTCCTGGGAGCGAAAACAGCGAAAGTCCCTGCCTCAACGCAAGCTACCGATAGCAAGCTTCAATCCAGCATTGGCTCTGTCTCAGGGGATGGAGGCCAGACGGAGAAGAAAGCAAATGCAGAAGACAGGGCCGAGGATGGCGAGAAGATTGATCAGATGACAAAAGGACTGATGAAGGAGAGCGGGACGTAAATTCATCGGGACATCTGTTCAGACCCATGGGTGACCACGAGCGCGTGGACACCCCACAACCGGCTGGCTAGACACCAACAGAATGGGTTTCAGGCCGCTCCAGGTAGGTGGCGACCCATTGTTCGGGATCTTGTTGCCGTGGCAAACGAGCCAGCAACTGCGGACAAGTCAGCATGTCGCGAACGGCATCTCCCAGCAACTTGACGGAGCGACTGGCGGGCAGCAGGGGTTGAAGCTGCTTGTGGAGACTCCAGAAGTACCAAGCCGATGCATCAAACCCGGGGGGGAAGCGGCTCCAGCTGGCTGGATCGACGACGGCATCAAGGAAACGATCGCGGCAGTTATGGGCCTTATCCGCGGCGGTGACGAGCAGGGAGGCGTCTGGAAGCTGTGGCAACGTGGCGATGAAACGTTGTTTGCGTTGCATCCACGGGGCCGCTGCTGCAGCTCCGGGAGCTTTGCCGGGGTCGGTGCAGTCGCCCACAATGGTGGCCACACTGTTCCCAAACCGTTCCCGGATCGAGGCCTGGCTCTGGCCGGCATCTTCGATGCTGTCGTGGAGCAAGCCGGCGATGGCCTGATCTTCATTGCCACCGTCCTCCCAGACCAGAGCGCTGACGCTGATCACATGGGCGAGAAAGGGCACAGCCTTGCCATGACGCGACTGATGCTGGTGCAACTGTTCCGCCCAGTTCAGGGCCTCTCCGTAACGGGAGGACGTTGTCATGCTTCAACCTAAGCCGGGATCCATTGGGGAGTGCACGGTCAGCCCGTTGATCCAGTGGACAGGCCGTTGAGGACAGTGCATTGCAGAGTTGGATCCCTGGCGTGGCAGCCTGGGCATCTCAGCGTCCAGGTCCAGAGATCACGTTGCCACCGCCCACTGGTCGCACTTTGCAGGCTGAAGGATTAAGGTTGTAATCCATTGATGATCAAACTGCCCGCTGCTTGCCTCGCGACATTCCGAAGAGACAAAGAGACGCGTGAACCGCCGTCAGAAGGTATTCAGAATAGATTGCCCTTGCCTGGGTTCCATGGGATCAGATAGTTACCATTCGTCAACACAGTTCGATTCAGAAGTTCACACCCGGACAGGACATCAGTGAACTTTGCCGCTCCCAGAACAGTCATGAGGCTGGATACTCCCTTGCAAGTATCACGCCGCTTGATCGGTGCCGTTGGCACGAAGGTGTCGTTGCATCACTGTGATCGGGTTCCGGCCACCAGCCGACTTCTGGTTGTCAGCAACCACCGCAGCCTGCTCGATGCTCCCTTGCTGATGACAGCCTTGAATCGTCCTGTTCGGTTTGCCTGCCACCACTACATGAGTCGGGTTCCACTATTGCGAGACATGGTGTCAGCGATGGGAGCCTTTCCTCTCGATGCCCCCCAGGACAGACAGAAGCAGTTCTTCCAGCAGTCCGTTGAATTTTTAGAGTCAGGCCAGGCCGTAGGGATTTTCCCAGAAGGCGCGCAGCCAATGGTTCAAGTCAAGCCGGCGAATCAACTCAGCGCCTTTCATCGTGGTTTTGCCCATCTGGCTTTGCGCGCGCAGGTTGATGACTTGGCCATCCTGCCCGTGGCGATCGCTTCAACCAATGAAGACAGGCACAATCTGGCTCCATTGAAGCTGTTCAGCCTGTTTGATCCGACAGAGCCCCTGTTCAACTGCGATGGCTGGCATTCCGCCATTGTCTATCGACGCGTCCACCTTCTGTTTGGCTATCCTATTTGGATCGACACGGTTCAAAGACAGCATTACGGCGGCCGACGAGCAGGTCTGTTGGCGAAACAGCTCACCCAGTCGTGCTGGGATCAGATTGCTGGGCTGCTGCATCAAGGCTGTCACTAATTGATTTCTATTCTCCATGGCAAGTGCAACCAAGCCCTTAAGACTTCTGACCAGCAAAGTATCCAAGCCCATCCTTCCTAAGTTTGTTTTTCTGCCAGGGATGGACGGGACTGGCGAATTACTGCAGCCCCAATCGGCTGAGTTGAATTCAGCCTTTGACATCTGCAGCTTGTCGATTCCCTCCGACGACTTGTCAGGCTGGGCCGAATTAACCGAAAAGGTTGTTGCTCTGATTGCGGGCGAGAAGAAGTACGCACCTTCGCGTCCCATCTATCTTTGTGGCGAGTCCTTTGGCGGTTGCCTGGCCTTAAGGCTGGCGGCGCACTTCCCACATCTTTGCGATCGTCTGATTTTGGTGAACCCTGCGTCTTCGGCGATCCGCCAACCCTGGATGGGCTGGGGAGCTTCCGTCACTCAGCGATTGCCAGAATCTCTCTATCGCCTGTCCACTTTGGGGCTTCTTCCATTTCTGATTGAACCTCAGCGAGTCACCGCTTCCCGCCAGAAGGCTTTGTTGAAGGCCATGCAGTCGGTGAGTCCATCCAGTGCTGCCTGGAGACTTTCGCTACTGCGCCAATTCGTTCTGGAAGATCTGCCCCTTGGGCGCATCAAGCAACCTGTCTTGGTTTTGGCATCAGGCTCAGATCGACTCCTGCCTTCCGTGGCAGAGGCAAGCAGAATCACCAAGTACCTACCCAATGCGCAGACCGTCCGCCTGCCCAGAAGTGGACATGCCTGCTTGCTGGAAACGGACATCAAGTTGAACAGAATACTTAAATCCCAGAATTTTGTACCATCGTGAACCTCTGAAGGCCGGTGGCCGCCCCTTGGAGGGGTCCTGGGCCATCGAACCCGTAGAAGGCGTGGCAGGGCTCAGCATTGGGGTGCCCCTTGGCGCAGGCATCGATGAATTCATGTAGCCCTGAATTAGCCGTCCCAGGAATCAGGTCTTCAAACGATGATTCCTGACTCAGCCAAACAGAATGGTGAAACCAGCATTTGTAGCCGATCTGCATCCATGGCGCATCACTCCTCTTCAATTGACTCTTCTGTCGGCTAAATGAGAGAAAATGCACTGGAGTGGACGAAGACATGCCACCTCTTTCGGCCCTATGTCGCGCACTGGTTATCCATCGTTCAGTCAGCAGTTATTCCAGAGAGAAGTGCTCACCAAGAAAGACACCAATAGGACTGACCGCTCCATCTGATTGGAAGTCAGCGTTGGCGTTGGCATGCAGCTGCATTGCCGTGACTTGTCTTGTCACGGCAGAGGCACAGGCAAGACAAACATTTCTATTTAGCTACGACAGACTCTTTGACGATGATCTTGGACGGACCGAAGGCGCCAGATTGCGTATAACAACCGAGAGTATAAGGTCAACCGTGAATAATTTCTCAGGCTTCTTCATTACAAGTATCACCGGGACCCACCAAGGCAATAGGGTAACGGCGCTACTACCAGTTGGGTTTTTCAATCCGATCCTATCTGGACGCCCCACCGACAATCTGTTTCATCCCTTGGTTGGCAATCCGACACCGGCAGATCAGTTGTCGAGGAATGGCTTTGCCTATGCAGCAGGCGAGACGGTCTTTCAGTTCTATCATGGTGAGTACGAGTTGGTATCGAGACCACGACTCAGTCCGCTTGATCTCGATTATCGAGAGGTCCCATGTATCACAGATTCAATTGTGTATGAATGCAGGGCGCGCGGCAGAAGGTCTGAAATTACATTTGTCAAGACCATTCCCGTTCCCATACCAGCGCCCCTGCCTCTTTTCGGTGTCGGTGCCGCCTATGGCTACAGCCGAAAGCTTCGCAAGCGAATCAGGCCAAGCAGGACAACTCCAGCCATGACATCGCCGTACCGCCTTGATTCAGAGGGCATTATCTGATTTCTGAAGTTGGAAGCGGTGTTTCGAGATGATATGCATCTGTCTTGATCGACTGCAAGATCAGCAAGCAGAGGATGGCGAAAGACTTCAAAACTCAGACGGTCCAACTGACGTCAATTAGTCTCAAGGGACCCGAAACTCAGTCATGGTCTGCATTGTGGATTGGAGCCGCGCCTCTGATGGCCTGTCCAGCGTGAGTGTGCGTTCGTTGCAGCGGCTTGCTGTCGGTTCGCTTGGCCTGGTGGTTACAAGCCTGATGAGCATGGGCTCGGTGCTTCCGGCCAAGGCCCAGGACGGAAGCAAGCCTGTGAAAGTGGCGGCCGTCGACTTCATCCCCGCCTGGGGTGACCAAGAAGGCAATATTCGCCGACTCAGCCAAGCCGTTGAACGGCTAGCGGCGCAGGGTGTGCAGTATGCCGTGTTTCCGGAAACAGCCATCAGCGGTTACGACTTCAGTGATCCAGCCCAGTTGGCTCCGTACGTGGACACCATTCCTGGGCGCGCGACAGCAGCCTTGCTGCCCGTCCTGAAGCGTACCGGGCTGATCATGAGCGTGGGAATCGCCGAAAAGGATGCCACAACGGGCCTCTTCTACAACACAGCTGTCTTGCTGGGGCCGGAGGGCATCATCGGCAAGTACCGCAAAAACGGACTGAATGGCCAAGACGTGCAACTGTTCGGCCCAGGCGACACCGATGTCGGTGTCTTTGACACATCCATTGGACGCATTGCCCTGATCATCTGCTACGACGACACCTATTGGCAGTACGACAGGTTGGCGGCTCTGCGAGGGGCTCAGATCATTGGATGGCATTCGGTTTCCGACCGTGTGATGCCTGGCACAGCTCCAGCCAAAGCTCGAATGAATCACTCCACGGTGGCCAGCGTCCAGCACATGAGTGCACTCAACGGTGTCTGGGTGGTTGGTGCCACCCGCAGCGGCATTGAGCGCAACCCGATCACGGGCAGCCAGCTGTACTACAACGGCGGCTCCAGCATCTGGTCGCCCCTCGGACGCAAGCTTGTCCAGGCACCCATCGTGCCCCCCGAGACACTCCCTCCAGGGCTCAACGGATTCATCTCGGCCACTATCATTCCCGCCGAGGCTGATGGGGTTCGCCAGAAGCGATTAGCGGCCCGTCGGCCATCGCTTTACAACCCCCTGTTGGCGCTGCGCCGCGCGCCAGTTGACTCCACCGCAACAGTGGGTCAACGATCGGTGCCGTTGGCCGCCGCGCAGTGGCTTGGGAGTGCCTCACGTCTGGGCAGCAGCCAGCCCCAGGCCAATGAACTGATGGTGCTGCCCGAGCTCTCGGGGTTGCCAACCGGTCTCGGGGCCGCTGGGATCAGAGACCGGGCCGAGCCTCGCGGGGGAAGCTTCGAGACGGTTCTGGCGGCGCGTGCAAAAGCCGGCCGTGGCTACCTGGTGGGTAGCTACCCCGAGCGCGAAGGCTCCAAGGTGTTCCATACCGTGGCCCTGGCCGGCCCTCGCGGCACGATCCTTGGTCGTTACCGCGCCACCCACCTCAGCGATTCGGAAAAGGAATGGGCCAGTCCCGGTGACGCCCCCCTTGTGGTTCCAACGCCGCTGGGCCGCATCGGGCTTGCCACGATCGGGGATCTTGCTGTGCCTGAGCTGGTTGGTCTCTACCAAACCCTGCGTACTGACCTGCTGGCGGCACCAGGAGGCGAGCCGTCACCACTCAAGGTGGAGATCGATCCACGCCTGTATGCGGTGAGTGATCCCCCGACGGGCCGAGCCGATCTGCATCCCTATCTGGCCGCAAAGCTGGGCCAGTTCTGGGTGATCAGTGGCGGCCGGCGGGTTGGCAGCGCCACCGCGGCGGGGATCTTCGGACCTGAACCGGTGGTGTTCACCCCCACCCTCACGGCGGCAGCGACAGACGATGCCGTGCGCTACCGCACGGTGGTGCCAGCGCTCGGCACCTGGATCAACCAGCAGCAACTGATTGATGGTCAGCGCAACGACCTGTACCGGCCCCTGGTTCTGGATCCTCAGAACAGCTGTTTCCAGACCTGGAAGCAAGCCGGTCACGGGATCGTGCGCTGCCCCTAGGGGGGTCGGCAGCCAGCGGAGTCGCCAGCAAGAGATGGCGAAGCGGGAGGCCGTCGCGGGTCATCTGGTCTCTATCTGAACTCTGGTCAGCCCTGACTTCCAGAGAGGCATTGCTGCAGCTTGCGTTGCCGCCAGCAAAGACCCACAAGGGCAGCAACACCGGAGAGCAGAACAAGCAGTGAAATGAAGGCCGACTCATTGGCCGCAGCATGCTGGAAGCTGGAAAAGGCAAGATAGAGACACGCCACTGCGAACAGTAGTGGGAACAATGGAAACAACGGCGTCCGGTAAGTGTTTCCAGTTTCGGCACCGGCGCGACGGCGCAGGATGATCAGCGAAAGGGAGATCAGGGTGAGGAAGGCCCAGAACAGGGGCGCTGTGTACTCCACGATGGCGGTGAAGCCATCGGGTTGAACGGCGGCAATGGCGATCAGGGCTGTGCTGATCAAGCTCTGCACCAGAAAACTTCGGGTGGGGATGCTGCGCTGTCTCTGCCAGCCACCCAGAATCCCCAGGGCTTGCCAGTCCTGGCCAAGGGCATGGTTCGCCCGGGCGCCCATCACCATCGTGGCGTTGATGCTGGTGAGGGCGGCCGCCCCGATCAGCATCACCACGGCCAGTTCCGCCCACCGGCCAAAGGATTGCCCCAGGACATCCACCGCGGCCGCGGAACTCTGGGCCAGCCCCGTGAGGCCCAGAGCCGACAGCAGGGAAAGGTTGAACACCAGATAGATGGCAGTGATCAGCACCAGGCTCAGCAGCAGCACGCTGGTGGCTGCGCGATGGCCCCCCTTCACTTCAGAGGAGATGGTGGCCGCCTCGTTCCAACCGCCGAAGGTCAGCAGCACAAACACTAGAGCCGTGCCCAGACTGGCTGGACGGGGCGTGCTCTGGAAGGCCGTCGCAGGTACGGCACTGAGGTGGACGTTGCTGGCGAACCCCACCACCGAGATGATCAGCAACCCAGCCAGGATCAGCACCACAAGGGGTTTCTGCAGGCTGGTGGCGACGTGCAAACCGAGCAGATTGGAGGCGGTCAGCACGACCACCACCGCGAGCGCCCACAGGCCTTCGGATCGTGGGCCCAGGGGCAGCAACCGGCTGATGGTGTCGCTGAACACGAAGGCCAGCAGAGCGATCGAGCCGGGATTGATCACGGTTGCCTTGGTCCAGGCATAGAGGAACGACAGCTTGCGGCCGTAGGCGAGGGTGAGGAAGTGGTACTCACCGCCGATGTGAGGATGGGCGGAACTGAGCTCGGCATAACAGAGGGCGCCGGTGAAGCTCACCACGGCGCCCACAACCCAGGCCGTGATCAGCCAACCGGGATCCTGGGTGAACTGCGCCACCAGACTGGGGGTCTTGAAGATCCCAGCGCCGATCACCAGGCCCACGATCAGGCACACAGCTTCCCACTGTTGAATCACCCTGGCGGGTTGGGTCTCGGCTGCTGTTGATGGACTCATGGCTCCTGGCCGATCCGACGACCTGCCATCGGCCGTTCCACCCCCTGATCGCTGAGAGTTCCCGTCAGTGCTCCGGCTCGCACCGTGCCCTGGAACGTGCCGCGGGCTTGATCGCCACGGCTTGTTCTGGTGCCGTAGGTGAAGGCGATGGCCTCACCCCGCATCCGCCCGGAAAGAATGCTCAGGCTCTCGCCGTTGAGCAGCAGACGGCCGCTGAGCATCTGGAACGTCTGCTGAATGTCCAACTCAGCCGCAGGCTTCAGATCCGGATCGCCGAGCTGCCAGCGACCCTCCACCTGGGCTGGAACCACCCAGAAATAACCCCTGCCGCCCTGAACTTCGATGGTGGTATCGGCTGACCAGGTGCCCATGTTGAAGGTATTCGACACGACACGAGTACCTGGACGCATGGCCAGGATGATGGGCTTGAGCTTCAAGTTGAGCTCTGGCAGCAAATAAAGCGTCAGCACGGTGGCAGCGCCGAAATCCTCCTTGAAGATGTCGCCTTGGATGAACGTCACCTTGTCGCTCACTGCAGCCCGGACGGAATTTCGCTTGGCCAGCAGAACCAGATCCGGATTGTATTCAATCCCAACACCTTTGATGCCATAGCGCTGGGCCGCACCGATCACGATCTTGCCGTCTCCAGAGCCAAGGTCATAGAGAATGTCGTTGGGCTGGATCTTCACGACATCCAGCATGGCTTGCATGAGGACATCGGGTGTGGGCACCCAGATCACGTCCTTGCCTTCCTGGCCAACGCTTGGTTCGTACAGGGCATCGCCATGGATCTGCCGGAAGTAATCGGCACCGAAAGCTGCGATTGGCATCAGCCAAACCAGCAGGGCTGTTGCCACCGTGGCGGTGGCTCTCCTCCTCACAGCAGGGCGGCTTAGGCGCTGGCCTGAACCCCAGGATCCGAGCAGCTGTCTGACGCGATGGGCCATAGGGGGCATCGCCTGAACCAAAGATGACAAGATTATCCTGGCTGCCCCACCCCATGAAGTCCGTGTGTTCCAAAGCACCCCGCCGCTCCCTTTCAAGCAACGGGGGTCGTGCTTTTGAGGCTGATGAACCACGACCAGCCAACGGGAATGCACAGCTACCTATTCATGATCCCATTGAAGTTCCCCGGATGTGATCTTCGAGAGGACCATCTCTTGAAGAAGCTGCAACTCAGCAGGGGTGACCTTCCCGTCCGCCCAGGCACGCGTCT
Source organism: Cyanobium sp. Aljojuca 7A6 (assembly GCF_024346455.1). GTDB lineage: Bacteria > Cyanobacteriota > Cyanobacteriia > PCC-6307 > Cyanobiaceae > Cyanobium. The sequence goes on from NZ_JAGQCY010000001.1 coordinate 87,612, forward strand.
TGAATGCTTTCATCTCATTCTGGGAAATCACACCATCTGAAATGGCCCGCTCCAAGACAGCCATCAGCTTCTTGAGATCGTGAAGTTCTTCTGGAGTGGGGGGTTGAGCATTTGGGTAAGCAATGTCCATCCTTGAACTTCAGAGTTGGTCGTAACGGTGTTGATCATAGGATTGTCTGAGGGTATGCCTGGATACAGAAACCTGCCATGAGGATGTCGAGCCATCCGCTCTCGGTCAACCGATGCGGTTCTGCAGGAACAGCCGGGTGCCCGTCGTGTCGGCCATCCGCCAGGGCACGTCGATGAACGCCTCGGCCGCAAATCCAACCCGCCGCTCACAGCTGGAGGTTGGACTGACTCCAGAGAGGGAACGCACCCCCGCCGGGGAGCTGGGGGTGATGGCGCGGGCGACGGTCCACAGCACCCGACGGCCCTGGTGGTGCCGCTCAAAGCGATAGCCATAGGCCTCATGGCCGCTGCGCCAGGACATCACCCCCTGACCCAGGAGGGCCGCCAGATCGGTGGTGGTGAGGACCAAGCGCAATCGGCAGCCTCCGCCAGCCCCCGAGCCCGCAGCAGGGGATCCGCCGCTGGGACCGACGCCGCTTCCCGCATGGCCAACGGCTTCAGGCCAGGGAAGGTGCCCATGGGCTGCCCCGACTGGAGATGGTCGTGAAGCCGCTCCCCGAGCTCGACATACGCACCCGGCCAGGTGGTGAGGGTGGAGGAGACACGGATCAGATCGACCCCGAGAGCGCGGGCGCGGGCCTTGAGGCCGTTGCGGCTGATCCCCCAGCGTTTCTCCAGATCGCGGATGGAGAGATCGACGGGCGCCACGTCAGTGAGTGCTGTCATGGTTTCGCGGTGCCATCACGACAGCATGAGAGCGCGAGAAAGGCTTCTCCTGTCGCAGTTCCGCCCCTGACTAACCACCAGCTCTCAGAGCAACTGGACCACGAATGGGGGGGGTCACGTCAATTCGACTTACTCCGCTATCTTCATTGCTCCAGCCATCGTGCAGCGATGCATGAGCATCGGCCAGGCTGATTCATTCTGAGACTTTCTTGTCTGGTTGGGGCGGACAGAAATGCTCGTACTTCGAGATGCCCATAAACCAGTGTGAGAAATTACGATTCGGCGCCCGTCAAACCCGAGAAGATCTTGAGCATCTGCTGCACCAACTGATTGACGTGGGCCTCTTTTTTTGCACGACTGAGATCGCTGAGGCTAGCCCGCCGGTCACTGACCAGTTCGGCCAGGCGTTCCACCAAGCGCGGATTGCCTTCCAGGAGAACCCTCAGATCGTCGCGCTCCACCTCCATCAGCACGCATTCCTGCAATGTTCGAACGGTGGCACTGCGGGGTTCTCCGCGAAAGACGCTCATTTCGCCGAAGATTGCTCCTGGCTCCAGTTCAGCCACTTTTCTCTCTAAGCCTCCCTCCAAGAGCTTCGTGACCTCGATCCGTCCCTCAACCAGTTGATAAAGAATGTCGCCCTCCTCGCCTTCGATCACCACAGCCTCTCCAGCCGCAAAACGAACACAGCGGGTGAGAGGAGCAACTTGCTGCAGTTGTTCAGCACTGAGATGACTGAAGAGAACATTTTGTGCAAGCAGATCCATACGGGCCTGCGTGTCGTAGCCAGCGGCGTCCTTGCTGGAGACTGGCTGCCGCATTGGCCTCAGCGTCCGAACCGGGTAAGGCAGCTTGCTGCCCTGTCGCTCAAGGGCATACCAGATCTGGGCGAGAAGCTGACCTCTCAGAATATCAAGACCATTGTCTGTCGGGTCCTCATGCCACACCTCCAACTCATACGTGATGGCATGATCCGCGTAGGCATAGACGAACGCCGTGGGTTCAGGTGTTTGAAGCACAAGAGGATTGCTTCGCGCCACCCGAATCAAGATCTCTGTTGCCCGCTCTGGCGGCAGCGTCATGTCGAGATTCACGTGGATCTCCCTGGCGATCGGGCCGCGCGGACAAAATCGAAGAATTTCTGTATCGGCATTCCACAGTCTGCTGTTGGGGAGAGTAATCAAGGCCCCGTGAACATGCTGGAGACGTGTGCTCATCAACGTGAGGGAAATAACCCAGCCTTCGATGCCATCACCTGAAGTGATGAAGTCGCCTTCCTGGAATGGTGAATCGATCTGCAGAACGATGCCTGCAAAGAAGTCTTTGAGAGATTCCTGAGCCGCCAGGCCAATCACGGCAGTCAGGATAGCGGATGTGGTCACCAGGCCCACCACATTGATCTTTGCCTGTTCCTGAAGCACTACTACGGTGATGAATGCCGCGACGATCAACATGCCGAGATCGCGCAGAATCTTGGCTGGCCGTGGCCACCAGGGCAACGCGCTGGGAAGATCCAGTGTGAGCCATACCACCAACTGCAGGATGGCGTAGAAGCGGACCAGCAGGAGAACGGTTTCCAGCCAGGGACGCAGTTCAGGTGTGAGAAACGCCACCGGCAGACTACGGATAGCCAGCCAGGTCAGAATGGCCAGACTGGGCAGCCGTAAAGGGATCGCTGCCAGACGGCGCTTGCGACAGACGAACCGCACGGCAAGCAGCAATAGCTCCAGTCCGAGTGCGAGCAGAATGTTATCTAGGATAGACATGCCCCAAGTGGGAGAGTGATTGGGAGCAGGATTGCAGGCCTGTTCTCATTAAATAAAATCGCGTTCTGCCAGGAGAGGACGGATCTCACTCCTCAAGGACAAGCGCTTTTTAGCATCATCACCATTGCCGTGGATTCAACTTACTCTGGATGGTCATACTAATTCAACACAAAGACATCGTAGCCCTCCGAATGCGAAGGTTCTTTAGCCTGCGATCCAGACACATCCTTGTACGCAACCATGTAAGCAGTGGCATCTTTGCGCAGCCACCACACATCAGCAAGGTCGCTAGCCGTCGAGACTCAGTCTGGTGTCGGCGCCAGAGACGTCCAGCTTGTCCATCAGCACGCCGCTGAGATCGTTGCCTCGGAGGCTGGCCTGTGGAGAGGGGGCTCCAGCCCATGAGAAACGCCGCACCTATCCCCCTGAGCCAAGGACCTGGCTGAGGCTTTCGCTTGCGGTGGGTGGCCAAGGAGGCGATCAGTGATCGCCAGAAGCTCCAGGAGCACGGCCAGAACCGATTGACAGCGCTAGTGCATCTGTACGCATCAGGGGTTCATGGCTGGTCGTCTGCGTCGCTCCACACTGGAAGGCAGCGGCTCGGTGGCCTTGCCCATCGAGGAGTGGCCCTATCTCGATGAAAAGGAACGTTTTCGCAGCCGCAAGAGTTGCATGAGCTGCCACTGGTTTCGCCACCACGCCGGGTGCACTGGATCATTGGGCTCACCTGCCTATTGCACCAGGGCCTGCTGTGCTGCCCCAGGGGGAACACCCCATTGGCCGCTTTCAGGGCTGAACCGATGACATGTGTCAGGCGACTTCCGCTCTCCCCCCGGACCGGAGCGCAAGGCTTCTGCGCTGTGGCTTAACGAATTCCATCGACCTCACAGTGCAGGGGATCGGAGACCCCGGTCCATGTACGTTGATTGGACCGTGTTGCGTCCAGTCTCTTGCTGAGCGTGGGGTGGAGCCAGAAGCAACCTTCCCCAGCGGCTCCGGAGAACCGTCGCAGGATCCTGGTCCTGCATCTGGCCATGGTCGGGCTGTTCCTGCTCGATCTCGCCCTGCCCAAAAACATCCCGCTGCTGCCCTACTACTTCCTGATGGTGGTGCTCTCAGCGAGCTTGGCGACGCCCCGCCAGATGGTCCCCTTGGTCGTTCAGGCCTTTGGACTGGCGATCATCTCCGGCCTTTACTGGGGCTTCCTCCCCTCGATCGACTACGCCACCCGCCTTCTGGCGCTGACCGGCGTGGCGGCTGTGGCCTTGCAGCTCTCAGCCCAGCGCTGCCGGGAAATAACCCTGCGTCGCCAGAGCGAACAGACCCTCAAGCTCACATTTGATAACGCCGCCGCCGGCGTGGCTCTGGCCGATCCAAGCGGCCGGTTGCTGCGCGTCAATCCCGCGCTTTGCGACACTCTCAACCGTGACGCCCGGACCCTGCTCACGCTCTCCTGGCCTGAGATCAGTCATCCGGACGACATCGCCCGGGAACAGCCACTGGTGGAGGCGATGCTGGCGAACCGGTGCGATGGCTACCGGCTCAAGAAGCGGTATCTGCGCGGCGATGGCAGCACCATCTGGGTCGACCTGAGCGTTTCGTGTGTGCGTGGCCACGACGGGCACCTTGAGTTCTTCATCGGCCAGGCCGTCGACATCTCCGCCGAGATGGCGGCCCAGGAAGCCCTGGCCAGCTCCGAGCAGACGCTGCGCCACACCCTGGATCAATGCAGCATGGGCCTGGCGCTGTGCGCTGCGGGCACGGGGACCATCCTGCAGGCCAATTCGCAGCTCTGCACCGAACTCAACCTGACCCCAGCGGCGTTGGTGGGCAGCGGCCTGAACCTGATGATGGATGCCCTGGAGAAGGTGTCTGAGCAGGGTGCAGAGTCCAGCACACCGATCGACCATGCCGCACTGGAGGCCCTGCTGCGCGGCGAGAACGATGTCTACAGAGCGCGTGTGCAGCTGCTGCGGGACGGCCGCCCCAGAGGCTGGGGTGACCTGCGGCTCAGCAACCTCCGCGATGCCAGTGGTGCCGTGGGCCATGTGCTGCTGGAGGTCGATGACATCACCGACATCGTGGCCCCGACGGAGTACCTCCAGGCCGCTGCCGCCGCGGGGGTGGTGGGCATCTGGGACTGGGACGTGCCGGCCAACGTGCTCACCTGGCATCCGGTGATGTATCGGCTCTACGGCCGCAAACCGGGCGACTTCGCCGGCGCCTACCAGGCCTGGGCCGAAGCGGTGCATCCTGAGGATCGGGCCTATGCGGAGGGGGAGATCCAGGCGGCCCTGCGCGGAAAGCGGGAGTACGCCCCGCGCTTCCGGGTGATCTGGCCCGATGGCTCTGTGCACCACGTCCAGGCCATCTCCCACACCACCTACGACCGCGAGGGCCAGCCCCTGCGCATGCTCGGCGTCAACTACGACGTGACGGAGCTGGTGCAGACCCAGCAGCAACTGCAGGCCGAACAGCACCGGCTCAGCACCACCCTCGATTCGCTGCTGGATCCGCACTTGATGCTAGGCCCGGTACGCGATGAGGCGGGTTCCATCGTGGATCTGCGCATCCTGCGGGCCAACCCCGCCGCCGCCGTTTACAACAACATGGCGCTGGAGGATTTTGTTGGGGCCAGGGTGCGGCAGTTCTGGGCCGACCATGTGAGCGATGGACTGTTCGATCGCTACCTGGAGGTGCTCGGCAACGGCAAGCCGCTGGTGCTCGACAGCTTCCCCCTCCACCATGTCCAGCAGGGCGGACTCCGCTACTTTGACATCCGCGCCGTCAAGGTGTCCGAGGAGCTGAGTGTTACCTGGCGCGATGTGAGTGAGCGGATCGCGATGGAACAGGCCCTTGAGCGCCGGGCCGCCACCGACAGCCTGACCACCCTGCTGAACCGCGAGGAGGTCTTCGCGCAGATGGGTCGGCTCCTGGCCGACGACCGGCGCCGGGGTGGGGAACTGGCCGTGCTCTTCTGCGACCTCGATCATTTCAAGGAGGTGAACGACAACTACGGCCACCAGGCCGGCGATGCGGTGCTCCAGGCCGTGGCCAAGCGGATCCGCTCCTGCCTGAGGGGGTCGGATCTGGCCGCGCGCATCGGTGGTGATGAGCTGATGGTGGTGCTGCCTGGCTTGCAGGGTCTCCCGGATGCGCTGACCATCGCAGAGAAGTTGCGCCGCCTGGCAAGCGAAGCGGTGCCAATCCCTCAAGGGCTGGTGCAGGTCAGCGTCAGCGTTGGCGTGGCCCTCGCCTGTGACGGTGAATCGCCGGACGAGCTGATCGCCCGGGCCGACACGGCGATGTACACCGCCAAGCAGCAGGGCCGCGATCAGGTTGTGGCGATCAACTGAAGCGGCTACACGACGACGGTGTGTGCCCCATCACTGATCAGGGCCTCAGCGGGTAGGGCGCATCAGCCCGTCGCTACGGCGGCCGCGTCAAGAACAAAGCGATAACGCACATCACCCAGGCGCAGGCGCTCGATCGCGTCGTTGACCCGATCCATCGGCAAATGCTCCACCAGCGGGCGGATGTTGTGGCGCACGCAGAACTCCGCCATCTTCAGCAGGCTGGCTGGGGAGGAGGTGGGGCTGCCGGTGATCGAGCGCCGGGACATGATCAGGTCGAAGGCGTCCACTTGAATCGGCTCAAGCACAGCGCCGAGCTGGTGCAGGCGGCCGCGGGGAGCAAGGGAGGCCATCACCGCGCCCCAATCGAGGGAATGGTTCACGGTGTTGATCACCAGGTCAAACCGGCCGGCCAGGTTGGCCAGGTTGTCGAGCGCTTCCACCTGATGGGCGCCGAAACGCTTCGCCTCCTCGGCCTTGGCCAGGGTGGTGGTGAGCGCCGTGACTTCACAGCCCCAGGCCCGGGCGAACTGCAGGGCCATATGGCCCAGACCACCAATTCCGATCACGGCCACCCGGGCCGTGGGTGAAACGGCCTCATCAATCAATGGGGCGAACACGGTGATTCCGCCGCAGAAGAGAGGGCCAGCTACGGCCGGATCCATCCCCTCGGGCAAAGGAATGGCCCAGTCTTGACGGGCAGTGACATGGCTGGCGAAGCCCCCTTGGCGGCCAACGATCGTGGCCTCCAACGACGGGCAGAGATTGCCGGTGCCGCCCAGGCACTGCCCGCAGTGAGAGCAGCTGCCGCAGATCCAACCCAACCCGCGCAACTGGCCGATCACACCGGGATCCACCCCCTCCCCCACCTGCACGACCCGGCCCACCACTTCATGCCCCGGAACCAGGGGGAAGCGGCTCACACCCCATTGGTTCTCAAGCATGGAAAGGTCGCTGTGGCAAAGGCCGCAATGCAGCACTTCGAGCACCAGCTCATCGAGCGCCGGCTCCAACATCGGACGCTCCGCGCGCTCCAGGGGAGCGCCGGGTTCACGGGCCTGCCAGACAGTGATGGACACGACAGAACGGCGGTGAACCCTTGTTCTAGTCAGAACGTTCTGTGGGAGGCGTGATGGCGCCCCGAGCACGTGATCCCGTTGATCCACCCGACAGGGCGTTGATCGCTGGCCGATTCGGACAGGGCGGACGCACCCCCCCGTGCCAGCTGGCTCACTGAAGACCTGCCGGACTCCCCCAAAGCCACCAAGGATCTGGTGGCTTTGGGGGAGCCCCTTCACCATCCCCTGGATGGAAGGCGCTGCACTTGCTCCGGTGGGGATCACCGAGCCATTGACCACCGTGCAGAGACGAGCTCTAGCTGCCCCCATCCTTCCTTCATCGGGAGCGCAGCGGGAATAGCTGGTTTCGGGAAGTGCCCTACACGGATCCGCTGAAATGAAGCAGGTTTGCTGACGATACGCATCATTTCGCCCAAGCTAGAAGATGGCTGAATATTTATTCAGTCCCGCAGGATTAGCACAGAAGAACTTAAGAAAGAAATAAGATCTTTTGCGAATCAATCATCTTGTTTCCGCGCAGACTTGTAGAGCACATCCCTATCGCATGGATGTGAACACCCACAAAGGAGTGAGTCATGGGATTGGATAAAGATATGAAAGCCACGGCCAAGAACATCGAGGGCAAGACTCAGGAGACCATTGGCACCATCACCGGTGACAAGAAGGATCAGCTGGCGGGCAAGGCCAAGCAAGCCCAGGCCAGCGCTGAACATGCCGTGGAAGACCTGAAAGACGCACTGCATGACACGACAAACTAAACGTCGCTCCATTTCACAGTAAGACTTTCAACACTTTGACGTCTGCCAATAAGTTATCCACTGCCATGACCAGTCCACGCATGCAAGCTATTATTGATTTTTCCACCATGTTCAGTAAAGCCTGTGCTTCGCATGAGACACCTGCAGGCCTGGTTGAATATTTATTGCCAGAGATCTCAACAACATCTTGGCTACTGATCACCAGCAACTCCCTTATTAGGGCAACAGAGAGCACGACGCTGACGATGGTTCTTGAGCGTGCGATTCCACATGGCGTTGCCATCGCCCTTGATGTGGCCTGGAAACCTAATTCTTGGGGCCTAGAGCCAGGCTCCAAACCAACGCCAGAGGTTCTGAGACGTTTTCTCCCATTGGCCCAAGAAGCAACCTTGATCCACTGCACCGCAGAAGAAGCCGATGGCTTCTTTTCCTCTCACGATCCCTTGGCGATTCATAGTTCACTCTCTCAACGTCCAGGGGTGGCCATCACAGGTATGGATGGATCTGTTCGTTGGTGCATCGGTGGAAGGATGGGCACCATGGATACGCAGATGCACAATGATCAAGAAAGCTTCTTCTCTGCTCTGATCGAGTCTTTCGCTGAACAACCTGGCCTTCTGGGGAATGCTGGTGAGGGTCCTGGCACGGATGCTGTTGCCGATTCTGACGGGCTAACGGATGCCCTGCTTTCGGCAGCGTCAAAGTAAGCAACTTCTGATCGAGCAGTCGTTGTTCAACAGCAACAGTGTGGGCTGTTGAGGCTCCCCCACCACCACCACCACCCCGTGGATGCGATCCCATTGACCTAACCGCCTGGGTATCGATCGCCGGGAGACTCGGACAGGGCCGGACATGAAAACCCCAGGGTCGGACAGTGGAGTGTCTCGCCCCTCTCCCCAGTCCACGCCTCAACCCAGACTGCCTGGACAGGGCGGAGACACCAGCAAAAGACATTGAGCGGGATCCCCCCTCCCCTGCACAGAAGAGAACTCTGAGTGGGCCCCGCACACTGTCCGGGGTATCCGGGTAGTCCGGCACTCGGGGGTGGGGGCTACTCAGCGAGGTCTCGCCGATGGGGGGGGGATGACCCCCTCTCGCCACCAGCGGTTGAGCATCAGATCCACACGCTGCTCCCTCTCGCGTCCGCAGGCCCTACGAACTCGATACCCCCAGCCCCTCGAGCCCAAAGGCTGTTCGCTCCTCTCCTCTCCATGCAGGGCCTGGCCCCGGTCCTTCCTCTGATCACCCCCCCTGGCCGCCGTAGCCGCCACAGTGATCTCAGTCGGTGACGGCGACACCCCTTCGGGTAGAGGACGGCGGGAAGACGCTCACAATCCGGGTGGCCTGAATCGATGCCCAGAGATGGCGCAGTCGCCCTAGGGGCAGCAGCCAAGGCAGGCCCTCCAGACTCTCCTCCCTGTCGGCTCAACAGTCACGCTGAAGACTCAGAACACCGACCGCGAAGGCCAGACCGTTGCCGAGGTCTTCACTCCGAACGGCCCCAACGCTGGCCTCACCATGGTTCAGCAAGGCAACGCCTTCGCCTACCGGCAGTACCTGAAGCAATGCGACGAGTGGGCCTAGCTCGATCGGGAGAAGCTCGCCGAGCGATACCGGGCTTGGGTCTGGCGGGTTGATGGCGGGGTCCAGCGACCCTGGGACTGGAGGGCCGCTCGGACAGGAGGGCAGAGCGAGACGGTACAGCGAACTCAGCGTCCAGTGAGCTTCTGAGGGAAGGGCATTCGTATCTGGATGGCGATGGTGATAGAGAAGCCTGCCAAGCATTGAGGTGAGACAGGCATGGTCATCTGGAGGGTTAGCTTCGCACGAGACTGCTTCTATGAGAATCTGAATGTTGAGGTACCCTCTTGTGGCTTCGGTGATCCTTGTTTCTCATCCCGGAATAGCGCAACACGAAGCCCCAGGATACGGCAGGCCCAAGCATGAAGGACTGGATGTAGTCAGATGGATTCAATCCATGAATCCACATGGCACAGACTGGTACATTGACCCATCATCAAAGGAGCTCACATCCAATGGCTATAAAGTCTTCAGTAGATCGGTAGGGCCAACACATCTAAATCACGGCCCCATCCAGATTGACTGCATGAACCGTAAGGCCTCAGTCTATTACGAGCCTTACGAAACCATTGACTTCCGGCTTGATAACCTGGTGACGAGACTATGCAGGATTCATTGCCCAACGCCCTGATTAGATTTGAGAGACCGCATTATTGACAATTCTTGAATGAGCTGATCATGACTTGAATAGGTTGAGCAGGAGCGTCTGACTGGAGAACCGCAGGCTAATACGATTGCCGAGGATCGTAGTTGAATGGGACAGTCTCCCACTTCCAGTATTTAGATTGATCACCAGGATACCCGCTATCTCTGGAGTGCCTGACGGCAAACATGTTCCGCCTGATATACCACCGTTCTGTTCCACCAGTCGCCCCGCTAAATGCAACTATTGCTACCTGCGGACATGCTTTAGAGATCTCTCGTCCAGCTGTGCCCTCTTTGGACTCGTCTGCGAAGAACTGATTAGCTGCACTCCTCCAAGATAGACTTATATCTCCATTTCCATCAATATGCACTTCAGGTCCGCCTGGAACCATGCGGGAATCAGGGCCGAATTGATTTATTGCATTGCGGCACGTAGTAGAAAGAGCAGAAAGAGCGACTTCCCTTGGTGCAGATCGCGCTGGGCCAATCAAGCTACAGGGTCCAAGCGCAAGGCCAGTTAAGGGGATAGCAAATTGGAGAGCTCGGATAGGATTCATCTCGTTTCTGACGTGTGATTCGAATGCAATGAAGGCAAGAGTCGATGTCGTCAATGTACCGGCATTGAATTCTCATGATCCAGGCGTGATAATAAGGGATGGCCATGTAAGTCCAAATAGCTCATTGGGAGGCAAAACCACCAATGAGGCCCACAGTGAAGTGGATTGCCTGCTCTGGAATGGGCCCGTCGTTAACCTGTGAGACTGTGCACCGCGCCTGAAAGCGGGCTCCCAGCGTTGGCGAAGCCTATTCCGAAGGAGTTGAGCAAACACCACACCCATAGCCCCAGTTCAAGGCCAAAGTCGTCATGGAGGCGATCATTGGCCGCAAGACGCTCCAGGAGATCGCCGCTGCTCAAGCGCGCACTTGATCCAGGTGAGCCAGTGGAGGAAGCAGGCAATTGATGCAACGCCATATCGGCCTTGGGGGTGGGGCCGCACAGTTGGTTAACCAAGGACCCCTGCCCACCCTGTCACGACCTCCAGCCATCCCCCATCACCTCACCCACTACCCCGAGGACGCAACCCCGAGGACGCAACCCGTTCCTCCTCTCCACAGCCCAATGAAAAGCCCCCGAGGGAGGCGTTCTCCCCCGGAGGCTGAACCGGCCGAATCCGAGCTCGGGGCAATCGCTCAGCCCTGGCTCAGCAGAGCCACATCGGCGAGCTGCTGGAGGATGCCGTGACCAGTGAGGGCCTCGATGGCCACGCCGATCAGGAAGCCGAGCATGGCGAGTCGGCCGTTGAGGCGTTCGGCACGCTTCAGTTCCGAGTCTCGGATCTGCTGGGCAGCGGTGTTCAGGAACCAGGTGTCATCGGCCTGAGAGGAAGCCTGGAAGGATGGGGTGGAGCTGGTCATGAGTAAGAATGCTTACTTGGCAGAACATTACGGAACGTCTCAAGGGCTTGACGTATTGCTCGCTACGTACTCTTGCTTGATGCTGAAGGGCTGACCTAGGAGGCCTCGGGTCGTTGAGTCCCCGAGCACGATGAGCCCTCTGGCTGGTACCTGCAGATTTCACCTCAACTGGCTACGCCGATGGGGAGTGCCCATCCACAAGCGCCATCAGGCGTTGCCACCCCCTACCGAGAAAGCCGATGGTCAGCTTCACCCGCATGTGCTGGAACGTGGAGAGCCTGTTCCTGCCTGATGCCGACGCCACCCACTAGGTGCGCGAGTGATTCCAGGCCAAGGTCACCACCCCACAAATTCGAAAGCACCGAAATGGCATCCGAGAATAATCTTGCTAAAGTCTGGAATATTGATTCTTTAAAATGGCTCTGGATACATCCTGCCTTCGATCGGTGATGTTGTCAGGCGCTTTGGGGCTGGGACTGCTATCGCAGGCTGTGACTCCAGTGCTCGCTGCGCCAACCGTTCAAGTCTTCGACATCAACATCACTGAGCCCCAAGTCCTCACTGCTCAGAATGGTTGGTGTAAAGCTCTACTGCAAATCAGTTCCGATTATGCCAGTGGCGGTATCACGAAAGCAAAAGCGACAGCTGCTCATGTGATCGACCAAGCCTATGCCTTCCAGTTTGGTCCAGTGGCTTTCAAACCCACCCTGACGACAGGCAAGCAGACGTTCCGTACGACCCGAGCTGGCGCCTTGGCCTATTTCGTTGGCAATGACTCCAGCTTTCCCCTCGATACAGGTTTTGCCCTTACCCCTTGGCGCACTTGCAAGGTGGTGAATCAGGTTATTCAACTCAACGGTGCCCTTGCCATCACGATGGGCAATGTGATTTTATCCGACGCTACTGGCAATCTGACCAGCGTTGACAAAACCTGGGGCTTTATGAAAGAGCCAGATGGCAGCGTGAGAATTATCCTGCACCACTCTTCCCTGCCGTTTAAACCTTGATGCCTGAGATCTTCAGCATAAACTCCTGGTTGAGGATCAGTCTGCTTCGGGAGTGCTTGATTGAACTGGTCTGGGTTTGCTTAAGAGGGTCCCTCGTTAGCCCTTACCGGTAGCACTCCCTCTCTGACGGGGCGCCAACCGATGAGCGAGCGCCGAACACTCTGCTCTTTGTTCAGTTGCCTTGCCCTCAGCAACGGCCTTCCCTAGCGGCGTCGATCTCGGCGGGATTTCAATAGATGTCCCCGATAGTTAACCACTGAGGGCGGCCCATCCCTTTCCTGGTTATCCAGTCAGCACCACGCGTCGAACACACTCCCCCGAGCACGCGTACCCAACACCACCGACAGCCATGGCCTCAATTGCCGGCAGGCTCGGACAGTGGCGGACAGGGTGTCGCGATTGGCCGGACAGGGCAGGCCAACCTCCCTCTTCCCAGTCCCAATCTCACTCCGGACTGCCCGGACTGGGCGGACACCCTCAAACCTGACAATTGCTGAGATCCCCCCTCTTCTGGATCAGGAAGCTTTGAGAGGGGGGCGCGGGGCTGTCCGGCGCGTCCGGGCTGTCCGGCTCAGGGGGGGGGTAGGGGGGCGGTCCCCAGCGCATCGGTCCCTGGGGACCGCCTGCAAACAAACGATCAGGTCGGCAGAGGCATTGGCAGGAAAGGGTTCTGGCAAAGAAGGGATCCATTGCCGCCGACCAAACCCAATGGTCCCATCACTGCCGAGCGCACTGGTGAAAGTCTTTCAATGAGCCCTGACCACCAGGGGGTGGTGAGCAGAAGGTAAATGTCAGGACGGCAGGAACCGAAACTAGTCATTCGCAATGAGGGATCACCACGGGTACGCGAGGAAGATCTTCTCAGTAGAACAGGAGACTATGTTCAGCAGGCTCAACCGGTAGTCTTCTTGCATCAATGCCAACCATGTCCGTCACTGGCTCCATGAATCGAATGATTCCTGCTGCAACGACTCCGAAGTTACTGCAGATCGCCCAGTGGATACTCGATCCCATCGGCTACATGGCAAACAATTTCAGGCTCGACGGGCTATCACCCTGGGGCATGACGCGCCAGTGCGCATCAGAGGTCATGGCCTGCGCACCAGGTAAAGCCCCATACCCATCGGCGCGAACCAGGAGGTCCAGCCAGGGCCAGCTCGATCGCGGCCTCGCGCTCTGGAGTCGACTGTTGAATCAGCAGGACCGAGGACTGGCGGTTCTGCTGGCGATCAGATCAGGGTTTGAGGCGCTGATCCATACAGAGCACGAAGGAAGCGCCGCTGGCGTGCTCCAACCTCGTGGCCACGGTGCGGCAGGGCAGGCCGGTGGCCAGGCTGATGTAGGTGTCGGTGATGTGCTGCTGGAGACCCGTGTCAATCAGGCTGAAGAAATACTCCTTGTTGGCGTGGTCGGTGCCCCGCGTGGCGGGTGTGAACAGGCGGTTCCTCGACGGGGGGAGACCCTGGCCCAGGTGCGTGTTGCTGATCTGCAGTCCGTCGCCATCGAGCACGTAGGCCGCTTCGATCATGGTGTTGGTGCCTACCCAGTTGGCAAGGCCGCCGTCGAACGTTTGGGGAGCGATGTGACGTAGGCCTTCACACCCTGCGCGGGCCAGATTGATCAGATCGAGGTCCTCCATGTGGCGGGCCTGGATGGCGGCCACGGCTTTGACCCGTTGCCGGCGGGCGGCTTCCATCAGCACTGGGTGCAGGGCCGCCAAGTGCAGGTTGGCCGCTGGCTTGGGGCGCGCAAAGTGATAGCCCTGGAAGAACTCTGCTCCGAGGGCGGCGCAGGTGTCCAGTTCTGCCTGGGTTTCCACCCCTTCAGCCAGCACCAGAGTGCCGATGGTTTTTCCAAGTAAGACCAGCGACTTCATCATTTCCTGCTTGAAAAAGTCGCGGTCGACTCCGGCGATGAGACTGCGGTCGAGCTTGATGATGTGGGGCCGCAATTCGGCGATGCGGGGCAGATTGCTGTGGCCGGATCCCAAGTCGTCAATGGCGATCAGGAAACCCAATTCACGATGGCGCTCCACGAAGCGTTTCAGGGTTATCGTGTCTAGAACCTTGGTTTCGTTGAGCTCGATCACGATGTCTCTGGGTTCCAGACCCGTGGCCTCGGTGGCCTCGAGCAAGGCTCCCGAGCCTTCCACTCCCTCGTCGATCAATGAAGTTTCAAAGTTGAGAAACAGAAAGGGGCGTAGGGACCGGGGCAAGTTGAGATCCCGGTAGGCCTCCATGGCCCGGAGGCGGCAGCGGCGATCCAGCTCCAGCAGCTTCCCAGCCTTGCGGGCCTTGGCGAACTGCTGTCCGACACCCATGTGCGTCGGGCGCGCAAGGGCCTCCAAGCCCACCACGGAGGTTTGCTTGAGGGAGACGATGGGTTGAAAGTGAATGTTTAGCTGATTCGATGGGAGGATCCGAGGGACCTCCATCGTTAGCACCATAGGTTCAGCGTGAACCATTGAGTACGAATGACGGCTGACTACAGTTGTAGTGAGCCATCAGCATTGAACCCTAGGGAACATCTGAAAATCGTACTAAAATCAATCGAGATCCAAGACTGAGACTGGAACGGATGGCCGCCCCCCTCCAGCTGGGCTTTTCGGACTACAAGTAAATTCACGCCAAAAAGAGGACGCGTCGCCAGCGCTTCTTGGATGAGATGGAGGCCACGGTTCCCAGGGAAGCCTTCCTGGCCTTGATCGAGCCCGTCTATCACAAGCCCTCCAGCAAGGGAGGTCGCCCGCCGATTCCTTTGGAAGTGATGTTGCGGATCCACCTGCTGCAGCAGTGGTTCACGCTGTCCGATCCTCTGATGGAGGAGATGCTGATCGATAGGCCCTGCTACCGCCGCTTTGCCGGAATCGAGACGATGGAAGGGAGAATCCCCGATGAGACCACGACCGCTACGGACCAGACCCATGCCTGGGAGGCGCTCCTTGACCGCTGAATAGGCCACCTCGTCATCTCCCTGCCAACCTGCTCAGAAAGGGCTTGCCGGGCCGCCTGGTTGCCGATGGTGGAGCCGTCGCCAGGAAGGATCGCCAACAGAGCATTCCCCAGCTCCTCCTCGATCTCAAGTTCCTCTGTGGGGAGGCCTGCTACAAGATCTTTCTCGGGCTGGTCTGAGGACAAGTCGTGAATATGGCGACCGCCGTTCGATCGGGCTCCAGCCACTGATTCGGACCTATTGGGACGGCCTCCGTTACGAGGAGCTCGCGAGCCGCATCGAGGCACTCCGCCCAGCAATGCTTGAGGGAGCCAGGAGAGCAGAAGGGATGGATCTCCCGTGCTAGTACAGGCGTACTCGACGATGGAAGGGAGAATCCCCGATGAGACCACGACCGCTACGGACCAGACCCATGCCTGGGAGGCGCTCCTTGACCGCTGAATAGGCCACCTCGTCATCTCCCTGCCAACCTGCTCAGAAAGGGCTTGCCGGGCCGCCTGGTTGCCGATGGTGGAGCCGTCGCCAGGAAGGATCGCCAACAGAGCATTCCCCAGCTCCTCCTCGATCTCAAGTTCCTCTGTGGGGAGGCCTGCTACAAGATCTTTCTCGGGCTGGTCTGAGGACAAGTCGTGAATATGGCGACCGCCGTTCGATCGGGCTCCAGCCACTGATTCGGACCTATTGGGACGGCCTCCGTTACGAGGAGCTCGCGAGCCGCATCGAGGCACTCCGCCCAGCAATGCTTGAGGGAGCCAGGAGAGCAGAAGGGATGGATCTCCCGTGCTAGTACAGGCGTACTCACCGAGGACTGCCATGGGTGTCCGTCTGCGTCGCTCCACCTCGGGAGCCGGTGGTTCCGTGGAGCAACCCGTCGAAGAGTGGCCCTACCTCGATGAGGAGGTGCTGGTGGCCAGCCGCAGCCGCAAGGTCTGCATGACCTGCCACTGGTTTCGTCACCACGCCGGGGTGAACGGCATCCCTGTGCTCACCTGCCAGCTGCACCAGGGCCTGCTGACCCATGGGGAGCACCTCACTCGCCGCTGCCAGGGTTGGACCGAAGACATGACGCGCCAGCGGGGCTGGTGCCCGGAGGTGGCATGAGCAGCCGGCGTGCGGTGGTGGGTGTGATGGGTGCTGGAGAGGGCGCTTCCGCTGAGGCGGTGGCCCTGGCCGAGGAACTGGGGGAGTGCATCAGCACCAGGGGATGGGTGCTGCTCACCGGTGGCCGCCCGGCGGGGGTGATGGCGGCGGCCAGCCGCGGCGCGGTGCGGGTGGAGGGGCACCTGGTGGTGGGGGTACTGCCCGATGAAGGGAACGGAAAGGAGAGGCAAAGCACGGCGGAGCTGGATCTGGCCGTGTTCACCGGGATGGGCAAGGCCCGCAACGTCATCAACGTGCTCAGCGCCAATGTGGTGGTGGTCTGCGGCGGCGGCGGCCCCGGCACAGCCTCAGAAGCCGCCCATACGCTCAACGGCGGCCGGCCGCTGATCCTGCTGGCGGTGCCGCCGTTGTGGCAGGACTTCTTCTGCTCGCTCAGCAAGGGGGTGGAAAGCGCGAGCGACGTGGATGAGTGCTGCCGGCTGATCGAGGCCAGGCTCCGAATGGCATGAGCCAGCGACCACCGCGTGTCCCCTGACCCCGCAGGAGGGTTGGCTGAGCGATGGACGCCAGGTGCTGCGCTTTCGCCCGACCCACTGGGAGCGATTGGTGCAACGGCTGGAGATCACAAGCGGTGAGCTGCTAGCTGATCAGGAGATCCCGTTGCTGAAATCGCGCCGGGAACTGAGCCGGGCTGAGGCTCTGAAGCTCTGGGCTGAGAAGCGCAAGGTGGGCTGGGCGCCCTGCAACCCCCAGTGGTGATCACCATGACCGCCCAATCCCATCCACCCCCACCAAGCTGAGCTCGGCACCGATGGCCCCTCCTTGCCGATGAGCAGCAGCCACCAGCCACGGCGATACCGCCTGGTGGATCAGCACGGCCAACCGCACCCTGAGCTTGATGAGCAGTTCGACTCGATCCAGGAGGCGTGGTCGTTCGCCATCCGCTGGTGGCAGCAGCAGCAACCCGCTGGCGCACCAGACACCCAGGTGGGGCTTGGTTTGGAGGTGAGCACCGAGAGCGGCAGCTGGCGCACCCTGCGCCATCCGCGAGGCTGAAGCCTGCAAAGGTGAGCCCAAAGGCCACACCCGCCCTGCCGCTTCCGTCTCCCAGCGATCCGGCCCAGGCCAGCCCGCAGCCCACCGAGGTGCTGGCGGGCTCAATCGAGCGCGTCACCTTCCACAACGCCGAGAACGGCTTCTGCGTGCTGCGCATCAAGGCCCGCGGCCACCGCGACCTGGTGACGGTGGTGGGTCATGCCGCCGAGATCAGCGCCGGCGAATGGGTGACCGTGAGCGGCACCTGGGTGAACAGCCGCGAGCACGGCCAGCAGTTCAAGGCCTCCTTCCTCAGGGCTTCGGCGCCCACCACCGCCGAGGGGATCGAGAAGTACCTGGGTTCGGGAATGATCCGCGGTATCGGCCCGATCTACGCCAGCAAGCTCGTGGCGGCCTTCGGCGATCAGGTGTTCGAGGTGATCGAGCAGGCCCCCGAGCGGCTGCGGGAGGTGCCCGGCATCGGCCCGGTGCGGGGGCAGCGGATCAGCCAGGCCTGGGCCGATCAGAAGGTGGTGCGCGAAATCATGGTCTTCCTGCACAGCCATGGCGTCGGCACCGCCCGGGCGGTGCGGATCTTCAAGACGTACGGCAATGACGCCGTGCAGGTGATGGCGGAGAACCCCTACCGCCTGGCGCGTGACATCCGCGGCATCGGCTTCCGCACCGCTGATGCGATCGCCGCAAGGCTGGGCATCGAGTCCGAGGCGATGATCCGCCTGCGCGCCGGGATCAGCTACGCGCTGCTTGAGGCCAGCGGGGATGGCCACTGCGGCCTGCCGAGTGCCGAGCTGCTGAAGCTAGCCGGAGAACTGCTGGCGATGGAGCGGCCCAGTGGACCGCTTGATGAGAGCGGCTCCACCAGTCGGGTGCCCCTGGAGAGCGGCTTGATCGAGAGCGCCCTGGACCTGGAGCTGAGCGAGGGCTCGGTGGTGGCCGACACCCTGGCCGGTGAGCCGGCGATCTTCCTTTCAAATTTGCACCGCGATGAGCGCCGCATCGCGGCGTCCCTCCAGGCGCTGGCGGTGGGCTGCCCGCCCTGGGGAAGCATTGAGGCCGCCAAAGCCATCCCCTGGGTGGAGCAACGCCTGGGCCTGGAGCTGGCCGCCAGCCAGAAGCTGGCGGTGGAGCAGGCCCTGGCGGCCAAGGTGCTGGTGATCACCGGTGGTCCGGGGGTGGGCAAGACCACCTTGATCAACGCCATCCTGCGCATCCTGGCGGCCAAGAAGCTGCGCATCCTGCTCTGCGCCCCCACCGGCCGTGCCGCCAAGCGGATGGGCGAAACCACCGGCCTTGAGGCCAAGACGATTCACCGGCTGCTGGAGTTCGACCCGGCGGCCTTTGGCTTCAAGCGCAACGCAGAACTGCCGCTGGAGTGCGATCTGCTGGTGGTGGATGAAACCTCCATGGTGGATGTGCCGCTGATGGCCTCCCTGCTGGAGGCCCTGCCGCCGGAGGCGGGATTGCTGCAGGTGGGTGATGTGGACCAGCTGCCCTCGGTGGGGCCCGGCCAGGTGCTCGCCGATCTGATCAACAGCGGCTCGCTGCCGGTGGCCCGGCTCACGGAGGTGTTCCGACAGGCGGCCTCGAGCCGCATCATCACCACCGCCCACGCCATCAACGCCGGCACCATCCCCGATCTGCGGCCGCCGCCGGCTGAGGCCAGCACCGACTTCTATTTCCTTCCCGCCGAGACACCCGAGCAGGCGGTGGCCTTGATCCTCAAGGTGGTGGGGGAACGCATCCCGGCCCGCTTTGGCCTCGATCCGATCGCCCAGGTGCAGGTGCTCTGCCCGATGGCGCGCGGTGGCTGCGGCTCCCGCTCGCTGAACATCGAACTGCAGAACTTGCTCAACCCCGACCCCACTGAGCAGGTGGAGCGATTCGGCTGGCGCTTTGCACCGGCCGACAAGGTGATGCAGGTGGCCAACGACTACGAGAAGGAGGTGTTCAACGGTGATGTCGGCACGGTGGAAACCATCGACGCCGATGCCAGTGAGCTGACGGTGCGTTTTGACGGCCGCGAGGTGACCTACGGCTGGGGCGAACTCGACAACCTCGTGCCCGCCTATGCCTGCACGATCCACAAGAGCCAGGGTAGCGAATACCCCGCCGTGGTGATCCCTTTGCTCACCCAGCACTACGCCATGCTGCAGCGCAACCTGGTGTACACCGGCATCACCAGAGGCAAGCAGCTGGTGGTGCTTGTGGGCCAGAAGAAGGCCTTGGCGATGGCCGTCAAGAATCACCTGGGCCGCAGGCGTTACACCAAGCTGGTGGAGTGGTTGACACCATCTGGAGCCCCGTCTGCCGGGATGGCTCAGATGGTCATGGGTCAGCCAGAGCCGCGATCGCAGCCAGCGTCTGCCGCAAGTCCGGCAGTCGCTGCTGGCTGGCCTGATCACCTGGGAGGAACGCAGGAAGTGCCTCGATGAAAGCGGGCATCGCCAAAAGGCCGTTGAAATGTGCCGCGAGCGCGTTCCGCAGCTCCGGCGGGCTCAGCCGACACTCCTCCAGCAGAAACTCGCGACCATCGACGACCGCCATCAGATCCTCCAGGTCGTGGCTGAAGAGGAATGCTCCCTGCCCGCGGCCGTGGAAGGCCTCCAGCTTGGTGGCCAGAAACAACGGTGCGGTGATCATCCGAATCGAGCGGCCGCTCGGCAACACCTGAAGCTGGGCGGACTCCACGGCCAGGGGATACCAGCGATTGGAGAAGCCCAGAATCTCACCCTGGGTTGGCATCAGGTCGAGGATGATCTGCTCGATGCACCAGCGACAGAGGGGAGCACCGGGCCGTGTGTCCTCCTGGAAGCCCCGTTCCCGCAGCTGCATCCCCAGCTGGTAGTAGTCGGCACTGGCGATCACGCGGCAGATCACATCCACATCCTGGGTGGGCCGGATCTCTGGCATGGCCGGATCTGTGATCAACAGGCCGGCCACCGCCCCGCCGACAAACACCAGTTGCTCGAGCAGGGCCTCTCCCAGATGCGCAGCCGCCTGTTCGAGCAGGGAGACATTGGGGTCATTGGGGTTCATGGCTGCAGCCGCTCCTCCAGAAGCGCCACGGCCAGGGCCTGTTCACGGGCACTGCCGCCACGCACCGCATCAAACAGGGCCAGCAGCTCCCCCAGTGCTGGGTTGCGCGCCGCAGCCTCAGGGACACTCGGGTAGAGCGGGGTGAAGGCGAGGCCACGGGTCGTGCCGTTCTTCCACGGCCAGACCGGCGGCGGATCGTTGCCCGGCCGGATCTGCTCCTTGAGGGGGGAGGCGGCGTACCCGGTTGGGATACCCCGGGTCATCCCGCCCTGGCTGGCCGGGAAGCAGTAGCGGGCACCGTGCTGAAGAAACTGCCGCAGCGCCGCCCGGATCACCTGTGGCTTGCCATCACTGGTTTTGATCGCCAGCCTGGCCACCACCGCCCGATCGACAGCCGCATGGGCCTCAGAGGCCGTGATGCCAAGCTCAGCACCGAGGACGGCATAGCTCGGTGCCAGATCAAACGGAAGCGCCAGCCGCAGCAGCACCACCAGGTCCTGGGGGCGCAGCACGGGCTGGGGATTGGAAGGGAAGCGGGCCAACGACGTGCCTCATTCGCCATTCGCGAATAGCAAATATAAGCCGCCTGGTGGACGACACCCTGGGCCTGAAGCTCACCCCCAGACAGAAGGCAGCCGTCCGGACGATCGAGCCACTCAGGCCCACCACCTCCACCAGCGTCTGCGGACTGCTGGCTTGGCGTGGCAGCCATCGCAGAGCGGGGCGTGGCGGCTGCGGCCGCAGCGGCAGAGCTGGTGCACTCCCGCTGGCAGGTCCAGGGGAATCGGCCCCGCAGAAGGCGGAGCCGATTCAGCCATGGCCGTCACAGCCACAGCCGGCGTGGCAGGGCTCACCGTTGGGATGCCCCTTGGCGCAGACCTCGCTGCTGCCCGACCCAATGGGAGCGCTTGGTTCAACGGCTGGAGATCACCACCGGCGAGTTACTCCCCGATCAGGAGATCCCGGAGCTGCAATCGCCCCGAGGAACAGTCCCGGGATCCTGAGCCTCTGAAGCTTCAGCACTGTGGTGACGCTCCAGAAAGGCCTGGATCATCCCTTCCATGCCCTGTTGCGTGCGGCCATGGGGCCGAAGCCCTTGCTCGGCCCAGACGCGATCGAGCTTCAGGCGCAGATCTTCTGAAATCCAGCAGGAGAGCATCACCTTGCCCACACGGCTGGACGTGCATCGCTGCTGAGCGGGGGTCATGGCGATGATTGTGCACTTGTAAACAATCATGGCACTGGAGCCATCCATGGCCCCCTTGCCCTTGATGGGCCAGAATGAGAACCGTTCTCAGCCATGTTTTGGGGCTGGGCGGCTGCTCACCCACACCTCATGCCCCAGATCCCCGTCACCGTGCTCACCGGCTTCCTCGGCGCCGGCAAGACCACCCTGCTCAACCACATCCTCACCAACCAGCAGGGGCTGCGCACCGCCGTGCTGGTGAACGAGTTCGGCGAGATCGGCATCGACAACGAACTGGTGGTGGCCACCAGCGACGCCATGGTGGAGCTGAGCAATGGCTGCATCTGCTGCTCGATCAACGGAGAACTGCAGGAGGCGGTGCATCGGGTGCTGGAGCGCCCCGATCCGATCGACTTCATCGTGGTGGAAACCACTGGCCTGGCCGATCCCCTGCCCGTGGCCATGACCTTCATGGCCGGCGACTTCCGTGACCTGCTGCGGCTGGATTCGATCATCACCCTGATCGATGCCGAACACTTCAACGCCACCGCCCTGGACAGTCCGATCGCCCGGGCCCAGGTGGTGTACGGCGACATCCTGCTGCTCAACAAGTGCGATCTGGTGGCCGAGGAGCGGCTGGCCGCGGTGGAGACCAGCCTGCGGGAGATCAAGACTGACGCCCGCATCCTGCGCGCCAGCCATGGTGAGGTCCCCCTGGCCATGCTGCTGAGCGTGGGGCTGTTCGAAACCGATCGCCTGGCGGCACTGCAGGCCGCCGAGGACGCCCGCGAGGACGACCACGAGCATCACCACACTCCTGACCACCCCCATCACGCGCCTCACGGTTCCCACCACGAGCATCACGATCACGCCCATCACCACGCCCATACGCCGGAGTTGGAGGGTTTCAGCTCCGTATCCCTGGCGGTGGACGCGCCGTTTGATCTGCGCCGCTTCCAGAACTTCCTCGACAACCAACTCCCCGACACGGTGTTCCGGGCCAAAGGGGTGCTCTGGTTCCGCGAGAGCGAGCGCCGGCACCTGTTTCACCTCTGCGGCAAGCGCTTCACCATCGATGATTCCGATTGGCCAGCCGGCACGCCGCGCCACACCAAGGTGGTGGCGATCGGCAAAGGACTCGATCAGCCCACCCTCAAGGAGCAGCTCAAGGCCTGCGTGGTGGCGCCATGAGCCAGATCCTGCTCATCTCCGGCCCGCCGGGTTGTGGCAAGACCAGCTGGATCCTGAGCCAGCTGCAAGCCCACAAGGGCCCCTGCGGTTACCTGCGTCTGGCGGGCTTCCCGGCTGAGGGCTGCACGCAGGCCCTCGATGGCGGCATCGATCTGGCCGTGCTGGCGGATCACTGCCCGGGTCTGCGCGATCTCGCCGATCCGGCCCAGGCCCTGGCGCCCCCTGGCGGCGATCTGCTGGCCCTGATTGAACTGCCCCAGTTCCACCCGCCTGCCGATGCCGACAGCTCCGGAATCGACCCACGGCTGCTCCCCCCGCTGGAAGCCCTGCAACTCCTGCCGCAGCGCCATCTGAGCTTCGGCCGTGACGCGGAACTTCCCGCTCAGGACACCTTGCAGTTCAACGCCCTCGAAGCCTGGAGCCTGGACCTGACCCGAAGCGTCTGGGATCCCCCCAGCCTCAACAGCTTCTGGTTTGAGCTGGTGAATGGGGCCTACGGCGAGGTGTATCGCGCCAAGGCGCTGATGAACCTGCCCGATGGCCGCAGCTTCTTCTTCAACTGGATCGTCAGCCAGGAGGGGACCCAGTTCCTGCCGCTGGAGCGTGTTGCTCCGCCCGTGGGCCGCCCGCAACGCCTGTCGCGGCTGGTGGTGCAGGGCAAACACCTGTATGCGGCTGGCATCGAGGCCACCATCGCCGACGGCCTGCTCAGCGATGCGGTGCTGGAGCTGCAGCAGGCCCCACAACGCCCCTCCGGCGCTCCGCTCCCCGCCACCCGCTGACTGCCTCCATCTCCAACCACCGCCCCATGGCCCACGCCGTTATCTCCTGCCTGCACGCCAATCTCGCCGCCACCGAAGCGGTGCTCAGCGACATCGAACAGCTCGGCATCGACAGGATCACCTGCCTCGGCGATCTGGTGGGCTATGGCCCCCAGCCCAATGAGGTGGTGGAGTTGATCCGCGCGCGCCAGATCCCCAGCTGCCAGGGCTGTTGGGATGAAGACATCATCGAAGGCCTCAATTCCTGCGAATGCAGCTACCCCTCCCAGCTGGCTGAGCGGCGCGGGCAACGGGCTCATCACTGGACGGCGGCCCAGCTCAGCGAGGAGAACAAGGCCTTTCTCGCCAGCCTGCCGTTGTCGTTGCGGCGCGATCGCCTGCTGTTCGTGCACGGCAGCCCCAACAGCCAGCACGAATACCTCCTGCCCGACATGAATGCCTTCGCTGCCCTTGAGCGGGTGGAGGCGGCGCAGGCCGACACGCTCTTCTGCGGCCACACCCATCGCCCCTATGTGCGTGAACTGCGTGAGGGGGTGATCAAGCTGCGGTTGCACCGAGCCGTTGCGAACCCTGGGCCCGACATCGAACGCGAGGTGGATCTTCCCGTTCGTCGCATCGTCAACGCCGGCTCGGTGGGGGAACCGCGGCACGGCGGCACCAGCGCCACCTACGTGATCCACCACGAGCAGGACGACAGCGTGGAGATCCGCGAGGTTCCCTACGACGTGGAACGCACCTGCCAGGCGATCGTGGCCGCTGGGCTGCCGCCGCTGTTCGCCTGGCGGCTCCGCCACGGATTCGAGTACGCCGAGCGGGCCGACGACGCCAGCCACGTGTGTGAGCGCTGATGGCGAGGTGGGCACTGCTGAGCGGCTTGCGCGGTGATCTGACGGTCTATGCGGCGGTGCAGGCCGAGCTGCGCCGCCAGCGGGTCGACACGTTGTTTGTGCTCGGCGATCTGATCGGCCCGGAGCGCGAGGCGAACGCCCTGCTGGAGCGTCTGCAGCAGCCGCGCCGGGGAGATCTGCAACCGCACTGCCTCTACGGCTGGTGGGAAGAGCAGCTGCTGGCCGAGCGGGGCTTTCGCGGTGAGCGCCGGGCCGACGCCCTGCGCCAGAGCGGCGGGGAGGCGGCCGTGGCAGCCCTGCTGCAGGCGGTGGATCCCGTCCACATGGCCTGGCTGGCGTCGTTGCAGTTCGGTTTCGTGGAGCTCGATTGCGCCCTGCTGCATGGCAGTTCGGCCGATGTGGGCGACAGCCTCACCGCCGACACAGCCCCATTGCAGCTGCTGGACCGTCTCACCCGCATGGAGGCGAATCGCCTGTTCACGGCCCGCAGCGGCGAGCAGTTCTGCGTGGAGTTGTGCGGCGGTGGCATCGAATCACGCCTGCGTGATCTCGAAGGAGAACGGCAGCAGCACCAGAGCGTGCCCAGCCGCAAGGTGATCGGCGTGGGCAGCGGGCTGCACTACACCCTCTACGACCCGGGCAGCGACCATATCGCGTTCCGACGGGCCGGCGGTCCGATCCACGCCACTGGCAGGGGGTTCGCATGAACACGGGCTTCGGAGGTGTGGCGGAAACGCTGTCTCTCGATTTAGGTGGTCGCCGGCTTCAGGTGGTGCTGGAGCGCCGGGGGCCGACGGGGGCGCCCACCTGGCTGCTCTTGCCAGCCCTGAGCACCGTGTCGAGCCGCAGCGAGTGGCAACCGCTGGCGGCGGCGGTGGCGGAGCGCTGCCAGCTGGTGAGCTTCGACTGGCCGGGCTTCGGTGACAGTGACCGCCCGTGCCTTGACTACGACGCGGACCTGTTGCGCTCGGCTCTGCGCTCCATCCTCAGCTACCTGTACGCCCAGAACCGCACACGCCTCACCGTGGTGGCCGCTGGGCACAGTGCCTCCATCGCCCTGGCCCTTGCCACCGAATGGTCAGGACAGTGGCGGCGGCTGGTGGCCGTGGCGCCCACCTGGCGGGGTCCATTGCCCACCATGACGGGCTGGTCACCGCAGCGCTTCGGCTGGTTGCGGCAGCTGGTGGGCGCGCCGCTGATCGGCCCGGCGCTCTACCGGCTCAACACCAGCCAGGCGGTGCTGGGGCTGATGCTGCGGCGCCACGTCTGGGTCGAGCGGTCGCTGTTGACGCCGGAGCGCCTTATGGAGCAACAGCAGCTGGCCCGCCGCCGCGGCGCCCGCTTCGCCAGTGCGTCCTTCGTGAGCGGCGGGCTCGATCCCGCCGAAGACAGGACCTGGTGGTTGGAGCAAGCGCAACGGCTGCAGTGCCCGTTGCACGTGGTGCTGGCGGGGGAAGCGCCGCCACGCTCCAGTGAGGAGATGGGGCGGCTGGCAAAGAGCGCCGATCACGTCACGCTCATTCCCGGGCGGCTTGGGCTGCACCAGGAGTTCGGGCCCCTGCTGGCACAGCAGTTGATGGAGACCAGCAACGGATTTGGCTGACCAGCAGGGCCAGCATGAAACCGGCGAACTGCACAATCACCACGCAGGGCCCCGAAGGCAGGTTGGTGAGCCCCGAGACCAGCAGTCCCAGCAGGGCACATCCCCCGCCCAGGGTGCCTGAAATCAGCATGTAAACAGGGAAGCGGCGGCTCAGCAGCCGGCCTGCACAGGCCGGAATCACCACGAAGGCGCTGATCAGGAGCACCCCCACCGCCTTGATCGAGACGGCCACCACCACCGCCAGCAAGATGATGAAGGCCAGGCGATGCCAGTTGGCGCGGACGCCGAACGCCCCGGCCAGGTCGTCGTTGAGCGTGAGCAGCACTTGGGCCCGCAGGCTCAGGGCCAGATAAACCAGCGCACCCAGGAGCAGCACGGCGATCACCGCCAGATCCAGCCAACCGATGCCGAGGATGTCGCCGAACAGCAGCTGCTGGATGCCGCCCCGGTAGGTCTCCAGCAGGCTGAGAGCCACCACGGCAAACGCCAGGGAGGTGGAATACACGATGTTGAGCAGGGCATCGGCCGGTAGGTGGCTGCGTTGGACCAACTGGTTGACCAGCAGCGCAAAGATCACCGCAAACGGGACCAGCACCAGGGTTGGGTTGATCCCCAGCAGCAGGCCCAGGGTGATGCCCAACAGGGCGGAGTGCCCCAGGGCATCGCTGAAAAAGGAGAGCTGACGCAGCACCGCAAAGCTGCCCAACAGCCCCCCAAGACTGCCGGTCAGCAGCCCGCCGATCAAGGCGCGCTGCATGAACGGTTGGTCCAGAAGCGTGGCCAGAGCTGCGCCGTCAACCACGACGCCCACCATGGCTGTGCTCGTGCCGGTAGGGCACCACATTGGGCCCGTAGAGCTCAGCCAGACGCGCCGGGCTGAGGGCGTGATCGGGTGCCCCACTGCAGCGCAAGCGGCGGTTCAGGCACAGCACCTGATCACAGCTGCGCCGCACCATCTCCAGATCGTGCGACACCTGCAACACGGTCCAGCCCTCCTGGCGGCGGAGCTCCAGCAACAACTGGTGAAACTGCTCGCTGGACGGGGCATCGAGGCCAGCCTGGGCCTCATCGAGCACCAGCAACTGCCGGGGCCGCACCACGCAGAATGCCAGCAGCACCCGCTTGAGCTGGCCGCCGGAGAGCTCGCTCAGCAGCCGTTCGCCCAGATCGCGGCAACCGGTGCGCTCCAGGGCGCGCTGCACCGCCCCATGGCGGCGTTGGCCGCCGGCCCAGGGAAGGCGCGGGCCTGGTGGATCGAACCCGAAGCCCACGAATTCAGCCACGCTGAGGGGGAAACGGCCCTGCAGGGCCAGGCTTTGGGGCAGGTAGGCGATCTGGGCGCGAACCGAACGGGGCAGCTGACCTGCAGGGCCGAGGGCGTGGCCCATGAGGAGCACCGTGCCCGCTTGTCGCGGCAGCAAACCGAGAAGTGCTGCCACCACGGTGCTCTTCCCCGCTCCATTGGGTCCCACCAGGGCCGTGTCCGTTTCCCTTACCAGCTGAAAGCTCACCGCATCCACGGCCAGCAGCCCATCGCGCTGCACGGTCAATCCCTGCACCGCCAGCACCGGAGTGGCCGTGGAGCTGCTCATTCGCCGAAGGCCTGGCGCAGGTCCGCCACATTGCGGCGCATCACGCTGAGGTAGGTGCCGGGATCGCGGGAGGCCTGCTCGCTGGCGGTTTCCATTGGGTCGAACACGCTGACGCGCACCCCCAGATCCTTGGCCAAGGCATTGAAGGAGCGGTTCCCCTCCTGGGGTTCAGTGAGCAGCGCCCGCAGCTGGGTGCGCTCCACGATCTCGCTCACCCGCTGCAGATCGGCGGGGGAGGGATTGATCTCGGGCACGTCCACCACGAACTCCGCCTTCAGGCCGAAGCGCTCAGCGAAGTAGGGAGCGAAGTCGTGGAAGGCCACGAAGGTCTTGCCCTGGAAAGGCTTGAGCTGGCCTGCAATCTCGGTGTTGAGCGCCCTGAGCTGGGTGGTGTAGGCCTCCGCATTGCGGCGATAGCCCTCGGCGCAGCTGGGATCGGCCTTCACCAGACCGTCGCGGATGTTCTCCACCTGCTGCACCGCACGCAGCGGATCCAGCCAGATGTGGGGATTCACCGCGCCGTGGGCGTGGCCGTGGCCCTGCTCCTGGCCGTGCTCAGGCTCAGCGTGACCTGGCTCCTCTGGGGAGTCGATCGTGGGTACCCCGCGGCTGGAGTCGATCACCACCAGCTGGCTATTGCCGGACGAGCTCACGAGCTTGTCGAGGAAGGCCTCCATCCCCAGCCCGTTCTTCACCAGGACCCGGGCCTCCCTAAGGGCGGCCAGATCGCCCGGCTTGGACTGGAAGTCGTGGGGGCCAGTGTTGGGCGGAATCAAGGCGGTGACGTCTGCGCAATCTCCGGCCACCGCCCTGGTGAACAGGGTGATCGGCACGAAGGTGGTCATCACCTTGAAGCCCTTGCCACCGGAGCTGGAGTCGCTGGTCTGCCGCGGGGCTCCGCAGCCCACCAGGACGAGAGCCAGTGCCAAAAGACCCGTGCGTTGCAGGCAGGCGAACAAAAGGGTCATCAGGATTCAGACAACACGAGTGGATGGCCCATCAGGGAAACCAGGGCAGCGACCCTCACGGCAGAAGGTACTACAATGAGAATCGTTCTCATTGTAGCGGAGACTGTTTCGTCTTTTTGCGCACGCCACGCCAGGAGAAGCCGCAGGCTGCGAGGCCCGATCCCGACAGCTCCGCTGCTGCGAGGGACTCGATCAGGGCCAGCCTGCTCGCCTCAGGCCGGCTGCTCGGCTTGCTGCAGCACGATCCCCATCAGGCTCTGGCCGCGTTGCAGGTCCCGTCCCGGCAAGTCGAACGGTCGCAGCAGAAGCTGATCGAGGCGGGGGTGACGGTCGCAGACGGCCGGGCCTGCCGTCCCATCGCTCCACCAGCCCCTGCCAACCCCTCCCATCACCATGGCTGAAATCGTGACGCGTCTCCTGCTGCTACTGATCCGCGGCTACCAGATCCTGATCAGCCCACTGCTGGGGCCCAACTGTCGCTTCACTCCCAGCTGCTCCCACTACGCCATCGAGGCGATTCAGATCCACGGGTTGATCCGAGGCAGCTGGCTGTCGCTCTGCCGGCTGGGTCGCTGTCATCCACTTCACCCGGGTGGCTACGACCCCGTTCCACCCCCTATTCAGTGAGAGACAAGCCAGCCATGACCGACTCTGATCCGCAACGGCGCCTGGATCAGCTCAAGACGTTCATTGGCGTTGGAGCCACTGTTCAACCAAACCCGGCCCCACCCGAACGCCGCTGACGTTCCCTGCTTGGCACCTCCACCGGCCACAGCCACCAGCGGCCTTGATCGCCACCGGCCGCCAGATGACGGCCATCAGGCCGCCAGGCCAGCGCCTGGAAACCTTGCCCCTCCCCTTCCAGCGGTTGCCGCAGCCGGCCGCGGCTATCCCAGAGGCCCACGGTGCCGTCGGCGGAGGCGCTGGCCAGCAGGTTGCTATCGGGCGCAAAGGCAAGAGCATGAACACGCTGCTGATGCCAGAGGAGGGGCTCGGGCTTCCAGCCCTGCTGGCTCTGATTGCGCTGTTGCCACAACACCACGGTGTCGCCTGAGGCCACCGCCAAGGCGGGTGCCAGCCGACCTGGCTGATCGCTCCAGGCCAGGGATCGCACCTTGGCAGGAAAGCCGCTGAACTGCCACGGCCGCCCCTGACCCGCCTCGGGCCAGAGCAGCAGCGAGCGATCCATCTGGCCACAGGCCAGCAGGTCACCGATCGGCGAGAAGCTCAGCACCAGACCAGCTGAGCCGGTGGGAGCCCTCAGGGGCGTCGCTGCGGTGGCAGCCTCGGGCTGCCAGAGGGCCAGCTCACCATGGCAGCTGGCAGCCAGCCGCCTGCCGTCGCAACTCCAGGCAAGGGCCTGAACCGTGCCCGGCATGTCCAGGCACTCAGGGCGCCACGCGCGGACAGCCCCATCCCAGAGACGCACCTGGCGGCCAGCTGCCACCGCTAGCAGCAAGCCCCGGGGCTGCCAGGCCGCCGCATCAAGCCAACCGGCATCCAATGGAATCGGTTCAAGGGCCATGGGCCGGACACCGGTTTCGCCCAGCTCCCAGAGCAGCAGCTCACTGGCCTGGCCCACCGCCATCAGAAACTGTCCATCAGCGCTGAAGCCAATGGCATTGAGGCTGCTGTCGCGATCACCGCGCAGCAGCTCCTCACAACCGGCCCGGAAATCAAGCAGCAGCAGTTCACCGCCAGCACTGGCGATCGCCAGAAACTCGCCATCCGCCGACCAGCTCATGGCCGTGATCGCCTGCTGCAGTTGCCCGCAGAGCCGTTCACTCACCAGAGGAGCCGTCGCTGTCATCGTCCGGGACCCATCAGGCCACACAGGCGCTGAAGCCGTCCCGTAGTCCTTCTGGATCGAGATCCCGGCCGATGATCACGAACTGGGTGCAGCGCCGCTCTGCGGGTTTCCAGGGGCGATCGAAATCACCGTCCAGCAGCATGTGCACCGACTGGAACACGTAGCGATTCTCCTCTCCTTTGAGCTGGATGATTCCCTTCATCCGAAACAGATCAGGCCCCCGCTTGGCCACCAGATCCGAGAGCCAGCTCCCCAGCCTGTCGAGATCCATGGGCCGCTCCTCCACCAGCGCCAGCGAGCCCACGGCATCGTCGTGCTCGTGGGCATGCTCCTCAAGCAGGAAACCCGGATCGAGGCCCAGGGCACGCTCCAGCTCGAACGCCTCCACACCCAGGATCTGATCCATGGGCACATCGGCTCCCGTGGTTCTCAGCAGCCTGGCCAACGGGTTGATCGCCCGGATCCTCTGCTCAATCGACAGGATCTCCTTCTCGTCCACCAGATCAACCTTGTTGAGCACCAGGACATCGGCAAAGGCCAGCTGCTCCTGTACTTCCTCGGCCTCCCAGTGCAGGAGAACATGCTTGAGATCCACGACGGTGACCACCGCATCGAGCGTCAGCTCATCGCGCAGGTCCTCATCGACAAAGAACGTCTGAATCACGGGTGCAGGATCAGCGAGACCGGTGGTTTCGATCACCAGATGATCAAAGCGATCCCGACGCTTCATCAGGTTGCCGATGATGCGGATCAGATCACCACGAACGGTGCAGCAGATGCAGCCGTTGTTCATCTCGAAGATCTCCTCGTCGGCATCCACCACCAGCTGGTTGTCGATGCCCACTTCGCCAAACTCATTGACGATCACGGCCACCTTCAAGCCGTGCTCATGGGTGAGGATCCTGTTGAGCAAGGTGGTTTTACCGGCACCCAGATAGCCGGTGAGCACCGTCACCGGCAGGCGTTCGGCGGCTGGAATGGCACTGGTGAACGCCATGGCAAGGGGGAGAGGCCAAAAGGCCCCGAGTGGGGTGAGAATGGTTGTCGTTCTAGCAGCGGCACCTTTCCATCCGCCGGGCCCCCATGGCAGCTTGCGCATCGAGCACGATCCCGATCCAGCTGGAGTCCGCTGCCCCGCCCTTGAGCCCTCGGCAGCAGAGGCTGATCCAGCTGCTACGCCAAGCGGATCGGGAGCTGAGTGGCCAGGACCTGCATGCACTGCTGACCAAAGCAGGCCCCTCCTACGGCCTTGCGACCGTGTACCGCGGCCTCAAACAGTTGCAACGCCATGGCTTGGTGCGCTGCCGAAAGCTTGCCAACGGAGAGGGTGTCTATGCCCTGCTGGAGCGGGATGATCACCACCTCACATGCGTTCTTTGCGGCCGCAGTGAACGGCTGTCGATCTGCCCGCTGGGGGCCAGTGGTTTGGGGCTGACAACCGTTCTGCTGCAGGGATTCAGGCCGTTGTTTCACACCTTCGAAATCCACGGGATCTGTGCCCGCTGCCAACACTCCGAGGCCGCCAGTTTTGGATGAGCTGGTGATCGCAGGGGCTGGTCCTCAGGCTCTCAGCCTCTGTTGCCAGCTGCTGCAGAAACGGCCTCACTGGCGCCGGCGGCTACGGGTTGTGGACCCCAGTGGCACCTGGCTCTCACGTTGGGAGCAGCAGATGCAGCGCTGCGAGATTCCCTGGCTGCGCTCCCCTTCGCCCCACCATCCGCACCCCAACCCCCATGCGCTGCGGCGCTTTGCCCAGGAGCGGCGACGCAGCCGCGAACTGGAGGGCCCCCACGGTCTGCCGCACACAAGCCTGTTCAGCGCGTTCTGCCAGAGCGTGGTGGAGGAATTCCAGCTGGTCAAACAGGTGCAGGCGGCTTCGGTGCAGCAGATCCACCTGGATCAGGCAAAGCCTGCATCCATGGAAGTGAGACTGAGCGACGGTTCTGTCGTGAGGCCCCGCCGACTGGTGATTGCCACGGGCGTGGGCGCACCTGTGCTGCCGAGCTGGGTGCACGCCATCACGGCTGGTTATCCGGCAGAAGCCCTGCAGCACAGCCAGGCGATCGATCTCGACACCTGCGTGGGGCTGCGAGGGCAGCACATCCTGATCGTGGGTGGTGGTCTCACCAGCGCCCATCTGGCCATGGGGGCCCTCAAGCGAGGCGCTCAGGTCAGCTTGTTGTGCCGGCGGGCACTGAGCAGCAAACCCTTTGACGCAGACCCGGGCTGGATGGGTCCGAAACGTCTCAAGGACTTTCAGGCTGAGCCCTGCTGGCAGCAGCGACGCCAGCAGGTGCTGTCAGCGCGTGATGGCGGCTCCATCACGCCCCAGTTGGCTGTCCAGCTGCAACAGGCTCGCCGTCAAGGCCACCTTCAGCTCCACGAGCACTGCCAGGTGCAGACGGCTTCCTGGCATGCAGGCCAGTGGCAGATTCTCTGCCTTGACGGCAGCCGGCAACCAGCCCATCGCCTCTGGCTGGCCACAGGTCAACACCAAGGCATCAGCCACCACCCGTTAGTGCGCCAGCTGCTGGATCAACAGCCGATCGAGCTGATTGACGACCTTCCTGTGCTGACCAGCGACTTGCGGTTGCCTGGAACCAACATTCACTTGATGGGAAGCCTGAGCGCGTTGCAGCTGGGTCCGGCTGCCCGCAACTTGTTTGGGGGCAGGGAGGCGGCGCAACGGATCGCCCGGGCTGCCATCAAGGCATGAATCCGGGAACACCTTCAGGGCCGCAGACTCTGCCGCCGCTCTGGATCCAGCCAGCCAGGCCCAACCTGGCCTCAAGTCTCAGCCATGGCAGTCACAGCCACAGCCGGAGTGGCAGGGTTCACCGTTGGGATGCCCCTTGGCGCAGACCTCGCTGCAGAACAGCAAGGCGCCGTTGCGGAACGGGCTGTCCTCTTGCACCGTGCAGTGGCAGCCCGGGCAGGCGCACTGCAGCGTGGCGGGTTTCTCCAGGGTCGCGTTCATGGCCTCTCCTTGCTCCGATGAACCCAGTCTGGTGACGCCGTCGCCGGGGAGGAACGGCTTGCCGTACTGACAAGCGGGACTGCTGGATCTACTAATGAATCAGAGGCCACGACCAGGGCAGCGCGAGCCCAGACCCTGCAACCGGCCCTAGCCCTTGGCTTCTGCGAAGCAGTAGGGCGCTCGATACGGGGCGCCCTTCCCATTGAAACTGAGTCCAGCGGTGACCATGAACAGAGGCGGCAAAGCGAGCTGAGCCGCTTCTCTTAGAATGGCCCTGGCTGCTAGGCATCCATGCGCCTCGACGACCTGCTGGCTCAGGCTCCAAGGATCCGGGAGATCGCCACCGCGCACGGCGCCACCAATCTGGCGGCGTTCGGCTCCGTGGCCCGTGATCAGGCCGGACCCGACAGTGATCTCGACCTCCTGGTGGACCTGCCCCCCCGCACCGGCCTGCTGGAGCGCATCGCCCTGAAGCTGGCTTTGGAGGACATGCTGCATTGCCGCGTGGACCTGATTCGCCGCCGCAATCTCAAACCAACCGCTCTGGCCTCTGCTGAGCGGGATGCGATTCCCCTGTGATGTCACCAAGGGACCGTGATGCCCTGGCTGACATCCTGACCGCGATCCGTCGGATGCAAGGGTTTCCCATCCCCGATCGCGAGACGTTCCTGGCCAGCGACGTTCTCCAGGACGCCGTGGTGCGCAATCTCGAGATCATTGGAGAAGCCACCAAGCGGCTGAGCGACAGTTGCCGCCAGCAACATCCGCTGATTCCCTGGCGGGAGATGGCCGCGATGCGGGATGTGCTGATCCATGCCGATGACCGCGTGGACTCGAGGAGGTGTGGATTACCCTGAGCGAGTGAGCGAGCAACTACCTGCGCTTTTCGCACAGATCGAGCCTTTGCTCAGCGAGTGATCAGGTGGCCACTGATCGGGGCCGCTTCCCTCATCGCCGGGTGGTGCAGCGGCTTCTCCGTTGGCCTGGCGAAAGCTGAACAGCAGGTTCGCGCCACGGTGCTCTCGATCGGGGACGGCGACACCATCCGTGTGCTGCAGGGACAGCAGCGGCTCACGATCCGGCTGGCCTGCATTGATGCTCCGGAGATGGCGCAGGCTCCTCTGATGGCACCAACGCCCGCCGCTACCTGCAGAGCCGGGCGCGGCTGGGCTCCAGCGTGACCCTCAGGCCCCAGACGGTGGATCGCTAAGGCCGCACGGTGGCGGAGGTGATCGGGGAGGTGAATCTGAACCTGGCGCTGGTGGAAGACGGCATGGCCTTTGCCAACCGCAACCACCTCGGCCAGTGCGATGCCGGGAGGATGTGGAGGCCGAGTTTCAGGCGTCCCGCAGCCGCTACGGGGTATGGAGGGTGCCGGGTGGAATCACCCGCCCCTGGGACTTTCGAGGTGGCAGAACAGCGGGGCGATCAGCCAGCACCGCCGAATCGATTCCTGGTGGCCGGAGGTTACGCTGCCGCAGGATCGGCTCCTTTGCACGCACCCAGGAGTTGCTGCGGCTTCTGCTGGCCATGGGGTCCTCACGATTCAGCGAAGCCGTGTCAACGCAAGCCCACGGCTCAACGTTGCAGTTTGGACCCTCCGCAGTCCTGCCAGCTGCTGAGCAGACGTGCCAGCTCGTCTTTCATGGCGGCGAGCTCACCGATCCGCAGGTTGATCGATTCCATCTTTGCCGCAATGCTGTCTTTTAGAACACCGCAGTTGCAGACACCAGCTCGGCGCACTTCCAGGATCCTCGCCAACTCTGGAATCGAGACGTCCATCGCCCGCAGGGCTCGAATGATCGCCAGCTCAGCGAGATTCTCCTCATCAAACAATCGGTATCCACCGGCGGAGCGATCCTTGGGCTGGAGCAGGCCCTCATCGCAGTAATAACGGATCGTCTTCACCGGCAGGCCGGTGCGCCTGGCTACCTCGCCGATGCGCAGGCTGGGAGCAGGGTTTGCTGATAGGGATCCCTGGCGGGCCAAGGCAAGAACCCTCCACTGGGTAGAAGCTTCACCAGCCTAGGAGGCGCCATAAAGCGAGGGAAGCTGGCCAAGAGTCTCCAGCAGTCGCGCGTTACTAGAGACATTCGCTAGGGTGGGTGCTCAGCAGGCCAGCCTGCGCTCGCACCCGTCCCGTGTCGATCCTTTCAAGTCCGTGGCCAGCTCGGGCAGCAGCCGCGATCGGAGCCAACCTCCTGCTCTCCGCCGCTGGGCTGGCCTCTCCAGCCGCCGGTTCTGGCGGCGTCCCGGCGATGTACGCCACCCAGGCAGAAGCGGAGAAGGCCGCCAAGCTGCATTTCAACTGCACCGGCGCCCACAAGATGGGAGATCAGTGGATGCCCTGCGCCAAGCATGGTGGCGCCCAGGGCTCCTCGCACTCCCACTGAGGCCAGGCACTCCCATGGCCCAGTGTGGCGACAAGCCCAAGCGGATCGCTTTCGGGGTGGCGCCCCTGGGCATCATCTCGATCGGCATCGTGCCGATGGGGGTGGTGAGCATCGGCGTCGTGCCAATGGGGGTGATCAGCATCGGGGTGGTGGGCATGGGTGTGCTCAATGCCTGCGTGGTGGGGATGGGGGTGGTGGTGGCCGGTGTCAGTGCCATGGGGATCTGGTCGCTGACCCCAGGCAGTGGCCATCAACACCACAGCAGCGGGGCGGCGCAGCAACAGCTGCTGGCCTACCCGAGCCGGCAGGTGGCCCTTCAGAAAGCGCGTGAGCTGGGCTGCGAGGGCGTGCACGCCATGGGTGACCTCTGGATGCCGTGCTCTGAGCATTCAACGCAACATTCCACACATCAACACTGAACAATGAAATCGATTCGCAACCTCAGCGCGGCCCTGATCTTTACCCTCCTGGCATCCACGCCTGACGCCCTGGCCTGTGGCGGCGGCGGGTCAGGCAGCTATCGCAAACCAGCCCGGCCTGGCCAGCACCAGCATCAACACAGTCCGGCGGTACCATCCTCCGAGAAAGAATCCACAACTCCCCAGGTCGCTCCCCGGTAGGAACGATGCGGGAGCTGTGGATGTCAATCTCAACTAACGAGCCTGCGATCAGAAGCGGAAGCTCGTCTTCACCAGTCCGCCGAACTGACTGAAGCTTTCGCCCGAAGGTGTTGCCTGGCCGAGGGGGCGGCTGAGATAGATCAGAGCCGGTGTGATCGAGATGTTGTCAGTCACCTGAAACTTGTACCACCACTCCCAAACATAGTTGCCGTCGTTCGGGGTTACGCCGCCGCTGAGCGCTGTAGCAAAGACGGGTTGGGCCACAGCAAAGCCGAAGTCATTGCCCTTGGCGAACACATCGGTCCACTGCAGACCCACCATCCAGGACTGGCTGGTGCTGAGGCTGCCGCGGGGTTGGGGCGTGCTGTAGGTGGTGCTGTTAATTCCCCATCCGAGGCTCAGGGAAGGCAGCCAACCGCTGCGGAGCGGTTGCCAGAAAGCGCTCAGGCCCCAGGCACTGGTTGAGGCATTGATGTTGTGATCGATCGCGCTGTGAGTAAACGGGGTGGTTCCCGGAACGAACTGGGTCTCCGGTTGCACATAAGACCAGATGGCAGCCAGACCCCATTGCTCCTGCTGATAGCCCAGCTGCACGCTCGCGGTGGCGCCGGAATTCCTGTTGCCAAGACCACCGCCACCGTCCTCCACCGAAACACTGGGATTGCCGCTGTCGCCATTGGCGGCCACATAGTTGGCACTGAGGCTGAAGCCATTGCTCTGCCACCACAACCCTGCACCAGCGCCGAGATTCTTGCTGTAGGCCGCCGGCGCACCATTCACCGTCATCACGTTAAGGATGGTGTCCGCCGGATACACGCTGGGCCACAGCGCCAGCATGTCTTCCTGCCCCACGCGGGCACCCAGGGTGGCCGTGAACCCACCACCGAGGGGCCATTGGTAGAAGAGCTTGTCAATGGAGACGACGTCGCCGCAGTCGGTTCCGGTCCCGCAATCCTCTTCGAACGCCACTTCAAGCTCAGCCAGGCCGAGGGCATGCGGTTCACCACCAAACACGCTTTGGCCGAAGTTGCCGGCCCGCAGATTGGTGCGCAGCAGATCCTTGCCGGTGAAGCTGGTGTCGAAGGTCAGCTGCACGTCGTAGTTGAACGTGGTGGCATTGGGCAGGGGTACGGGCGTCCGTGGACGGCCCGTGAATTCATTCGGTGCCCGATTGACCGTGTTGGCCCCTGTGTTGATCGCCGATCCTGAGAAGGTATTGGCGCCCACCACAAACGTGGCCTGGCCGCTCAGCTTGGTGGTGGTGGAGAACCGGGTGGCCTCCAGCTCACCCACCTTGGCTTCGAGGCCATCGACGCGGCCGCGCAGCATGGCGAGTTCCTTCTCGAACTCGGCCATCAGGCGCTTCAGCTCGTCGGTCACCTCGGTGATCCGGTCGAGGCAGGCGTTGAGCAGGGCGGCGGCCTCGTAGCGGGTCATGGCCTGACCACCCTTGTAGGTGCCATTGGGGTAGCCGGCGACGCAGCCGTAGCGCTCAATCAGGTTGGTCAAAGCCTGAAAAGCCCAGTCGCTCGGCCTGACGTCGGAGAACTGGGTGATGCTGGTGACCTGCTCCTGGGTGGCGTATCGGTTCACACCCGCCATGTCGAGGTTCGCGGC
Source organism: Cyanobium sp. Aljojuca 7A6 (assembly GCF_024346455.1). Classification (GTDB taxonomy): domain Bacteria; phylum Cyanobacteriota; class Cyanobacteriia; order PCC-6307; family Cyanobiaceae; genus Cyanobium. Next base: position 125,804 of record NZ_JAGQCY010000001.1, read on the forward strand.
GTGGGACGCCAGCGGAGCCGCCAGACCGACAGCGATGAGCGTGGAACGCAGAGGAAGCATGGAACAGAGTCTCCAGAGCACCGCCGGGCTGGCGGCTTGCTCGAAATAATCACCCATGTCTCCACCAACTCGCGAGCACTGGAGACAACGGTCATGGTTTGGACACCACAGCCAGGCCGTCGCTCCCGGCCACGGTTTCGTCCCTCGCGCAGTTGCTCGCCATCGGCCTTGTTCCTGGCAGCTTCTCTGGGCGCCAGTGGATGCCCTGCTCCGAACACCCCCATTAGGGGCACGCCTGGGGCCCGGGTGATAGATCCAGGATGGAATGCAGCGGCCGAAGACTGATGGCTCGAACCAACTGGCCATGGACCTTGCTGGCCGGTGTCGCCCTGGCCCTGGCGCCGATGGCTGCCTGGGCCCATGCCGATCCGCACCCCGGTGGTGGGTTCGTGGCCGGTTTTCTACATCCAATCTGCGGCCTCGATCACGTCGTGGCGATGGTGGCCGTGGGCCTGTGGGGTGCGGTGCTCGGCCCGCCGGCCCTGTGGGTGCTGCCGGTGGCGTTCCCGATGGTGATGGCCTTCGGTGGTCTCCTCGGCCTCCTCGGCGTTCCGATTCCTGGGGTGGAGATCGGCATCGCCGTCTCAGGTCTGGTGATGGGTCTGATGGTGCTGTTCGAGCTCAGGCCACCGCTCGCTCTGGCGGCGCTGATCGTGTCCGCCTTTGCGGTGTTCCACGGCCATGCCCATGGCGCTGAACTGCCCGCCGGCAGCAATGCCCTCCTCTACAGCCTGGCTTTTGTGATCGCCACCGGCCTGCTGCACCTGGTTGGGATCCTGCTGGGCGAGACGCGCCGCTGGCACGGTGGGCGGCGTTTCGTGCAGGCGGCCGGCGGGTGCGTGGCGCTGGTGGGGCTGTGGTTTCTGGAGCAGGCCCTCACATGACCCTGCCGCTGGCCCATCTGGTCCCCACCGGCCTGGGCCCCTGGGGAGATGGGATGGCCCGGCTGTTCCTGGAGCCCACGGAGCTGCTGCTGGTGATCGGCCTTGTGCTGCTGGGTGTACAGGCCCGCCAGCCCTGCAGCGATCTCATGCCCGTGCTGTTGCCGCTGACCTGGTTGCTCGGGGGCCTGATTGGGATGGGTCTGCTGTCGGAACTGCTGCTAGCACTTCCCTGCACCGCCCTGGTGGCCTTGGTCGGGTTGCTCGTGGCCCTGGATGTGCGGCTGCGGCCTGTGTTGCTGTTGCCCCTGGCTGCCGCTCTTGCCTTGCTGTTCGCTCTGGTGGCGGGCTCGGCACTGGCCGGCCATCCAGGAGCGCTGGCGGCTCTGCTGGGGGAGACCGTGGCCATGGCAGTGGTGAGCACCCTTCTGTGCCAGTCGTTGGCGCCGCCCCACCCCCGCTGGCGGGCCCTCGGCCTGCGGGTGGGCGGCAGCTGGATCACCGCCGCCGCCCTGCTGATGCTGGGCTGGCTGGTCCGCCATCCCCAGTAGTGCCCCAGCGTCTCCGCAGCCACACAATGGAGACAACGGTTCCAGCGGGTCACTCCCTGGAGGCAATGAGGAAAGTCCGGTGGGGAGCAGGTTCGTCCTGCGCCGAGTCCGGCGCTGTCCCGCAGCTGTGATGGGAGCTCCGGTTCCCTCAGTCAGAACGCTCGCCGTGCCCAGCCCATCCATCACCGACGCGGACCGGATCCCACGATGACCCCATCCTTTTCGGCCAGGTCCCTGGCTCTGTTCGGCGCTGCCTCGGCCCTGGCGCTGCTTCTGGATCAGCCAGCCCAGGCCCACGGCATCGCCCACGGCGGCATCGCCGCAGGCTTCCTGCATCCGATCACTGGCGCCGACCACCTGCTGCTCCTGCTCGGCGTCGGTGCCGCCGCCAGCCACATCTCCTCCCAGCTCCTCCTCTGGGCCCTAGCCGGTGCCATTGGTGGTGGCGTGTTCGGGGCGTTGGGCGGCACCTTGCCGGCCCAGGAGTTCCTCGCGGCCCTTGCGATCACGGCGGTGGCAGTGCTGGTGCTCCGCAGCCTCCGCTCCAAGCAGAGCCCCAGGCTGGGCGCCTGCTCGGCACTGGTGGCCGCAGCCGTGGCGGTGCACGCCATGCTCCATGGCCTGGAGGCGCCGGCCGATTCTTCCGCCGCGCTCTGGTGGCTGGGGGCTTTCAGCGGCTCGGTGCTGGTGAGCGGCGGTAGCTTCCTGCTGCTGCGGCGCCTGCCTGTGGCCTGGACCCGTGGCGTCTGCCTGCTGCTCGCCCTCTGTGGCGGCGTGGTGGCCTTGGGGCCGATCGGGTTGCTGGTGCGCTGAGCTGGAACCCTGGAGGATTCGTCGCCTGCGGAACAAGGATCACCACCACTTTGATCCAGCTTCCTTGGACACGTCCACCACGCCCCTGCTGATCCGCTCCTACGAGGCGGCCGACTGGCCAGGGGTGTGGGCGCTTCTGGCGCCGGTCTTCCGCGCCGGTGAAACCTTCCCCCACGACCCAGCCATCAGCGAGGCCGAGGCCCAGCTGGCCTGGGTGAAGCAGAGCCAGGCGGTGATGGTGGCTTTGGATGCCACCGGTGCGCTGGTGGGCACGTATTACTTGTACTTGCGGCCCAACTCCATTGCCCTCGGCGCCCATGTGGCCAACGCGGGCTACGTGGTGGCCGAGCACAGCCGGCGCCAGGGAATCGGCAGCAGGCTCTGCCAGCACTCGCTGGCGGCGATGCGGCGGGTGGGTTTACAGGCCATGGAGTTCAACCTCGTGGTGAGCACCAACGCCGCTAGGATCCGCTGCTGGCAGCGAAATGGCTTTCAGTTGGTCGGCACGTTGCCGGGGGCGTTTCGCCACAAGCAGTTGGGCTATGTGGATGCGCTGGTGATGTTCCAGGGCCTGGTGGAGGGGCTGGCTCCATGAAGGTGGTGCCGCTGCGGCTGCAGCCAGGCGCTGACCTGCGCCGGGCGCTTGAGGGCTGGATGGGCGAGCAGGAAGAGAAGGCCGGCTGTGTGATCAGCGCCGTCGGCAGCCTGTCAGTCGCCCGGGTGCGCTTCGCGGGAGCATCTGAAGCCACCGTGATCCGGGGCGATCTGGAGATCCTCAGCCTGGCCGGCACCCTCTCGCCCGATGGCGCCCACCTGCACATCGCCGTGGCCGACAGCAGCGGCGCCTTTATCGGCGGGCACCTCTGCGCCGGCTCGCTGGTGCGCACCACCGCCGAGCTGGTGGTTGGCCTGCTGCCGGAGTGGCGGTTCAGCCGGGAGTTCGATCCGTCCACCGGCTACGCCGAGCTGCAGATCAGCCATCGCACATGAGCGCTACCTACAGACCTGCATCCTCCTGAGGTACCGGCTCCGGCATGGCCCTGTTCGGGTGCGGCTCAGTCAGGCGAGACGTCAGGCCCGCCCTCGGCGCTGGCGATCACCCCACTCGGCCTGCCCCACCTCGCACGCCGCGCAAGGGCTGACGCGAGTCGCTCAACTGCACTGAGCGACCATTGCGCGGCGCTGGCTTCTCCGGGGCGCAGCGGTGGGGTCGTTCGCCAGCCCAGCCATGGCCGCCACTCCCCTCGACCGCGCCTGCCCGATCCGCATCGTCTCGGTGCACCTGCTCGATGCCGCCGGTTGGCTGTTGCGAGTGCTGTTCCTGGATCGCGAGGGGCACTTCACTGCCCAGCCCTACTACCTGCCTCGCGAGGAGGCACTGATCCTGGCGGCAAACCAGCAGCTGCTCATCCGTCAGGTCGGGCCCTTCAGCCCGCTGCTGCTCGATGCTTGGTGGTGGTTGCATCAGAGGAAAGTAGGTCGACGGCGGGTGGTCACGGGTTGTGCTCCAGCACCAGGCGACAGAACTCCTTCAATTCTTCACTGCTCATGTCGTGCTTGGCGTCATTTGTGCGCCAGGCGCAAATGACGAAGTCGCAGATGGGCCTGCTATCGCGGTGATCGATGGTCGGTTGCAGTGCCCGCGCTCGCTTGTAGGTTGCGCCCTGCAACCCCGACTCGTCACTGTCGTAGTTGCCGAGCAGATCCCATCGCAGCTGTTCGCCCGTCCAGTAGTCGCGTCCACCGCAGTCAGCAATTGCGGCATGAACAGCTGCCTTGGCCTCACTGACCGAATAGTGGCCCCCACGTTGTTCGTCACGGCGGGCAAGTCCCTGAGCCTTTCCGCGCAGCCAGTTGTTGTAGGCAGTTGGAGTCAGGTGCTCGGCCACCCACGGCGGTGGCTGGTACTTGTGGCGGGTAATGACGCCTGGCAAGTCTGGTGTCACTGGTCGGATAACTCGAGCGGTCATGGCCAGGATGCTTTTGGACTGCTGGCCGCCTCCATGATCACCGCCAAGTGGGGGTAATGACACGGGCCTTTGCCCTACGAATGCCGCTGCTGGTATCCGGCATGGCCCTTCTGTCAAGCGACATTGAAAACCGAGCGCTGGCCTAGTTTTCGATGTCGCTTGACACATCCTGTGACCCATTCTCCGTCGCCACCCCTGGGATTGGAATTCCTAGGATTAATCGGACTCGATCCGTTGGCGATGGGCTCCCCTTTCTCCCCTGATCCTCAGACCCAACACCCGACCAGGGCTTGGGTCAATTTTTCCTCCATGGTCGCCATCGCTCTTTCAGCGGCCCTCGGGCTACCGGCCTGGGCCCGTGCGGGCACCACCCTGGATCCGGCACGGATCGTGGCCCAGTCTCCCGCACCCGCCATCACGATTCAGCAGGCCATCACCAAAGCCACTGCTGCCGTCCCCGGGGGAAGAGTGATCAAGATGGATCTCGACCGGGAGAAGGGCCGCGTGATCTGGGAGGCCTTGGTGGAGAGCCCAACGGGCCGATTCGAGATCTATGTGGACGCCACCACCGGACAGATTCTCAAGAAGGAACGCGACTACTGACGGTACGTCTTACCGGTGTTGCACGTCTGGCCGGTCCTTTACGCCCGTTGGGTCCGGGGCACCTGGAGCTGAACTCTTGAACGGTGCGATGGACGGCGACGGCGTGACACGCCAGGGAAGCCAGAGATCCGTCGAGAGTGTTGGAGCAGGGGCCGGATCGTCAGCGCGCTCCTGACGTCTGCCCCGGGGGAGTGTCATCCATCAAAGGGCCTCCGAATCCGATGCAGCAACGATCGGATGGCCTGCCGGCCAGGGCAATAGGGGTTTATGCCTGAGGGGTTGATGCCGTTGCTGCAGTGGTGGAGCTGGAGCACCTCGGCACTAGCAACCAAGCCCTGCAGGAGAGAGAGGCACAGGCCAACACCAACGCCGAACCCGGAAGCGATCCAGGATCTGTTGATGACGAACAAGCCCCCCACCCACAGCGAGCGCTACGACGAGGCCCTGCTCTGGACCGCTCAGCTGCACCGCTGCCAGTCCCGCAACGGCAAGCCGGTGCCCTACATCTCCCACCTGATCGCCGTCAGCGGCCTGGTCTGGGAGGATGGCGGCACGGAAGATCAGGCGATCGCAGGCCTGCTGCACGACGCCATCGAGGATGCGGGCCAGAGCCACACCTCAATTGCCCAGCGCTTTGGCGAGGAGGTGGCCGCCATCGTGCTCGACTGCACGGACACCGCCGAGGGCCTGACCGGTGCCGGCAAAGAACCCTGGCTGGTGCGCAAGACCCGTTACGTGGCCGCTCTTGATCACAAGAGTGAGGGCTCGTTGCGGGTGACAGCAGCTGACAAGGCCCACAACGCCCGCGACCAAGTGCTCGATGCCCGCCGCAATCCTGCCAGCTGGGATCGCTTCAAGGCGGGGCTCGACGGCACCGCCTGGTACCTACTGCGCATCCACCAGAGCCTCAATCACCGGCTGCCCAACAGCCGCTCCAACGAACTGCTCGGTGAGGCCGTGAACGAGATCCTCGCCAGTGAGGCCTACGGGCACCTGGTGCCATCCGGGATTGCCCCGGCGGTGTGGGCGGCGGGGTACCTGGAGCGACCGGAGACGCACCGGCGCGGCTCAACGGCCGGCGGATCGAGCAGCGGCGCTGCCTGACAGACGCCTAAGGCCCCGATCTACGCGCCACCGTTGCTCGTTGGCCCCGGCGGCACATTGCTCCCCCATGGGCCCGCGCACCGATGGACAGTCCCGTTCATGGCGTCGAACGCCGTCAGCCTGCTTCCAACCGGGGCAGCGTGACAGCTCCTGCCCCAGCGAGGCGGCGACATTCGGCCACGGGAGTGGCTCAGCCCAGCACCGGCTGCAGCCCCAGATGCTCCACGTAGGGCAGGAAATCACGATCACTGAACAGCAACGGCAGGTTGGCCTCGATGCAGGCGGTGGCGATGATCCCGTCGATCGTCTTGCGCACCGTGATCCCCTTGCTGCGCAGCTGCCGGTAGTTCTCTGCCGCCACCCAGGCGTTGCGTCCCTCCAGCATCGGCAGCAGGGTCAGCGACTGGAACAGCTGCCGGGCCTTGGCCACATCACGTCCATGGCGGAATCCCTGCAGCACCTCCACCAGGATCAGATCGCCGATCGCCAGCGGCCTCTCCCCGAGCAGCCCATCGAGGCGCTCCACCTCGGGCGTGCTGACCCCGTTGAAAAAGTCGATCCAGACCGAGGAATCAACGACGATCACGCCGCTACATCGGGCCCATCAAGCCGTTGGGCCTCTAGGTCACCGTCCCAGTGGAGCTGGCCGCGGAACGCCCGCATCTCACCCTGCTGCTGCAGCCGCACCAGGGTGCGCAGGCCCAGTTCCACGGCCTCCCGCTTGCTGCGGGCCCCACTGACCTGCATGGCCTGCTGCATCAGGTCGTCGTCGATGACGATGTTGGTGCGCATGGCCCTGCCATCACCGCTGATGTGTAAAGCGTAGGCCATTCGTACACATGCGGGGCCGTGGAACAGACAGGTCCGGCAAGGGTCGCCCGAGCCATCGAGCCGGCCCCTTCAGCCAAGGACCAGCTCCAGCTCGCGCCGCTGCGGCGAGCCGGGCACCTGCAGCTGGGCCCAGAGCCAGTGCCGGTAGCGGGCTGGGCCGGCCCACATAGACCTGACCGGGCAGGGGATCAGAGAGCTGGCCGCGACGGGCCTTGCCGATCGTGATCTCCATGGCGCCTCCACCTGGCAACAACACCCAACGCCAAGGAAGCTTCGGCGGCAATGGCAGAACTGGATGGTGGCTCCGGTGGACGCCTGGGGCAAGATCTGCAGCAGAGTCACCACAGCTCTGGAAACCATCCCTCGGCCGAGCTGTGCAGCTTCAGAATCAAGCTTCTGCCGTAAGGCTTGGCTGCTGGTTATGGCGTGGAGCAGTGCATTCCGCAACCCTGTGCGAATGGCGTAGTACGGGGAATGAGCAGCGTTCAGTATCGCTTTGCAGCATGACCACCCCACCGTCCAAAGGTCTGCCCGAATCAGGGCGCCGGACGTTTTGTGCTCATTTTGTGCTCAACCCGCTGGGCCGATGCCTGAAAAGTCAATCGGGGCGACAGGATTCGAACCTGCGACCTAGTGCTCCCAAAGCACCCGCGCTACCAAGCTGCGCCACGCCCCGATAGGGAGACCTTAGTTCACGGGCCTTCAAGCCGTCAGGAGTTCTCGGACGGCCAAGCCCGGCATCCCCCCACCTCACCCCCAGCGCCGCCGCCGGCTGACGGTCACGTTGCCGTCGAAGCCGGGAACCGGCACCCGGCACTTGCAGACTTCCACCGCCAGGGGAATCGTCCCGTAGCAGGCTTCAAGGGCATCGAGGATCCGCTCGCTGTAGTGCTCCAGGGTGAGGCAGCGGATGGTGCGGGCCTGCTGCTGCAGCGCCGCAATGCCGCGGCCGTAGTCGAAGCCCTGGCTGAGGTCGTCACTGCGGGCCACGGCGCCCAGATCCACCCCCAGAGAAAAGGCCAGCTCGAACCACTGGCCGTGCAAGCGCTCGCGCTCGTACACCCCCACATGGGCCCAGAGCCGCAGACCGCGCACATGGATCGCCTCGGTCACAGGGGCAGGGGGCGATGGCTGAACTGCCGCCGGCCTTCGGCGTAGTCGGCGGCGATGTGGCCCTCACCGCGCAGGCGGTAGCGGTAGGTGACCAGCCCCTCGAGCCCCACCGGGCCTCGAGGCGGCAGGGTCTGGGTGCTGATGCCCACCTCAGCGCCGAAGCCGTAGCGGTTGCCGTCGGCGAAGCGGGTGGAGCAGTTCAGGAACACCCCGGCGCTGTCCACGGCCCGCAGGAACCGGTCGGCGGCCGCCGGGTCGGCGGTGGCGATGGCGTCGGTGTGGCGGGAGCCGTGGCGTCTCACATGCTCCAGGGCCGCCTCGAGATCCTCCACCACCTTGACGTTGAGGATCAGATCCGAATACTCCGTGTCCCAGGCGCCGGGCCCGGCCGCCTGCTCCACCCCCAGGGCGCAGGCGGCGGCATCGCCCCGCAGCTGCACCGCCGCCGCCGCGAAGGCCGGCAGCGCCGCCGTCAGGAACGCTGGTGCGATGGCCTGGTGCAGCAGCAGGGTCTCGATGGCATTGCAGGCCGCCGGGTACTGGATCTTGCTGTCGAGGGCGATGCGCAGCGCCAGGGCCGGATCGGCGGCCCGGTCCACATACAGATGGCAGATGCCGTCGGCGTGGCCGAGCACGGGGATGCGGGTGTTGTCCTGGATGAAACGCACCAGGGCGTTGGAGCCCCGGGGAATGATCAGATCCACCAGGCCATCGAGCCGCAGCAGCCCCAGGCTCTCGGCGCGGCTGGTTAGCAGCTCCAGGCTGCCAGGGGCCACGGCGCTGGCGGCCAGGCCCCGCTGCAGGGCCGCCACGATCGCCTGGCAGCTGCGGCTGGCCTCCCGGCCCCCTTTGAGCAGGGCGCCATTGCCCGAGCGGATTGCCAGCGAGGCGATCTGCATCACCGCATCGGGCCGGGCCTCGAAGATCACCCCCAGCACCCCCAGGGGCACACTCAGCCGCTCCAGCACCAGCCCCTCATCGAGTTCGGTGTGCAGTTGGCGCCGGCCCACCGGATCCTCCAGGGCCGCCACCTGGCGTACGCCGGCGATGGCGCCCGCCAGTTTGGCGCCATCCAACTTGAGGCGGGCCACCAGGGCTGGTGCCAGCCCCTCGGCAGCCGCGGCCGCCAGGTCGGCGCGGTTGGCCTCCAGGATCTCGACGCTGGCCGCCTCCAGGGCCTCGGCCATCGCCTCGACGGCGGCACGGCGTTCGGCATCGCCGCATTGGCCCAGGGCCATGGCGGCGCGGCGCACCGCCGCGGCCCGCTGCAGCAGCTGGGGGTCGGGCTCCGGCACGACGCTGGCGGGCGGGGTGATGGTCTGGCTCATGACGGCCATTCTCCCAAGCGATCCAGCGCCAGCCGCACCGCCCCCAGCCGGCCGGCGCCATTGCCCAGCGCGCAGCGGCGGATCACCAGACCCTCCCGGCTCACCGCCAGCACCCGCTGCTCCACTTCCCGCCAGACCGCCGGCAGGAAATGGTGGCTGGCGCCGCTGAGGCCGCCGCCGATCAGCACCAGCTCCGGGGTGAGCACGTAGAGCAGCGAACTCAGCCCCACCCCGAGCAGGCGTCCATAGGCCTGCCACACCGCCAGGGCCTCGGTGTCGCCGGCATCGGCACGGCGGCAGAGCTCCATTGGATCGAGCGGGCTGAGGCGGGCCAGGCCGCCGAGGCTGCAGAACTGCTCCAGGGAGCCCCGGTTGCCGCTGCGGCATTCGGGGCCATCGGGATCCACGCCGATCAGGCCCGGTTCGGCCGCCGCGCCGCCGTGGCCGGTGAACAGCTGGCCGCCGAGCAGCACCGCCCCGCCCACACCGGTGCCAAGGGTGAGCAGCAGCACGTTGTCGACACCCCGGGCCGCCCCCTGCCAGGCCTCACCGAGCAGGGCACAGTTGGCGTCGTTGCCCAGGATCACCCGCCGCCCCAGCTCGGCTTCCAGCCAGGCGGCCAGGGGTACATCCCGCCAGAGCGGCAGGTTGATCGAAATCCGCGCCACCCGGCCCGCCGCATCGCAGGGCCCCGGCAGACCGAGGCCCACCCGGCCGGCGAGGCGATCGGGGTCGATGGCCGCGACGGCCTCGGCCAGGGCCACGCACACCGCCCCCGGCATCGCCGGCTGGGGGGTGGGCACCTCGGCCTCGGCAAGCAACGCGCCCTGCTGATCACAGCGGGCCAGCTTGATGGCCGTGCCGCCCAGATCGATGCCGATCAGCTGGGCCTCACCGGGAGGTCGGGCGGGAGACGACGCCATCAGAAGCGCAGGAACACCTGCAGCAGCGACTGCCAGGCCCCTTCGGTGTCGACCGAGGTCTGCAGGTTGAAGGTGTCGGAGGCCTTGTAGGTGAGCGTCACCTGGGGGGGCACATCGGAACGGTTCGGGGCCGCCAACACCGACATGCTGAAGCGGTTGGTGATGTCAACGCCGATCTCGGCGCCCAGCACCAGCTGGGGCGGCACCCGCCGGCTGGTGCGTTCCCGCTCGGTGTCGATCGACTGGTTCACGTAGGTGGGGTAGAGGGCCAGGCTCACCCGCTGACCGAAGGCGTCGCTGAGCGAGGCCAGCAGCGGCGACAGCAGGGTCTGGCCCACCACCGTGGCCAGGGCCGCCCCGGCACCGCCGCCGCTCAGACCGGCCAGGGAGTTGCCACCGATCAGGGCCACGAGCCGCTCCTGCGGCAGGGGGGGGCTGCTGCGCAGCGTGAGGTTCTCGGCGATACGGTCGGCCGGACCGCTCACCGCCACGACGACCAGGATCAGGTTGAGCTGGTTGAGGGCCGAGAGGCCGGCCTGGTTGGGGGCGTTCTGCACCGAGGGTCCCACCTCCCCCACCCCGGACGGGGACAAGACGCTGAGGCTGTCGGAGATGCGGGTGCGCAGGGCGATGTCGAGGTAGGGCACCAGCCCCATGGAGGGGGTGAAGATCGCCACGTTGGGGGCATCGGGATCGAGGCTGAAGCTGGTGGTGAACAGGCTCAGCCGTCCCCCCAGCAGCCGCACCACCCCGGAGGCCCGAAGGGAGGGATCGAGGCGGCCATTGATGCGCAGCCGGCCGGCCGTGGTGAAGTTGGCGATGTTGGGGATCACCACCCGCAGATCCGGACCCAGCCGCAGGGTCAGGTCCTCGAAGGCCAGGTAGGGAAAGCGGGGCACCGAGCCGCGCAGGGCTTCGGCGGTGGTGGACTCCACATCGGGACCGAGCAGCACCAGGGGCTGGTCGAAGGTCCACTTCGACTCCAGCAGCTCGGGCATGGTGCGCGGCTGCACCGGCTGGTCGGACACCGGCTCGCTCGCCGCCAGCTGTCCAGGCTGGACGTTGATCGTGCCGCGGCCGATCGCCACGTCGCCGCCCAGCACCGGGGCCAGCAGGCTGCCGCTCAGGTGCAGCTGCCCATCCCCCACCGCCACCACGCGCGGCACCGAGAAGGGCACCTGCTCCAGCTTCATCACCAGGGTCTTGTCTTCGGCGAGGGGACGGAACAGCCCCAGACGACCGTCGCCGACGACCACACCCTTCGGCCCCACCCGGGCGCGGAACTCCTGCACCACCAGCTGCTCGAAGTCGAACAGGATCGTGGCTTCCACCTCGCGCACCTCCTGGCCGATGAAGCGGAAGCTGAGCTCCCGCAGGCGCAGGAAGCCGTTTGCGATCGGATCGTCGAGGCTGCCGCGCACCAGCAGCTGCAGGTCAGCGCCACCCTCCTGCCACGTGAAGGCCTGACCCCCCAGACGGGTGAGGAAACGCAGGCCATCGCCCCGGGTGGCGAGGCGCAGTTCGAGGCCCTGCTGCGACGCCACCAGCGGGATGGTGCCCGACAGGTCGACGCTGCGGGAGGCTCCCTCGGCCCGCAGGGCTAGATCCAGCCCGATCCCTTCGGCCTTCAGCTCCACCCGCCCCCGCTCCAGCGCCAGGGCCTCCTCGCCGAGGCGGCCCTCCACCAGGGCCAGATCGAGGCTGAGCTCGGGGCGAGCGCCGCCCAGCCGGTAGCGGCCCCGGGCGGCCAGAGCGCCGCGCAGGTTCTCCGGCAGGGGGGTCAGCAGGGCCAGCAGGGAAAGGGGCAGGTCGGCGAGGCTGAAACTGCCGCTGCCCCCCGTGAGCGGACCCTCCAGCCGCACCTCGAACGGCTTGCCGGCCAGGGCCTGGGCCCGGTCGCCCTGGTTGTACCAGAGGTGGCCGGTGGCCTTGAGGTCGGCCCTGGTGCGGGCGAAATCCGGGCCGCTGAGCAGCAGATCGGCATCGATCCGGGCCTGCAGGCGCTCGAGCCGTTCGGCCCGGCTGGCCCGGCTGGCCGCCTGGACCCTGGCGGCGACCCGCTGCTCCGCCTGGGCCAGGGCCAGCAGCTGGTCGGTGACCGTGCCGGCCATGGTGTCGATCACCAGGCTGCCCAGGTCGCTGGCCCGGCCGCGCTGCGGCGCCGGCGCCCCGCGCCAGATCGGCCAGGCGTCGTTGAGCTGGCGGAACAGCAGGGTGGACAGCTGGCGGGCCTCGAAGCGGGCCCGGAACGGACCGTTCCAGCGCCCGGAAACCGTTGCGGCGATGCTGCCCTCACCGAGGGGCTCGATCTGGCCGTTCACCCGGTACTGGCGGTCGTCGTAGGCCACATCGGCCTGGATGCGGCGTCCCCCCACCCCGAGGAACTGGGGCGAGAGCAGCTCCACCCGGCCGTCGAAACTGAGGGGCTGCAGCCCCAGCCGGCCGCTACCGCTGAGGTCCCCCTCCAGGGGGCGCAGGCGGCGGTTGGGTCCGGTGGCCACCGACAGGCCCCGCAAGGGGAAGGCGCGCGCCACCCAGCGGTAGCCCGCCGGCCGGCCGTCGAGGCTCAGCTGGCCGCCGTCCCGATCGATGGCGGCCCGCACCGGTTGCCAGCGACGGTCGAGCAGGGCCGTGATCCGTCCCTGCGGCGTCGGCGCCACCGCCGTCAGATCCAGGGAACGGTCCTTGAGGCTGCCGCTCCAGGTTTCCCGCAGCAGCAGGGGACCCGCCCCGGGCTGCTCCAGGCGCAGCTGCAGGTCGGGACGCAGTTCCGCCAGGGGCCCGGCGATCGTGCCCGCCCCATCCAGCTGCCCCTGCAAGGTGGTGCCGAGCAGCGGATTGAGGCGGGCCAGGGGATAGTCCTGGACATCGACGCGGGCCAGCAAAGGACCGGCCACCAACCCCTTGCCCGCCTGGAAGGACAGGGGCAGCTGGGCGGTGGCCTTGAGGCGGTCGGCCTCGAAGCGCTCCAGCCGCAGCAAACGGTCGCGCCACACCAGCGCCGCCTGCCAGGGGCCCAGGAGCCGCTGGGACGCCTGGCCCGTCTCCAGCCGCAGGCGCGGCGCCGCCAGGCGGCCATCGGCCCGCAGGCGGCCGGCGAGGGGCTGCCGCAACCACTCCGGCAGCTTGGCGGCGGCGGGAAAATCATCGGGATCCAGGCGCCAGCGGGCGTCGAGGGCCAGCGAACGGCCGACACTGCCGCTGGCCCTGAGCGTGGAGCGACCCAGCCGGCCATCGAGCCGGGTGAGGCGCAGCAAGCCATCGCCCCAGCGTCCCTTGAGGTCGGCCTGCAGGGGTTGGCGCCCCAGGGGATGGCGCGGTGGCGGCTGGACGACGAGCTGGAGGTCCAGGCGGCGATCCGCTTCGGCCCTGGCGGTCAGGCGGCCGCCCCAGGTCCCGTAGCGCCAGGGGCTGGCGGGCAGGATCAGGGCCCTGTCGCGACAGCTGAGGGGCAGCCGCTCCGCCGTCAGCGGCACCGAGCCGGTCTGCAACTGCCAGCGCAGATCCCGCAGCTCCAGGCCGCCATCGCAGCGGGCCAGGCCCTTGTTGATCGTCAGCCCCAGGCGCCCGTCGGCCACACCGGCGAGGCTCCCCCCAGCCCGGTCACCGGAGGGAAACAGCGACCGCAGCGGGGCGAGGGGAAAACGGCGGGCCGTCAGCCGGCCCAGCCACTGCTGCGTCTGCCACTGCCCCCCGCCGTCCACCAGGAGCGAGCCGCCGCCGGCCGGGGGGGCCAGCCGCAGGCCCAGGTCGATCTCGCGGCGGTGCAGGCGCACGGCCACCTGGCCCGAAAGGGTCAGATCGAGGGGCCGAGCCGTGGCTCCGGCGCCCCAGACGCGCACGGCGCCGGGCTGGAGCAGACCCAGGCGCAGGTCGATCCGTGGGGGCTCGCGGCCGGGGGGCGCCGACCCCAGCACCCAGAACTGCCCCCTGGCGTTGCGGCGCAGGTCGGCGCGGGCCCCCTTGAGGCCCAGATCCAGCACGGGCCCGCGCAACAGCAGGCTGGCCATGGGGTCGAGGCGCAGCCGCACCGCCTCCACTGTCGCGGTGGAGCTGTCCTGAGGGCCGGCCAGAAAACGGCTGGGGCCGATCCAAACGCCATCGGCGTTCAGGCCCCGGTAGGGACCCAGGGCCAGCGGACGGCCCATGGCCGTGCCGATCTGGCGCTCCAGGGTCGGCCTGAAGCGCCCGTAGAGGTCACCGACAATCCGGTCGAACCAGAAGACTCCGGCACCCAGCCCCGCCCCGAGCAAACCCACCGCGAGCAGTCCCTTCCCCACGCGCCGGCGGGCGGCTAAAGACTGTCTGTCAGGCTTCCAACGCATCCACCGGGGTCGGTTGCCGTCCATGGCGGCCGCAATATAGGGGGCTTGTCACGCCTTCCCCAGCCCCATGGCCGCTGATCCGATCCTGCTTGTGGCCGGCACCTGGCTGGGTGCCGCCAGCGGCGTGCTGGCGGTGCTGACCATCGCCGGATTCCTGTCCCGCTGGGGGATCCGCTTCCGTCTGGTGGGAATCACCAGTTTCACGGCCCTGCTCTCGCTCTCCTGCCTGGCCTTCTCCATCAGCTACAACCCGCGGGTGAGCGTGCCGGGAGCGATCCAGGTGCCCGTCGTGTTCGACAACGGCACCGATCTGGTCATTGCCGCCGCACCCGCTGATCTGGAGAGCGCCGCAGCGGCCCCCAGCGTGGAGCAGGTGGCGCGCAACCTGCGGGGCAGCGGCCGTGGCGGCAGTGCCGGCCAGGTCCGGGTGCGGCTGCGGCGGGTCGAAGCCGTCGAGCCAGGCCTGGCACGGCCCGTGGTGCTGGCGGAAACCACCCGCGAGCAGGCGACCAGCAGCCTCGACGACGCGGTCTGAACCCCAGTGGTGCACCCCTTCCAGCCAGCGGGCCACATGCGGCGGGAGCAGCAACGCCTGCGCCGGGCCGGCATCGAGAGCTGGGACGACCTGGCGGCCTTGGATGACGGGCAACTGCGGCAGCTGGCGGCCTCCGGCGAGGCCAGCGAAGCCAAGCTGATCCGCCTGCGGGGTCAGGCCCGGCTGGTGAGCGCGGTGGGGCTGGCCCCGGAGGAAGCGGCTCTTTTGCTGCATGGAGGCATCGCCAACCCCGCCGGCCTGGCCGGCGCCGATCCCCAGCAGTTGCTGCTGCAGCTGGGACGGCTGCAGCGTCGTCTCACCGGGGCCGCCGTGGCTCCGGTGGACCTGCCCCTGGTGCTGGGCTGGATCCGCCGAGCCAAGCAGGCGTCCGGTCGCTCCCCGAACTGACCCACAGGCCCGCGCCACCCCGGCGGGGGTGACTGGAATGGAGAAAACGGACGGAGGCAGTGATGCCCCCAGCAATCCGCCTTTCTCCCCTTAAAGCCACGAACCACTCCTTTCGCAGGCGCCTCACGGCCCTGCTCTGCGCCACCTGCCTTACGGCCGTGGCGGCGCCCATGGGGCGCGCCCAATCCGCCCTGCTGGAATCGGTGAAGCAGAACCCGGCCCTGGCCCAGAGCCTCTGCCAGCAGTTCCGCCAGCTGAACGCCCAGGGCGTCTCGGCCACCTCCAAGGCGTCGATTTCCAGCCTGGCCAGCAGCCGCAGCCTGAGCCCCATGGATGCCGAGGTGCTGGCCACCTATGTGATCGGCCTGCACTGCTCCACCGTGTTCTGAGTCCCGTGGTCTGGGCCCGGGACGCCACCCTGCTGCTGGCGGATGGGGCGCGGCTGGTGAGCCGTGTGTGGCACCCCGACGGGCAGGGCCCCTGGCCCGTCCTGCTGATGCGCCAGCCCTATGGCCGGGCGATCGCCTCCACGGTGACCTACGCCCATCCCAGCTGGTATGCCGGCCACGGGTTCCTGGTGGTGGTGCAGGACGTGCGCGGCCGGGGGGTGTCCGATGGCCGCTTCGATGGCTTCACCCAGGAGGCGGCCGATGGCGCCGCCACGGTCCGCTGGGCCCGGACGCTGGAAGGCAGCAACGGCCGTGTGGGCAGCTACGGCTTCTCCTACCAGGGCCTGACCCAGCTGCTCAACAGCGGGGGCGACGACGCCGCAGCCCTGCCGGACTGTCTGGCCCCGGCGATGTGTGGCCTTGACGAGCGCCTGCACTGGGCCAGCGAGGGGGGCGCCCACTGGTGGGCCCTGGGGCTGGGCTGGGCTCTGCAACTGGCGGCGGAGGGCTGCCGTCGCCGCGGCGATGGGGCCGGCTGGCGGCAGATCCGCCGCAGCCTGCAACTGGGCCAGTTCAGCGACGAGGGGCTGGCCCTGCTGGAGCGCCACGACCCCAGCGGCATGGGCCTGCGCTGGCTGCGGCAGGATGCCACCCGCCCGGAGGGCTGGACGGTCCACACCGTGGCGCCGGCACTGCTGCGACGCCCGATGCTGCTGATCGGCGGCTGGCATGATCCGCACCTGAATGGCGTTCTGGATCTCTGGGCCCGGGCCCGCGCCGCCGGCGGCCGCCCCGGGCTCGTGATCGGCGCCTGGAGCCACCTCGATTGGAACGGCGGCCTCGACAGCACGCTGCTGGCCTTCTTCCAACGCCATCTGCAGGAGGCAACAGTTGCGGCCCCCAGCCCGCCGGCGGCCCCCGAGACCCCCATCCACCTGCAGTGCTGCGCCAGCGGCGCCTGGCACAAACTGGACGATCCCAGCGAGCCGCAGGGGGCGGCCCTCAGCTGGTCGCTGCATTCGATTGGTCTGGCGGCGATCCGCTGCGATGAAGGGGAACTGCGGCCGGAGCCGGCGGGGCAGGGCGTGGTGGTGCTGGTGCACGACCCCTGGCGGCCGGTGCCCGGCCGGGGCGGCCATCTCGGCCTGGTGCCCGGACCGGTGGAACGCGCTGACCTGGATCGGCGTGCCGATGTGGCCTGCTTCAGCAGCGCCCCCTTGGAGCAGGATCTCTGGCTGATCGGCACCGTCCGCCTGCAGCTGCGGGTGAGCGCCGACCAGCCCAGCTTCGATCTCTGCGGCGCCCTCTCCGAGGTGAGTCCGGACGGCCAAAGCGTGCGCCAACTGAGCACCGGCGTGGCCCGCTTCGGCCCTGAAGAAGCCGCCGCCGCAGGCCCCCGCAGCCTGGCCCTGCAGCCGCTGGCGACCCTGGTGGCCGCCGGTCAGCGGCTGCGGCTGTCCCTGGCGGCGGCGGCCTGGCCGCTGATCGCCGTCAATCCCGGCGACGGCAGCCTGCCGGCGGGTGGCAGCAGCGCTGCCCACCGGGTGATCAGCCTGACGCTGGAGCTTGACGGCAGCCGGCTGGGCCTGGAGCCCCTGATTCGGGCAAACTGAGCCGAATCGAACCCCGTCGCCCATGCCGCGCCCCCAACCGCGCCGAGCCCTGATCGGCCTGACGCTGCTCCTGAGCAGCCTGGCGGTCCTGGCGCCACGGGGGGCGTGGGCCCAGGCCGTGCCGCTTCCCACCAGCAGCGGCCAGCCGAGCGCCGCGCTGAGCGAAGCCAAGGCCCGCGCCGCCGCCGAGCGGTTCCTGGCCACGATCCGCAACGGGGACGCCCAGGCGCGCTTCAACCAGTTCTCGCCGGCCCTGCAGCGCGTCAGCAGCCCCAGCATGGTGGCGGCCACCATGAAAACCCAGCCCAAGCTGTTGCGCTGGGCGATCCGCAGCATCCAGCCCGGCTACGACTCGAGCACGGTGGAGGCCACCCTGTTCACCAGCGCCGGCCAGCGCGATCTGCTGATGGTGATCGATGCCGAGGGCAAGATCGATGGCTATCACTTCGACGTCACCGACCAGCCCGCCGAAAAGGT
Source organism: Cyanobium sp. Aljojuca 7A6 (assembly GCF_024346455.1). GTDB lineage: Bacteria > Cyanobacteriota > Cyanobacteriia > PCC-6307 > Cyanobiaceae > Cyanobium. The sequence goes on from NZ_JAGQCY010000001.1 coordinate 143,728, forward strand.
GGTGCGGGACTTCATCAGCGCCCTCTCGGCGGGTCACTTCATCTCCGCCAGCAGCTTCCTGTCCCCGGTGATGCAGGAGCAGATTTCCCAGGCCCAGCTGCAGCAGAAATGGTTCAACCTGCAGCGCATCACAGGAAATTTCGTGCGGGTGAAGCGCATCCATCGAGCCGAGAGCACCCCGGACATGCGGCTGGTGATTGTCAACACCGAGTTCAATCGCCTCACCGACAACCTGTTCGTGACCCTGGATGCCCAGAACCAGATCGTCGGCGTGGATTTCCCCACGGATCCGGCCCCTCCCTCGCCGGCGCGCTGAGCAGGCGCTCCCACCGACGTAAGCTCCCGGCGCATGCCCGCCCCATCTTCCATGGCCCTGTCCAGCCTCGAATGGATGGTCGATGATGCCCATCGGCTGGCGGAATGTCGCCACGACCATCCCTTCTCCGTGCTCGGACCGCAGCCCCTGGATGGCGGTGGCTGGGTGGTGCGGGCCTGGATGCCGGACGCCCATTCGGTGGAGTTGTTGCTCGGGGGCGAGCGGCTGGCCATGGCCAATCCCCACCATCCCTGGATCTTCGAAACCCGCTTGGAGGCCGACCCCGGCTGCGGCTATCGCCTGCATGTGCAACGGGGCGGCATCGAGCACGAGCAACACGACCCCTGGGCCTTCCGCCATGAGTGGATGGGGGATCTCGACCGGCACCTGTTCGCCGAGGGCAACCACCACCACGTCTGGCGGCGCATGGGTGCCCACGTCGTCGAACGGGACGGCGTCGCCGGCGTGCAGTTCTGTCTGTGGGCGCCCAATGCCCGCAGCGTGGCCCTGCTGGGCCATTTCAACGGCTGGGACGGCCGCCATCACCCCATGCAGCAGCGGCTCGGGGGCGCCTGGGAGCTGTTCATCCCCGGGCTGGGCGTCGGCGAAACCTACAAGTACGAGGTGAGGGCCCAGAACGGTCACTGCTATCAGAAGGCCGACCCCTACGGCTTCCGCCATGAGATCCGGCCGAACACCGGCTCGATCGTGGCCCAGCTGGGCACCTATCAGTGGAACGACAGCGCCTGGATCGAGGAGCGCGATGGCCGCGATCCCCTGCCCCAGCCGATCGCGGTGTACGAGATGCACCTGGGCAGCTGGATGCATGCCGCCGCCGACCAGCCCTTCATCGAAGCCGACGGCAGCGCCCGGCCACCCGTGCCCGCCGCCGACATGAAACCGGGGGCCCGGCTGATGACCTACCCGGAACTGGCCGACAGGGTGATCCCCTATGTGAAGGAGCGGGGCTTCACCCACATCGAGCTGATGCCGATCTCGGAGCATCCCTTCGATGGCTCCTGGGGGTATCAGGTCACGGGCTGGTACGCGCCGACCAGCCGCTTCGGCAGCCCGGACGAGTTCCGCGCCTTCGTCGACCGCTGCCACGCCGAGGGCCTCGGTGTGATCCTCGACTGGGTCCCCGGCCACTTCCCCAAGGACAGCCACGGCCTGGCCTTCTTCGATGGCGCCCACCTCTACGAGCATGCCGACCCCCGCATCGGCGAGCACAAGGAGTGGGGCACGCTGATCTTCAATTACAGCCGCAACGAGGTGCGCAACTTCCTCGTCGCCAACCTCATCTACTGGTTCGAGGAGTTCCACATCGATGGCATCCGGGTGGATGCGGTGGCCTCGATGCTTTATCGCGACTACCTGCGCCCGGATGGGGAATGGCTGCCCAATGAACAGGGCGGGCGTGAGAATCTCGAAGCCGTGCGCTTCCTGCAGCAGGCCAACCACGTGCTGTTCCAGCACTTCCCCGGCGCCCTTTCGATCGCCGAGGAATCCACCACCTGGCCGATGGTGACCCAGCCCACCGACATGGGCGGCCTGGGGTTCAACCTCAAGTGGAACATGGGCTGGATGCACGACATGCTCGATTACTTCGAGCTGGATCCCTGGTTCCGCCAGTTCCACCAGAACCACGTCACCTTTTCGATCTGGTATGCCTTCACCGAGAACTTCATGCTGGCCCTGAGCCACGATGAAGTGGTGCACGGCAAGAGCAACCTGCTGCACAAGATGCCGGGGGACGACTGGCAGAAGTTCGCCAATGTGCGCGCCCTGCTCGCCTACATGTGGACCCACCCGGGCAAGAAAACGATTTTCATGGGTATGGAGTTCGGCCAGCGGGCCGAATGGAACGTCTGGGGCGATCTGCAGTGGGAACTGCTGCATTACGAGGCCCACAAGGGCCTGCTCAACCTGGTGGACGACCTCAACGTCTTCTACAAGTCGGAGGCGGCGCTGTGGGGCGATGACTTCGACCAGTACGGCTTCCAGTGGATCGACTGCAACGACAACCGCCATTCGGTGATCAGCTTCATGCGCCGCGACAGCGGCAGCGGCCGCTGGGTGGTGGTGGTGGCCAACTTCACCCCCCAGAGCCATTCCCACTACCGGGTGGGTGTGCCCCTGGAGGGCTTCTATGCCGAGGTCTTCAACACCGACAGCAGCCGCTACGGAGGCAGCAACCTCGGCAACCTGGGCGGCCGCTTCACCGATGCCTGGGCCATCCACGACTACCAGAACTCGCTCGAGCTCTGCCTGCCCCCCCTGAGCGTGGTGGTGTTGCGTCTGGACGAGACCCGCAGCCTTGCCAGGCCCCAGCCCGGCGAGTCCTGAGACCCGGATCCCGCCACCGCCGAGGCTTCTACGGCCACCTGCTGATCACCACCTTGCTGGTGATCGCCGCTTTTCTGTTCACCGGCCCCGAGGCGAAGCTGCCCTGGCTGGGGTACCTGTATCTCACCGCCGTACTGACCTTCCGCCAGCCACCGATCGAGAGCCTGGGCGCTTCCCAGAGTCTTGGGCGGCTGCATCGCCCTGTGGGTCTGACCTGTATGGCGGCGGAGGCCCTCTGGCTGCTGCGTCCTGATCTGCTGCGCTTGGTCGGTCCCGCCCTGCTGGTGCTCTACACCCTGTTCCTCGGCCTCTGCCTGCGGCGGCTGATCCACTGCCTTGCCGCCGAGGAGCGGGTGGACGGCGCCGTACTGGCCGGGGCCACCGCCGGCTATCTGCTCCTGGGCCTGGGCGGGGGCCTGCTGCTGGTGCTGTTGGAGAGCCTCCAGCCCGGCAGCTTTCGCGACAACATCAACGGCTTGACGCTGGTGTTGCCACAGGACACCAAGGACATCGGCGGGGCCGATTGGGAGCAGACCGTTCAGCGACTCCATTACTTCTCCTTCGTCAGCCTTACCACCCTCGGGTATGGCGACCTCACACCGGTGAAACCCGCTGCCCGCCTGGCCGCCGTGGCCCTGGCGGTACTGGGCCTCCTGTACACCTCCGTGGTGCTTGGGGTCCTGATCAGCCGGTTCGGGCCCATCGACCCTCCCTCGGGGCGACAGCGGTGACACCGTCGCGCCCAGCGTTTCAGCGTCCGTCAGCCATCGATGGCACGGCGGCGTCGACCACTCCGGCCGTCGGATCGACCAGCCCGGTCTCCAGCTCCAGCACGGAGCGGTCGAGGGCCTGACGGGTGAGGCTGGTGAGCAGGGAGGCGCGGCTGGCCTGGAGGTCCCGCTGCACCAGAAGCACTTCGGTGAGCGGATCCACCAGGGCGCGGTAGCGCAGCTGGGCATCGCGCAGGGCCCGTTCGCCGGCCCGCACCGCCTCCTGGGCTGCCGCGATCGCCGCCGCGGAGCTGCGCAGGTCGCTCCAGGCACGGCTCACGTCCTGGCGGATCCGCTGGCGGGCCAGGTCCGCATCGGCGGCCAGCAGGTCGGCCTGGCGCTCGGCGAGCCTTGCCGTGGACGCCGCCCTGCCGCCATCCCAGAGCGGCTGGCGCAGCAGCAGGGCCGCGCCCCAGTTGCTGAAGCTGCCGCTGGCCGAACCGTTCTGGTTCAAGTCCGGCAGGGGCAGCTCCGCCCCCCCCCGCAGCGTTCCGCCCTGCCGCAGCACCGGTACCGCCAGGCGGTTGCCGCTGTAACCGACCCCAGCGACCAGGGCAAGGGAGGGCATCAGGGTGGCCCGTGCTGCCCGGGCCTCCTGGGCCTGGGCCTGCTGCTGGCGGCGCAGGGCCTCCAGCAGCGGCCGTTGCCGCAGGGACGCCTCCACGGTGGCCGCCAGATCGAGGGGCCAGGGCGGTTGTTCGCGGATCGGATCGGCGGCGCGCAGGTCACTGCCGCTGGCCAGGCCCATCAGGGTGGCCAGACTCTCCCGATCCGTCAGCAGGCGAGCCTGGCTCTGCTCCAGTCCCATCTGGTCGGAGGCGCGCAGGGCCCGGGCCCGCTCGAGATCGAGCCGGGCCGCCAGCCCCTTGCTGAGAAAACTGGCCACGGTGCGCTCCAGGGCCGTAGAACCCGCCAGGGCCTGGGCCCACACCGGCACCAGGGCCTGGCTGAGCTGCAGCTGGCGGTAGCCGTTCACCAACTCGAAGCGGGCCTGCCGCTCGCTTTCCTGCAGGGTGGCTTCGCCGCTGCGTTGCTGTTCACGGCTGGCCCGCAGCAGGGCCAGGCGGCCGAGGGGCAGCAGGTCGGCATCGACCAGCAGCCCCACGTTGGCGAAGCTGTTGCGGAGCTCGGCGTAACCGTTCGGCTGCAAGGAGAAGCTGATGTCGCCGAGGGTGGGGAGGTTGGTGAGCAGCCCCACCGAGCTGTTCACTCCGGTGTAGCTGGCGAGGCCCACCAGGCTCAGGCGCGGCAGCAGCAGGGCCTTGTTCAGCTGCACCAGTGCTCCGTCGCGCTGCAGCTGGCGGCGGGCCCGCTCCAGCCGCAGGGAACTGGGCAGCGCCTGCTGCAGCACCTGCTCCAAGCTCAGGACCTGGGCCATCGCCGGGGAACACGGCATCGCCAGGGCCACCAGCGCGGCCAGGGCAGCCAGGGGCCGGACGCTGCCGATCGCGCCTGCACATCGGGACAGGCGGAAGGCCTTCAAAACGGGGGCGCAATGTGGCGCCAAAAGTAGCTCAATTTCGGCGCGATCTTCCTCTACGCTCTGGGTGTTTCAGGCCCGTTGCGGCCTTCTCCGGCCCGCCATGGCCCCTGCCACGCTCGGCCGGATCTACGCCATCCTGCCCACCCTGCTGGTGGCCGCCGCCACCGGCGTGTGGGCGCTAACCCCAGCCATTCCGGTGATCGTGCGCGGCATGGGGGTGATGGCACCGCCCGATGCCCGCCGCGGCTTCTATGCCCGCGGCCCCGGCGAGGTCCAGGATCTCAAGGTGGCCGTCGGCGATCGGGTGCAGGCCGGCCAGCTGCTGTTGACCCTGAGTCAGGTGGGCCAGAGCGCTCCTGGGGCGGGAGCCGGGCCGGAGGGCAGCCCCCAGGCCACCACAGCCCGGCTGGTGGCCGTGGCCCAGCGCCAGGCGGTGCTGAAGGTGCAGAGCCTCGCCCTCGACGACCACCAGCGGGCTCTGCAGACCCGGCGCGAGCAGATCGAGGCCACCAACCGTCCGGTACGAAGCCAGCTGAATGCCCTGGAGAGCCTGCGCAAGGACGATGTGATCGCCCGCTACAGCCCGCTGTGGGTGGGCGCCCAGAACCTGTGGCTGCGCAACCGGGCCGAGATCTCGTCGGTGGAGGCCCTGCAGGCCGATCTGCGCGTCCGTCGGGCCGCGCTGCAGGCCGAGGCCGCCCTGCTGGGGGCCGAGAGGGCCTCCCTGCTCAGTGCTGAGCTGGCCCAGGACGTGTTCAGCCCCGTGGCGGGCCAGGTGCTCGACCTGGCGGTGCTGACCGGCCAGCCGGTGCTGCCCGGCCAGCGGCTTGGCAGCATCGCCCTGGCCAGCCTTCGCCCGGGCCGGGAAGCGGTGGTGCTGTTCACCGCCGCCGACGCCACGCGCCTGCGGGTGGGCGAGGAGGTGCAGCTCAATCCCCAGCTGCTCAGCCGTGACAGCTTCGGCAGCGCCGAGCAGCGCTACGGTCTTGTGGCCGGCCGGCTGCTGAGTCTCTCGCGCGAAAGTGTCAGCGCCGAAGAGGTGGCGGCCCGAGTCGGCAGCCGGGAGGAGGCCCTGAACCTGATGGCCAGCGCCCGGGAGCGCTCCTATGGCGACGGCGGCGACCTCACGGCCCAGCTGCCGGGGCGCACGGGTGCTCCGCTGGTGCTGGCGGTGGTGGAACTGGAGGCGGCGGCCACCCCATCAGGACTGCGCTGGAGCCGCGGCCGCGGTCCGGCCGGCCCCCTGCCCACCCGCACCCCCGCCGAGGTGGAGGCCGAGGTTGAGCGGCGCAGCCTGGTCAGCTACGTGACGCCGTTCTGGCGCTGGCTGGCGGGGCTGCGCTCATGATCGATCGCCGCGTCCTGCTGGCCCCCTGGCGCCGGCCCCTGCCGTGGCTCAGCCTGGCGCTGCTGCTGCTGTGCCTGCGCAGCGACCCGCCCCGTCTCTGGTTCTGGCTGGCGCTGCTGCTCATCAGCCTGGTGATGGGGTTGATCCAGGGCCTGGCCCGCCCCCGGCCATGACCCCTGTCGCCAAGGAGCCGGCGGCTCCATGGCACCGGTCACTGCGGCTGGTGCTCTGCATCGCCCTGGCCTCGGGTCTCACCTGGTCGATCTGCCACAGCTTCGGCCTGGGGGGGGCGACGCCCTACGGCGTCGTGATCGCCGCCCTGATGGTGCGTCCCCGCTTCGACCGCTGGCCGGCGCCGGTGTTCCTGCTGCTTCCCCTGGTGGTGGCCGTCGGCCTGGGGCTGGGCACCGGTCTGCGGCCGCTGCTGCAGGCCCCCCAGGTCTGGCAGTTCGCGGTGGTCACCGCCTGCGCCCAGCTCCTGGGTCAGGCCCTGCCCGACCGGCTGCTGGTGGTGCGCAACCTGCTGGCGGTACTGGCGGTGCTGCCGCTGCTGAGTGCCGACGCCACCTGGCTGGTCGCCTGGAAGCAGCTGCTGGCGGTGACCGTCGGCATGGCGGTGGCGGCGGGGCTGCAGGAGGGACTGCGGCTACCCGGGGAGGGGGTGGGCAGCGCACCGGAGCCGGAGCTGGACCTGCCCCCACGGGGCCTCGGCCAGCGCTTCGCCGATTCCTTTTTCTGGCGCAAGGTGGTGGTGTCGATGCTGGCCCTCAGCATCGGCCTCGGCGTCGGTGCCGTGACACCCAAGTACCTGTATTTCGGGGTGGTGCTGCTGCTCAACGACAGCCTGGGCGCCACCCTGGGCCGGGTGCGCGACCGCATGGTGGGGGTGAGCCTGGGGGTGCTGATGCCCTGGCTGGTGTTCAACACCCTGGGGGTCGATCCGGTGACGGTGGCGATCGTGATGGGTGGCACCACGGCGCTGCTGCTAACGCTTGGCCTGCTGCCCCACCTGCGCACCGCCCTGATCTCCAGCGGGGTCACCTTCGTGGGCTACGGCGTCCTCACCGACTGGTACGTACCAAGCCGCTGGCTCGACTACCTGATGGGCTCCGCTCTGGCCCTGCTGGTCTGTCTGCTGGTGCGGCCCGTCTCGGCCTTGCGCCGCTTCCGGGCCCTGGCCCGCGGCCAGCAGGAGCTCCCGGGGCCGATGGGCCTCGGTCCTGACCTGGCGGCCCTGCTACCCAGCGCCCTCGAGGAAGCCCGGCTGCTGGGCCAGGAGCAGGACTTCCTCCGCCTGCTGCAGCAGCTCCAGCCGGAGGAGGCCCAGGCGGTGGCCCCATGCCACGACAGGTGACAGGAGCGGCCGGGGGCCGGGGATGCTGGTTTAGGTTTCGCGGTTGACCTTCCGACCGGCGCAATGACTGAATCCGCCCCCCTGCTGCTGCGCGCCGCCCGAGGGGAGCAGGTGGAGCGGCCACCGGTCTGGATGATGCGCCAGGCGGGCCGCTACATGAAGGTCTACCGCGACCTGCGCGACCGCCACCCCGGCTTCCGTGAGCGCTCGGAGAACCCCGATCTCTCCTACGAGATCTCGATGCAGCCGTTCCACGCCTTCCGTCCCGACGGCGTGATCCTGTTCTCCGACATCCTCACGCCCCTGCCGGGCCTCGGCATCGACTTCGACATTATCGAGAGCAAGGGGCCGATCATCGAGCCCGCCATCCGCAGCCAGGCCCAGGTGGACGCCCTGCGCCCCCTCGATCCCGCCGAAGCCCTGCCCTTCGTGGGCGAGGTGCTGAAGCGGCTGCGGGCCGACGTGGGCAACCAGGCGGCGGTGCTGGGCTTCGTGGGAGCCCCCTGGACCCTGGCCGCCTATGCGGTGGAGGGCAAGAGCTCCAAGACCTATTCGGTGATCAAGGCGATGGCCTTCCAGGAGCCCGCCCTGCTGCACCAGCTTCTGGGCCACCTGGCCGATTCGATCGCCATCTACGTGCGCTACCAGATCGACAGCGGCGCCCAGGTGGTGCAGCTGTTCGATTCCTGGGCGGGTCAGCTGAGCCCGATCGACTACGACGTGTTCGCGGCCCCCTACCAGAAGCGGGTGATCGACCAGGTGAAGGCCACCCACCCCGACACGCCCCTGATCCTCTACATCTCCGGCAGCGCCGGCGTGCTGGAGCGCATGGCCAGCACCGGCGTGGATTTCATCTCGCTCGACTGGACCGTGGACATGGCCGATGGCTGCGCCCGCCTGCCCCAGCACCTGGGCGTGCAGGGCAATGTGGACCCCGGCCTGCTGTTCGGCACGCCTGAGGCGATCCGGGCGCGGATCCTCGACACGGTGCGCAAGGCCCGCGGCCGCCGCCACATCCTCAACCTGGGCCACGGCATCCTGCCCGGCACCCCGGAAGACAACGCCCGCGTCTTCTTCGAGACCGGCAAGGCCGTGAATGAGCTGCTGGGGGCCGCTGTTTGAGCGCCGCCACTTCCGGGCCGCAGCGGATCCTGATCACCGGCGCCAGTGGCTGCGTCGGCCAGTACATCGCCGAAAACCTGCTGGCCAACAGCGACGCCCAGCTGCTGCTGCTGCTGCGGGATCCCGCCAAGCTCAGCGCCGTGCCCGCCGATCACCCGCGCATCACCCTGCTGGTGGGTGACCTGCGCGAGCTGGCCCCCCACGCCGAGGCGATCGCCAGCGCCGACCGGATCATCCACACGGCCACCGCCTGGGGTGACCCGGAGCGGGCCCAGGCGGTGAACGTGGTGGCCGTGAAGGAACTGCTGCGGCTCACCGATCCAGAGCGGCTGCAGCAGGTGATCTACTTCTCCACCGCCTCCATCCTCGACCGGCAGCTGCAGCTGCTGCCGGAAGCGATGGCCTACGGCACCGAGTACATCCAGACCAAGGCCACCTGCCTGCAGGACCTGGAGCGCCACCCGCTGGCTGCGCGGATCGTGGCGGTGTTCCCGACGCTGGTGTTCGGCGGCTCGGTGGGCACGGCCGATCCCCACCCCACCAGCTACCTCACGGCAGGGCTGAAGGAGGCCTTCGGCTGGCTGTGGCTGGCCCGCTGGCTGCGCACCGATGCCAGCTTCCACTTCATCCATGCCGCCGACATCGCCACGGTTTGCGCGCACCTGGCCACCACCCCCCACGGCCCCAATCCGGAGCCGGGCCAGGGGCCGGTGCGGCGGCTGGTGCTGGGCCAGGCGCCGATCACGATCAACGGCGCCGTGGCCTCCCTGTGCCGCTGGCGGCGGGTGTGGGTGCCGCCGCTGGGCATCGATCTGCGCGGCTGGCTGATCGAGGGGCTGATCAAGCTGCTGCGCATCGAGGTGAACGCCTGGGACCGCTTCTCGATCCGTCAGCGCCACTTCGTACACCAGCCGGTGAGCCCGCCCGAGCGCTTTGGCCTGGTGAGCTTCGCCCCCACCCTCAACGCGGTGCTGGAGACGGCGGGTGTGCCGCACCGGGGCCGGCTGGGGCCGGGGCGCCAGCCCTGAAGCGCCAAATTGTTGCGAATGTGCCGGAGGCTCCCAATGGGTCTCGGCCGTTGCCTAATTTGTTCCGGTTGCACGTGCTATCCGGCACCCTCCTTCGCACCTTCCCATGCGTCGTCTTCTTTCCCTGTTCGCTCTCTGCCTGGCGCTGGTGCTGGGTGCGGCCCCGAGCTTCGCCGCCGATGTGGCCCACGGCGGTCAGATCTTCTCCGCCAACTGCGCCGCCTGCCACATGGGCGGCGGCAACGTGGTGAACGCCGAGCGCACCCTCAAGGCCGATGCACTGGCCTCCTACCTGGCCAACTACGACGCCGACCACGAGGCCGCCATCTCTTACCAGGTCACCAACGGCAAGAACGCCATGCCCGCCTTCGGTGGCAAGCTCAGCGAAGGCGACATCGCCGACGTGGCCGCCTACGTCGAGGACATGGCGTCCAAAGGCTGGGCCTGATCCCCGCCCAGCGGGTCAACCCGACTGGCTCCTCACACGTCCAAGCCCCGGCCAGCCGGGGCTTTTTTTGTGGCCACCGCCCAAGGCCGGCCAGCAGACCTCAGGACTCGGCCCGGCAGGCGGCCAGCACCGCCAGGTAGAGCTCCTCGGGAACGTCGCGGATGTCGTACTCGGAGGGCAACATGCCGTGGACGTGACGGTGAACGACCCGCCAGCAGTCGCGCTCCGGCTCAAAGACGCCACCGAGGGCCTGGGATTCGGCGGCCAGCTGGGCCACCAGGGCCTGGTCGTCGGCGGCAGAGGGCATCGGTGACGGGCGGGCTGGAGAGGCGAGAATGGAGCTCAAGCCGCGAGCCCATCATGGCGATCCGCCCTTCTGCCGCGCTGCTGGCGGGCCTGCTGGCCGGCGTGATGCCACTGGCCCTGCCCCTGGCGGCGCAGCCAGCCCTGGCCCAGGCAGTGTCCCCCAATCAACCGCTGGCGATTGAGGCCAGCCCGGGGCTGTCGCCGCCGGCCTGCCGGTTGTTGGTGCCCAGGAGCGAGGCGGTGCTCCAGCCCCTGCGGATCCATCCGGCCCAGGTGGCGCAGAAAAACAGCATGGGCTGCCTGTCGGCGGCCGATGCCCGCTACGGCCCCGACGGTTGCCCCAGCCAGCTCTGCGGCCAGAAGCACGGCTACCAGGTGCCCCTGCCAGCACAGATCGGGCGGTAGGCCTCCCCCCGGCGGTTCGGTCCTCCCACTCGGACAATTCCGAAGGGATTCATACGGTTGCTGCATTGCCAGCCCCAGGGAGAGTCGAGCCATGCATCCCACCGCCGAACTGTTCACCGAGAAGGCCTGGGGGGCCATCGTGGCCTCGCAGCAGCTGGCCCAGCAGAAGCGCCAGCAGCAGATGGAGAGCGAGCACCTGTTCGCCGCCCTGCTGGCCCAGCAGGACCTGGCCAGCCGGATCCTGGAGAAGGCCGGGGTGGACCTGGGGGTGCTGAGCCAGAAGCTGGAGGCGTTCATCGCCGCCCAGCCCAGCCTGGCCGCCGCCCCCGAGAACGTCTATCTGGGCAAGGGGCTGAATGCGGTGCTGGATCGGGCCGATGGGCTCAAGAAGGAGTTCGACGACAGCTACATCGCCGTGGAGCACCTGGTGCTGGCCCTGGCCGGCGATGAGCGCTGCGGCCGCCAGCTGCTGTCGCAGGCGGGCGCCGATGGGGCGAAGATCAAGGACGCCGTTCAGGCCGTGCGAGGCAGCCAGCGTGTGACCGACCAGAACCCGGAGGGCACCTATGAGTCGCTCGAGAAATACGGCCGCGACCTCACCGCCGCCGCCCGCGACGGCAAGCTCGACCCGGTGATCGGCCGCGACGAGGAAATCCGCCGCACCGTCCAGATCCTTTCGCGGCGCACCAAGAACAACCCGGTGCTGATCGGTGAACCGGGCGTCGGCAAGACCGCCATCGTGGAGGGGCTGGCGCAGCGGATCGTCAACGGCGACGTGCCCACGGCCCTGCAGAACCGCCAGCTGATCGCCCTCGACATGGGTGCCCTGATCGCCGGCGCCAAGTACCGCGGCGAGTTCGAGGAGCGCCTCAAGGCCGTGCTCAAGGAGGTCACCTCCAGCGAGGGGCAGATCGTGCTGTTCATCGATGAGATCCACACGGTGGTGGGGGCCGGCGCCAGCGGCGGCGCCATGGACGCCAGCAACCTGCTCAAGCCGATGCTGGCCCGCGGTGAGCTGCGCTGCATCGGCGCCACCACCCTCGATGAGCACCGCCAGCACATCGAGAAGGATCCGGCCCTGGAGCGCCGTTTCCAGCAGGTGTTCGTCGACCAGCCGACGGTGGAAGACACGATCTCGATCCTGCGCGGCCTGAAGGAGCGCTACGAGGTGCACCACGGCGTGCGCATCGCCGACAACGCCCTGGTGGCGGCGGCGGTGCTGAGCAGCCGCTACATCGCCGATCGCTTCCTGCCCGACAAGGCCATCGACCTGATGGACGAATCGGCGGCGCGCCTGAAGATGGAGATCACCTCCAAGCCGGAGGAGATCGACGAGCTCGACCGCCGCATCCTGCAGCTGGAGATGGAGAAGCTCTCCCTGGGGCGGGAATCGGATCCGGCCAGCCGCGACCGGCTGGAGCGGCTGGAGAAGGAACTGGCCGACCTGGGGGAGCAGCAGAGCAGCCTCAATGCCCAGTGGCAGAAGGAGAAGGGCTCGATCGACGAACTCTCCGCCCTCAAGGAGGAGATCGAGCAGGTGCAGCTGCAGGTGGAGCAGGCCAAACGCCAGTACGACCTCAACAAGGCCGCCGAACTGGAGTACGGCACCCTGGCGGGGCTGAACAAGAAACTGGCCGCCCGCACCGCGGAGCTCAGCGCCCATGCCGGCGAGAAGAACCTGCTGCGCGAGGAGGTCACCGAGGACGACATCGCCGAGGTGATCGCCAAGTGGACCGGCATTCCGGTCAGCAAGCTGGTGCAGAGCGAGATGGAGAAGCTGCTGCATCTGGAGGACGAGCTGCACACGCGGGTGATCGGCCAGGACCAGGCCGTGACGGCGGTGGCCGATGCCATCCAGCGGTCCCGGGCCGGCCTGTCGGACCCCAACCGCCCGATCGCCAGCTTCCTGTTCCTCGGCCCCACGGGCGTGGGCAAGACGGAGCTGTCCAAGGCCCTGGCCTCGCAGCTGTTCGACAGCGAGGAGTCGATGGTGCGCATCGACATGAGCGAGTACATGGAGAAGCACGCCGTGAGCCGGCTGATCGGAGCGCCTCCTGGGTATGTGGGCTACGAGGAGGGCGGCCAGCTGACCGAAGCGGTGCGGCGCCGCCCCTACGCGGTGATCCTGTTCGACGAGGTGGAGAAGGCCCACCCCGATGTGTTCAACGTGATGCTGCAGATCCTCGATGACGGCCGCGTCACCGATGGCCAGGGCCGCACGGTGGATTTCACCAACACGGTGCTGATTCTCACCAGCAACATCGGCAGCGCTTCGATCCTTGATCTGGCCGGCGATCCGTCCCGCTACGGCGAGATGGAGAAGCGGGTCAATGAGGCGCTGCGGGGTCACTTCCGGCCGGAATTCCTCAACCGTCTGGATGAATCGATCATCTTCCGCAGCCTGCGGGAAGACGAACTGCGCCAGATCGTGTCCCTGCAGGTGCAGCGGCTGACGCGGCGCCTCGAAGAGCGCAAGCTGGCCCTGCGGGTGAACAGCGACGCCCTCGACTGGCTGGCCGCCGTCGGTTACGACCCGGTGTACGGGGCCCGGCCGCTGAAGCGGGCGATCCAGCGGGAACTGGAGACGCCGATCGCCAAGGCGATCCTGGCGGGCACCTTCCCCGCCGGCAGCACCATCGCGGTGGATGTGGAGGACGTGGGCGAGAACCCGCGGCTGCACTTCCGCCAGGCCGAACCGGCCGAGATCCAGGCGGTGGCGCCGGCACTGGTGGGGTGACCGCGCAGCACAGGGAAAACTGGTTGGTCGGTTGGAACGGAGGAGGCGATGGGGAGATGGCTGAAACGGCTGATTGCCCGGCTGCGCCTCTACTGGCTGGCGGCGCGGCTGTACGAAACCTGGCAACTGCTGGTCCGGCCCCACAACCACGGCGCCCTGGTGGCGATCTGGCACCAAGGGCGCCTGCTGCTGGTGCAGACGAGCTACCGCCACGGCCTCGGCCTCCCTGGAGGGGGCCTGGAGCGACGGGAAACGGCGCGGCAGGCGGCGGTAAGGGAGCTGGCCGAAGAGCTGGGGCTAGGGGTGTCGGCGGAGGAGCTGCTGGATCCCTGGCAGATCACCGAAACCTCGTCACGGGGCAAGAACACGGTGACGATCTTCACGCTGCTGGCGGCGCGGGAGCCGGCGATCCATCTCGACGGCCTTGAGCTGGTGGCGAGCCACTGGCTGACGACGCAGGAAGCCCTGGGCCGGCCCCTGGTCATCCACGTGCGGACGTATCTGATCGAGAGGGGCTGAGATCAGCCGGCCCAGACCTCGGCCAATTCGATCTGCAGGCCGGGGAACAGCGGTGCGGCATCGAGCCGCTGGGCTGGGGCGATGCGCTGCGGGGCAGCGGCTTCGGCTGACCAGATCTCCACGGCCTGCTCCTCGGGAATCAGCAGCCAGCCGAGTTGGGCGCCATTGGCGCGGTAGCGCTCCATCTTCTGGCGCAGGGCCGTCAGCCCGCGGGGGCCTTCGTCCGACGGGCTGGCGAGTTCCACCACCACATCGGGGCAGAGAGGGGCGAAACCGCGGCGCTGCTCGGCCGTGAGGGCCGTCCAGCGCTCCAAGTGCAGCAGGGAGGCGTCGGGGCTCAGCACAGAGCCATCGGGAAGGCGAAAGCCGGTAGAGCTGTCGAACAGCTTGAACGGCAGTCCGCTGGAGCGCACCGCCAGGGCCAGAAGCCCGTTCAGGGCAGCGTTGCAGGCGCCGGTTTCGCTGCCGGTGGGCGTCATGGCGATCAACCGACCATCAGCGGCAAGTTCGAGCACAGCCTCAGGGTTCGCCTGGCACACCTGCTCGAACTGCTCCGGGCTGAGGCGCAGATCCCAGGGCAAGGCCAACGGCTCCAGCGTCGGAGCGGATGGAGAGTGGGGAGGTGCCAGGGTCATGCAGCGAGCGGCGGAACTCCTTCAGCCAACACTAAGAGCAATCAGAAGCCGCCAGAGCCTCGCTCAGCGCGGGATTCGCCTGCCAGCTGTAGGTCCCCTCCGTCACGGCCTCGATGCCCAGCTCGGCCCGCAACTCCTCCAGGTTCTGCTCCATCCGCTCCTCCCAGATCACCGGGAACAGCGGCCGGGCCTCGGCGCCGATGTGCAGACCCTTGCTGATCATGCCGAAGGCGTAACCGGCGGTGCGGGCCTGCTCCGCCGGGGTTTCGTGTTCATCGAGCGGCTTGTCGTTGCGAAACCAGTTGAGCAGCAGGGCCATCAGATCGGTGAAGGCCAGGCCCGGATGGGCGAACTGGGCCACGCTCATACTGATGACACCGAGTTCACCGAAATTGTCGAGGCTGAAGCCGCTGACGATGTGGTGGATGTCGTGGGTGGCATAGACGCGGTAGTTGATGTAATCGGCGTCGGTTTCGAGGTTGGCGTAGAAGTCGGGATTGGGGAAGAAGTTGATGTCGTACCCCATCGTCTCGAGCACCGTGGCATAGGTGTGCCCCAGGCTGCCCTTCGGCAGGGCCTGGAGGGCGGCCGCGTCATAGGGGCCGCTGAGCCGCCGCTGCTCGATCAGGGCCACCGCGGCCGGGTCCCGCTGCAACAACGCCCGGCAGACCTGCATCGGCCGGGACTGGCGCAGCCGATGGGAGAGCTGGAAGACGTTGTTGGCGGACGCACCGGCTCCGGCGGCCAGATCGGCGAGTTCCAGAAACGCGTGGATGTTCTTCTCGGTGGCGATCCGATCGAGGTAGCGAAATCCCATGGGTGCGGCCTCAGCTCACGAAGCCATCAATCTGCTTCGCCAGGGCCACGTCGAGGTCCGACAGCCCGCCGGTGTCATGGGTCGTGAGGTTGATCGTCACCCGACTCCAGACGTTGCACCATTCCGGGTGGTGCCCCAGGGCCTCGGCCGCGAGGGCCACCCGGGTCATGAAGCCGAAGGCGGCCGAAAAATCGGCAAAGCGCAGTTCGCGGTGCAATTTGCCCTCCCGCACGGTCCACTGCGGCAGTTCGGTGGGCAACGCAGCGATCTGGGCCGGAGTCAGGGGCTTGGCAGCCATGGCGGTAGGGGGCAGGGGATCAGGGTCATTCGCCCAGCAGATGCAGGCTGAAGCGGCGCCGGTGCGGCCGGGCCCTGTGCTCCCACACATACACCGCCTGCCACATTCCCAGCAGCAGCCGGCCCGATTGGAACGGCAGCACCAGGCTGGTGCAGGTGAGCGCGGTGCGGATGTGGGCGGGCATGTCGTCAGGGCCTTCGTCGTCATGCACCCAGGCGCGGCGCTCGCCCTGGCCGCTGATCGGCCGCACCCCCTCAGGAGGCACCAGGGCCCGCAGAAAGGCGGCCAGATCAAGAAGCACCCTGGGATCAGCGTTTTCGTTGATCGTCAGCGAACACGAGGTGTGCTGGCTGGCGATGGTGGCGCTGCCCAGCTGCAGCCCGCTGGCGGCGATCAGCCCGTTGATGGCGCCGGTGATGTCATCGAAGCCCTCGCCTTTGGTGCTGATCTCCAGCGAGCTCAGGGTCTGGCGCAACATCAGGGCCTCCAGGCGATGGTCAGCCGGCAGCGGCCACCGGGACGGCTGATTTCTGGTCAGCGATCGTGGTCAGACGGCAGGCCTGGGGATCCCAGAGGATGTAGCTGAAGCACCCCGGAATATCGGCCAGCGACAGCCGCCGCACCCCGGTGAGCAGGTGGGCGTTGCGCCCATGGCAGGCCCGCAGCCGGTAGTTGGGGATCTTCGAGGAGAGGTGGTGGATGGCGTGGCAGCCGATGTCGGCCGAAAACCAGTTGAACAGCGGCGGCAAGTCCAGATCACTGGTACCTTCCAGCACGCCGGTCATCTCGCTCCAGCCGGCGGTGGCATGGGCGTAGGAGCCGGGGAAGTTGTGCTGCACGAAGAAGATGCAGATGAAGATCGCCGCCGCACAGGCCATCACCGGGGTGTAGAGCGACCAGAACACACCGGCACCGAGCCAGTGGGCCATCAGCCACCAGGAGCCGATCACGGCGATGTTGTTGGCCACCAGGTGGCGGAATTCCTCATTGGTGTACCAGTGCTTGGAGCGGTAGCTGGCCAGGATCTGGCCGAGGCCCATCGGCTCCGGGCTGCGCAGGCAGGCCATCAGGTGGGGGAAGAAGCCCGCCAGCCCCAGCACCAGGGCCACGCGGGGCTTGATCACCAGATAGAAGAAGCCACCGGGAAACAGCATCGCCGGGTGGCGCAGCACGCCGTAAAACCGCTGCTGGCCGGGGCTGAGTGCCGCAAAGGCGCTGGTGGTGACCAGGGCCGACGGTCCCTGGTACTTCTCCCAGTCGCCGTTGTGGCGGTGGTGGTAGGCGTGCCCCCGCGACCAGGGGTACTGGGGAATGGCGCTGAGTACCCCGAGCAGAAAGCCGAACACCTGGTTGGCCCGCCGGCTGCGGAACAGGGAGTCGTGGCCGCAGTCGTGCATCAGCGAGAAGATGCGCGCCAGCAGCAGCACCATCACCACCATCGTGGGGATCAGCAGCAGCGGAGCGTGCTTGAGGCTCCAGTCGGCGACCCACCAGAGGGCCGCGTAGGGGATCACGGTGTTGGCGATCTGCCAGCCGCCACGCAGATTCGAACTGTCCATGAACGGCTTCAGCTCAAAATCGCCGCGTTTCGGTTGTCGAATCACGGCGTGATCGGACAGGGTGGCTGGCGAGGATCCCTGCGGCAATGCAAATCTTTGATAGATGGCGCGATCCTAGGCAGGGATCCAGCGCGGCGCTAGGCGTCCTGGCAAAGGGAATCTGCCTAGGATCTGCAGCGGATCTGCTGCGCCCAAGGTGAGCGACCTGATCGTCGTGGGCAGTGGCCTGGGCGGCCTCTGTGCCGGCGCCATTGCCGCCCGCCATGGCCTCGATGTGGTGGTGCTCGAAGCCCACACCACCCCTGGCGGTGCCGCCCATGGCTTTTGCCGCGGCCCCTTTCAGTTCGAATCCGGCCCGTCGCTGTGGAGTGGCCTGGGCCGCTGGCCCAGCACCAATCCCCTGGCCCAGGTGCTGCGGGCGGTGGGGGAAAGCCTGCCCGTGGCCACCTACCAAGACTGGGGCCTGCTGCTGCCCGAGGGCTCGCTGCGGGTCGGGGTGGGGCAGGGGCCCTTCCTGGCCCTGCTGCGCGAGCTGCGCAGCCCGGCGGTGGCCGCCGAATGGGACCGCTTCCTGACGGCCCTCCAACCCAGCTGCGACGCGGCCCGCTCCCTGCCCCTGCTGGCCCTGCGGCCCGGGGCGGGGCTGGCCACCACCCTCGGCGGCGGCAATGCCCTGCGCCTGCTCGGCCAGGCGGGGAGGCTGGCCAGCCTCGGGGGGGCCTTCGGGCCGATCGCCCGCCGCCACCTCAGCGATCCCTTCCTGCTGCATTGGGTCGAGCTGCTCAGCTTCCTGATCTCGGGCCTGCCCATGGACCAGACCAGCGCCGCCGCCATGGCGACCCTGTTCGGCGAATGGTTCGAGCCCGAGGCCTGCCTCGACTACCCCATCGGCGGCAGTGGGGCGGTGGCCGCCGCGCTGGTGCGCGGACTGGAGCGCCACGGCGGCCGACTGCGCACCGAAGCGCCGGTGGCCGAAATCCTCGTGGAACGGGGGCGGGCCGTCGGCGTCCGGCTCGAGAATGGCGAACGCCTCGAGGCCCAGCGCGGCGTGATCGCCAACGCCAGCCCCTGGGACCTGCTCAGCCTGCTTCCAGAAGACGCGGTGCCCTCGCGCTGGCGGCGGCGCCAGGCGGCCACCCCGGCCTGCGCCAGCTTCCTGCACTGGCACCTGGCCCTGCGCGGCGACGACCTCGATCAGCTGCCGATCCACCACGTCTGGGTGGGCGACTGGCAACGGGGCATCGGCGCCGAGCGCAACATGGTGGTGCTGTCGATGCCCTCCCGGCTCGACCCGGCCTGCGCCCCACCCGGCCACCAGGTGTTGCACGGCTACACGCCGGCCAATGAGCCCTGGGAGCTGTGGCAGGGGCTGGAGCGGGGCAGCGCCGCCTACGACGCCTTGAAAAGGAAGCGCTGCGCCATCTTCGGGCAGGTACTCTCCCAGGTGCTGCCCGACTGGCAGGAGCGGGTGGTGATCGAACTGCAGGGCACCCCCCTCACCCATCGCCGCTACCTGCGCACGCACCAGGGCAGCTACGGCCCGGCCTGGCCGGCCAGCGGCGGACCCTTCCCCGGTGGCACCACCCCGATCGAAGGGCTGGTGCTGTGCGGTGCCGGCGTGTTCCCGGGCATCGGCGTGCCCCCGGTGGCGGTGAGTGGCGCCATGGCGGCCCACCGCTTCGTGTCGGCGCGCCAGCAGCGGCAACTGCTGGAGGAGATCGGCCTGACGAACCTTTAGGGCGGCAGCGCTCAGAAGTGCCGCAGGGCCTTGTTGCCCAGCTGCACCTCGCGCAGCAGCAGCAGCACCGCCGTCATCAGCGAGCCCATCGCCAGTACGAACAGCAGGGCCACCAGGGGGGTCAGGTCGATCGTGGCCACGGTGCTCAGAAACAGCACCATCACCACCGTGGCCACCAACAGGAAGCTGGTGGTGGCACAGGCGAAGGCCGCCGAGGCCAGGGTCATGCGGCGGCGGTGCAGCAGCAGCTCCCACTGCAGCTCCCGCGACCGGGCCTTGCTGGCGGCCGGATCGCGAGCCTTGATCACCCGGGCCCGGTCGATGATGCGCGACAGGCGGGTGGTGATCACCCCCAGCAGGCCACTGATGCCCGCCAGCAGGAACACCGGCGTCACCGCCAGCCGAATCGTTTCGGCCAACCCCACGGAATTCGGGTTGGCCACCAGCAGGATCAGCGGCAAGGATCCACAGCGCGCGGCCAGCAACTTAGGGCGACAGCCCCTGCCAGCCTGCTGGAACAAACGCCAGTCCCCCGCCCGCCATGACCACGATCACCTGCCGCTACGAAGGGGCCCTGCGCTGCGCGGCGGAGCACGCCGCCTCCGGCTCACGGCTGATCACCGATGCCCCCGTCGATAACCAGGGCAAAGGAGAGGCCTTCTCCCCCACCGACCTGGTCGGCACGGCCCTGGCCACCTGCCTGCTGACGGTGATGGGGATCGTCGCCGAACGTCAGGGCCTAACCCTGGAGGGGGCCTCGGTGCGGCTGGAGAAGGGCATGAGCAGCAGCGGCGAGCGCCGCATCGCCCTGCTGGAGGCCTGGATCGACCTGCCGGCCGGCCTCGGGGCCGAGCAGCGCGAACTGCTGATCCGCGCCGGTGAGAGCTGCCCGGTGAAGGTCAGCCTGGAAGGCTGCGTGCCGATGCGGCTGCACTGGACTCCGGCGGCGGCGGACTGAGGGTGACCCCCACCTCCAGCTGCTCGAGTGGGGAAATCGGGTCCACCGGCACCAGCAGCACCATGGTGCTGGCGGCGGGCCGGGTGCCGGGCTGCTCCTGGAGGATCTCCAGCGCCACCATCGTCTTGCGCCACTGCAGGATCTTGCCCTCCAGCAAGGCCACGAAGTCGTCGCAGGTCCAGCGGGCCCCCTCGCCGCGGCAGGGGTAGCGCTCCAGCACATCAAGAATCTCCATTTCCCGCAGCGGAGCTGCGTCGGCCGGATCCCACACCAGTAAGTAGTTGCCATCGAGGGCGTTGGCCTCCAGCAGGCTCGCCTCACTGGCCAGCAGGGTGTCGAGGGCCATCTCGTCATCGTCCCGCTCGATGGCAGTGAGCAGGGCCTCCAGCACCAGCTGGGTGTCGTCGTCGAGCTGGTCGCAATGGACGGTGAGCAGGCCCGTCACCGCCAGTTCGATCTCCCCGAGCGGCAGCACCATCGTCAGGGCCCGCAGGATGGCGCTGAGCACATCACCGGCTTCCCCGCTGACGGACTCATCGTCCAGCACCAGATCGGGGTCGGCCATGAACCGTTCGATGGCCGCGAGCACCAGGTCCTGCTCCGGAGAAGGGGGATGCATCGATCCGGCTGCAGACGTCATGTAGCACCACCATGGCGCCGCCAGCGGCAGGCCGCAGCGCCCGTGGGGTCCCCCATCACCAGAGCAGGCGGCAGGGGAAGGTGGCCAAGGCAGGGTCGATGCTCACCAATTGCAAACCCTCCAGTTCCGCCTGGGCCGCCAGCAGCCGATCGAACGGATCGCGATGGGCCTGGGGGTAAGCGCCAGCGCGAACGCCGTGATGCAACTGCACGGCAAGGGGCTGGAAGCCCTGCTGCTGCAGAAGGGAAGGCAGATCCAGCAGCAGTCCTTCAGCGCCAGGAAGTTTGCCCAGCCTGGCCTTGGTGGCGATCTCCCAGCCCGATGCGGCGCTCACGAAGATGGCCGCCGCCGGATCGCCAATGGCCTTCTGGGCGATCCCGGAGAGCTTCTCCGGTTCCACCAACCACCAGAGCAGGGCATGGGTATCCAGCAGGAGGGACGTAGCCATCAACGGGGCAGCGCCACCTCAAGGGCATCGAGCTCCTCGGGGGGCAGGGGGGCCAGGAGCACGTCCGTGGCAGGAAGCTGCAGTCGCCCACGCAGCACCCCGGGCTGGCGGCGAGGCTGATCGAGGTCCAGCGGCACCAGCCGCGCCCAGGGCTTGCCGTCCTTCGCCACCAGGATGGTTTCGCCGGCATGGGCGGCGTCGATCAGCCGCGAGAAGTGGGTCTTGGCCTCATGAACGTTGACGGTGCGCATGGCGGACGCTGCCCATCGAGGGCTCAGGCACGAATTGAGATTAGTCCGGATGTGGACCCAGGACAGCGTCCCCATGGCGCCATGCTGGCCCCACCGGCTCGTCCGATCCCATGCCCGCAGCGGCTCCAGCCCTCGACCAGCTCCAGCAGCACCTGCAAACCACCCGCCTGCTGGGCTCGATCAGCAGCACCCTCTATTACGACCAGAACACGGTGATGCCCGCCGCCGGTGCCGCCTGGCGCGGTGAGCAGCTCGCCCTGCTGGCCGCCCAGCTCCATGAGCGCCAGAGCAGTGCGGCCTACGCCGACCTGGTGGCCGCCGCCGAAGCCGAACTCGGCCCTGACGCGCCCCCGCAACGGCGCCGCAACCTGCAGCTGCTGCGCCTGGAGCTGGATCGGCAGTGCTGCCTTGATCCGGCGCTGGTCACCGCCCTAGCCCGGGCCCAGTCGCGGGGCAATGCGGTCTGGCAGCAGGCCAGGGCCGCCAACGACTTCTCCGCCTTCGCGCCGGCCCTGCGGGAGCTGATCGCGCTGCGCCGCGAACAGGCCGGCCAGCTGGCGGCGGCTGAGCCCGTGGCCCGCAGCCCCTGGGAAATTCTGGCCCAGCCGTTCGAGCCCGACATCAGCAAGGCGCGGATCCAGGAGCTGTTCGCGCCGCTGGCGGCCCAGCTGCCGGGCCTGCTGGAGCAGGTGGCGGCCGCCCCTGCGCCCAGCCCGCCGCAGGCCTTTGATCTGCCGGAAGGCCTGCAGGAGAGCCTCTGCAGCGAGCTGCTCGACGGCTGGGGCTACGACGGCCGCCGCTGCCAGCGCTCCCGCTCCGCCCACCCCTTCTCCTGCACCGTGGGCCCCGAGGACTTCCGCATCACCACCCGCGTTGTGCGCGGCCAGCCGCTGTCGGCCTTCCTGGCCACCGCCCACGAATGGGGCCACTCCCTGTATGAGCAAGGCCTGCCCCGCACGGACGACCATTTCTTCCCCTGGCCCCTGGGGGAAGCCACCTCGATGGGGGTGCACGAGTCCCAGTCGCTGTTCTGGGAGTGCCGGGTGGCCCGCAGCCGTGCCTTCGCCGAGCGCTGGCATCCGCGCTTCTGCCAGGGCCTGGGTTCCGATCCCTGGGGCGGCGCCCGCGGGTTCTGGCGGTCCTTCAACCCGCTGCGGCCGGGCCTGATCCGAGTGGAAGCCGACGAACTCAGCTACAGCCTGCACATCGTGCTGCGCTTTGAGCTGGAGCTGGCGCTGCTGGAGCAGGACCTGCCGGTGGAGGAACTCCCCGAGCAGTGGAACCGGCGCTTCAAGGACCTGCTGGGCCTGGTGCCGCCCAGCGATGCCGAAGGCTGCCTGCAGGACATCCATTGGGCCGAGGGCCTGTTCGGCTATTTCCCCTCCTACGCCCTGGGCCATCTGATCAGCGCCCAGATCTCTGAAAGCTTGGAGCAGCAGATCGGCCCGATCGAAACTCTGGTCGCGGCAGGCCAGGAGTCCGCACTGCAGGACTGGCTCGCCCGGAGCCTCTGGCCCCTGGGCCGCTCGGTCAACGCCGAGCAGCTGGTCGAGCAGGTCACGGGCCGGCCGCTGAGCTCGGACGCTTTTCTGACCTACCTGCGCACCAAGGTGGACCAGCTGGGCAGGGAAACCTGAAGCGGCTCTGCCGGGGCCTGCTGCCTAAGATGCCGCCGCAGAAAAGACCCCACCATGGCGAACATCGACCACGCCCCCAGCCGCACCATGCTGAACCTGCTGCATGTGCTGCCGGCCTTCGCCGATGAGTCCGAGCTGCGGCTCAACGCCATCGTGGAGCTCAACTCCAACACAATCAACAAATACGAGCTGATCAACGAAACCGGCCACCTGAAGCTGGATCGGGTCGGCTACTCCTCCCTGGCCTACCCCTTCGCCTACGGCTGCATTCCCCGTACCTGGGACGAGGACGGTGATCCCCTCGACATCGAGATCGTCGGCGTCACCGAACCCCTGGTGCCCGGCAGCCTGGTGGAGGCCCGCATCATCGGCATCATGTGCTTTGACGATGGCGGCGAAGTCGACGACAAGGTGATTGCCGTGCTGGCCGACGACAAGCGCATGGATCACATCACCAGCTACACCCAGCTCGGTGACCACTGGCTGAAGGAGACCCAGTACTACTGGGAGCACTACAAGGACCTCAAAAAGCCCGGCACCTGCAAGGTCAACGGCTTCCACGACAACGGCGAAGCGGTGCGGATCATCAAGGAATGCGAAGATCGTTACATGACGGTCATCGACCCCTCTCTGGTCGGCTGACGACCCCCGCCTCCGCCACCCGGCGTCTTCCCTGATCCCGCTACATCCATGTCGCGTTCCCTCGTCCTTGCCCTGCTTTTGACAACCGGCGGGAGCGCCGCGATGGCCTCAGGGGCACCGGCCACAGCCCCGGTCATCGCGCCGGCTGTACAGGTGCCGGCCACGACACCGGCAACCCCAGCTCCGGCCCAGGCCGCTGTCACCAGCACCAAGGAAATCGTGCTGGAGCTGGGCAAGCGCACGATCAGCCTGCGCGACAACGGCAAGGTGATCGGCAGCTGGCCCGTGGCCATCGGTGATGCCGCCAACCCCACCCCCAAGGGGCGTTTCCTGGTGGAGACCAAGGTGGTCAACCCCCAGTACCAGAGCACCGCCAGCGGCAAGATCAACCCCACCAAGGGGCCCAATGGCCCCCTGGGTGATCGCTGGATCGGCTTCAAGCGCAGCGGCCTCAACCAATACGGCATCCATGGCACCCCGAGTGCCTGGGCCTGGACCGTCACTTCCCGCTCCGCCGTCACCAACGGCTGTGTCCGGATGCTCACCCCCCATGTGCGCGCGCTGTTCGACCAGGTGCAGGTCGGAACGCCGGTGGTTGTCAAACCCTGAACGCCGAAGGGCGATCCCGGGGAAACGAACGGCCGACCGAAGAGATTCTGGAGATTGGCCTGGAAGGGTTTGATGTCTGGGTGCAAACACCTAATCTCAAAAGACCGATCCCGAACGGCATCCTTCCAGGCCGTCCCCTTTCCATGTTCGACTCCGGCAATCCCCTCACCACCGACCAGCTGAACAGCACGTCGCTGAAATGGGGCAACGATGGCGAGCTCTCCGAACTGGATCTGCAGCGCATTCTCGGGCTGCTTTCTCAGGTTGATCCCGTCGCCGAGGCCCTGATGGAGGGCCGCTCGGAAGCCGCCTGAAAACGGCGCGCCTGGGCCCTGGCCATGCCGTCACGGCTGGCCATGCCCCGCAACCGCTCCACGGCAAGCCCACCGGCAGGCAAGCCGTGGGGCAGGTGATCCCCAGATCCTCCCTCCAGCTCGAAGACCGGCAGCTGCCGCAGACCATTGGGTCCCAGCTGATCTTCGAGTCGATCGAGGTTCACCCCCATCGGCAGCCACACCAGGTCCGTGCGCACGCAGTCGGCCAGGCACAGCGGCCCCTGACGTCGCACGTCGGAGGAGAGCCCTCTCTGCAGGTCGCCGATCGTCACCAGCCCCAGGACCAGTCCGTCCTGCTCCACCAGCAGTCCATGGCCATGGCTGTCGATCAGCCTGGCCAGGGCGGCGGAGGCCATCGTCGCCGCCGGCAGCACCAGGGGCGCCTCCGGATCGAAAGCCTCCTCCACGCCGATCCCAGCCAGCTGGCCGCGGCGCCGCTCCTCGAGCGGATCGGGGCCCATCAGACCGGGATCGTGGATGCCCTGCCAGCGTTCCACAAGGGCGGCGCTGAGGCCGGCCGCCGCCATCAGCGGCAGCACGATGCGGATGTCGCGGGTGAGCTCGAACAACAGCAGCAACGCCGTGAGCGGCGCCCTGGCGCTGCCCGCCAACACCGCCGCCATGCCGACCATGGCGTAGGCCGGAGGTTCGGCCACCGGCAGATTGAGGCCGCCGCTGCCCAGGACCTGGCCATAGCAGCTGCCCAGCACCGCGCCCAGGAAGAGGGAGGGCGCGAAGCCTCCGCCCACAAAACCGGTGGCGTTGCTCACGGTGGTGGCCACCAGCTTGACGCCGATCAGGGCCACCAGGGTGAGCAGGGGGATGCCGCCGTCCCGGCCAAGCAGCGCTTCGATCGTGTCGTAGCCGACGCCCAGCACCTGGGGAAACACCAGGGCCATGGCCCCAAGCGCCGCTCCCCCCAGAGCTGTGGGCATGCCCGGCGGCAGCCGCCGCACCACGGCCTGGACCCGCTCGCCCCGGCCCGCCGCCAGCAGCCGGATGAGCAGCCACGACATCAGGCTGGCCAGGAGGCCAAGCCCCAGATACAGGGGCAGCTCCAGGGGCGAACGCACCTCGTAGGCGGGCAGGCGCAGGATCGGCGTGTCACCAAGGCACAGCTGGGTGACCAGGGCTGAGGCCACCGCCGCCACCAGCACCGCCCTCAGGCTGGGCCGACCTGGGATGGCGCTGTAACTGCCTTCGAAGGCGAAGAACACGCCGGCGATCGGCGCCTTGAAACCGGCCGCCAGGCCCGCTGCCACGCCGGCCCCCACCAATGCTTTCTGGGCCTGGGGGGAAAGACGGGCCTTGAGGGCCACCCACAGGCCGATGTTGCCGCCGCCCTCCACACTCGGACCCTCCGGCCCGAGGGAGGCTCCGCTGCCGAGGCTCAGGGAGGCCGCCACCAGCCGCAGCCAGGGCAGGCGCGGCTCGCCCCCCTGGCGACCATCGGCGATCGCCATCAAGCTCGACAACCCCGGACCGATGCTGCCGGCCACATGGCGCAGCAGGCCCACCGCCAGCCCGCCCAGGGTCGGCACCACCACCACCGGCCAGAGAGCCAGCCAGTCGGGCGCGGTGGGCAGGCTGATGGGCGCGGGTTCGGGCGGTGGCAGCGGTGCCGTCGCCAGCAGGCCGATGCCATCGAGGCCGAGCTGAAGCAGGGCCCGCAGGGGGGTACCACTGTCGGGCGCCAACGGTGGCAGGTCGATCGGCGGCAGGTCAGCGGGGGAAGCAGGCGAGGAACGCCCGATCACCAGCAGGCCCTCCACGAACGGGCCGAACAGAAAATTGTTGATGAAGCCCAGCAGTTCGTGGAACGCCACCACCGCCAGGCCGGTCAGGGTGCCGATCAGGGCTGCCCAGGCCAGCAGGTTCCATTGGAAAGGGAGGCCGCGATCGGCCTCCGGCCCTGGGGCCCGGTGACCGTTGGCCTCAGCTTCCGGGGCGGACGGTGGCAAAGATTTCCTCCAGGATCTCTCCGGCCCCCTGGGCTCTCAGGGTTCCCGCCAGCGCCAGGCCGATCGCCTCGGGGTCGCTGGCCGGACCACGACAGCTGTCGCGCAGCAGCCGCTGACCGTCGATGCTGGCCACCATGCCGGTCAGCACCAGCTGGTCGTTCTCGAAGTGGGTGTTGACGCCGATGGGCACCTGACAACCCCCTTCCAGGCTGCGCAGGAACGAGCGCTCGGCCAGGCAGCGACGGGCCGTCGGCAGGTGCTCCAGCACGCCGATGGTGTCGAGCACGGCCTGGTCACCGGCGCGGCACTCGATGCCCAGGGCCCCCTGGCCCACGGCATGCAGCGAAATCGACGGATCGATCAGCTCGTGGATGCGCTCACCCAGGCCCAGCCGGCTGAGACCGGCGGCCGCCAGGATCAGGCAGTCGTAGACGCCGGCGTCGAGCTTCTCCAGGCGGGTGATCACGTTGCCCCGCACGTCCTTGAACACCAGGTGGGGGTAGTGGTGACGCAGCTGGGCCAGGCGCCGCAGGGAGCTGGTTCCCACCACGCTGCCCTCGGGCAGGGTGGCGAGGCTGAGCTCTTTGTGCCGTTCATGCACCACCAGGGCATCGGCGGGATCCTCCCGCTCGGTGATGCAGCCCAGGATCAGTCCCTCCGGCAGGTTGGTGGGCAGGTCCTTGAGGCTGTGCACGGCGATGTCGGCCCGGTCGACCAGCATCTGGGCCTCCAGTTCCTTGGTGAACAGGCCCTTGTCGCCGATCTTGGCCAGGGCCACATCGAGAATCTTGTCCCCCTGGGTGGCCATCGCCTCGATCGCAATCGTCAGCTCGGGGTGGGCCAGGGTGAGTTCGTCCCGCACCCAGTGGGTCTGGACCATGGCCAGCTGGCTGCGGCGGGAGGCGATGCGCAGGGTGGAGCTGGCCATTGGACGCTTCGGGCGGCAGCGACGGCTGCCAGGCAACAGCCGATCAGCCTAGGGACCGGCCTGACCCTGCTTACGGCCTGCGGGCGGAACGTGATCAGCTGATGGGATCAGGCGAACAGATCCAGCGGCAGGGGACCCCAGGTGTCCTCGGCGGCGGGATCGGTGGCTTCATGGCCGGTGATCAGGATCCCCGCGCCGAGGCCCTCCTCCCGGCGTACGTGGAACAGTCCCGTGCGCTGGTTACCCTTCAGGAACACACCACCGGGTTCGCCACTGGGCTCCCCCTCACCGGTCTCGCCAGGCTGCAGGGTCGGCCAGGCGAGGGCCGCCTCAAGCTGTCGCAGGGCCGCCATGGCCACCGTCGCCGACGGCGCCATGATGCCGACCGTGAACCAGCCACAGGCCCCCAGCATGGGAATCAGCTCCTCACGCAGCAGGCGGGCCTGATCCCCGTCGAGATGAGGGGCGGATCGGAGTCCCCTCAGAGCGGCCAGGCCGGAGGTGGGCAGGTCGGTCGTCAACGGATCGCAGCGATAAAACTCTGCCACTCTGAAGGTCCGCGGCGACGGGCTGCCGCCAGAAGCCCAGACACACCGTCAGCCAGGCCAGTCCGAGGGAAGCCCCCGCCAGCAGATCCGTGGGCCAGTGGGCGCGCACGTAAAGGGTGCTGAGCCAGACCAGGCCCACCAGCAGACAGGCCCCGACCATGAGCAGACGCCGCGCACGGGGATGGTGGGACCCCAGGATCACCACCATGGCGAAGTAGAAGGCCAAGGCCCCGGCGGCATGGCCGCTGGGGAAGCTGTGGCCATCGAGCGGCAGCAGGCTGCCGGGGGGCCGCGGTCGGCTGAACAGGGGCTTGAACACCAGATCCACCAGGGCCAGGATGCCGCCGGTGGCCATCACCAGCAGGCGCAGATCCCTCCACCAGTGCCGCAGCAGCAGATGGAACAGCGCCATCGCCACCAGAACGGCGGTGAA
This sequence comes from Cyanobium sp. Aljojuca 7A6, assembly GCF_024346455.1. Lineage (GTDB taxonomy): Bacteria > Cyanobacteriota > Cyanobacteriia > PCC-6307 > Cyanobiaceae > Cyanobium. The sequence goes on from NZ_JAGQCY010000001.1 coordinate 172,347, forward strand.
GCCGACACCGGTGGCCCTGTACACCTGGGTCAGACCATCCCCCAACCAGACGGGCAGGTGATTGCCGAGCCAGACCAGGACGGCGTCATCCAGCAACGCCAGGGGCCGGCCCGGGGCCACGGCCTCAAACAGCCCCACCAACAGGGCGAGGCAGGCCGGTACAAGAACCTTGTCGCGCGGCAGCAGACGGAAATGGATCACGGCACCAGGTAGCGACGGGGCACACGCCAGAGGGCCAGCTCGCCAGAGCGGGACAGGCGCTCGATCGCCTCCGCGGGTAGGCCCAGCCCTTCGAGATCCCGGCGATCACCCAGCAGCCGCAGCGACCGACTGGCCGGGGTGAGCCTGAGGGAGGCGGGGCCCTGCAGCGCCAGCTGGGCGATCTGGACGCGATCGGAGACGAAGACGGCCTCGGGCTCGCCGTAGAACAGCAAGCTGTAGCGCAAGGTGCCGACGATCAGCAGCGGCTCGTCAGGCTGGGCGGCGGCCTTGGCCCCACGGGCCATCTGGCGCAGGGGCAGCTGGCGCTCACGGTCGAGCAGGGGGCCGAGGGGCGCGATCACCAGGCCCAGCACCGCCAGGAAGCCGGCCAGGCTGGGCAGCCACAGCCAGCCGGTCGCCGCCGGGCGCAGCAGCAGCACCAGCAGGGCCAGGGCCGTGAGCCACAGACACAGGGACAGCAGCAACGGCAGGCCCGACCGTGACAGGGCCGCAGCGAACTCCGGATAGGCGGGATCGGTGGCCACCCACCCAGGGGCCAGGGCCGCCGCCACCGCCATGGCCGCCAGCAGCAGCACCTCGAGGCCAGCGGCGATCCGCACCCCTGCCCCTGGCCTGCCGGCGTCCAACTCCGGCAGGGGGCGCCACAGCAGCGCCACCAGCAGGCCTGCCGCCGGCAGGGCCGGCAGGATGTAGCCGGGCAACTTGGTGGCGGCGGCGGAGAAGAAGGCCAGCACCAGCACCAGCCACAGCAGCAGGAACAGGCCCAGTTCCGCCGGGGCGGCCGCTTCAGCAGGGTCGCGCTTCGCCAGCCGCCAGCGGCCCGGCTGCCAGAAACCCTGGGCCGCGATCGCCAGGGGCAGGAACAGCGACCAGGGCAGCACCAGCAGCACCAGCCAGGGCAGGTAGAACCAGGGCGGACCGGGGTGGTTGTACAGCACCGTGGTGAAGCGCTGCAGGTTGCTGAACCCCAGGAACCCACCCAGGAAATCAGCGCCGTTGACGACGGCCGCGGCCGTGTACCAGGGGGCGCTCACCCCCAGGAAGAGGGCCACCATGGCCAGCAACGGACGCCAGCGCAGCCAGGGCCGCCAATGGCCCGTGAGCAGCAGAAAGACCACCACCACCAGGCCGGGCAACAACAGACCGACCGGCCCCTTGGCCAGCACGGCGATGGCTGCGAACAGCGCCATGGCCACCCGGCCGAGGTCAGCCCGCCAGGGATCGCTGCGGTGGCGATGGGCCAGCAGGAAGCCGAACAACGCCAGGCTGATGGCGCTGGACAGGAACATGTCCGTGGTGGAGGTGCGTCCCCAGCCGATCCAACCCGGAGTCGTGGCGATCACCCCGGCCGCCAGCGCCGCCCGCAGCACCCTGGGCCGACCGGCTTCCCCCGCCGGGGACCAGGCCAGCATCAGTCCGAAGCCCGCCACCACCACGGCACTGGCGGCGAGGGCCACCGGCAACCGAGCGGCCCATTCGCTGACCCCGAACAACTGGAAGCTGAGGCCCACCATCCAGTACCCCCAGACGGGGTAATCGAAGAAGCGCTCGCCGTTCCACCAGGGGGTGATCCAGTCGCCCCGCTCCAGCATCTGGTGGCCCACCTCCACGAACAGGGCCTCGGTCTTGTCCATCAGACCGAGGCTGCCCAGGCCCTGGAAGAAGGCCAGCCAGCAGAGCAGCAGCAGCCAGAAGCCGCTCAGCACCCAGATCATCCGCCGGTGCATCCGAGCGCTGGCACGCTCCGGCAGGGCCCCATGGGCAGCAGACACCATCCTTGGAGAACGGCAAGGTAAGAGAAAGTTAAGGCCAGGGGGCGCCTGCCCGCCTGGTCACCTCCGAGGGCCTCTGGATCGGGAGACGCGAGCGCTCTGACGCACCACCGACGCCCTTCGAAAAAGGGGTAGGGGGCGACACCACATGGGATGACTGCTACCGTCCAGCACAATGTAAAGAACGAACCCGAGATTCTATGGCTGCTGAACTGATCAAGCACCCACAGAAACGTTGGCATGCTGTTTATCTGTCTGTGCTGATGATCTCAATCACAGCAACCTTGTTCTTCATCCTGAAGGACAATGGATCTGCCCCACCATGGCCGATGGACCAATCTTTCATTGGCACTGTAGATCTTCGGATTTACAGGCTAGATGGCCATTGGAACTTTCACTATCCTCAGCTACAGAATTCAGGTGGGATCAGCTCCAGCCTGCTTGTGGGTCTATACAAGCTCATCGTCCCTCTCAGCCCTGAAACACTCAATTGGCAAGTTCGCTCCATGGCGATGCTGGGCTATCTAGTCTCCAGTGACGTTCTGATCAGAACCTTTATTCAGCAACCCCTTGCAAGAATCTCGGCCCTCCTTCTGGTCGCAACGTCTGGATTTGCCTTGATTCAACCATCCAGTGAGATCCTGGCGGGGAGCCTGTTCACACTCTTCGTTGTGGCAGCCACCAGGCGCTGGCCCGTCATCCTGGCGTCGCTCCTGCTGGCTGGCTTTGCACTCTGCAAAGTTGAATTCCTGCTCGCAGCACCCTTTCTGGCGCTTCTGTGGTGGTGGCGTGAGCGAAGAACATTGAAGAACAGCTGGAGAATTCCCTGCTTGGTTGGACTTTGGGTCGGCCTGCTACTAGCTCCAGGATTTGCCGTCCACGGCAGCAGAGTGATCGCCGGCAACCGCAGCTTCGCCGCTTTCTCCGTGCACTATGCATCGCTTTTCTTACCCCACCAGTACCAACCCTATTCTCTCGATCCCTGGAAGTCAGCCATAGCAATTATGAACCAAGTCTTCCCCGAAGCCAAGAGCATAGTCGACGTTATCTATCGTTATCCCAAGCCCTACCTTGACTTTCTTGCGCTCTCGGCCATTCAGAGCATCAGCAATATAGCAGCCTCACTCAAGCTCATGCTAGTGCCTATGCTCACCACAATGGTGAACTTCAAGACACTTGGTGGCCTTCGATTTCCAATTTTGCTGATTACCGTCGCGATGGTCTGCACTCTCATTCCAGGATGGATGTTCGCCTTCGTCCACATTCGTTACATGGCGAAGTTCTATCCAGCCATCATCGGCCTATCCCTGGCAGGGCTGCAAGCTCTCCAGTCGAGACTCCAGCCTGCAACACTCCTGGCCAACCTGTCAGCCATCCTCATTACCATTATTTGGCAAACCTTCAATTTTCCCATGATAGCGAGCCATTCTCACTTCCTTTAGCCCCATTGGCCGCCGAAACATCCTGTCGGACTCACCAACCTAGGGGGTGTTCCAGACGAAGCGCGAGGACGCTGCGTACTTCCAGACGAAGTCGACGGCGATCCCCGCCAGCAGTGCCAAGAGCGGCTGCGGGGTGACCTGGCGGAAGAAGGCCGAGGACACTCCGACGTTGGCCGCCATCCCCAGGGATGTGACGAGCAGAAAGCGGATCAGACCGAACACCAGCGCCATGCCGCTGAGCTGCTGGGAGCGGAAGGTCAGCACGTTGTTGATCAGATAGTTGGAGCAGCCGGCACAGACCACAGCCACCACCTGCGCCTGCTCGAAGCCCAGTCCGGCCACCTGCTGCATCAGGGCGAACACCAGCAGGTGAATGCCGATGCCGGTGGCGCCCACCAGGGCAAAGCTGACGGCCCGCCGCGGCACCATCCGCAACAGCAGGGTGTGCAGGATCGAGACGCCAAGATCCCAGATCACCGCCAGATTCAGCTTCGACTCTCCAGCACTGCGGGGCTGGAAGCGCAGCGGCACCTCCGCCACCACCAGGTGACCGTGGCTGAGCGCCAGCAATTCGTAAAGAAATTTGAACCCATTGACATCCACCTGCCGGACAAAAGGCAGGCATCGCTCCGGACGCAGCGCGAAGAAGCCGCTCATGTAGTCGGTGAGATGGCGGTAACGGGGCAAGCTGAAACGGGCCACCGCATTGGCCCAGGTGGAGTTCCGCTCGCGCTGCTCACTCAGGCCCCTGATGCTGGCCTGATGGTGGAACCGGCTGCCGATCAACAGATCGCCGCCACCCTCCAGCAGGGCTGAGACGGCGTGGGCCACGGAGGCGGGTTCGTGCTGGCCATCGCTGTCCATGACCACCACGACATCGCCGGTGGCATCAAGAATGCCTTCCTTGATGGCACTGGAGAGACCAAAACGCCCCACCCTGCGGATCAGCCTGACACTGTCGTGGCGATGGGCCAGCTGACGGACTTTTTCGGATGTTCCGTCGTTGGAGTCGTCATCGACGAAGAGCAATTCAAGGTCGTATTGATCTCCCAACGACAGCAATGCGCTGACGATGGGCTCAACGTTGTCGCATTCGTTGAACGTGGGCAGGACCACCGACAACCGCAACACATCACCAGCTTCAGTCATCAGGAGGGTTGCCCGTGGGTTGGAAGCCGTCAGTGGGCAGCTACTTGATGTACTCCTTCAGAACGCCATTGCGGTTGGGATGGCGAAGCTTGCGCAGTGCTTTGGCTTCAATCTGACGGATGCGCTCGCGCGTCACGTCGAAGATCTGACCGATTTCTTCCAGCGTCTTCATCCGGCCATCATCCAGGCCGTAGCGCAGGCGCAGCACGTCGCGCTCGCGGGGGCTGAGGGTGGCCAGGACACCTTCAAGATCCTCCCGAAGCAGATTTTTGGCCACATCCTGCTCAGGATTCTCGATATCGGCCTCAATGAAGTCGCCCAGCCTGGAGTCTTCCTCCTTACCAATGGGCGTTTCCAGGGAGATCGGCAGCTGGGCCGATTTGGCGATGAAGCGCAGCTTCTCGATCGTCATCTCCATGCTCTCGGCGATCTCTTCTTCCGTGGGCTTACGGCCAAATTCCTGGGAGAGGGTCTTGGTGGTCTTCTTGATCCTGGAGATCGTTTCGTAGAGGTGAACGGGCAGCCGGATGGTGCGGCTCTGGTCGGCAATCGCGCGGGTGATCGCCTGGCGGATCCACCAGGTGGCATAGGTGGAGAACTTGTAGCCCTTCTCGTGGTCGAACTTCTCAGCGGCACGAATCAGTCCGAGGCTGCCCTCCTGGATCAGGTCCTGGAAGGAAAGACCCCGGTTCATGTATTTCTTGGCGATCGACACGACCAGCCGCAGGTTCGACTGGACCATCTTTTCCTTGGCCCGCCGGCCCAGCATCAGGCGGCGCCGGAACTTGATCAGCGGCATGTCGAAGATGCCCGCCCATTCCTTGCTGTCAGGGAAATGGCCCTTGTCGGCCTCAAACTCGGCCGCCTTCTCCTCCAGCTCGAGCAGGTCGGCGATCTTGCGGGCCAGCTCAATCTCCTCATCGGGCCGGAGCAGCCGGATTCGGCCAATCTCCTGGAGATACACGCGAATCGAATCCTCGGTGTAGACCCCCTTGGGCCCCACCTTGATGCCGGCCAGGGCCTTGGCGCTCTTGGCCTCCTTGGGAGCGTCGGCGCCGGCCTCCGGCTGGTCATCAACACCGTCGAGGCCCTCCTCGAGGACCATCACCACGGGCTTGGCCACAGCGGTCTTGGCGGTGGCTTTCGCGGCCGTCTTGGGGGCAGCTTTCGGGGGGGCTTTCGCGGTGGTCTTGGCCGCAGGCTTTGCAGCCGCCTTGGCACGGGGGGGCGTCTTTCTGGCCGTCACAGAGGCTGCCGCGGCCGCCGGCTCGATCGGCATCACGTCCCCGTTGGCCGTGACGGTGGCAAGGATTTCAGGAACGGCGACTTTGGCCTTGGCGGCGACTGGGCTCATGGAAACGACGCGAAAAGGGAGAGGAGGCTGGGCAGGACTGGCGGGGAAAACCCGATCGATCCGTCGGGGCTCAGGGGGCGATGTCTCGACCTGGAGCTCCCATCCTCCAAGGACCCGGCACGAAGCAGGTCGGGAGGGCGAGGAGAGCAACAGGACGTCGCGGGATGGATGACCCCCGTTACGGAGCCCCTGAGTCTGGATCGTGGATGGATCGCTCCAGGAGCGCGAATGGGATGGGAAGAACGGCCAGAGCCGGTGCAGGGCTGTCACGGGTGGTCTCAGACCGGAGAAATGGCAAGGGAGTAATTCCCTGCATCCTCAGCGGGTCTTCCCTGTGGACGGAACTCTGCGCGGTTCCGACGGCAGCCTTGCGAGCCGCCCAGTTCCGTCATCCTAGGAATGGCGTGAGATCTTTGCAAGATTGCCAGCCAGCTCCACACCCCCTCTGCTCGGGACAGCCGCTCCAGGCTGGCTGGAGGTCTGGCTGGAAGCCGGCAGGGAAGGGCGGATCTTCACCTACGCCAACCCCGAAGCCCGCGCCATCGGCGTGGGGGATCTGGTGCGGGTCCGTCTCCAGGGGCGGCCCCACACCGGCCTGGTGGTGGCCACGGCGGCGGTCTGCCCGGCGGCCATGGAAGGACGGACGATCCTGCCGCTGGAAGCGGTGCTGCAGAGCGCCGCGATCGATCCCCACTGGCAAGAACTGCTTGAGGCGGTGGCCCGGCAATGCCACACCGGCCTGTTCCGCACCCTGAAGAGCGCCCTACCGCCCGGCTGGCTGGGGCAGGCCCGCCGCGCGCCCGCCGGCCAGGGGCGGATCCTCTGGACGGTGCGGCTCAACCCCGACTCCATCGCGGTGATCAGCCACCCCCGCCAGCAGGAACTGGTGGACCATCTGGCCAGCCACGGGGGAGCGCGGCTGTTGCGTGATCTGGTCCATGAGGCCGGCTTCGGACGCAGCCTGATCGGCACGATGGAGCGCCGCGGGCTGCTGCTGAAGGAGTCCGGCCGCGGCCCGGCGCGGGCCAGCGGCGCTGGGGCCACCCCCCTGGAGCTCCCCCAGCGGGCCAGCCCGGCCCAGGCCGAGGCGATGGCGGCGATCGCCGACGCCCCACCCGGCCAGGCCCTGCTGCTGTGGGGGGTGACCGGATCCGGCAAGACCGAGGTCTACCTCCAGGCCGCTGCCCGGGAGCTAGCGGCGGGGCGCAGCGTGCTGATCCTGGCCCCGGAGATCGGCCTCATCCCCCAGTTGCTGGATCGTTGCCGGCGACGCTTCGGCGTGGCGGTGATCGAATATCACAGCGGCATGGGCGATGGCGAGCGGGTCGTGGCCTGGCGCCGCTGCCTCGAAGCCACCCTGCACCAGGAGGCCTGCCTGGCCGTCGGCACCCGCTCCGCCGTCTTCCTGCCGCTGGGCCACCTGGGCCTGATCGTGCTTGATGAGGAACACGACGCCTCCTACAAGCAGGAGAGCCCCATGCCCTGCTACCACGCCCGGGAGGTGGCCCGGCTGCGGGCCCACCAGACCGGTGCCAGGCTGGTGCTCGGCAGTGCCACGCCCTCGCTGGAAACCTGGTGGCGCTGCCAGCCGGGGCCACAGGGCTGGCCCGGCGACACCCGTCTGTTGCCGCTGCCGGAGCGCATCGGCCAGCGGCCCCTGCCGCCGGTGCGGCTGGTGGACATGCGCCAGGAGCTGGTCGACGGCCATCGCCGCCTGATCAGCCGCCCCCTGATGGCCCGGTTGGAAAAGCTGCCGGAGAGGGGCGAGCAGGCCGTCGTGCTGGTGCCGCGGCGCGGCTATCGCTCCTTCCTGAGCTGCCGCAGCTGCGGCGAGGTGGTGCTCTGCCCCCACTGTGACGTGGCCCTGACCGTGCATCGCGGCCCCCGGGCCGGCGGCCAGGAGGGCCGGGAGTGGCTGCGCTGTCACTGGTGCGACCATCGCCAGGAGATGGGCGACCGCTGCGGCCACTGCGGCTCCACCGCCTTCAAACCCTTCGGTGCCGGCACCCAGCGGGTGATGGAGCAGCTCGCCACGGAGCTGGAGGGCCTGCGGCTGATCCGCTTCGACCGTGACACCACCCGGGGCCGGGATGGCCATCGCCGCCTGCTGGAGCGCTTCGCGGCCGGCGAGGCGGATGTGCTGGTGGGGACCCAGATGCTGGCCAAGGGCATGGACCTGCCGGCGGTGACCCTGGCGGCGGTGCTGGCGGCCGACGGCCTGCTGCACCGGCCGGACCTGCGCGCCTCGGAGCAGTGCCTGCAGCTGCTGCTGCAGCTCGCCGGCCGGGCCGGCCGGGGCGAACGGCCCGGCGAGGTGCTGGTGCAGACCTACAGCCCCGACCATCCCGTGATCCGGCATTTGGTGGACGGCCGCTACGGGGCCTTCCTGGCCGAGGAGCTGGAGCTGCGGCGCCAGGGCGGCATGGTGCCCTTCGGGCGGGCCTGCCTGCTGCGACTGGCCGGTCCCACCGCCAGCGGCACCGCCACGGCCGCCGCCGCCCTGGCCGAAAGGATCCGCCCCGCCCTGGAGGAGGCCGGCTGGGTGCTGATCGGGCCTGCACCCGCCCCGGTGGCCAGGGTCGCGGGCCGCAGCCGCTGGCAACTGCTGCTGCACGGCCCTGGCACGGCGGTCCTGCCCCTGCCCCACGACAGCGACCTGCGGCGGGCCCTGCCCCCGGGGGTCAGCCTGACGATCGATCCCGACCCGCTGGAGCTGTGAAGATTCGTGCCCGCGCGGAGGGCCTCAGGCCGGCAATTCCGGCAACCCGAAGCCCAAGCGGCGGCGGGTCGCCTGCAGGGCGAGCACCAGCGGCAGGAGCAGGCCCACCGCCGCCGCCCCCACCCCCAGGCCACTCCAACGCCAGCAGCGCAGCTCAAGCACGTTGATCTCACCGGGCTGCAGGGGCCAGACCAGCTGACGCCGACCGCCCCGCTCGCCGGGAGGGGCAGGCATGAGACCGGAGGGGGCCGCCTGCAGGACGGCCGCCGGCCGCACCGGGGCCAGGACGACCGCCAGATCCAACCCTGGGATCACCTCCAGCGACTGCAGATCAAGCTCCAGCAGCAGGTGCTGCCGCACCCCCACCAGCCAGTTGCGCTCCTCCCAGACCACCGCCGGAGCGGCCAGGGCGACACCGCTGAGCTGGCCCGCCAGCTCAAGGCTGCCGGCCAGGGCCCCAAGGGCCTGGCCAGCCGGCAACACCGGGGTGGCGAGAATCTGCTCACCACTCCCCTCCGACAACCGAAACGGACCGGGGGAGGGGATCTGGGGCTCGTGCCCCTCCAGCGCCGCGACGAACCGCTTCTGCCAGGGGCTCGGCGGGCCGCCGGAGCTACGCAGCTGGTGGCTCACCTGCAGCCGCCCGGGCCCCTCGAAGCGCAGCTCGGTGCGCACCTCCATGCAGCCCCCCAGCAGGGAAGCCAGCAACAGCAACACCACCGCCACCACCAGCGCGAAGCCAACCGGGGCCCGGGTGGGGCCCACCGGCGGTGGCGGCGGTGGCTCGGGGCGCCGGCGCGAGCGACGCGACACACCGCCGCCAACGCCTTCAAGGGGGGTGGTGCCGGCAAGATCCGGCAGAGTGAGCGACCAGTTGCTGGGACGGCGCAGCTCCGGGGCCTCCAGCACCATCAGCAGCGCCTTGGCCTGGGCGCGCAGCGTCGGGTCCTGGCAGCGCACCAGGCCCCGGCAGCAGGCGGCGGCCTGGTCGGTGCGGCCCTGGCCCATCAGGGCGGTGGCCATCAGCAGCCTCAGCTCGGCGCCGGCGGCGGTGAGCGGCGAACGCTCCTCCTGGAGGGGCTCCAACAGCCGCAGCACCTGACCGTATTCGCCGCGATCCAGGGCCCGCCGGGCCTCGGCCAGCGGATCCTCAGGCATGCAGCAAGCCGGGGCTACCCACCACCATGGTGCCGATGCCGGCGTTGGTGAACACCTCCAGCAGCAGGGAATGGGCCACCCGGCCATCGATGATGTGGGCCGCCTTCACCCCCTGGGCCAGGGCCCGGATGCAGCATTCGGTCTTGGGGGTCATCCCGCCTTCCACCACGCCGTCCGAGATCAGCTGTCGGGCCTCGGAAAGGCTGAGCTGGCGGATCAGGCTGGTGGGGGCGGTGCGATCGCGCAGGATGCCCGGGGTGTCGGTGAGCAGGATCAGCTTCTCCGCCTGCAGGGCGGCCGCCAGCTCCCCGGCCACGGTGTCGGCATTGATGTTGTGGGCCAGGCCATCGGCATTGGGGGCCACGCTGGAGATCACCGGGATGTAGCCGGCCGCCAGCAGGGGGGCCAGCACCGAGGGGTCCACCCGCGCCACGTCGCCCACGACGCCGAGGGTGCCATCGCCCATGGTGCGGGCCTGCACCAGACCGCCATCGCTGCCGGAAAGGCCCACGGCCCGGCCCCCCACCTGGTTGAGGCCGTTGACGATCTGCTTGTTGACCCGGCCCACCAGCACCATTTCCACCACGTCCATGGTGTCGGGGCAGGTGACCCGCAGGCCGTCCTGGAAGCGGGGCTCGATCGCCAGTCTCTCCAGCCACTGGTTGATCTCCGGCCCACCCCCATGCACCACCACCGGCTGGACGCCAACGCAGGCCAGCAGGGCGAGGTCGCGGAACACCGCCTCGCGCAGGTCTTCGTGCACCATGGCGGCCCCGCCGTACTTGATGACGATGCGGCGGCCCGCGAAACGCTGGATGTAGGGCAGGGCCTCACTGAGCACGGACACCCGCAGGGTGTCTTCCGAGCTGATGTGCCGATCGGGACTCAAGGGACGGGGGCGGCGAGGGGCGGGTCGAAGGGAGCGGGTGCCGGCAGCAGGCTCAGCGTCAGGCGACCCGGGCCAGCCTGTTGCAGATCAGCGGTGAGCCCGGGACCGAAGAAGCGGCCCAGCCGCTCCTGGCGATCCTGCCAGCGCTCGAACGGCACCCCCTCGCAGTCGATCGTGAAGCGCAGCCCGTAGCCGCCGTCGTGGTTGAGCTCCTCAACGGCCAGCAGCTGGGGAGGGGCCTCCTCATCCCAGAGCTTGAGGGCTTCGAGGGAACTTTCCAGGTGGGCCTTCTGGCCGTAGCGCCAGCGGGTGACGTCGGCCAGGAGTTTGCGCAGTGGTTCGTTCTCAGGCAACTGACGCACATCACGCAGCTGGGCCGCGGGGGTGAGGCGCTCGGCGGGAGGCAACTCGGAGGACTTCAGGGCCAGCCCCCCCAGCAGGATCGGCACGCCATAAAACACACCGGCCAGGCTGATGTTGGGGCTGTCGGTCGCGTAGGCGATCGAACCGATCACGGTGAGGACGGCACCAGCCACGGTCACCAGACTGCCAGGGGAGAGAAACGCTTGCATCTCCCCATTGTCCAGCAGCGGGGGCCAGGATGGGGCGCCGCCCCGCCAGCCCCATGGCCAGCCAGCCCGACAGCCAGCCCGATCTCTCCACCGCCAGTCCGGAGGATCCCGGCACAGCCGCAGACACTCCCTGGAGCGGGGTGGAGGTGGAGGCCCTTTCAACGGCCGAACTCCTCGCCCAACTGGGCGAAGACCGGCTCTGGCTGCTGCGCCAGCTCGACAGCGGCCGCTGGGGCCAGTGGCGGCTTGATCTGGCGGCCCTGGAGCGGGAACTGGGTCAGCTGATCGACCAGGCCGGGGAACGGCTCTGAACCAGGACCCGACTCAGAAGGGAATGTCGTCGTCGTCGCCCAGGGGCACCAGTGGGGAGGTGTCCCACACGGGCGCCGCCGCCTCGACGGGCGCGGCGCTGGCGGGGCGCGTGGGGGCCGGCGCCGGGGCCCTGCCAGCGGCAGCGGGACGGGGCGCCGCAGCCGGGCCAGCAGCAGCGGGACGGGGCACCGGCTGGGGGGCAGGGGCTGCTGGAGCCTGGCTCTGGGCCTGGGGGACGGCCGCGCCGGGGCTGAGAGGATGGAGCCGCGCCAGGGTGAACTCGGCCCGCTTCTCCTTGGTCCCGTCCTGCCGGGTAACGGTGTTCATACGCAGCCGCCCCTCGAGGACAAGCCGCTGACCCACCTGAACCCTGTTCTGCAGATCCTGGGCGAGATTGCCCCAGCCCACCACCTTCAGCTGACCCGGCGGATCATCGGGCCGCAGGCCCTCGATCTGCACGGCCATTTCGGCCACCGGCGTCTGGTTGTCCTGGGTGTAACGCACCTGGGGCGCTTCCAGGACCTCCACCTCGAGCAAGCAGTGATTCACGCCAGGACCAACGGATGGAAGGATCCATCCTGATGCATCCTCCGCGCGGCGGCAGGGTCTGGCTGATCGCCGGTACGGGGGAAGGGCCGCCGCTGGCCCAGCGGCTCCTGGCCAGCGGCTGGCGCCTGAAGGTGTCGGTGGTGAGCCGGGCCGCCGCCCTGGCCTACGGCGCCCACCCCAACCAGGAGCTGGCCGTGGGGGCCATCGGCGGCCCGCAGGGGCCGGAGGCAGGGATCGCCACCGCCTTGGGTGAGGCCCGACGCCGGGGGGAGCCCTACACCTGGGTGATCGACGCCACCCACCCCTTTGCCATCCGCATCAGCGCCGCCCTGGCCCACACCTGCGCCGCCCTGGGGCAGCCCCTGCTGCGATTGCTGCGACCCGATCTCAACGCCGCGGGCGCGCTGGTGCTGGGCGATCTGGCCAGCCTCGGCGCCCACTGCCGGCCGGGCGAGCGGTTGCTGCTGGCGATCGGCGCCCGCCGCCTCGGCGACGCCGTGGTGGCGGCGCCGGCGGCCTTCCATCACGCCCGCCTGCTGCCCCATGGCGAGGCCCTGGCGCTGGCCCTGGCCGCCGGACTGGCGCCGGAGCGGCTGGCCCCGCTGCGGCCCAGCAGCGATGGCCGCGTCGAGCGGGCCCTCTGCCGCCACTGGGGCATCGAAACGGTGCTCTGCCGCCGCTCCGGCGGCGCCAACGAAGCCCAGTGGCACCGGATCTGCGCCGATCTGGGGCTGCGCCTGCTGCTGCTGGAGCGCCCCCCTGAGCCCGGCCAGGCCCAAGCCCTGCCACTGCAGGAGTTGCTGCAACGGCTGGGCCAGAGTGGTCCCCATGCCTGATCCCGACCCCATCCCCCTGGCCTTGGTGCTGACCACCGAAGCCGACAGGGAGCGGGCCGAGGCCCTGGCCCTGGCCCTTCTGGAACGGGGTCTGGTGGCCTGCGCCAGCCTGCATCCGGTGCTGTCGCTCTACCGCTGGCAGGGGCAACTGGAGCGCAGCGAGGAGGTGCAGCTGCTGCTCAAGACGAGCCCCGAGCGGCTGGAGGCCCTGCGCCGCACCCTGGGGCAGCTGCACAGCTACGACACACCCGAATGGATCGACTGGCGGGCCAGCAGCGAGGGCCCCTATGGCCACTGGTTGCTGGAGCAGCTGCCGCTCAGCCCAGGTGGCAGGCCACCAGCTCCGGCAGGGACGCCTGGGGGCGCGGACCCAGCTGGGTGACCACCTGGCCGGCGCAGAGCGAACCGAGCTGGCCGCAGCGCTCCAGGCTCTCGCCCCTGGTGTGGCCGTAGAGGAAGCCGGCGGCATAGAGGTCGCCGGCGCCGGTGGTATCCACCAGGGGGCCGAGCTGGAACGGCTCGATCGCCAGGGTGGTGTCACCGCTCAGCAGCAGGGAACCCCGCTCGCTGCGGGTGAGGGCCGCCAGTTTGCAGCGGCCCCGCACCTGATCGGCGGCCGCTTCGAAGCTGTCGGTCTCGTAGAGGGAGGTGATCTCGGTCTCGTTGGCGAACAGCACATCGACGTGGCCGTCGACCAGCTCCTGGAAGCTCTGACGATGACGCTCCACACAGAAGGCGTCGGAGAGGGAGAGGGCCACCTCGCCGCCACTGGCTCGCATCACCTCGGCGGCGGCGATGAAGGCGCGCTTGGCCTCCTCGCTGTCCCAGAGGTAGCCCTCCAGATACAGCACCTTGGCCTGGCGCACCATGTCCAGATCGAGGTCGGCGGGATCCAGGCCCACCGACGCCCCCAGGTAGGTGCACATGGTGCGCTGGGCATCAGGGGTGACCAGGATCAGGCAGCGGGCGGTGGAGGGTCCACTGCTGGCCGGTGGCGTTTCGAAACGAGCCCCGACGGCCCGGATGTCGTGGGCGAAGATCGCCCCGAGCTGGTCGTCCCTGACCCGGCCGATGAACCCGGCCTGGCCGCCCAGCTGGGCGATGCCGGCCAGGGTGTTGGCCGCCGAACCGCCGGAGGTCTCGAGCCCGGCACCGACGCTGGCGTAGAGCTTCTCGGCCTGGGATTCATCCACCAGGGCCATGGTGCCCTTGGTGAGGCCGTGGGCCTCGAGGAAGGCGTCATCGGCCTGGACGAGGACATCGACGATGGCATTGCCGATGCCGACGACATCAAAGCGCTTGGCGGGGCTGGTCAAGGGGAGGGGGAGGGGGAAGAGGTGGCTGGGGCTCAGACGCTGAGCAGGGCCCGCTTGGGGCCATGGATCGGATCCTCGACCACGATCGTCTGATCCCGCTTGGCACCGAGGGAGACGATGGCGATCGGGACTTCCATCAACTCGGCCAGGAAGCGCAGGTAGGCCATGGCCGTGGGGGGCAGATCCTCCAGGGCACGGCACTCGGCCGTGGAGCACTGCCAGCCCGGCAGGCTCTTGAACACGGGACGGCAGCGGGCGAATTCGTCCGAGCTGCTGGGGAAGTAATCGATACGCCGGCCGTCGAGTTCGTAGGCCACACACACCTGGATTTCGTCCAGCTCATCGAGCACGTCGAGTTTGGTGATCGCCAGGCAGTCGAGGCCGTTGACCTGAACCGCATAACGTCCGATGACCCCGTCGAACCAACCACAACGGCGACGGCGGCCGGTGGTGGTGCCGAATTCACCGCCGCGGTCGCAGAGGTGGTCGTTGAGGCTGCCCTCCAGTTCGGTGGGGAAGGGGCCTTCGCCGACCCGGGTGGTGTAGGCCTTGGCGACGCCGATCACCCTGTCGATCAGGGTGGGGCCCACGCCGGCGCCGATGCAGGCTCCGCCCGACACGGGATTGGAGGAGGTGACGTAGGGATAGGTGCCGTGGTCGAGATCCAGCAGGGTGCCCTGGGCGCCCTCGAACAGGATGTTCTTGCGGGCCCGGGCCGCCTCGTGGATGGTGCGGGTGCAATCCACCACGTGGGGGGCCAGCCGGCGGCCGTAGGCGGCGTACTCCTCGATCACCGCGTCCGCATCCAGGGCAGGGAGGCCATAGACCTTTTCGAGCAGGTCGTTCTTCTCGGCCAGGGGGCCGAGCAGCCGATCGCGCAGACAGTCCGGATCGAGCAGGTCGATCACCCGGATGCCGTTGCGCTGGGATTTATCGGCATAGGTGGGACCGATGCCCCGGCCCGTCGTGCCGATGCGGCGATCACCGCGGCGCTGCTCCATCGCCAGATCGAGCAGCCGGTGGTACGGCATCGTGACGTGGGCCGTGGAGGCCAGCTTCAGCCCGGAGACGTCGATCTCCAGTTCCAGCAGGGTGTCGATCTCGCCCAGCATCACCTTGGGATCGACCACCGTCCCGGAACCGATCAGGCAGATGGTGTCCGGGTAGAGGATCCCGGAAGGGATCAGGTGCAGCTTGAGGATTCGATCCTCGACGACGATGGTGTGCCCGGCGTTGACACCGCCCTGATAGCGGACCACGACATCGGCGGAACGACTCAGCAGATCGGTGATCTTGCCTTTCCCTTCGTCACCCCATTGCGCACCGATGACGACAACATTGGCCAAGGACACAGCGGCCCGTAGCCGCTTCTAAGCACAAGGAGAGAGCTTCTCAGATCGGGGTCCCCTTCGTCAAAGGTTCAGGCCCCACGCACCGCGGACGCCTCGGCTTTCTTGAGCTCCTTCTCCAGCCGGCTGCGCAGCGCCTCGGGCAGGGGGCGGTTGGCGTAGCCGGCGTAGTGGGCCGCCAGGGAATTCACCGCGGTCTGCATGGTGGTGAAGGAAGCCAGGCTGTGGATGTCCTGGCGGGGGCGGTAGAGAGCGGTGTAGCCATTGATCAGCTGACGGGCCTGCAGCTCCGCCTCCTGGTGGGCGGGATCCTCCTGGGGCAGGGCAATGGTTGTCAGCAGGGTCTGGGCCACGCTGACGGTGTCATCGACGTAGTTGCCGCTGAGGCCTGTGGTGGCCTGGCTGCAACCGCTCAGTCCGAGACAGAGACACAGGCCGAGGGCCAGAAGGGGACGGAGCAGGCTGCGGCGCAGAAAGGCGACCAAGGGAGGAACGGCGGCTGCCGAAATCCTACGGGGATGCACCCGGGAGCTCGAGCAGCTGCTCGAGGGCGGCGTCGGCGGTCAACTCCCGCTTGCCCGTGTCACCGCTGCGATCCACCAGCTCCACCTTGCGCTCCCCGGCGGCCCGGCCCACCACCAACCGCCAGGGGATGCCGATCAGGTCGGCGTCCTTGAACTTCACCCCGGCCCGCTCGGGGCGGTCATCGAGCAGCACGTCGCACCCCCCCACACGCAGCCGTTCGTAGAGCTCCTCGGCCAGGGCCACCTGGACCGGATCCTGGCTGCTGGCGATGACGATGATCACCGTGAAGGGCGCGATCGCCACGGGCCAGCGGATCCCATCGGCGTCATGGTTCTGCTCCACGGCCGCCTGGGCCAGGCGGGACACGCCGATGCCGTAGCAGCCCATCCAGAGGGGCTCTTCGCTGCCGGCCTCATTCGTGAAGCGGGCCTCCAGAGCCTCGGAATACTTCCGCCCCAGCTGAAAGATGTGACCCACCTCAATGCCCCGGGCCGCCGCCAGCCGTTGGGACGGATCGTGCAGGCAACGGTCTCCCGGCTGGGCCGCCCGCAGGTCCACCACCTCAGGGACAGGGCAGAGCTCACCCCAGCGCGCCCCCACCAGGTGCTGATCGCTGCGGTTGGCCCCGCAGACGAACGCCTCCAGATCGGCGGCGGAGGGATCGGCCAGGCGCAGCAGCGGCGGGGCAGCCACGCGGTCCTCGCCCTGGCGCAGGGCCGGATCCTCCAGATGGGGGCCCAGGAAGCCGAAGGGGACGGGGTCGCAGAGGTGCTCGGCCAGCAGCGGCACGATCTCCAGCAGGGCTCCGGCCTCGGGGCAGCGGGCCGTCACCGCGTTGGCCAGCTTGACGTCGTTGAGCTGCTGGTCGCCCCGCAGGCACACCAGTACCCCGCGGGGGGGCGCCGCCGCGAAACGGGCCTGCAGCAGCAGCACCTTCAGCGTCTGGGTGGGGTCGAAGCCATGGGCAGCACAGAGCTCCTCGATGCTCTTCTGGGCGGGCGTGGCCAGGGGCGTGCAGCCAGCGGCCTCCAGGGGAACCGGCGGGGCCGGCAGGGAGACGGCCCGCTCCTGGTTGGCGGCGTAGCGGCCATCGGGACTGGCCAGGATCAGGTCCTCGCCCGCCTCGGCGGTGACCATGAACTCCTGGCTGGCGGAGCCACCGATGGCGCCACTGTCCGCCTCCACGGCGACGGTTCGCAGGCCACAGCGCTCAAAGATGCGTCGGTAGGCCCCGTCCATGGCGGCGTAGGTGCGGCGCAGGCAGGCTTCGTCGGCGTGGAAGGAATAGGCGTCCTTCATGATGAATTCCCGCCCCCGCATCAGGCCGAAACGGGGCCGGATCTCATCACGGAATTTGGTCTGGATCTGATAAAGGCAGACCGGCAGCTGGCGGTAGGAGCGCAGCAGGTCGGCCGCCAGCTCGGTGACCACCTCCTCGTGGGTGGGACCGAGCCCCAGGGAGCGCTCCTGGCGATCCACCAGGTGGAACATGATCCCCTCCCCGGCGGTGTAGCCATCCCAGCGGCCGCTGCGACGCCAGAGATCAGCGGGCTGGAGCTGGGGCAGCAGCGTCTCGAGGGCGTCGACGGCGGCCATCTCCTCCCTCACGATGGCGGAGATCTTCTGGAGCACCCGCCACAGCAGCGGCAGATAGGCGAAAATCCCCGGCGCCAGCCGCCGCATGTAGCCCGCCCGCAGCAGCAACTTGTGGGAGGTGATTTCTGCTTCGGCCGGGTCGTCCCGAAGCGTCACCAGCATCAGGCGGGAGACGCGCATGGAGAAAGTCCGGCTCGGCGCTGGACGCTATCACCGCAGGCCCGCTGACCCCTGCAGTGGAAGGGGCGAGGAGTGAGTCACCGCAACGGCCTTACCTCCATATGGCAGGGCCTTCCGCCAACGAAAAACTCTGCTATGGTCAGCAGCTAGTCCAGCGTGTCCAACACCAGTCTCAATGCTTGCTCACCCAGCCCAGGCCGGCCCACCCATGGGCGGCCCCCCTGCGTCGGCGGCTCTGACGGCTTCGGTGACGCCGTCGCAGACGTTGCAGGCTGAGTCCGGGGCTGAAGCCGAGACCCTGATCGGCATCGATGAGGTGCAGCGTTCCCTGAACCGATCCCGCGCCTCGGTGTACCGCTACACCAACACCGACCCGCGCAATCTCAACCCCCCCTTCAATCCCCGCAAACTCAACCCCGAGTACCGCAGCGACCAGAAGGAGCCCCTCGTTTTCCACCCCCACGAAGTGGCCCGCTTCGCCCGTGATGTTCTTCGCATCAAAGAGGTGACGGTGGAGGTGCTCAACTCCCCCTCCACCGCCACCCAGCAGCTGCTGGCCTCGATCCTGGAAGAGTTGCGGGCGATCCGTGCCCAGCTCGATGGGGCCGAAGCCCCCCCCGCCGACCTCCACCTGCACCGCCAGCAGCACTCCCAGTCACGGCCCGCGGCCTGAGTTCGCCAACCCTGTCCGAATGCGCTGGCAGGGGGCCGATCGGGCCGATAAGTGTCAGAATCGGCCAAACAACCTTTGTTCTCTGTCCAGTGCACCGGTCCGTCCGCTGCACGACTGCATGGATCACGCCCAACCCGCCCACCAACCCGTTCGTCCCGCTTCCCTCTCCGACTCCGGATTCGATCGAGGAACCAGCTCTGCCCTCGCCCTCGCCGCCACGGGCGAGGCCGAACCCAGCGGAGAGCCAGACAGTCCGGGCCCCCGATCTCTTCATTCAGGCAACGGCGTTGATGCCACCGCCGACCTGTTCTTCGACCAACCTTTCGGCGCCGTGGCCGGCTTCCTGCTCGGCCTCCTAACGCTCCTGGTTCCGCTGGCCGGGGTCGTCATGGACAGGCCCCTGCTTCCCGGCCATCAGGAGTCCAGCGAGCGCCGCTTCAGGCCCGTCGCTGTAGCAGAAAGCCCTGGAAGTCCAGGGCCTGGAAAAACGGCGCCGGATCGCTGAAACCGGCGGCCTCCACCAGGGCCGTCAGCCGAGCGATGCCAATGGGATGGAACCCCTGGATCTGGGCGGTGGGATCCACCGCCTCGCCATCCACGCCGCTGGCCCGCTGGAAGCAGCGCCAGGCTTCGGCCACCTGGGGCGAGAAGGGTGAGCGTTCCGGTCGCATCAGATCGACGAGCACCAGCTGACCCTGGGGCTTGAGGCTGCGGGCCAGAGCCGTGAGGAACGCCAGCTTGGTGCCGTCGTCGGGAAGCGATTGCAGCACCAACACCGACAGGGCGCCATCGAAACGGGACTCGGCGCCCAGCTCCTCCACCGTGGCGTGATGCCAGTCGATCCGGCCCCGGTTCTGCAGCCGTTGCCGTGCCACCGCCAGCATCTCCGCCGACGGATCGATGGCGGTGAGTTGCCAGTCGGGTCGCTGGGCCTCAGCCTCGAGCAGTTCGGCCCCCGTGCCACAGCCCGCCACCAGCACCGCCGACTCCTGTGACGACGCCAGGGGGGAGGAGGCCAGCAGGGCCACCGACAGGCGGGCGAGGCTGGCATAGCCGGGGATCAGCTGCTGCACCACCAGGTCGTAGGTGCCTTGCCGGGCCGGGAAGGGGTCGGAAGAGAGCAAGGTCTGCAGGCAACCCGCCCATCGTAGGGAGCCCCCCCGGCTGCCCCGATCCTTTCCCAAGGCAACGAATGTGGGACCGCCGGGACGCGGTGTGACCTAAGTTGGTCGGCGCCCCTCACCCACGATCGACCGTGCCCACCATCCGTTTCGAAAAGGAAGGCCAGCAGGTTGGTTGCATTGAAGGGGCCAATCTCCGCAAGGCGGCTCTGGATGCCGGGGTGAACCCCTATACGGGACTCAACAATCTCAACAACTGCGGCGGCCTCGGCCAGTGCGGCACCTGCGTGGTGGAAGTGGTTGAGGGAGCCCGTAACCTCTCCCCCCGCAGCGACGTTGAGGAGGTCTACCTGGCGGATCGGCCCTCCAGCTACCGGCTGAGCTGCCGTACCACCGTCAACGGTGACGTCACGATCCGCACCAAGCCGGACTCCGGGGTGGGCAAGGGCTCCAACAGCCTGGTCGGCGCCCTCAAGGCTCTCGTCGGCCGCAAGTGAGCAGCGATGGCTGATCCGGCCGTCCATCGCCTCTTCCAGTACGCCAGCTGCAGCACCTGCCGCAAGGCCCTGGCCTGGATGCGGGATCGGCAGATCCCGTTCGAAGCCATCGACATCACCACCTCCCCACCGTCCCTGGAGCTGCTCAGCGAGGCCCACGGCCAGTTGGGTGGATTCGGCCGGCTCTTCAACACCAGTGGCCAGAGTTACCGGGCCCTGGGCGCCGCCACGGTGAAGGCGATGGACACGGCCACCGCCTTGGCGGCCCTGGGGGCCGACGGGCGCCTGATCAAGCGTCCCTTCCTGGTCACGGCCTCGGGGCGCATCCTCACCGGCTTCCGTCCCGAGGAATGGCAGGAGCTGCTCGGCTAGGTCGCGTCGTTGCGTTCGCCCTGCTCCTGGGCTCCCTTCACCATCAGTTGGTCGAGCTCCTCGATCAGCCCTTCGATGCCGGCCCGGCTGATCTGGCTCAGGTAAGTCCCTTTGAACTCCTCGAGGAAGGTGCAGAGCAGCTGCTGGGAGCGTTCCAAGGCCGGGCCGCTCTCAAGGGCTTCGGCCAGCTCCTCCCAGAAGCGGTCGATGAAGCGCTGCAGCAACTCCAGCTGCTGATCATCACGCCGACTCAGGCGCTCGCCGGTGCTGCGGGTGAGGTCGAGCAGGCTGTCCACCATTCCTCCGGCCAGCTGGCGGCTGAGCCCCTTCTCCACCTGTAGCAGGGGCTGGAGCTGCCGCAGGCCCGGCGGCACGATGGCGTTCTGGAGGCTCTGCTGCAGGGCATGGCCCAGCACCCCCTGGAGCTCGGGGGCCAGCCGCGGGGCCACCCGCACCAGCAGCAGGGGGCCCCAGATGCGCACCAGTTCCACCAGTTCCCGCTCGTCGTTGCTCACCACCGTCTGATGGCTGCGCAGGGCCCGGATCCGCATCGGCCAGCGGCGCGAGCGGATCAGCTGCTGCAGGCCATCGATCAGCTGCAGCGCCAGCACCTCAAACAGCTCCACCGCCAGCAGGGCCACCACCCCGCGGCTGATGACGGCCCGGACCGGTTCGATGGTGATCAGCCCGCTGGTGTGCAGCCGCTCCAGCACCGGCACCACCCGCAGCAGGCGCCAGAAGGGCAGCAGCAGGGGCAGATCGATCCAGCGCCGCAGCAGGGCCCGGTTCCAGCTCAGGCCCGGTAGGCGGCGGCGCAGGCGAATGGTCCGCAGCAGGATGTCCAGGGCGAAGACGCTCTGGAACAGGATCAGGTCGTAGCGCCAGAAATGGTCGGTGGGCCGGCCGTTCTCATCGATCGAACGCCAGTAGGTGGTGGCCACCAGCGGCAGCACCTGCTGGCGCCAGAACAGCCGTTCCTGCTCCCAGGGATGGGAGGCGAGCCAGGCCGGGCTCAGAAGCACCGCCGCTGCCTGCTTGGCCGAGTCCTTGTCGGCCCGCTGCCGCAGGCGGTTCTTGATCTTCTCCAGGGTGCCGGAGGTGCCCGAGGCCAGCATCGGGTTGGAGTCGATCATCTCGGCGGTGAGCCGCACCTGGTCCGCCAGGAGTTTTTGCTGGGCGGGGCTGAGCTGCCCCGGGGGGCCCTGGCGCAGGGCCCCATCCAGGCGATCGAACTGGGCCTGGTAGGCCTCGGTCTCGCGGTGCGGTTCGATCCCCTTGATCGGATCCACCCAGGGGGTGATGTCGGGGATGAACGTGAGCGGCACCACCAGCGGCACCGAGGGCAGCGGGTAGAGGTTGCGCTGCAGCCAGAAGGTGCGCAGGGGGATGTAAGTGACGTCGAAGGCCACCCACAGCAGATTCAGGGCGGCCCAGAGCGCCACGAAGCGATCCCAGCGGCGACCCAGGCCACTGGAGGGCAGGGCCAGGGGCTGGTGCCAGCGTGGGCGTGCCATCGGGGACCCGGCGGGCGGATGCGTGCCTAATCTGCCTCCCGACCACGGAACCTGCCGCACGAACCCCTTGAGCCCATCGGATTCCCAGCCCGGCGGCGGCGCCCGCGACGAGACGTCGCCTCACCCCGAAGCGCGGCAGGAGAGCCCCTGGGCCTTCTGGCGCAGCGTTCTGATCACCCTGGCGGTGGCCCTTGGGATTCGCCAGTTCCTGATGGAGGCCCGCTACATCCCCTCCGGCTCCATGCTTCCCGGTCTGCAGCTTCAGGACCGGCTGCTGGTCGAGAAGCTGACCTTCCGCCAACGCCCCCCCAAACGCGGCGAGGTGGTGGTGTTCCGCTCCCCCTACCACTTCGATCCGATCCTCACTGGACCCACAAAACCCGGCGGGCTGCGCTGCCTGCTGGTCAACCTTCCCCTGATCGGTTCCTTGCCAGGCCTCCAGCAGCCGGCCTGCGACGCCTACATCAAACGGGTGATCGCCCTGCCCGGGGAGCGGGTGGTGGCCGATCCCCGCGGCCGGGTCACGATCAACGGCCGCCCCCTGGCCGAGCCCTACGTCCGCAACTACTGTCCCGTCGATCGCCACGGCGTCGGCCCCTGCCGCACCATCGACGTGGTGGTGCCCCCCGGCCATCTGGTGGTGATGGGCGACAACCGGGCCAACAGCTGGGATGCCCGCTTCTGGCCCGGCGGGCCGCTGCTGCCCGAAACCGAGCTGATCGGCCGAGCCTTCTGGCGTTTCTTCCCCTTCAATACGGCGGGCTCGCTGCCAGAACCCAGCCAGCCGGATCCGTAAGCCCGGTGGCGATCACCCGGCCCTGCAGCTGACGCTCCCGGCAGGGCCGGTTGGCCGCCAGGGAGCCAGCCGGCGCGTCGTCCCAACGCCAGGCATGCCCAGGGTCGAACAGCAGCCACTGGCGCGTGTCGGGGGCCAGGGCCGGCTGCGGCACCCCCAGGAACCGGGCTGGCCCCCAGCAGAGCGCCTGCCAGAGCTGCTCGGCCTGCCACCCCTGGCGCCCCACCAGCTCCTCCCAGAGCAGGGGCAGCACCAGGCCATGGCCCGCCACCCCGGGGCGTCGCTGATCCAGGGGCAGCAGCTCCTCTTCGGCATCGAGGGCCACGTGGTGGACCGCAACGGCGCCGATGACGCCATCGGCCAGGGCCTCGATCAAGGCCCGCCGGTCTGTCGGTCCTCCCAGAGCGGGCTCCAGCAGCCAGCCGTCATCGGCCGGATCCAGGCCACCACTGTCCGCAACCAGATGCCACCAACCCACCGACGCCATCGGCGGGCGGGCCTGGCGCCGCAGCCGCGCCACCGCTTCGGCGGTGGACACCTGCATCAGCCGCAGGCTCAGGTCGGGAAGGTCGCCGGCCAGGGTGAGCAGGGTTTCGAGGGGGAGGGTTTCGCTGCTGGGGGGATCGAGGGGCCACCCCGCCCGCAGGGCCTCCACCCGCTCCCGCACGAAGCCCCGCTGGGCCAGGGATCCGTCCCGCGGCGGCAGCAGCACCGGCCGATCCCCCATCTCAGCCAGCCTCAGGCCCCGCTCCAGCAGGTCGATCGGCGGCAGGCTCGCCCCGGCCGCCAGACCGCAGGCGCCGGCGGCCAGCTGATCGGCATGGGGCGCCAGCTCCCGGTCGAGGCCATCGACGCTGAAGCTGCCCCAGACCAGCAGCTGCAGGGGTGCGGGCCAGCTCCAGCGCAGCCGCTCGGGCCGGTCCCGCCAGGTGGGGGCCCAGGGCAGCAGGGCCACGGTGCCGTAGCCACCGCTGGCAGCGGCCTCGCCAAGGCTGGCCAGGGTTTCGGCCTGCCCCTGCAGCGGCTCCTCCAGCACGCTGTGGGGATCCACCAGCGCGGGGCCGAGCCAGCACCCCCCGCCGTCGGCCGTCGCGCAGGCCCCCCCCGACACCGCGGCCGGATCCGGGTCAATCGCCACCAGCGCGCCCTCCTCCAGCAGCACGTCGGCCCGCCGCGGCGGCTGGCCTGGGGCTTCCAGCAGAGTCACCCCGCGGATCAGCAGCTGACGGACCATGGCAGGGGCCTCGGGGGGGATGGGCCGGCTACAGGGCGCCGGCGGCCGTGCGGTCGATCACGCTCCCCAGATGGGCCGTGAGGTTGAGGGCGGTCACCACCGGCGCTGCCGTTGCTCCACGGGGATAGTCGATCACCGTGACACCGCCGTTCCCCTGCTTCACGGTCCAGATGTCAGCGGGGCAGAGACCGAGCAAGGCGCAGAGGATCGTCTTGTTAACCGCATCATGGGCGACCACCAGGGCCGTCTCCTCGGGCCCCAGCCCGGCGGCGATGCGGTTCCAGGCTGTCAGCGACCGGTCCCAGACCTCGCCGATGGTCTCGCCCTCGGGCATCTGGACCGTTTCGGGGCTGCGCTTCCAGGCGGCCAGAAGATCGGGCCAGCCGGCGGCGATCTCGCTCTCCAGACGGCCCTCCCAGAGGCCGTGGCCGATCTCCCGCAGCCCCCGGCTCGTGGTGAGGGGCACGCCGGGATGGGAGCTCAGGATCACCTCAGCGGTGCGCAGCGGGCGGGCCATGTCACTGCTGTAGGCCCGCTGCAGCGCGATTGGGGCCAGAAAGGACCGCGCCGCCTCGGCCTGGGCCAGGCCATGGGGATTGAGCGGGATGTCGATCTGGCCCTGGAAACGCCCCTCCCTGTTCCAGTCGGTCTCGCCGTGGCGCACCAGCAGCAGCCGGCAGCCCGCAGCCGCTGGCGGCAGGGGGGCACCCAGGTGGGACGTGCCGTTGAGGGACTCGATCTGAACCGACGGGCACCTCCCCTCGCCGTGGACCAGGTTGAGCACGGAAATGGAGGCGTTGTCCAGCCTCAGTCGCTGGAAACGACTGGCCGGCAGGCCGAGGAGATGCAGCACCAGGCAGCGCAGGATGGCGTTGTGGGCCACCACGAGCACGGTGGCGTCGTCGCCGTGGCGCGCCAGCAGCCGATCGGCGAAATGTCCCGCCTGCTCCAGCAGCTCCGGCACCGGCAGAAAACGGCTGCCGTCGCTGCGTTGCAGCTCCATGGTCTCGGGGGCTTCGCGCCAGCGGCGCTCCTGTTCCGGGTCGAGGGCCCGCACCTCGCTGCGCAGCAGGCCGCTCCAGGGGGCCAGGTCGATCTCCAGCAGGTCGTCGTCGTAGAGCGGGCTCAGCGGGGTGCCATGGCTGGCCAGCAAAGCCGCTGCCGTGGCGCTGGCCCGCTGCAGGGGGGAGCAGTAGACGGCGTTGAAGGCGAGCTCCGCCAGGGCTTCTCCGGTGCGACGGGCCTGGAGCTGCCCCTCCTCGGTGAGGTTGGAGAGGTCGTCTCGGCCCTGGATGCGGTGCTCCAGGTTGAAGCTGCTCAGCCCATGGCGGACCAGCACGATGCGAAGGGGCAAGGTGCTTGTGGCGCAGGCCCGGCCATCGTATGGGAGCGGGGCGTCGTCAGGGCAGGGTGTCAGGACGGGGGCCAGGGACAGGGACAGGGGAGAATCAGCTGCCATTGCCGCCCGAGGTGGTCCGGTTGAACGGAACCCCTTCCCGATCCGGACCCCCCACCGCACCGCCAGGCTGGAAATCCCTGCTGGCTCTGCTCAGCCTGGCCCTCTGCGCCCTGCTGTGGCTGGGGGGGCTGATCGACAGCCTGGAGCGGCCGTCGGTGGTGGATTCCCTCAGCCTGCGCCAGCTGGAACTGGGGGCCCTGGCGGCCGAGGCCGTCCCGCCGGGCCTGCGACCGGTTCTGTCCGGGGAGGCCCCACGCCAGGACCTGAAGCAGGAACTGAGGCGGCAGCTGGAGGCCTCCGAGGAGCCCCCCCTGGCCTTGCGACGCCTTGAACTCGCCCTGCTGGAACGCTCCGAAGCGGCCCCGGCGGCGTTGATCGATGACACGGATCTGCGGCAACTGGCGACCCAGGTCGACGCCGTGCGGCGTCCGCTGATCGAAGCGCTGCTGAACGGGCGGCCGGTGGACGCCCAGCGGCGGCAGCAGTTGCTGGCCCCCTGGTCGGCGCCCCTGATGGTGCAGCAGCTGGTCTGCGAACAGCTCCCCGGGGGCCAGGGGGACTGCCCGGCGGAGGAGCGTTCCGTGCGGCTGCTGCTGATGCTGGTGGCGGTGACCATCCTGCCGGCGCTGTTTCTGCTGGCGGGGGTTGCCCTGCTGTTACGGCAGGGCTGGATGGCCTGGCGGCAACGGCTGCCCGCCGCTCCACCGCTGCTGGGTCCGCCCCTGAGCCTGGTCGATGTGACCCTGCTGATCGCCGGTGGTTTCGTCGTGCTCGGCGAAGTTGTTGTGCCGCTCCTGGTGCAGCCACCGCTCCAGATTGCCCTGCAGAGCCTTTCCGTCTCCAGAGCCCTCAGCCAGGGCCTCGAGGTGCTGGTGCTCTACGCAGCCCTGATGGCCGTGCCGCTGCTGCTGCTCGCGCTGATGCTGCCGCGCCGGACCCCAAGGCCAGCGGGGGGCTGGCTGCAGTGGAAGTGGCGGCCGGCCGGGTCCGCCTTCAGCGCTGCCATCGTCAGCCTGTTGATGGTGCTGCCGGTGGTGACCGCCTCCAGCTGGGTCATCGACCGGTTCTGGAGCGACCCCGGGGGCAGCAATCCGCTGCTGGAGCTCGTGCTGACCAGCGCCGATCCCCTCGCCTTGGCCTGTTTCGCCTTCACCGCCCTCGTGGTGGCCCCCCTGTTTGAGGAGGTTCTCTTCCGGGGTGTCTTGCTACCGGTAGCGGCTCAGAGGCTCGGTGGCGCCGGAGCTGTGATCCTCAGTGCGGCCGTGTTCGCGATCGCCCACCTGAGCCTGGCGGAGCTGGCGCCGCTGTTCGTGCTGGGCCTCGGCCTCGGCTGGCTGCGCTGGCGCAGCGGCCGACTGGGCTCCGCCGTCCTGATGCATGCCCTCTGGAACGGGCTGACCTTCATGAATCTCCTCTTTCTCGCCGACTGACACCGCTTGCTGCCACCCCCCAGGGGTGGTTCACTTGCGCAGTGCCTCCCAGGTCCATTGGCCGCCTCTCCCGCCCCACGCAGCCAGAACCCCCTGCCAAGACTGAGGCCCCTCCATCTGATCGAGGGGTCGCTTTCGGCGCGGAAGATCGAACGTCAGGCGCCCTGGCTGGCCGGCCTGCATCGGATCAGCAGCGGCGCCCTGGTGGGACTGGGACTCTCCATGCTTGGCCTGAGTGCCCTCACCCTCCACTGGCAGAACCAGTGGGCCTACAGCTTCGCCCAGTTGCAGGCCTCCAAGACCCTTGAGCACCGCATGCAGGAGTCCTCCGCCCTGCTTGAGCAGCACCATCTCAGCCTGGTCCGGCGGCCCGGACTGCTGGAGCCCACCAGCAGTGAAAAGCTCATCCACCTGCCGGAGCCCCACAGCAGCCGCCCCCGCGCCTCCCTGCCCCTGCTCGCCGGCTTCCAGTTGCGCGCCATTCCGGCCGGCTATTGATGCCTTCCCCGTTCCGTTCCAAGTCCGGTGACTCCGGCAGCCAGGCCGCCTCCGGCACGGGCAGCGGACGCCGGGTCAAGGGAACGGCAACGCGACGGGTGGTGGAGATCCAGCCGATCCCCGCCGGACGGATGCTGGCGGTCTATCTGCTGCTCTGCGCCGCCCTGGTCGGGCTGGCGGGTCGCCTGGCCTGGCTGCAGGTGGTGCAGGCGCCGGCCCTGCAGGCCAGGGCCAGGGCCATCCAGACCCAGGCGATCACCCCCATCGGCAAACGGCGCACCATCGTCGACCGGATGGGCCGGCTGGTGGCCCTTGATGAGGAGCGGTTCACCCTCTGGGCCCATCCGCGCTACTTCAACATCCCCGGCGACGAACCCCAGGAGATTCGCCCCCCCGCCGACATCGTCAGGAAGCTGTCGACGGTGCTGGCACGGCCGCCCGGCGAGATGCTGCAGCGCATCGGCAGCCGCCGCAGCGGCGTCAAGCTCGCCACCGGCCTTGATCCGGAAACGGCCCATCGGGTGCGCGAGCTCGGCATCAGCGGCATCGATCTGGAGGCGTACCCGCAACGGGTTTACCCCCAGGGTCAGCTGTTCGCCAATGTGGTCGGCTTCCTCAACCTGGAGCGGGTCGCCCAGGCCGGTCTGGAGCAGAGCCGCGACAGGGACCTGCGTCGCCAGGAGGTGACGATGAGCATGCGCCGCGGCGCCGACGGCACCCCCCTGCCTGATGGTCTTCAGGCCGGGTCGCTCTACGGCGACGACCTGCGCCTGCAGCTCACCCTTGATGCCCGCCTGCAGCAGGTGGCCCAGCAGGCGCTGGGCAAGCAGGTGAAGCAATGGAAGGCCAAGCAGGGTGCCGCCCTGGTGATGAATGCCAGCAACGGTGAAATCCTGGCCCTCGCCTCCACCCCCAGCTACGACCCCAACAAGTTCTGGAGCTTCAACCCCGGCCTGTTCCGCGAATGGTCGGTGCAGGATCTCTACGAGCCAGGCTCCACCTTCAAGCCCATCAATCTGGCCCTGGCCCTGCAGGAGAAGGCGATTCGCCCCGGCGACAAAGTGAACGACGTGGGGCAGCTGAGCATCGGCGGCTGGCCGATCTTCAACCACGACCGCCGCGCCAACGGCCTGATCGATTTCCCCACGGTGCTGCAGGTCTCCAGCAACGTGGCCATGGTGAAGGCCATGTCACAGGTGAAGCGGGAGCGCTTCTGGCATTGGCTGCGGGCTTTCGGCATCGACGAGATGCCCGACACCGATCTGCCCGGGGCCGTGGCCGGCCAGCTCAAGAGCCGCAGCGAATTCACTTCGGCGCCGATTGAGCCGGCGGTCGCCGCCTTCGGCCAGGGCTTCTCCCTCACCCCCCTCAAGCTGCTGCAGCTGCACGGCATGCTCGCCAACGGCGGCAAGCTCGTGAGCCCCCACATCACCCGCGGCCTGCGCTCCGGCGATGCCCTCGCCAGCGCCACCAGCCCTACGGGGGTGCAGATGCTGGATCCGGCTGTCACCCGCACCGTCGTCAACTGGATGGAAACGGTGGTGGAGAATGGCAAGGGGATGAAGATCCCCGGCTATCGCATCGCCGGAAAGACGGGCACCGCCCAGAAGGCCCGCAACGGCGTGTACATCCCCGGGGCCAGGATCTGCAGCTTCGTGGCGATCCTGCCCGGGGTCGCTACGAGCTATGTGGTCCTGGTGGTGGTGGACGAGCCCCAAGGCAGCAACGCCTACGGCTCCACCGTGGCCCTGCCGGCGGCTCGCCAGATCGCCGAAGCCCTGCTCGTCATCGAGAAGGTGCCTCCCAGCCGGCCGATCGCCAGGGTAACCAGGACAGCCACACCGTCCTGAGACCGAGCCTTGTCCTCATTCCCACAACCCTGGTGCCTGTCCCCGGGGGAGCACGGCTAGCGTCGGTTCCAGAAGACATCGCGCCCGACACCGTTCCACGATGGCCAACCTTCTCGAACAACTGGCCGCCATGACCGTGGTCGTGGCCGACACCGGCGACATTGAGGCGATCCGCCAGTTCACGCCGCGGGATGCCACCACCAACCCGTCCCTGATCCTGGCCGCCGCCCAGATTCCGGCCTATCAGGAGCTGATCGACCGCTCTCTGCGCGAATCCCGTGAGGTGATCGGCAGGGAGGCCCCGGCCGAGGACGTGGTGCGGGAGGCCATCGATGAGATCAGCGTCACCTTCGGCAAGGAGATCCTCAAGATCGTTCCTGGCCGGGTCTCCACGGAGGTGGATGCCCGCCTCAGCTACGACACCGAGGCCACGATCACCAAGGCCCGCAAGCTGATCGGCCTTTACGCCCAGGCCGGCATCGGACCCGACCGCGTCCTGATCAAGATCGCCTCCACCTGGGAGGGCATCAAGGCGGCGGAGGTTCTTGAGCGCGAAGGGATCCACTGCAACCTCACGCTGCTATTCGGCTTCTCCCAGGCCGTGGCTTGCGCCGAGGCGGGCATCACCCTGATCTCCCCCTTTGTGGGGCGGATCCTCGACTGGTACAAGAAATCCACCGGTCGCGACAGCTATCCCGGGGCGGAGGATCCCGGCGTGCTCTCGGTCACGCGGATCTTCAACTACTTCAAGACCCACGGCTACGGCACCGAGGTGATGGGCGCCAGCTTCCGCAACCTCGACGAGATCATTGAACTGGCGGGCTGCGACCTGCTGACCATCTCCCCTGGCCTGATGGACCAGCTGCGTCAGAGCGAGGACCACCTGGAACGGCGTCTCGACGCCGCCCATCCGGGCGCCAGCGAGGCCAAGATCCACGTCGACGAGGCCGCCTTCCGCCGCATGATGGACGCTGACCCCATGGCCAGCGAGAAGCTCGACGAAGGCATCCGCGGTTTCTCCAAAGCCATCGAGACTCTGGAAGGCCAGCTGGCCCATCGTCTGGCGGTGATCGAGGGCGGAGCCGCCTTCACCCACGCGGTGCACGAAATTTTCCTGCTCAACGATCTCGACGGTGATGGCTGCATCACCCGCGAGGAGTGGCTCGGCAGCGATGCCGTCTTCGATGCCCTCGACACTGACAACGACGGCCGCCTGGCGCCGGAAGATGTGCGCGGCGGCCTGGGAGCGCCGCTGGCCATCAGCCGCTGAACGTCCGATCTCCGCCCCATTCCTTGATCGGATGTTCACCTTGATGGGCAAGGATGGATCTCCTTTCCACTGACGAATGGCCCACACCGTCCATGCCCTCGACACCATGCGCGCCCTCGCCGCCAAAGGTGAAGTGAGGGACGTCGAGGCCGGATCGATCATCTTCCAGTCCGGGGAAGCCGGTGACTCCATGTTCGGTCTGCTGGAGGGAACGGTGCGCCTGAGCTGGAACGCCGATGCCGGTCACGAGGACATCCAGGCCGGTGACGTTTTCGGAGCTGGCGCCCTGGTCACAGCGGAACACCGCCGCTACGGCAAAGCCACGGCGCTCACCGCCTGCAAGCTGCTGGTCATGAACCGTGAGAAGTTCCTGTTCGCCGTCCAGGAGGCGCCCATGTTCGCCCTTGAGTTGCTGGGCTCCATCGACCAGCGCCTGCGGGACCTCAAGGGCGTGACCCGCAACTGAGGCTGGACACACCAGACGCAGGGCTGGGGAGTGGCCTCAGCCCCGCTGGAACAGCAGGCGCCGGATCACCCGCTGGGCGATCTCCCCGTAGCCCATCTCGCCGGAGAGGATCTGGGCGATGCGCTGGGGGGCGGTGGGCCGCTTGATGCCGAGCTGGTAGCCCACCCGCGGCACCCGGTAGAACACCTGGGCGATGCGTTTGCCCCAGGCCATCGAATCGCCCCAGGCCTCGCGCATGCGCAGGCTGTAGTGCTCCAGGGCCAGGCCATCCCCGTCCAGCCACAGGTCGAGGGCCGCCGCCGCTTCGCAGCCACTCAGCAGGGACGGGCGCAGGCCCTCGGCCAGGAAGGGATCACAGAGCGAGGCCGCGTCGCCAACGGCCACCAGGCCAGGCCCGTGCAGGGCATGGTGGCCATTCCAGAGCCGCAGCTGGCCATGGCGTCGCTCGCCGGCGGCCGCTGGCAACCCCAGGCTGGGCAGCAGGGCGGAGAGCACCGCCTCGCTATCGGCTTCCTGCTGGCCGACGAAGGTGCCCACCCCGATGCTGTAGCCCCCCTGGCGTGGGAACACCCAGCAGAAGCCGTGGTGCACCAGGCCGAACTCAAAGCGGGCCATGTCGGCGGGGTCGGGATCCGCCGCCACCTCCACCGAAACCGTGGCCGCGAAGCGGGGACGGGGGGGGCCCAGGCCGAGGGGCGCCGCAAAACGGGAGGCGGAGCCATCGGCGATCACCACGGCCCTGGCCCGCAGCGGCCCCTGCCCAGGACCCGACACCTCCCAGAGACCATCGGCACCGCGCTCAATCCGCTCGACCCTGCAGCCATGGCGCAGGTCGCCGCCCGCCTGGACGGCCTGGTCCGCCAGGAAGGCATCGAGCACGCTGCGGCGCACGATCCAGAAGGGGGCCGCACCGGGCAGCTCCGCCGTCACCGGATCCTCCAGGCACCAGGTGAAGCGAACCCGGCGGATCACCTGATCCACCGTGGGCGCCAGATCGAAGGGGAACCAGCCCTGCACCGAGGCCGCCATGCCACCGCCACAGGGTTTGGAGCGTCCCGGGGCCTGGGCCTCCAACAGAATCACCCGGCGGCCACGGGCCGCCAGATGGAACGCCGCTGCGCCGCCGGCGGCGCCGGCGCCCACGACGATCACATCGGCATGGGCGGTCTGGCTCACACCTTGAGGATGTCGGCTTCCTTCTCCGCCAGCTTCTTCTCCAGCTCGGCGATGTAGCGATCGGTCAGCTTCTGGACCTTCTCCTGCTCGTCATGGCTCTGGTCCTCGGAGAGCTCACCCTCCTTCTCCAGCTTCTTGATGCGATCGACGCCCTCGCGGCGGAGGTTGCGCAGACCCACCTTGCCCTCCTCGGCGTACTTGGCCGCGAGCTTGCAGAACTCCTTGCGGCGGTCCTCGGTGAGGGGCGGGATGTTGATGCGGATCAGGCGGCCATCGTTGTTGGGGGTCAGGCCGAGATCACTCATGGCGATCGCCTTCTCGATCAGCGCCATGGAACCCCGGTCAAAGGGCTGGATCTGGATCGTCTGGGCGTCGGGGGTGGAGATCGTCGCCAGCGACTTGAGGGGCGTGTCGGCCCCGTAGTACTCGACGCTCAGCTTGTCGAGCAGGGAGGGGTTGGCCCGACCGGTGCGGATGGTGTTGAAGGTGCGCTGGGTGGCTTCCACCGACTTGCGCATGCTGGCTTCGAGATCCATGGCAGGGGAAAGGCGGGGAGGGTGAGGGTCAGCGGGGGGGCGCCGGCACGATGCTGGTGCCGATGGGCTCACCGGCGACCGCTCTGGCGATGTTGCCCGAGCCGAACAGGTCGAAGACCACGATCGGGATCGCGTTGTCCTTGCACAGGGCGATGGCGGTGCTGTCCATCACTTCGAGCTCGCCGCTGAGCACATCGAGGAAGGTGAGGGTTTCGTAGCGGACCGCATCGGCATGCTTGGCGGGGTCCTTGTCGTAGACGCCATCCACCTTTGTGGCCTTGAAGATCACGTCGGCATTGATCTCAGCGGCCCGCAGGGCGGCGGTGGTATCGGTGGTGAAGAAGGGGTTGCCGCAGCCAGCCCCGAAGATCACCACCCGCCCTTTTTCCAGGTGCCGGATGGCCCGGCGGCGGATGTAGGGCTCGGCCACCTCCTGCATGGAGATGGCGCTCTGGACGCGGGTGGGCACACCGGCGCGCTCGAGGCCATCCTGCAGCGTGATGGCATTCATCACCGTGGCCAGCATGCCCACGTAATCGGCCGTGGCCCGGTCCATCCCCGCCGCCGAGCCCTTCAGCCCCCGAAAAATGTTGCCGCCACCGACGACGATCGCCAGTTCGGTACCCCCGGCCACCACCTCAACCACATCGGTGGCGATCGACTGGACGATGGCGGGATCGATCCCATAACCCTGGCCCCCCATCAGCGCTTCACCGCTGATTTTGAGGAGAACGCGCCTGTAGGCCATCGACTCATGCGATCGGCCGAACAGTAGCAACCCTCCCCGCAGCACCACCAGGTTGCCCGCCTCACCGTCACCCGCTTCACTGCCCCAAAGGAGCATCGCCATGCCCGTCGACCAGCCCGGACCTCGCAGCAGCGATGTGATGGCCCGCCTGACGCTCTCGGCCATGGATCGGGCCAGCGACAGCCCCGGCTTCTGGGGCCAACCCGAAGTGCACCGCGCCCTGCTGGTCAGCGGGCTGTCGGTGCTGGTCTGCAGCCTGGCCCGGCTGCGGGCCGACCTGGGCTGATCGCACTCGCCCCAGCCAGCGTCAGAACTCGATGCCCGCCTGGGCCTTCACCCCCTGCTCCCGGAACGGATGGCGCACCGCCTTCATCTCGGTGACCAGGTCGGCGCGCTCCAGCAGGGCCGCCGGGGCGCCACGACCGGTGAGGGCCACATGGGTCAGCGGCGGGCGCAGGGCGAGTCCTGCCAGCACCTGGTCAGGGTCGAGATAGCCGAGCTTGAGGGCGACGTTGATCTCATCGAGCACCACCAGCTTGCGATCGGCGGCGGCGAGGTAGGCGCGGGAGCGCTCCCAGGCGCTCTGCACCAGCTGGCGGTCCCGCTCCCGGTCCTGGGTCTCCCAGGTGAACCCCTCGCCCAGGGCATGCCAGTGGAGCGCGTCGCCGAAACGCTCCAGGGCCCGGGCCTCGCCCGGCTGCCAGCCCCCCTTGATGAACTGCACCACCGCCACGTTCTCGCCATGACCCAGGGTGCGCAGCACCAGGCCCAGGGCGGCGGTGGTCTTGCCTTTGCCGTCGCCGGTGAAAACGAGCACCAGGCCCTTCTCCAGGTTGCGTTCCCCCACCCGCTGCTGCTGCACCTCCCGGCGGCGCTGCATACGGCGCCGATAGGCCTCCTGGTCGACCTCGGGGGCCAGGTCGCCCCCCGGGCCCAGCTCTTCGGCCTGGCGATCCAGGGCCAGCGCCCCGTCTGCCGCGGCTGGGGTCGTGGAGGCGATCGCCGTCATGGGAGCCGGTTCCGTTTGGCGCACTCTGGCGGAACCCCGAACGCCCCGGGCGGCCCCTGGCCTCAGGAGGCCCGCAGGCGTGCCAGGGCGGTGTCGACCGCCTGCTGCTGGTCGCGCCGCGTGATCCAGTGGTGGTACGTGCGGGTGTGGATCGCCACCGAGTGGCCCATCATCCGGGCGGCCACCGTGTCGGGCAGACCGATGTGGATGGTGCGCACGGCCCAGGCATGGCGCAGGTCGTAGGGGGTGATCGGCAGCCCGTAGCGGCGGAACTGCTCCGCCACCCGCCGGCCCACCTGCTGCAGGGTGGTGCGGCGCAGATCGGTGCAGACCTGGGGCAGCCTTCCGTCGCCCTCGGCCAGGCTCTCAAGGCCAAAGCGCTCCACCCAGTCGGGCTGGAACGGCCACACCTGATGCTCGCCAGTCTTGCTGGTGGGCAGCACCCGCAGCACCCTGTCGCCCCCGGGCGCCAGGGCAGAAAGATCACAGAAAAAAACCTCGTGATTGCGCAGGCCGTAGGTGGCCATCAGGCCGTAGGCCAGGCGCCAGCGGGGATTGGGGATGGCCGCCACCAGCTCCTGGATGCGGGCATCGCTGGGCAGGCCCCGGAAGCGGGCCACGTGCAGGCCGTAGCCGCCACTGCGCTCGCTCCAGTCGGACGGCAGCGGCAGTTGCAGGTGGCGGGCCAAAGCCCCCAGGGCGATGCCGCACTGCTGGCGGCTGCGGCTGGCCAGGGGGTAGGTCTCCAGCACCCGCTCCAGCAGGGTGGCCTCCACAGCCGTAGCCCCATGGGCCCCGGCGGCCACCGCCTCAAGACGCCGCAGGTAGGGCCGGTAGGCACCGCTCCAGGTGCTGCGGCTGCCCGCGGGCCGGCGGCGGCGGCGGGGATCGGCGAAGAAGGCGGCCTCGAAACCGGCCAGCAGCGGCCGCAGTTCCCCGGCCTCAGAGGAGGTTTCCGGCGGGGATGGGGGCGCCACCTTCGGGACTGACGTCTGGGCTGTCTTGGTGGACGGGCGCCGGCGCCAGGGCTCCCAGCTGAAGCTGCCCTGCTCCAGCGCCTGCCGCACCCGCTTGAGCTGCTCGAGGGCGGCGGCCACACCGGCGCTGGTGGCCGGCAGCCCCAGGCTGATCCGCTGCACCGGCTGCGCCGCCGTGCCCTGCGGGCAAGGCAGGGGGCCGCGCAAGCCCAGCCGCTGCTGACGGATCTCCAGGCGCAGGCTGGTGCCCGAGGACGCCAGACGCTGATTCTCCTGCCGCACCAGTGCTGCCGGGTCGGCGTCCGAGGTGGCGCCCGAATCGGAAGCGGCTGGCGATGGCAGGGCAGCCAGGGCGATGGCGCGGCAAGCATGGAGCTCAGCCGGAACCTACCCGTGCCATCCCATGGCCGCCAGGGTGCGGTTCGGTGACCTGGCTGGCGCCCGCCGGTGGGGAGGCGGCGTTACGCTCAGCCTTTCGGATCGAAGGCATGGCCAGGGTCGGCGTGCTGCTGCTGAACCTCGGCGGTCCGGAACGGATCGAGGATGTCGGGCCTTTCCTCTACAACCTGTTCTCCGATCCGGAGATCATTCGTCTGCCCACGCCGGCGCTGCAGAAGCCGCTGGCCTGGTTGATCAGCACCCTGCGCAGCGGCAAATCCAAGGAGGCCTACCGCTCGATCGGCGGCGGTTCTCCCCTGCGCCGCATCACCGAACAGCAGGCCAGGGAGCTGCAGAGCCGCCTGCGCCAGGAAGGTGTCGACGCCACCAGCTATGTGGCGATGCGCTACTGGCATCCCTTCACCGAATCGGCCGTGGGCGACATCAAGGCCGACGGTGTGGAAGAGGTGGTGGTGCTCCCCCTCTACCCCCATTTCTCGATCAGCACCAGCGGCTCCAGCTTTCGCGAACTGCAGCGGCTGCGCCAGGCCGACCCGGCCTTCCGGCGGCTACCGATCCGCTGCATCCGCAGCTGGTACGACCATCCGGGGTACATCAACGCCATGGCCGGGCTGATCGCCCGGGAAGTGCGCGCCTCCGGCACGCCGGAGTCAGCCCACATCTTCTTCAGCGCCCACGGAGTGCCCAAGAGCTACGTGGAGGAAGCGGGCGATCCGTATCAGCAGGAGATCGAGGGCTGCGCCGCTCTGGTCATCCAGCGACTGCAAGAGATGCTGGGCCATGCCAACCCCTCCACCCTCGCCTACCAGAGCCGGGTGGGGCCGGTGGAATGGCTCAAGCCCTACACCGAGGATGCCCTGCGGGAGCTGGGCGAGCAGGGCGTCAAGGAGCTGGTGGTGGTGCCGATCAGCTTCGTCAGCGAGCACATCGAGACCCTTGAGGAGATCGACATCGAGTACCGGGAGATCGCCACCGAAGCCGGCATCACCCACTTCCGTCGGGTGCCCGCCCTCGACACCGATCCCACCTTCATCCAGGGCCTCGCCGACCTGGTGCACGAGGCCATGGCCGGCCCGGAGGTGAACCTCGACATGGCGGCCCAACTGCCCAAGAAGGTGAAGCTCTACCCCCAGGACAAATGGGCCTGGGGCTGGAACAACAGCTCCGAGGTGTGGAACGGCCGACTGGCCATGGTCGGTTTTTCCGCTTTTCTGCTGGAATTGCTCACCGGTCAAGGCCCACTTCATGCCCTCGGACTGCTCTGATCGCCCCAGGCGTCACCGCCTGCGGGGCCGGTCGCTGCTGATGGCGGCGACCCTGGGCCTGAGCAGCCAGGGTCTGCCCGCCGAAGCCCGCAACGCCAGCCTCTGGAGCCGGGGGGCCTTTCCGGTGGCCAGCTTCGCCGGCTACACGAGCGGTTTCGGCATGCGCTCCCACCCCCTCAGCGGCGACGTACGGCCCCACTACGGCATCGACATCGCCGCCCCCCTGGGATCACCGATCCGCAGCTGGTGGACAGGGACGGTGAGTGAAGTGATCGTCGATGGCGGCTGCGGCAACGGACTGGTGATCCGCTCCGGCAGCTACGAGCACATCTATTGCCACCTCAGTGGCCAGGCCGGCAACGGCGTCTACCGCAGCGGCAACGTCCTGCTGCGGGTCGGCCAGCGGGTGGCCACCGGCCAGGTGATCGCCCACGTCGGCCTGACGGGCAGCACCACCGGCCCCCACCTGCACTGGGGCCTGCGCTACCGGGGCGCCTGGATGGACCCGGCCCGCGTGTTGCGGGCCATGGCGGAGAGCCGCCGCCAGCGCAACCCAATTCCCCTGCAGCGACCTAACCTGGGTGTCTTCCGCTGATGGTGTCCAGACCGTTGCCCGGCTCGATGCCGTCCGGGGCTTCCGGTCTTCCAACCTGACGACCCCCTCCCCCCTCGCCAGTCCCCAGCCGCCGCCGTGACGCTCACGCCCCTTTCCACCGCCACAGCCGCCGCAGGGCACACAGCCGCCGCAGGGCCCATAGCCGCCCCTTCAGCCCCTGAAATGGCTCCTGAGGCGTCGGTTCCGAGGCGGGTGAGTGGGGGTTATGCCCTGATGGATGCCCTGCACCGCCATGGTGTAAGGCACATCTTCGGCTATCCGGGCGGGGCGATCCTGCCCATCTACGACGAGCTCCACAAGGCCGAATCCCGGGGCTGGCTGAAGCACATCCTGGTGCGTCACGAGCAGGGCGGCACCCATGCCGCCGATGCCTACGCCCGTGCCACCGGGAAGGTGGGTGTCTGCTTCGGCACCTCCGGCCCCGGCGCCACCAACCTGGTCACCGGCATCGCCACCGCCCAGATGGATTCGGTGCCGATGGTGGTGATCACCGGGCAGGTGCCCCGGGCTGCGATCGGCACCGATGCCTTCCAGGAAACCGACATCTTCGGCATCACCCTGCCGATCGTCAAACACTCCTGGGTGGTGCGCGATCCCGCCGACATCGGCCGCATCGTGGCGGAAGCCTTCCTGATCGCCGCCAGCGGCCGCCCCGGCCCGGTGCTGATCGACGTGCCCAAGGATGTGGGTGCCGAGGAATTTGACTACACACCGGTGGCTCCGGGGTCGGCTGTCCCCTCCGGCTTCAAGCGTCCGCCGGCCCCCAGGCCGGAGGCGATACGGGCGGCCCTGGACCTGATCCGCCAGGCCCGCCGCCCGCTCCTGTATGTGGGGGGCGGCGCCATCGCCTCCGACGCTCACGCGGAGGTGCACCAGCTGGCGGAGCGGTTCCGTCTGCCCGTCACCACCACCTTGATGGGCAAGGGGGCCTTCGACGAGAACCACCCTCTGGCGGTGGGCATGCTGGGCATGCATGGCACCGCCTATGCCAATTTCGCCGTCACCGAGTGCGATCTGCTGATCGCCGTCGGGGCTCGCTTCGATGACCGGGTCACCGGCCGACTGGACAGCTTCGCCCCCCGGGCCCAGGTGATCCACATCGACATCGATGCGGCCGAAGTGGGCAAGAACAGGGTGCCCGAGGTGCCGGTCGTGTCCGATGTCCGCCTGGCCCTTGAGGCCCTGCTGCAGGCCTCGGTCGGCGAAAGCTCCAACCGGCGCACCGACGCCTGGCTGGAGCGCATCGACACCTGGAAACACCACTACCCCCTGGTGATTCCCCAGCCCACCGGGGACATTGCCCCCCAGGAAGTGGTCATCGCCCTGAGGGAGCTGGCCCCTGAGGCCTTCTACACCACCGATGTGGGCCAGCATCAGATGTGGGCGGCCCAGTTCCTGCGCAACGGACCCCGTCGCTGGATCAGCAGTGCCGGCCTGGGCACCATGGGCTTCGGCATGCCTGCCGCCATGGGCGTCCAGACGGCTTTCCCCGACGAACGGGTGATCTGCGTGGCCGGCGACGCCAGCATCCTGATGAACATCCAGGAACTGGGCACCCTCAGCCAGTACCAGCTGCCGGTGAAGGTGGTGGTCATCAACAACGGCTGGCAGGGCATGGTGCGCCAGTGGCAGGAGAGCTTCTACGAAGAGCGCTATTCCAGTTCCGAGATGACTGGAGGCATGCCCGACTTTCCCGCCCTGGCCGAGGCCTTCGGGGTCAAGGGCATCGGCATCACCGACCGGGCCCAGCTGCGCTCCGGCCTCGCTGAAGCCCTGGCCCACCCCGGTCCGGTGTTCGTCGATGTGCGCGTCCGACGCAACGAGAACTGCTACCCGATGGTTCCCCCAGGAGCCAGCAACGCCCAGATGGTGGGTCTGCCCAGCCATCCCGAACTCGCCATCGATACGATCCGTCAATGCAACGCCTGCGGCAGCACCACGGCCAGCGCCCACCTCTTCTGTCCCAGTTGCGGCGCCAAACTCTGACCCTGGTCGGGGTCCTGCTGGCCCTCCTGCTGCTCTGGCCCGGAGCGGCGGCGGCGGCGGAGGTGTTTCAGGTGCGTAGTGGAACGCTGCTCCAGGTGGGTGATGGAAACCGCAGCTACGCCGTGGAGCTGGCCTGCATGGAGCTGGTGGCGAACCACGAGACGGAGGCGACCGCCTGGCTGCGCCAGGCCCTGCCCCGTCGCACCAAGGTGAATCTGCACCCCATGGGCCAGCGGGACGGCACGCTCCTGGCCCAGGTGAGCCTGCTCTCCAGTGGCGCCGACATTGCCACCGGCCTGATTGAGGCCGGCCTGGCGCAGGCGGTGGCCTGCCCATGAGCCTCAACCGCACCGCCAAGGGCATCGTGCTGGTGCCCACCCTGCTGCTCGGTGGAGCCTTTCTGGCCGCCGGCACCTGGATGGAGGGCCCCGCTGCCGCGAACCGTGGCCTGGCCCTCACCCTGGGAGGGCTCCTGATGGGAGCCGGTCTGCTGGCCCAGCTGCTGCCCGAACCCGGCCCGGACCCATAGTTGGTGTAGTCAGGGCGAAGGGGATGCGGAACTCCGATCAGCTCGTGGTGCCCCTGGCACAGGTCGGCCTGGAATCCATCGCCGAGGTGGGGGGCAAGAACGCCTCCCTCGGGGAGATGATCCAGCAGCTGGGGCCTGTGGGCGTCCAGGTGCCGGGAGGCTTCGCCACCACGGCCGCCGCCTACCGCCTGTTCATCACGGCCAACGGGCTCAGGCCCGCCCTCGCCACCCTGCTCCACGGGCTCGACACCAACGACCTGGCGGCCCTGCAGGCGGCCGGCCAGGGGGCCAGGGAACTCCTGGGCGGGGCCGAACTGCCGCCGCCCCTGAAGGAGGCGATCGTGACGGCTTACCGGGAGCTGGCCGGCGAGATGGCGGCCTGCGGCGTCCCTGCCGCCGTGGCGGTGCGCTCCAGCGCCACGGCCGAGGACCTGCCGGAGGCGAGCTTCGCCGGGCAGCAGGAGACCTACCTGCACGTTGAGGGGGAAGCGGCCCTGCTGGCAGCCTGCCGGCGTTGCTATGCCTCCCTGTTCACCGATCGGGCCATCGCCTACCGGCAGCAGCACGGCTTCGATCACCTGGAGGTGGCCCTTTCGATCGGGGTGCAGCGCATGGTGCGCTCCGACCTGGCCAGCTCCGGGGTGATGTTCAGCATCGACACCGAAACCGGTTTCCGCGACGCCGTGCTGCTGACCGCCGCCTACGGGCTGGGGGAAAACGTGGTGCAGGGCGCCGTGAACCCGGATGAATGGCTGATCTTCAAGCCCACCCTGGAGCAGGGTTTCGCCCCGATCCTCAGCCGACAGCTGGGCAGCAAAGCACTGCGCATGGTCTACGCCGACCCCAGCGGCGGCGATGGCCGGGCGGTGCGCAACGAAGCGGTGTCCCCGGACGACAGCCGGCGCTTCGCCCTCAGCGATGGCGAGGCCCTCACCCTGGCGCGCTGGGCCTGCGTGATCGAGCGCCACTACAGCGAGCGCCGGGGAGTGCCCACCCCGATGGACATCGAATGGGCCAAGGACGGCCTCAGCGGGGCGCTGTTCATCCTCCAGGCCCGGCCGGAGACGGTGGAATCCCGCCGGGGCGGAGCGGTGCTGCGCAGCTGGCACCTGGAGCCGCACCAAGCTGAGGAGATCACCAGCGGCCGGGCCATCGGTGCCTCGGTGAGCAGCGGCCGGGCCCGGGTGATCAACGATCCCAGCGAGATCGCCCGGTTCAGCAGCGGCGACCTGCTGGTCACCCGTCGCACCGACCCCGACTGGGAGCCGATCCTGAGGAAGGCCAGCGGTGTGGTCACCGACCAGGGGGGCCGCACCTGCCACGCGGCGATCATCGCCCGTGAGATGGGCCTGACGGCGATCGTCGGCACGGGCGACGGCACCAGCCGCATCGGCGACGGCGACACCGTCACCCTCAGCTGCTGCGAGGGGGATGTGGGCCATGTGTACCGCGGGGCCCTGCCCTTCCGGGTGGAGGAGCAGGCCATCGACGACCTGCCCGACACCCGCACCAGGATCCTGATGAACGTGGGCAATCCCGAGGAGGCCTTCAACCTGGCCTCGATCCCCTGCGACGGAGTGGGGCTGGCCCGTTTGGAGTTCATCATCGCCAACCACATCCGGGTCCACCCGATGGCGTTGCTGCAGCCCGAACGGGTGACGGCGGCGGCCGATCGGGCCGCCATCGCCGAGCTGGTCGTGGGCTACGACGACCCGGCCGATTACTACGTGGACCTGCTGAGCCAGGGCATGGCCCGGATCGCCGCCGCCTTCCATCCCCGGCCGGTGATCCTGCGCTTCTCCGACTTCAAGAGCAACGAATACGCCCGACTGCTGGGGGGGTCGGCCTTCGAGCCCGCCGAGGAGAACCCGATGATCGGCTGGCGGGGGGCGTCGCGCTACTACGCGCCGGCCTTCCGCGCCGCCTTCGCCTTGGAGTGCCGGGCCCTGCGCCGGGTGCGCGAGTCGATGGGCCTGGGCAACGTGATCCCAATGGTGCCCTTCTGCCGTACCCCCGAGGAGGGGGACCGGGTGCTGGCCGTGATGGCCGCCGAAGGACTGGTGCGTGGAAAGGACGGGCTGGAGGTGTACGTGATGTGCGAGCTGCCCAGCAACGTGATCGGTGCTGAAGCCTTCGCCGAGCGCTTCGATGGCTTCTCGATCGGCTCCAACGACCTCACCCAGCTGACCCTGGGACTGGATCGGGACTCCGCCCTGGTGGCGGACCTGTTCGACGAGCGGCATCCCACGGTCAAGGAGATGATCCGCCTGGCGATCCGCACGGCCCGGCGCTGTGGCCGCAAGATCGGCATCTGCGGCCAGGCCCCCAGCGACTACCCCGACTTCGCCCGTTTCCTGGTGGAGGAAGGGATCGACTCGATCAGCCTCAACCCCGATGCGGTCGTAACGACCCGCATTGCCATCGCCGCCATGGAGGCCGAGCTGGACGCTGCGGCCTCAGCAGGAAGCCTGACGCAGCCCGACTGAGGGGGCACCCATGGGTGGGGCCCAGAGGCGCCAGAGCAGCAGGCCGTGGGCGCTGCAGCGCACCACGCAGAGCGCCGCCAGACCCATGCAGAGGGGACAGTGAGCCAGACCCATCAGAACTCCGGCTCCAACCTCGATCAACTTCCACCATGGCACCTTCCGCGGCGTCGTGCCCTAGAACGCCAACAGACCCATGCCTCCGCCGGCCGTGCTGCGCCTCAGCGAGCTGAAGTTGCCGCTCGATCACAGCGCCGCCGATCTGGAGGCGGCCATCATCAAGCGGCTGGGGCTGGCGCCCGGTGAACTGCGCAGCCACCAGCTGGTGAAACGCAGCGTCGATGCCCGCCGGCGCGGGGCCATTTCCCTGGTGTACTGCCTCGACCTCGCACTGGAGGGCGGCGCCCGGCGCCGCCTGCTGCGCCGCTTCGCCGGCGATCCCCATCTGCGACCAACCCCGGACAGCCGCTACCGCCCCGTGGCCCGGGCCATGGGGACGAGCCCGGCGCTGCGACCGGTGGTGG
Source organism: Cyanobium sp. Aljojuca 7A6 (assembly GCF_024346455.1). GTDB lineage: Bacteria > Cyanobacteriota > Cyanobacteriia > PCC-6307 > Cyanobiaceae > Cyanobium. Next base: position 215,715 of record NZ_JAGQCY010000001.1, read on the forward strand.
TGGGCGCCGGCCCCTGCGGTTATTTCGCCGCCCTGCTGCTGGCCCAGATGGGTTGGCGGCCCCTGCTGCTGGAGCGGGGCAAGGTGGTAAAAGAGCGCACCGCAGACACCTTCGGCTTCTGGCAAGGCCGCCGCCGCTTCGATCCCGGCTCCAATGCCCAGTTCGGTGAGGGGGGCGCGGGGACCTTCTCCGACGGCAAGCTCTACAGCCAGGTGAGTGAAGAGCCCGCCTACATCCGCAAAGTGCTCGAAGAGCTGGTGGCGGCCGGGGCCGACCCCGACATCCTCACCCTGCACCACCCCCACATCGGAACCTTCAAGCTGGCCACGGTGGTGCGGGGGCTGCGGGCCCGGATCGAGGCCCTGGGCGGTGAAGTCCGCTTCGGCCAGCACGTGGTGGAGCTGCTCCTGGAGCCGGGGACCGACCGACAGCTGGCCGGTGTCCGCCTGGCCGACGGCACGGCCGTCGCCACCCGGCATCTGGTGCTGGCGCCGGGCCACAGCGCCCGCGACACCTTCCTGATGCTGCACGCGTTGGAGGTGGCCATGGAGCCGAAGCCCTTTGCCGTCGGGGTGCGAATTGAGCATCCCCAGGCCCTGGTCGACCAGGCGCGTTGGGGGGAGGCCGCCGGCCACCCGCGGCTCGGCCCCGCGGAGTACAAGCTGGTACACCACTGCCAAGGGGAAGCCTCAGCCGGCCGCAGCGTCTACAGCTTCTGCATGTGTCCGGGCGGCCTGGTGGTGGGAGCCACCTCGGAGGAAGGCTGTGTCGTCACCAATGGCATGAGCCAGCATTCCCGCCAGGAACGCAATGCCAACAGCGGTCTGGTCGTGCCCGTGGGCCAGGCGGATCTGGCGCCCTATGGCCAGCCTGGGGGAGAGGCCCTGGCCGGGATGGCCTTCCAGCGCCACTGGGAACAGCAGGCCTTCCGCGCCGGCGGCGGCGACTATCGGGCACCGGCCCAGTGGCTGGGCGATTTCCTGGCCCGTCGCCCCAGCCAGGAGGCGCCCCCGGGGGCGGTGGAGGGGTCGTACCAACCCGGCCTCCGCTTCGGCAGCCTCGATGGCTGCCTGCCGGACTACGTGCTCGAGGCGATCCGGGAAGCGCTGCCGGTGTTCGCCCGCCGCATCCCGGGTTATGCGATGGACGGCGCCCTGCTCACCGGCGTCGAGACCCGCACCTCCTCACCCCTGCGATTGCAGCGTCATCCAACGCGGCTCGAAAGCCTGAACACCCCGGGGCTGTTCCCGGCGGGGGAAGGGGGAGGCCATGCGGGCGGCATCCTCTCGGCGGCAATCGACGGCATCAAGGTGGCGGAAGCCGTGGCCCTCAGCCTCTGTGCGACGCCGCCCCCTGGGACACCACCCCACTCCACTGCACAGCCTTGACCCCGTCGCGGCGCCAGGAATGGAACAGCAGCGGTTCGGCCACCGTGCAAAGCGGGCAGAGGGCGATCTGCTCCGGCGCCAGACCGTCCCGCTCCAGCTGCAGCGCCGTGGCCCGGCGGATGTCCAGCCGATCCCGGCCGGGTGCCGGATCCAGCAGCAGGGCACCGCAGCGTTCGAGATCCGCCAGGGCGCCGTCGGGCACCGGGTCGCCGCTGCCCGCCACCATGGCCGCGGCCACCTGCAGGGTGACGGAGCGCTCCACCTGGTAGCGGATGCCGTCCACGGCTGGTCCGAGGGCCACCCGCAGCTGATCCCGGTGGGCCCCGTCCGCCACCAACGCCTCGATCGCTGCCGGCACGATCCGGCCCGCGACCCCACGCCAGCCGGCGTGGCAGGCCGCCACCCGGCCGCCGGCGCGATCAACGATCAACACCGGGGTGCAGTCGGCGCCGCACACCCAGAGGCTCTGGCCGCCGCCATCGCTGCGCAGTCCATCGGCCTCCGGCCAGGGGGCCCGCTCGGCGTCCCCGGCGGCGAGAACGGTGCCGCCATGCACCTGGCGGGTGCGATGCACACCCACGCCGGCACTGATTTCCCCAGCCAGCTCCTCTGGCTGGCGGCCCTGCCACTGGCGGGTGAAGAAGCCGTGCTCGAAGCCGGCCAGCAGGTCACACTGGAGGTAATGGCCGCCGTAGGTGCCCACCCAGGTCCAACCGGGCAGGTCATTGAAGCCCGCATCGGGCCGCTCGAAGGGGGGGTCGAGCGCCTCAGCCATCCGGCTGATCCCGCAACAACCAGAACCCTTCCAGGGCCGGAGCCTCCTCGCTCGCCTGGATGGCGATGAACTGCAGACCGCCGGCCCGCTCCCGGGCCTCCGCCAGGGCCACGCTGGCCAGCTGCGCTTCTTCCTCCGGCAGGCGGGCGAGGATCCAGCGGTCCTCCAGGCCGGCCTCCAGCACCAATTGACCGGCGCAGACTTCCAACCGCGTCGGCTCCAGGCCGGACAGCCAGCCGGCGATGGCCAGGGCCCGCCGGCTGCTGAACAGCCGGATCCCGGGGACCGGGGTGGCGGGATCCACGCCGTCGGGCAGGGCCACCAGGCCGGGGAAGGCGATCTCCCAGCTCCCGGCTTCTGCCAGGGTCGCGGCATTGAGGGTGGCCCAGCTCCAGCTGTCGCCCCGGGCCGCCTCCGGCAGGGGCAGGGCCACCGGCGGAATCGGTTGCGGGGGTGGGGCCAGGGGACCGGCCATGTAGCCCGGCTCCTGGGGGTAGACGGTGGTCTGGCGCTCCCGCAGCCACTCCACCAGGCCGTAGCAGCGCCGGCTCGGCACCAGCTCCAGGCCAAGACCCTCGGCGGCCCGCTGCACCATGGCGCGCATCGAGCCGCGCCAGCAACGCAACCGCCGCGGCGGGCCGAAGCCCTGCTCCGCAGCGTCCTTGATGGCCGCTTCGATCGCCTCGCGCAACCACTGGGAATTGACGCTGGCGGCCGGGCACGCCATGCACCAGCGGAAGGGCTCAGGCGCCGGCTGCAGTCCCGCCGTGGTGCAGATCAGCAGTTCCCAGCGCTTCTTGCCATCGGCCTCCAGGATTGGCCTGGAGTAGTAGTCGAGTTCCCAGTCAGGGCCGGGCGCCAGTAACGCTCCGCTCATCCTGCGTCCTGTTCCTGCTGGCGCAGCAGCGAGCGGGCTCGGTGGGCCCGGTCCTCGGCCTCGGCCATCACGGTCTCCTTGGCGATCAACAGTTCTCCGGCGGGGCCTTCGAGCAAGGCGGTGTTGAGGGCGATGCGACCCCGGGCGGGGTCGATGGCGGTGACCAGGGCCTTGATGGCCTCCCCCTGCTGGAAGGCCTCCCGCAGGTCGCGCAGGACGCCGCCGGTGATGCAGGAGTGGTGCAACAGGCCGCTGACGCCGCCCAGATCGACGAAGTAGCCGTAGGGCTTGATCGAGGCCACATGGCCTTCGACCAGCTGCCCCACCTCCAGGGTGGCGAAGCGGGCGGCGCTGGCGGCCCGCTTTTCGGAGAGCACCAGCTTGCGGGTCTCGGCGTTGACCTCCAGGAAGGCCACCCCCAGGGTCTGGCCGACGAGGGCTTCGTGGTTCTCACCCTCGTTGAGCTGGGAGCGGGGAATGAAGCCGCGCAGCCCCTCCAGATCGCAGGTGACGCCACCACGGTTGAAGCCGCTCACCTTGACCTGCACCACCTTGCCCTCTTTCTCCAGCTGGCGCACCTTCTCCCAGCTGTGGCGCAGGGCGAGGGCACGGGCGCTGATGGTCACCATCCCATCGGCGTTCTGCTCACGGGTGACGAGCACCTCGATCGGCAACCCCTTGGGGAAGCGCTCCTTGAGGTTCGTGATCACCCCGAGGCCGCACTCGCTCTTGGGCATGAAACCGGGGGCCTTGCCGCCGATGTCGACATAGACACCGTCGCTCTCCATGCCGATCACCACCCCCTTGACCACCTCACCGGTGGTGCCGACCGGAGCGTTCTCATCGAGGGCGGCGAGGAAGGCTTCCTCATCGAAATCGAAGTCGTCCACGGTGCGGGCCTGGCGGGAGGCCGGCGCAGGGGCGGCCTCTGCGCCGGCGTTGGTGGCAGTGGCGGTGGCAGTGGCGGTGGCAGATCCACGGGAGGCCGAACTGCCGCGGCGATCGGTCGCCGGGCCCAGCAGGTCGGCCATGGTGAGGCCCTCGAGGGCGTCCATGCTGAAGCGGTCCTCGTCCGCCGGGGGCGACGACGGCGGGCGCAACGGCGCTGCGGCCGGGCTCGACGGGGATGGAGCCAGGGGGGCTTCAGCCACCACCTCCTCCTCCTTCTTGATCATCAGCACCTGGGGGGGCTTGCGCAGCGGCGCCGGGGCCGACCCGGAAGGCCTCGCCGGCGGCATCGGGCGCTGGGCGGGGTTCCGGGGCTGACGCGGCGCGGGGTTGCCGGTTCCTGCCATGGAGGTCTCCAGCGAAGCACGGGGCTCCATACTGTACGAATCACCCGTTGAGGCCCGTCCTCACCCCGCCGATGCCCCCCTGCAGCGAGCGTCGCCTCGCCAGCCTCAGTTGGACAGCGGTGCCTGAACAGGCCACCCGCCCGGGAAGCACGGTGGTCTGGCCCTTCGGCGCCATCGAGCAACACGGACCCCTGCTGCCCCTGGGCACCGATGCCCTGTTTGCCGAGCGGGTGGCCGAGGCCGTGCTGGAGCGGCTTGACCCCGACCTGCCGATCTGGCGGCTGCCGCTGCAGAGCATCGGCTTCTCCCCGGAGCACCTGGGCTTCCCAGGAACCCTCAGCCTTCCCGCCGATCTGATGATCGCGCTGGTGCGCTCCGTGGGCAGGGGGATCGCGGCAGCGGGCTTCCAGCGGCTGGTGCTGTTCAACGCCCATGGCGGCCAGATCGGTCTGCTGGAGGCGGCGGCGCGGGAGTTGCGGGTGCTGGAACCCGGCCTGGCGGTCCTGCCCTGCTTCCTCTGGCGCGGCGCCGATGGCCTGGCGGAACTGATTCCCGACCCCGAACGCAGCACCGGGCTCCATGCCGGCCTGGCGGAGACCAGCCTGATGCTGTTTCTCGAGCCGGCCACCGCCGGAGCCCTTCCCGCCGCCGACGGGCTTGCCCCCAACCCGCCTCCCCCCAGCGGCTGGAGCCTGGAAGGGGCCTGCCCCTGTTCCTGGCGCACGGAGGAACTGAGCGTCAGTGGGGTCATCGGTGATCCCGCTGGCGCCAGCGAGGACCTCGGCCGCAAACTCTTCCTGCGTCTGGTGGACAGCTGGGAGCGGCGCCTGGACGCTCTGGTGCGTAGCGATTGGCCACCGACTTCCGGCAGGCCATGACTAAAGTTGTCGGATTGACTGAGCCTGCGGTCCCCATGCCCACCCTGGAAACCACCACGTCCGTCGATTCCGCCCTGGGCCCGCTTGAGGGGAGCGAACTTCCCGACTTCACCACCGCCGCCTACAAGGACGCCTACAGCCGCATCAACGCGATCGTGATCGAAGGCGAGCAGGAAGCCCACGACAACTACATGTCCCTGGGGACGCTGCTTCCTGACCAGGCCGAGGAGCTGGGCCGCCTGGCGCGCATGGAGCTGAAGCACATGAAGGGTTTCACCGCCTGCGCCAACAACCTCGGCGTCACCGCCGACATGCCCTTCGCCCAGGAATTCTTCTCCCCCCTGCGCAACAACTTCCAGGCGGCCCTCAAGGACGGGAAGGTGGTCACCTGCCTGCTGATCCAGGCCCTGCTGATTGAAGCCTTCGCCATTTCGGCTTATCACATCTACATCCCTGTGGCCGATCCTTTCGCCCGCAAGATCACCGAAGGAGTCGTCAAGGACGAGTACACCCACCTCAACTACGGTCAGGAATGGCTCAAGGCCCACCTTGAAGAGTCCCGCGCCGAGCTCGAGCAGGCCAACCGCGACAACCTCCCCCACGTGCGCCGCATGCTGGATCGGGTCGCCGCCGATGCTGCGGTGCTTCACATGGAAAAGGAAGACCTGATCGAGGATTTCCTTATCGCCTATCAGGACGCCCTCACCGACATCGGCTTCACCCCTCGGGAGATTGCCCGCATGGCCGCTGCAGCGCTGCTGGGCTGAGCTGACCGCTCGGGCTCACCGGGGGAGGATGTAGCGTCGGCGACATCGGGCCCTGCCCTGCCGCCGCTTTCTCCTCCCTGCATGTTCGGCCTGATCGGTCATTCCACCAGCTTCGAGTCGGCGCGCAACCTGGCGCGAAGCCTCGGTTTCGAGGAGTACGCCGACGGGGATCTGGACATGTGGTGCAGCGCCCCGCCCCAGTTGGTGGAGAGGATCAGCGTCACCAGCCCCACGGGCCAGTGCATCGAAGGGGCCTACATCGACTCGGTGTTCGTTCCGGAGATGTTGAGCCGCTTCAAGACGGCCAAGCGCAAGGTTCTCAATGCCATGGAGCTGGCCCAGAAGAACGGCATCGACATCACCGCCCTGGGTGGCTTCACCTCGATCATTTTTGAGGATTTCAAGCTGCTGAGGGAACAGCAGGTCCGTGCCACCACCCTGGACTGGCAGCGCTTCACCACCGGCAACACCCACACCGCCTGGGTGATCTGCCGCCAGGTGGAAGCCAACGCCCCACAGCTGGGCATTGACCTGCGTCGGGCCAAGGTGGCCGTGGTGGGCGCCACCGGCGACATCGGCAGTGCCGTCTGCCGTTGGCTCTCCCAGCGCACCGGCGTCCAGGAACTGCTGCTGGTGGCCCGCCGTCCCCAGCCGCTGGCCGATCTGCAGCAGGAGCTGGGCGGGGGCCGCATCCTTTCGCTGGAGGACGCCATGGCCGAGGCGGACGTGGTGGTCTGGGTCGCCAGCCTGGCCCAGGCCAGCAGCATCGATCCGGGCCGGCTGCGCCGTCCCTGCCTGATGATCGACGGCGGTTACCCCAAGAATCTGGACACCAAGGCCGCCGGCGAAGGCATCCACGTGCTCAAGGGCGGCATCGTTGAATTCGGCTCCGACATCGGCTGGCAGATGATGGAGGCGGCGGAGATGGCCAATCCCCAGCGCCAGATGTTCGCCTGCTTCGCCGAAGCGATGCTGCTGGAGTTCGAAGGCCTGCGCACCAACTTCAGCTGGGGCCGCAACAACATCACCCTCGAGAAGATGGATCTGATCGGCGCCGCCTCGCTTCGCCACGGTTTCCAGGCCCTTGGCCTGGAACATCCGGCACCGGTCCCCAGCTTCTCCTCCACCTGATCCCTGCTTTCCCGACCATGGCCCGCCGCGTCCTGCTGGACTTCGAAAAACCACTGGTGGAGCTGGAGGAGCAGATCGAGCAGATCCGCCAGCTGGCCCGGGATTCCGAGGTTGATGTGAGCCAGCAGCTGCTGCAGCTGGAAACCCTCGCCACCCGGCGCCGCGAGGAGATTTTCAGCTCCCTCAGCCCAGCCCAGAAAATCCAGGTGGCCCGCCACCCCCAGCGGCCCAGCACCCTCGACTACATCCAGGTGATCACCGACGAGTGGATCGAGCTGCACGGCGACCGCCGTGGCAACGACGACCGCGCCCTGGTGGGCGGCGTCGGTCGCATCGGCGACCGGGCCGTGATGCTGCTCGGCCACCAGAAGGGCCGGGACATGAAGGAGAACGTGGCGCGCAACTTCGGCATGGCCTCGCCCGGCGGCTACCGAAAGGCGATGCGCCTGATGGACCATGCCGACCGCTTCCGTCTGCCGATCCTCAGCTTCATCGACACCCCCGGGGCCTACGCGGGGGTCAAGGCCGAAGAGGAGGGGCAGGGCGAGGCGATCGCGGTCAACCTGCGCGAGATGTTCCGGCTGCGGGTGCCCATCATCGCCGTGGTGATCGGTGAGGGGGGCTCCGGCGGCGCCCTCGGTATCGGCGTGGCCGACCGGCTGATGATGTTCGAGCACAGCGTTTACACCGTGGCCAGCCCCGAGGCCTGTGCCTCGATTCTCTGGCGTGATGCGGCCAAGGCCCCCGCCGCCGCCGAGGCCCTGCGCATCACCGCTGCCGATCTTCTGCAGCTGGGGCTGGTGGATGTCCTGCTGAAGGAACCCTCCGGGGGCAACCATTGGGCGCCGATGCAGGCCGCCGAGACACTTCGCACGGCCCTGCTGGACCAGCTCGATGCGCTGCAGACCTGCAGCGAATCCGCCCTGGTGGAGGCCCGCTACGCCAAGTTCCGGCGCATGGGCCAGGTTCTGGAGGGGGCGGCGACGGATCCCGCCCACGCGCCGTAGGGTTGATTCCCTGCCACTGCGCCCGTTGCCCACCGCCCTGATCACCGGTGCCTCCCGCGGCATCGGCGCCGCCGCCGCCCGCCGCTTCGCCGCCGAGGGCTACGACCTCCTGCTGGTGGCCCGCACCCCTGCCGACCTTGATGGCCTGGCCGAGGAGCTGCGGGGGCTGGGTCGCCGTGTCGAAACCCAGTCCCTCGACCTGGCCCAGGCGGAGGCCATCCCTGGCGCGATGGCCGAGCTGCTCGGGCGGGGGCTGGTCCCTTCGGTGGTGATCAACAACGCCGGTGCCGCCTGGACCGGCTCCCTGGCGGCCATGCCCCTCGAGCGCTGGCAATGGCTGCTGCAGCTCAACCTCACCAGCGTCTTCCAGGTCTGCCTGGCGGTGCTGCCCGGCCTGCGCCAGGCCGGTGGCGGCAGGATCATCAACGTCAGCAGCCATGCCGCCAGGAATGCCTTCCCGGACTGGGGGGCCTACTGCGTCAGCAAGGCCGCCCTGGCGTCGTTCAGCCGCTGCCTGGAGGCAGAGGAACGCGCCGCCGGCATCGCGGTGAGCACCCTCACCCTGGGGGCGGTGAATACACCTCTCTGGGACAGTGAAACCGTCCACAGTTCCTTCGACCGACGTGCCATGCTTTCAGCGGAGCAGGTGGCTGAATCCCTGCTTTACCTTGCGCGGCAACCCAACAGCCAGACGGTTGAGGACCTCACCCTGATGCCAGCCGCCGGAGCCTTCTAATCCCCCCTATGACATCCACCCTTCCCAACGGCCTCAGCGCCCGTCAGGCCGCTCCCGTCACGACCCCCATTCCTGTCAGCCTGCGGATCCGCGAGCGACTGCAGAAGGAAGGTGTGCCGTTTCTGGCCAACGACAACATTTCCGAGCACCTGCGCGAAGGAGAACTCGACCAGCTGGAGATTGAAGTCGCCGGCAAGGTGAGGGAACTGCTGCGTAGCCTGGTGATCGATATCGAGAACGACCACAACACTGCGGAAACTGCAGAGCGGGTGGCCAAGATGTATCTGCACGAGGTGTTCAAGGGGCGCTACCACGAGCAACCCAAGATCGCCAGCTTCCCCAACGTGAAGCAGCTCGATGAGATCTATACCGTTGGTCCCATCTCCATCCGCTCCGCCTGTTCCCACCATCTGGTGCCGATCCTGGGCAACTGCTGGATCGGGATCAAACCCGGCGAACGGGTGATCGGTCTGTCGAAATTCTCCCGGGTCGCCGACTGGGTCTTCTCACGGCCCCATATCCAGGAAGAGGCCGTGATCATCCTCGCTGACGAGATCGAACGGCTGTGTGAGCCCCTCGGCCTGGCGATCCTTGTCAAAGCCCAGCACTACTGCATGAAGTGGCGCGGCGTGAAGGAACCCCAGACCAGCATGGTGAACTCCGTCGTGCGGGGTGATTTCCGCCACGACCCCAGCCTCAAGCAGGAGTTCTTTGAACTCGTGCGTCAGCAGGAGTCACTGCTCGGCAACTGAGCCGCTGCTGGAGGCTCAGGATCCGGGTCGGGCCATGACCGGCCCCACCACCTGGGACACACTGCGCTGGCTGCCGCTTGAGGTGGGCACGGCCACGACCACCATCACCTGATAGGCCACATCGGCCGGCGTCAGGGCATAGGTGGGACCGCTGGCCCCCTCGATCAGCTGCCAATGGCGCCGGCCAGGGGCCAGCCGATACCAGTGAAAGGCGCTGGGAGGCAAGGCGGCCAACACCTCAGACGTGGCCGTGGCTTGCAGCAGGGCTCCCTGCCTGGCTTCCCCCTGCAGCAGCAGCTGGTTGAGCCCGGCGATCCGCTGCTCCACCGCCCCCTCGATCTGCTGATCCCCGGCGATCTCCTGGCGCAGCAACTGGATCTGCTGCTGGGGATCGGCCGTGATCCCCGGCACACATTGCAGCGTCCCCTGCACCAGCTGACAACCCACCAGATCCTGGGCTTTGAGGCCGGTCCCTGGCCCCATCAGCAGCAGCAGGCCCAGGGGCAGGGCAGCACGAAGGCTGAGGGTGCGACGGAGGAAGGACAAAGGGAGCTCAGAAATCGGACTGCACCGATCCTGGACCCGGCAGCGCCAAACGCCAATCAACCGGTGGCGGATTCACGCACTGCCGCCACCAGGGCCGCGACCCGCGCCAGGTTCTTGACGCCGGGGCGATCCTCCACGGAGCTGGAGGCATCAAGACCATCGGGGCGGAGCCTGGCCAGCAACTCGGCCACCATCTCGGGGCCGACGCCACCAGCCAGCCACCAGGGTGTGGCCGGGCGGAATTCCTCCAGCCAGGCGGTGGGGATCCGGTGCCCGGTCCCCCCCAGCTGGCCGGGCTGCCAGGCATCGAGCAACAGGGCCTCCACAACGCCGGCATAGGCGGCCGCCGCCGCCAGATCCTCGGGGGAGCGAACCCGCAGGGCCTTCCAGAGCCGGACATCCAGCCGCTGGGCCAGCTCACGGCAGCGCTCCACGCTTTCGTTTCCATGCAGCTGGAGCACCGCATGGCCCCGGCCCACGCCGAGCTCCTCCAGCCGGTCGTCGGTGGGATCGGCCACCACCAGCACGCCGAAGCAGTCGCCGCCACCGCCGGCCATGGCCGCGAACAGATCGGGCCGTTGCGCCGCAGGCACAAAGCGGGGCGAGCTGGGAACCGCAATGACGCCGATCGCATCGACCCCCAGGGCCGCGATGGCGGTGGCCTGGGCCGGCTCCCTGAGCCCACAGATCTTCAGCAGCGGCGAGGAAACCAGAAACAGCTCGTCGGGGCTGCCTTTCTAGGATGACGTCGAAAACCCCGGCTCTGGCCGGATCTCTGCCCGGATGGTGCCCGTGGGTGAAGGCTGGCAATTGCTGACGATCCGCGGCATTCCCCTGCGCATCCACCCGAGCTGGTTTGTGATCCTGCTGCTGGCCACCCTGGGCTTCCAGCAGCAGTACGCCATCAGCCTCCGCGGCCAGCTCGCCCCGCCGGCGCTATGGGCCGTGGCCCTGGTCACCTCCCTGGCCCTGTTCGTCTCCGTACTCCTGCACGAGCTGGGCCATTCCCTGGTGGCCCTGCGCCAGGGCGTGAAGGTGAAATCCATCACCCTCTTCCTGCTGGGGGGGGTGGCCAGTGTGGAGCGGGAGTGCTCCACTGCCCGCGGTGCCCTGATGGTGGCGGCGGCGGGTCCGGCGGTGAGCCTGGCGCTGGGCATCGGCCTGCTGGCCTCCAGCCATGCCGCCACCCACCTCACCCCGGTCCTGGGCCAGATGGTGGAACGGCTCGGCGCCCTCAACCTGATCCTGGGTCTGTTCAACCTGCTGCCCGGGCTGCCCCTGGATGGGGGGCTGATCGTCAAGGCCCTCGTCTGGGAATTCTCCGGCAGCCAAAGGCGGGGCGTGGAGGTCGCCAATACCTGCGGCCGCTTCCTGTCCCTGTTCGCCGTGGGGATGGGCACGGTGCTGCTGCTGCGGGGTGGCGGCATCGGCGGGGCCTGGCTGATTCTGCTGGGTTGGTTCGGCCTGGGGGCGGCCCGCAACCAGAAGCAGATGCTGGTCGTCCAGCAGGCCCTCAAGGATCTCAAGGTCAAGGATGTGGCCCAGCGCCGCTTCCGGGTGATGGAGGCCGACACCAGCCTGCGGGAGCTGAGCCGGATGCGCCTCGGCACCGCCCCGCCGATCGCAGAGGCCGGGGAAGGCGCTGCCCCCTCCGACAAGGACGTCAATGGCCCAGCGGAGTGGCTGCTCGTCTGCGACAGGGGCCGCTGGCAGGGTGTCATCGACGACGCCCCCCTCCAGGCCCTGCCCGTTCAGTGCTGGGACAGGGAACGGGTGGGCGATCATCTGCAGCCCCTCTCCAGCCTGCCCTCCATCCCCGAATCGGCCCCGCTTTGGCAGGCCGCCCTCCAGCTCGAAGACGGCGACCACCAGCGGCTGCTGGTACTGAGTCCGGCCGGACTCCCCTGCGGCACCGTGGAGCGGCCCGAACTGGGAGATGCGGTGCTGAAGAAGCTGGGCCTGCGGCTCCCCGCCAATCTGCTCACCGCCGCCCGGCGTGAGAACGGCTATCCCCTCGGCATGGCCCTGGGTCAGGTGGCCCGCGGCATGGTCAGTTCCGGGGAGGTGTCCCTGCTGACGGACAGTGTCGGCCGATAACGTCCCAGGACCGGTGCGATCGCGGCCAGGGCCGCGGACCCGAGGGGCAGGACCCGTGGCGGTGGAGTGTCGTGATCGCCGCCGCCATGGCCCCGCTCAGCCAGCAGGGGCAACCAGCGCGCCGCCGAGCGGTACAGGTGCTGCTCCAGGTCCTCCCCGGCCAGCGGCAGGGGATCGAGCTCCGGGGGATCGCCGCTGAACACCTCCCGCCAGAGGCTGGGGCAGGGATCCAGCTGGATCGATCCGTGCTGCAGCAGATGGCCGCCACGCCAGAGCTGGGCACTGCCCACCCGCTTGGCGCCATTGGCCTGCACCAGGTCGGCGACGGTGCTGGTGGCGAAGCAGCTGCTGCGTTGCAGGCTGGCCGCCTGGCTGCCGCACAGCAGCGGCTGGCCCATGGCCGCGAACGCTTCAACGAGCCAGACGAGGGCTCGGCCGTAGACCGCAGAGCGTGTTCCCTGCGGCCGGGGCCACACCAGGGCATAGGTGAGATCGCCACCATGGAGGACGGCCCGGCCGCCACTGGGCCGTCGCACCAGATCAAGGCGCCCCTGCCGGGCCAGATCACACCAGTGGGGCTCCAGCCGGCGCTGGTGCCAACCCAGGGAGAGGGTCGGCCGCGACCAGCGATACAGACGGAAGGCCGGCGCCGGAACCACCTGGGATGCAGGGTTCGCCGCCGCCACCTGGCCTTCCAGCAGCCAGGCATCGATGGCCATCTGCCAGGTTCCGCCGAGGCGACAGGACTGGATCCAGCGAACCGGCGCCGCCGGCTGGACGGATGGAGCGGCCTGCGCTGTCATGACTTCTGCTCGCCCGGCCCATGGCAACGACCCTGATCTGGAGTCTGCTGCCACTGCTGCCCCTGGGACTGGTGGCCGGCCTGCTCTCCGGGTTGCTGGGCATCGGCGGTGGGCTGATCTTCTCCCCGCTGCTGTTGCTGCTGGGCCTGACACCCCACCAGGCCCTGGCCACCAGCACGCTGGCGATCGTGCCCACCACGCTCGGGGGCACGATCGCCCATGTCCGCAGCGGCAGGCTCACCTGGCCGGGAGGCGTGGCGATCGCCGGCGGGGCCGCCCTCAGCGCCGGGCTGTTCAGCCGCCTGGGCCAGGGCCTGGCCGGCTGGCAGCTGCTGAGCCTGCAGGCGCTGCTCTATGCCCTGCTCACGGGGCTGGTCCGGCCGCGCAGCCAGCCGTCCCCGGCGCACGAACGGGAACCCCATCCCCTCGCCCTCTGCCTGGTGGGGGCGCTGGCGGGGGTGGCGGCCGGCCTGTTGGGGGTGGGTGGCGGCCTGGTGATGGTGCCGGTGCTGGTGGGGGGGCTGGGGATGCCCGTCCATGGGGCGATTCGTTACAGCACGCTGGCCGTGCTGGCCTCCTCCTGCAGCGCCTCGGTGGCCTTCCTGGCCGATGGACGGGCGAATCCGCTGGTGGCTCTGGTGCTGGGAGGTACCGCGGCCGTGGCGGCCCAGTGGTCCGCCAGCCGGCTCGAGCGGGTCCCGGAGGAACGGCTGGTCTGGATGCTGCGGGCCATCACCCTGGTGCTGGCGCTGGACAGCGGCCGCCGCGCCGTGGGCCTGTGGATCGAAGCTCAGGGGATCACGCTCCAGAAACCGGGGTCGAGCTCGTAACCGAGGACAGCGGCCATCTGTCCCAGGTTGGCGCGGCACTCGATCCCCCCGGCAGCGGCCCAGTCGTCGAGGAGGAACAGGCGCTGGGTGATCCAGAGCTCCAGGCTCTCAGGCGCGAAGCGGATCCCCTCGGTGGGGCTGAAGCCATGGGGGAGCAGCATCGCCACATGGCGGGTGAGCTGGCCCCCGCTGCGCTCCAGCGCCAGGGGCAGCCAGGGATGGAGCGCGTCGGCCCGCAGACTCCACAGCCGCAGCTCGGCAATCTCCGAGAGTTCGCGGGGGTCTGCGGCTTCCCGGGGCCAGTCGAAGTCGATCTGAAGTCCGCTGGCGGCGGTGAGCAGCTCGGCTGGTGCCAGCGACGCCAGGCCCGCCAGGGGGGAGAGATCCAGCCCACGCACCTGATCGGCGCTGACCTTCAGGGGCTCGGAGCAAGGGTGAAGCGCCATCAAGAGCTGTGACAGGGCAGGGCCGCAGGCTGGACCGTAGCTCGCGATGACCGAAGAATGGGTCGGTCAAACTCCATTCACCGTCACGGATATGGTCACCCCGATCAACCAGGCCGAAGTGCTGATTGCCCTCGTCGTGGCGGCCCATGCCGGCGTGCTGGCCGTGCGTCTCTGCTTCAGCCTGTACAAAGCCTGAAGCTGCAGGGGCTGCGCCCTTGGCAAGGGGCGGAGAGGCTGCTACAAGCGAAGGGCTCGCAGCCTTTCCTCAGGTGCGCCAGACCCAGCCCCAGCCTCCCCGGCGCCAGTCTTCGGCTGCAAACCGCTCCACGGGCCGGTCGCGGCGCTCCTCGACCCTGCAGGCGGCCCCGGACCGACCGGTCGGCCCGTTGCCCCCCCGTTCCCCTGCCGAAGCCGGGGGGTACGGGCTGGAGAGCCAGCTGCTCTCCCTCTCCGCCGAACGGCAGGAGCTGATGTGCAGCCTCATTGGCCTGGCCGTCAAGCTGGGGCTGGTGGCCCTCACGGGCGTCAGCCTGTTCCAACTCGCCGGCGCTTACCAGCAGCGCATGGAAAGCCAAGGGGAGATCTCGGCCGTTCTGGAGCTTGAGAACGCCAAGCTGGTCAAGGCCAGGGAGCGTTTCGACGCCCTGTTCATGGTGGAGGGAGAGCAGCGCCTGATCCGGGAGCAGAGCCAGTGGATCGCCCCGAACCGGCTGCGGGTGATCTGGCAGTCGAAGCGTCCGTTTCCAACTGTTGAATCCCCCGCGCCCGGTTCCGGAAACCAGTCCGCCCGTCCGTAGGTTGGGGCTCCCTTCGCGCCCGGACCATCCCCGCCATGGTGACCCCATCCGGTGACACCGCCCTATCTCCTGCCAGCCGCGGCGTTCCGGGAACGGCCCTGATCACCGGCGCTTCCTCCGGAGTCGGTCTGTTCGCCGCCAAAGCCCTGGTGGATCGCGGCTGGCACGTGGTGATGGCCTGCAGGGACACCGACAAGGCCCGCCGGGCCCAGGCGGCCCTGGCGATGGCTGAGGCCGCGGTCACGCACCTGAAGGTGGACCTGGCGGATTTCGACAGCGTGCGTGCCTTGGTCGACGCCTTCCACGCCACCGGTCGCCCCCTGGATGCCCTGGTCTGCAACGCGGCGGTTTACCTCCCCCGGCTGAAGCATCCGGAACGCTCTCCCCAGGGCTACGAGATCTCGATGGCCACCAATCATTTCGGCCATTTCCTGCTGATCCACCTGCTGCTGGACGACCTCAAGCGGTCCAGCCACCCCTCGCGCCGGCTGGTGATCCTGGGCACCGTCACCGCCAACTCCAAGGAGCTGGGGGGCAAGATCCCCATCCCCGCCCCCGCCGACCTGGGCGATCTCTCCGGTTTCGCCGCCGGCTTCAAGGCCCACATCGCCATGGCCAGCGGCAAGAGCTTCAAGCCCGGTAAGGCCTACAAGGACAGCAAGCTGTGCAACATGATCACGACCCAGGAACTGCACCGCCGGCTGCACGGCAGCACCGGAATCGTGTTCACCTCCCTGTACCCGGGCTGCGTGGCTGACACCCCCCTGTTCCGGCACACCCCGCAGGCCTTCCAGACCATCTTTCCCTGGTTCCAGAAGAACATCACCGGCGGCTACGTGAGCCAGGCCCTGGCCGGGGAGCGGGTGGCGCAGGTGACGGCGGATCCAGACTTCGCCAGTTCTGGCGTGCACTGGAGCTGGGGGAACCGCCAGACGAAGGGGGGCAAGCAGTTCAGCCAGGAACTCTCGGAGAAGGCGAGCAACCCGGTCACCGCGCAACGGATGTGGGACCTTTCCCTGCAGCTCGTGGGGCTGGCCTGAGGCGATGAACCGCACGCTGCGCTGGGGAGTTGGGCTGCTGCTGCTCGTCAGCCTGGCCGTCGGTGCGTTCCTGCTTCTGCCCTTCCGCACCTGGTTGCCCGGCGGCACCGTGGCGGATGTTCCCACCAGCCAGGTGGTGAACGGCACGGCCTTCAACCGTCTGTTCCCCGAGCCGGAAGCTGGCGACCTACTGGTGTTCACCCAGGAAAAACGTGGCTTCAGTGAGGCCAGGCTCAAGCACGGCGATCAGGTGAAAGCCCTGCTCGCCATCTCCGATGTCACCACCGCTCCGGAAGCACGCCGCAAGTTTGAGGCCAGCCAGAGCCGGCTGCAGGGCTGGCCGCTGGTGGAGCAGGGTCCGCAGGCCACGGCCCTGCTGGTCGCCGACCGATTCCAGATCAAGGTGATCGGCCAGGGCGATGGGCTGGAGGCCGACGAACGTCAGGAGCTGATCGGCCAGTTCAATCTCAAGGGACTGGCGGCCCTGGAGCCCGCCGCGTGAGTTCCGTTCTCGAGCGCCTCGACCGCCTGCCCCGACGCAACCTGACGGTGCTCGCCATCAAGGGCCTCAGCACCCTGGTGCCCGGCGGATGGAAGAACATCACCCGTGCCGACGAGCTCATCGGCGACGTGCTGGGCAGCACCGATCCAGAGCTGATCCGCCAGGTGCGCGCGCGCGCTGACGCCTTGAGCCGGGCGCGCCACGAAGGCTATGGCCGAGCCCTGAGCTTGTACGACGCCGTCAACCGGTCCCAGAAAGCCGCCGGTGGGCTGCGGCTGCTGGCCAACATCGGTGGCGCCTTGCCGTTGGTGAAGCGCGTCGCCGACCTCACCCCCAGCAGTGAAACGCTGCAGGCGGCGGATCTGAGTTTGAAGGTGGCCGCCGAGATGCTGGCCTTCACCCAGGTGAACGGCCTCCCGGGGGACAGCTTCGGCGACTTTGCCGCCGCCTTGGCCGAGTACGCCGGTGAGGCCCGGGTACGAATGGCCGCGTTGATCTGTTTCGATGCCCTGCTGCCCCTGGGCGATCAGGCCCTGCAACGGCTGGATGGCCTGCTGGGAGGGGTTGGCAAGCGGGACCTGCACCAGCTGCCTGCCTATGCCGGCCTGGCCTCCAGGCTGCCGGGGCGTGGCGATGAGGCCCACCTGACCTTCCTGCGCCGGGGCATGGACCAGTGGCTGGGCTGGGCTGGAGGCTTCAGCAGCCAGCTGGGTCTCAGCGGCCAGAAGGCCGTGCAGGCCCTGGAGAGCACCCTCGGCCCCTGGCAGGGGAGCTTCCAGCAGATGGCCACCTTCCTCGATTCCTTCACCGACACCTACCAGCACACGGGCGTGCAGGCCGTGGCCCGTCGGCTGGTGGAGCGGGCCACGGCAGAAATCTGACCCCCCGAGGGGATCAGTCGAAGCCCAGCAGGTCGAAGATCTCCCGATCCTTGAGGGACACGGCCTCCAGCGGCTCCACGTCGGTGAGCATCTTGCGGGCCAGGCTCAGGTATTCCTCCTGCACGGCGTCCACTTCCGGTGTGCTCTCCATCTCGAAGATGGTGCACTTCTTGAGCCGTGATTTGCGAATCGCATCAACGGTCTTGAAGTGGGCCATCGTACGGAGCCCGGTGCGCTCGTTGAACTTGTCGATCTCGTCGGTCTGCTCGGAGCGGTTGGCAATCACCCCGCCGAGGCGCACCTTGTAATTCTTGGCCTTGGCATTGATGGCCTGCATGATCCGATTCATGGCGAAAATCGAATCGAAATCGTTAGCGGTCACGATCAGGCAGTAGTGCGCATGCTGGAGTGGGGCTGCAAAGCCGCCGCAAACCACGTCACCGAGCACATCGAAGATCACCACATCGGTGTCTTCCAGCAGGTGATGCTCCTTGAGCAGCTTGACCGTCTGACCGGTGACGTAGCCACCGCAGCCTGTGCCGGCCGGAGGGCCGCCGGACTCGACGCACATCACGCCGTTGTAGCCCTCGAAGACGAAGTCCTCGGGCCGCAGCTCCTCGGTGTGAAAATCGACGGTCTCGAGGATGTCGATCACCGTCGGCACCATTTTCTTGGTGAGGGTGAAGGTGGAATCGTGCTTGGGGTCACAACCGATCTGCAACACCCGTTTGCCCAGCTTGGAAAAGGCAGCGGAGAGATTGGAGGAGGTGGTGGATTTGCCGATGCCGCCCTTGCCGTAGACGGCGATCACCAGCGCCCCCTCTTCGATGTTCATCGACGTGTCCTGATGCACCTGCAGGCTGCCCTCACCATCTTCACGGGGGTTGGCGGTGGTGCTTGAGGGAGACGTGAGTGTGGTGGTCATAGGAAGAACAAGGGGAAGCCGGCGCACCGGCGGATCACTCGTAAGGGAACAGCCTGCTCAGATCGGATCTCGGCTGTCGGGGGATCACGCAAACCGAAACCTGGCCAGCTTGGGCCACAACGGCTGAAGTGGGTCCTCAACGGCTGAAGTGGGCCTTGGCGTCATAGAGGGCCTCGGCATCAATGCGTGCCAGGCCCCGTTCGCGGGCGAAGGCTTCGGTGTTCTTACGCACCTTGCCCCGCACGAAGAAGGGAATCTTGGCGAGTTCCGCCTCCCCATCCGCTGTCCAGAGGCTCTCGAGCGCCTCCCGCACGGCGTCAGCGGCCGTGATGGTGCCGGGAGCGGATGCCGAAGCGGCCGGAGCAGCCTCGGGCTCCCCCGTCCCCGCCGCCGCCGGGGCGCCGTCACCCAGGTGGCTGCGGTGGCCGTCGACGAACTCGAAGTCGTGGCGGAACATGCCGATCAGGTGCTCCTCCAGGCCCATCATCAGCGGGTGCACCCAGGAATCGAAGATCACGTTGGCCCCCTCCCAGCCCATCTGGGGGGAGTACCGGGCCGGCACATCCTGCACATGCAGGGGGGCACTGATCACGGCACAGGGCAGCCCCAGCCGCTTGGCGCTGTGGCGTTCCATCTGGGTGCCGAGCACCAGTTCGGCGGCCGCCTCGCCCATGGCCTTCTCCACCACCAGGTAGTCGTCGGTGATCAGGGCCTCCAGGCCCAGTTCGGCGGCGGCGGCCCGCACCTCCCTGGCCTGCTCCCGGCTGTAGCTGCCCAGACCCACCACCTGGAAGCCCAGTTCCTTGGAGGCGATCCGGGCAGCGGCGATGGCGTGGGTGGCATCGGCGAAGATGAACACCCGCTTGCCGGTGAGGTAGGTGGAATCCACCGACTTGGAGTACCAGGGCAGGCGGGAGCGGCGCTCGGCCTCGCTCGGTTGCCCCTCCACGGTCTGCAGATCGGCTGGGAGCGCCAGGTCGAGCACGCCATGGAGCTCCCGCAGGAAGGCGGCGGTGGCCCCGATGCCGATCGGCACCGTGCGCACCACCGGGGTGCCGAAGCTGCGCTCCAGCCAGCTGCACATCGGGCCTGCCACCTCCGGATACAGGCAGACGTTGGCGTCGGCCGTGGGGAGGCGCGTCAGATCGGCGGGCCGGGCTCCCAGCGGTGCCACCACCGCCACATCGATGCCGTGCTCGGCCAGCAGCCGGGTGATCTCCAGCACGTCGTCGCGGCAGCGGAAGCCCAGCAGGCTGGGACCCAGCAGGTTGACCCGGGGCCGGCGGCCTTCCTCGCGCCAGCGGGACGGGGAAGGCTTGGGGGTGCCCGGCGGCGGCAGCTGGTCCTTGAGCAAGGTGCGGACCAGTTGGTAGAAGGTTTCGGCCGCTCCCCAGTTCTCCTTCTTGGAGTAGGCCGGCAGTTCCAGGTTCACCAGCGGCACCCCCAGATTCATGCCCCCGGCCAGGGCGCCGGGCTGGTCCTGGATCAACTCGGCAGTGCAGCTTTCCCCCACCAGCAGCGCCTCAGGCTGGAAGCGCTCGACGGCCTGGCGGATCGAGCGCTGCACCAGCTCGGCGGTGTCGCCGCCCAGATCCCTGGCCTGGAACGTCGTGTAGGTGACGGGGGGACGCAGGCCCCGCCGCTCGATCATCGTGAACAACAGGTCGGCATAGGTGTCGCCCTGGGGGGCATGGAGCACGTAGTGCACCCCCTCCATGGAGGTGGCGATGCGCATGGCCCCCACGTGGGGGGGGCCTTCGTAGGTCCAGAGGGTCAGTTCCATGGGGGTCTCAGGAGAGCTGCAGCAGGGCCCGGCGCCGCAGGGGGCGGGCAAAGAGTTCGGCCAGTTCACCGGCCTGGTCGCAGCCGTGGATGGGGCTGAACACCAGTTCGATCGACCACTTGGTGGCGATGCCCTCGGCCTCGAGGGGATTGGCCAGCCCCAGGCCGCAGAGCACCAGGTCGGGGCGGGCGGCCCGCACCCGCTCCAGCTGCAGGTCGACGTCCTGGCCCTCGCTGAGCTGGGTGGCGGGGGGGAGCAGGGCCAGATCGGCGGCCATCAGCTGGCGATCGAGGTAGGGGGTGCCCACCTCCACCAGCTCCATGCCGCACTCGCGGCTGAGGAAGCGGGCCAGGGGGATCTCCATCTGGGAATCGGGCAGCAGGAACAGCCGCTTGCCGGCGAGCACCTCCCGATGGGGCGCCAGGGCCAGGCGGCCCCGCTCCACGAGGGGGTCCAGCACGGCGTTGAAGCGGTCGGCGGGCACGCCGAAGGCGGTGGCGGCGGCGGCCATCCAGTCGCGACTGCCCTCGACACCGAAGGGATAGGGGGCGCTCAGCAGGGTGGCGCCCCGGTGCTGCAGGGCCCGGGCGGTGGCGCTCAGGAAGGGCTGGGCCAGCAGCACCCGCGTCCCCTTGCCCACAGGCGGCAGGTCGGTGGAGCGGCGCGGCGGCAGGCTCCGGACCGTGGTGAGGCCCAGCCGCTCGAAGATCAACCGGAAGCGATCCTCCACCGCATCGGCGAGGGTGCCGACGATCAGCAGCTGCTCCTCGTCGGAGCTGGGCAGCAGGGGCAGCATCGCCAGCAGGGCGTTGTCTTCCCCCTGGGTGAAGGTGGTCTCGATGCCGCTGCCGGAGTAGTTCAGCACCCGCACCCGCCCCAGCAGCTGGGTGCTGAGCCGCTCGGCCGCCTTGGCCAGGTCGAGCTTGATCACTTCACTGGGACAGGACCCCACCAGGAACAGGGTGCGGATCTCGGGGCGGCGCTCCAGCAGATCCCTCACCAGACGGTCGAGTTCCTCGTTGGCATCCGCCAGACCCGCCAGGTCCCGTTCGCCGAGGATCGCCGTGCCGAAACGGGGCTCGGCGAAGATCATCACCCCAGCCGCCGACTGGATCAGGTGGGCGCAGGTGCGCGAGCCCACCACCAGGAAGAAGGCATCGGGCATGCGGCGGTGCAGCCAGACGATGGAGGTGAGGCCACAGAACACTTCCCGCTGGCCGCTCTCCTTGAGGATGTCCGGAGGAGAAGGCTGAATCGGTGGAGCGGACACACCCATGGAGGGGATCGCCAGGTATCGAGCTTCCATGGGTTAGCGGGGCAGACGGGGTCAGCGGCCGACTGCGTTACATCTTTTCGGGATCGTGTCCGGATTTCAGCGTTCAGAGGCGGCGGCGGAACCCCTCACCGAAACTGGCGCCGCGCTCGTCGCGATCGCCATCGGCGCTGCGGCTGAGCTTCCAGACGTTGCGTCCCAGGCGCCGGGCCCTCAGCCCACCGCGCTCGACCACCGGCGCCCCCGGCCGGGCCCCCATCAGCTGGGCCACCTCGGCGGTGCTCAGGGGGGCGCCGGTGCGGATGGCCAGGTCGGTGATCTCGAGCCGCTGGCGCAGGCCCCCCAGATCGACAGGGTGGTCTGCTTCGCCGGTCTCCTTCCAGTCGCCGAAGCCGTCGGCGCCGACGCTGCCCAGGCGCCGCATCAGACCCAGGCCGATGAAGGCAAGGGCCTGCTCCGGCCGCACCCCCTCATCCAGCGCCCGGGTGAGCCATTCGGACACGGTGTCCTGGTCGAGGGAGGGGCGCAGCGGATGGGTCTCGCCCGCGACCGCGGCGGCCGGGGATTCGCTGGTGGTGGAAGGGGCGGAAGCGGTGCGCCGGGTGGTCATGGTCGCGCCTGTGAAGGTTGCCTGGAAGGTATCGGTTGGCTTCGGTCCCGCAAGGGTCCCTGGGCTCTGAAGCCCCTCTGCAGCACAATGAATCCAGGCCTGATCCACCCCCTGTCGCGTGCACTGCCGAGTGCCTCCACTCAGTGCCTCCCCGTTCACATCATGGACCGTTCTCTCCACCGGCCCTGCGAACATTCCGCCTCCCAGGTCCGACGCGACGCGACCTCAACGCCGGAGAAGCCGATAGAGATCGCACCCGGTGTTTGGTGGGTGGGTGTGCGGCTGGATAAGGATCATTTCCAGTGCCACACCTATTTCCTCGCCAACGGTTCGGAGGGGGTGCTGATCGATCCTGGCTCGCCACTCACGATCGAAGGCACCCTGGCCAAGCTGCGAACCATCACCGATTTCGGAGCGATCCGCTGGCTCGTCTGTCACCACTCCGATCCCGACATCTGCGCCGCCCTGCCCAGGCTGGGCGAAGTCCTGACACACCCTGAGATTCAGGTGGTGACGGAGTGGCGCGCCAATGCCCTGATCCGTCATTACGGCCATCGTTTCTCCACCTACCTGGTGGAGCAGCACGACTGGTGCCTGCCCCTGCTGGGGGGTCGGCGGCTGGAATTCCAGCTGACCCCATACCTCCATTTTCCGGGGGCCATGGTTTCGTACGACTCCCTCAGCCACACCCTGTTCTCTTCGGATCTGTTCGGAGGCTTCGTCCCCGACAGCAACGTGCTGGAGTCAGATGATGCGGCCTACATCATCGAGAACGCCCGGCCCTTCCATCAGCACTACATGCCGAGCAGGGAGCTGCTCAGCGCCGGCCTGGCCCGCATCCGCTCCCGCTGGCCGTGCATCGGGCGAATCGCCCCCCAGCACGGCCACATCGTTGCCGCCACCATTGTCGATGAGGTGTTCAGCGCCCTGGGCGCCATGGAGTGCGGCGTCTATTGCCTCGCCGACGCAGACATGGACCTGAAACGACTGCTCCGCATCGCCGAAGCGCGGCGGCGTCTGAACGACGTACTGGTGCATCAGAGCAGCCCCGTGGGGATGGTCCGGGCCATCGGCAACATCCTCGAATCCTCAGGCCAGGCCAGCGCCTGTGAACTGGCCGTGGAGATGCCCACCGATGGCTGGACCACCTGGTCTGCCGATGACAGCCATCCCCAGCGGCGGAAGCCCCATGCGGGCTGGCATCAGATCTGCCTGCTCGGCCAGCCCGCCATGGTGCTGGCCATCCAGGGCCATGGTGCATCGCAGTTGTTCGATCCCGACATGGAAAAGATGTTGCGGGACTTCGCCGATTCAATGCGCCCCTGGCTCGACCATCTGCTGGAGGAACAGCTCCAGGCCCGCGAGATGGCGGCACTCAACATCGCGGTCCTCTGCGATCCGCTCACGGGCCTGGCCAACCGGCGTGCCCTTGAAGAGGTGAAGCTGCCGTCCGCTTACTCCCTGATCGAGCTGGATCTCGACCATTTCAAGCAGGTCAACGACAGCTTCGGCCACGACGCCGGCGACCGGGTTCTTAAGCAATTGGCCCAGATTCTGAGGGAATCGGTGCGGGAGCAGGACCAGACCTTCCGCCTCGGCGGCGAGGAGTTCCTGGTGCTTCTGCCGGAGGCCGACCAGGCCACAGCCCTGCTGGTGGCCGAAAGGATCCGGCTCTCGGTGCGGCAACTCGATCTTGCCCGGGACGCCCCCGATGGCGGAATCACGGTCAGCCTGGGGGTGAGCACCAAGCCGGCCCAGCTCAGCTCCGATTTCTCCCAGCTGATGGGGCTGGCTGACCAGGCGCTCTATGCCGCCAAAGGGGAGGGCCGCGACCGGGTTTGCGCCGCCGATTCCCTGTCCCTGAGCAGCCGCTAAGCCGGGATCGCCCCTGGCAGCGCCCCACCCGGGAGTACCCTCCAATCCTGGACTGCCCCTGAAGGCGACCAGGGATCCCGGCGCTTCAACGACCCGGTGATCGACACGACCGTCCTCTCCGGGAGTTGGCGCCTGGCGCCGTGATGGATTCGCAGGCTGCCCGTTCCTTCCTTCGCGACGATCGGTCGGACGCCAGAAGGCGGGCGGCGAACCTGCGCATCACCGGCACCGATGTGGGCGGCGAGGCCTCCGGGGCCAGTTGCGTGATCACCACCGACAGCGAGGGCAGGCGCCTGGCGCGCCAGTCGAGCCATGTGCAGTCGATCGAGCTGCGCACCTACGTCTTCCTGGATTCCCTCCAGCCCCAGTTGGCCTCCTACATGGGCACGGTGTCCCATGGCTTCCTGCCGATTCCCGGCGATGCCTGCCTCTGGCTGGAGGTGTCCCCTGGCATGGCGGTGCACCGGGTCACCGACATCGCCCTCAAGGCCAGCACGGTGCGGCTCGGCCAGATGGTGGTGGAGCGGGCCTTCGGCTCCCTGGCCCTTTACCACCGGGATCAGAGCAATGTGCTCCACTCCGGTGACGTGGTCCTGGAGGCCATCGGCAGCCGGGTGGAGCTGCGCAGCCGCTGTGAGGTGACCTGGACCGAGATCATCCGGGCGATCACCCCCGACCATGCCGTGCTGATCAACCGCCAGAACCGCCGCGGCTCGATGATCCAGGCCGGTATGAGCATGTTCATCCTCGAGACCGAGCCGGCCGGTTACGTGCTGATCGCCGCCAACGAGGCGGAGAAGGGCTCCAACATCACCGTGGTCGACGTCAAGGCCGTCGGTGCCTTCGGCCGCCTCACCCTGGCGGGCAAGGAGGGCGATGTGGAAGAGGCCGCCGCCGCCGCCATGCGCGCCGTGGCCCAGATCAATGCCGGCGCTGGCGCCTGAACGCTCAGCCCAGGCCCAGCAGACGTTTCAGACCCGGGGCCATCGCCCGGGCCGCCTTGCCACGGCTGCCCAGCCGGCTCTTGAGGTGCTCGCCCATCTCGGCATAGCTGCAACCGGCTTCGCGCACGTGGAACAGCGGGTCATAGCCGCCGCCATGGCCCGAAGGCTGGCGCAGGATCAGCCCGCGGCAGAGCCCCTCCGACTCCAGCACCACCGCACCGGACGGGTCGGCCAGGGCCATGGCGCTCACGAAGGTGCCGCCGCGGTAGAGGGAGTCGCCAAGCTCCTGCAGCAGCCGGTGGATCTTCTCGTGGTCGGTGGGTGCATAGCGGGCCGAGTACAGGCCGGGGCGGCCATCGAGGGCATCCACCTCCAGACCCGAATCGTCGCCCAGCGACCAGCAGCCGGTGAGGGCGGCCACGGTGGAGGCCTTCAGACGGGCATTTTCCGCATAGGTATGGCCGGTCTCCTCGATCTCCAGATCCTTCGGTTGCTGCCTGACCTCCAGACCCACCTCGTCGAGCATGGCCGTGATTTCGGCCACCTTGTGGGGGTTGCCGCTGGCGATGACCAGCACCGGGTGGGAAGGGGAGAGGAACAAACCAGGCCCACGGGGGGCCCCATTGTGGTGCAGAGCGGTAGGCCGGGCGCTGAAGGGGTGGGACAGGACGGGTTGAACAGTCCACCCCCGGAAAACTCCAGGGTTCCTGCCCCGGGCGGACGCTAGGGACTTCGCCGGCGATCGGACGACACGGGGGGCAACGTTGCGCGACCGGTGACGGCCTGCAGCCGCTTCCGCCCCTAGGTTTCCTCCACCCTTTGGGCCCCGGAGGGCAATGCAGTCGAGCCTGGTCCTACAGAACCTGCTCTCCGCGCCGGTGCTGTTCTTCTTCCTGGGCATCCTCGGTGTGTTGGTGGGCTCCGACCTGGAGATCCCCTCCCCACTGCCCAAGCTGTTCTCCCTCTACCTGCTGCTGGCGATCGGCTTCAAGGGGGGCATGGAGCTGGCCCACAGCGGCCTCGGCCCCCAGGTGCTGCTGACGATCGGGGCGGCGGTGCTGATGTCGCTGCTGGTGCCCCTGACCAGCTTCCTGTTCCTGCGACTACGCCTTGATGGTTACAACGCCGCCGCCATCGCCGCTTCCTACGGCTCGATCAGTGCCGTCACCTTCATCACCGCCGAGAGCTTCCTCAATGTTCTGGAGGTGAACTTCGACGGCTTCATGGTGGCGGCCCTGGCCCTGATGGAGTCGCCGGCGATCGTGGTGGGAGTGATCCTGGCCAGACTTTCGGCCCCCGCGGAGGAGGCGGAGACGGCTGGGGAGGCGGAGGATGGCGGGGGCAGTCTGCGCTGGCGGGAAATTCTCCAGGAGGCCTTTCTCAACGGCTCCGTCTATCTGCTGATCGGCAGCCTGGTGATCGGCTATGTGGTGGCCGCCTACAGCCCTGCGGGGTTGGAGAAGATGGATCCCTTCACCGAAAAACTCTTTTATGGCGCCCTCTGTTTCTTCCTGCTCGACATGGGCATCGTGGCGGCACAGCGGCTGCGGGACCTGCGCCAGACGGGGGCGTTTCTGATCGGGTTCTCCCTGCTGGCCCCCCCTGTGCATGCCCTGGTGGGGCTGCTGGTGAGTGTCCTGCTGGGCCTGAGCCAGGGCAACACCCTGCTGTTCATGGTGCTCTGCGCCAGCGCCTCCTACATCGCCGTGCCGGCGGCGATGCGCATGACCGTCCCCCAGGCCAATCCAAGCCTGTACATCTCCACGGCCCTGGGTCTCACCTTCCCCTTCAATGTGGTGGTCGGGATTCCCCTCTACATGGCGCTGACCCGACACTTCATCCCCGTCGGCTGAGCCCAGGCTCCATGCCATTGCCTCGCCGAACCTTCGCCCCATCACCATGAAGCGAATCGATCTGTTTCTCAGCGAACGGGAGTTGAACCGGGTCTGCAAGGCCATCACCGCGGCCGGCGCCAAGGGCTACTCGGTGATGCGGCATGTGACCGGCATGGGGCCGTCCGGGGAGATCTCTGAAGGGATGGATTTCAGCGGGCTGGGGGCCAATGCCCACGTGATCGTGTTCGTGGAGGACGCCCTGCTGGCGGCCATGGGCAAGGCCCTGCGGCCCCTGCTGAAGCGCTACGGCGGGGTGGGCTTCGTCTCGAGCGCCGAGCCCCTCTGAGCCCCAGGGAAACCCCAGCGCGGCCATGGTGGGAGCAGCGATCAAGCAAAGTTTGCTTTTTGTGTTGCACTGATCAGCTGCCCTTATCAGCCGATCGCGAAACCATGATGGCCGCCGGGCTCCCAATCGCTTGACGGAGGGTTTGACGGAGGAGCAAGGTTGCACACGAACATTCCACCCCCCTCCTCCAGGAGCAGGTAATGGCAAACGAAACCATGGGCATCGCCCTCGGCATGATCGAGACACGCGGTCTGGTCCCCGCCATCGAAGCGGCTGACGCCATGACCAAAGCCGCCGAAGTGCGCCTCATCGGTCGCGAATTCGTCGGAGGCGGCTATGTGACCGTCCTGGTGCGGGGTGAAACCGGTGCCGTCAACGCCGCCGTCCGCGCCGGCGCTGACGCCTGCGAGCGGGTTGGTGACGGCCTGGTGGCCGCCCACATCATCGCCCGTCCCCACCGTGAAGTGGAGCCGGCGCTGAACAGCAGCTTCGGCCTGGGATCGAAGGACTGAGCGGTCAAGGCGACCCTCTGATTTTTCATCCGAACCCATCCGAACAATCCCATGAGCAAGAAGTACGACGCCGGGGTCAAGGAGTACCGCGACACTTACTGGACTCCCGATTACATCCCCCTCGACACCGACCTGCTGGCCTGCTTCAAGTGCACCGGCCAGGAAGGTGTGCCCAAGGAAGAAGTGGCTGCCGCCGTGGCCGCCGAATCCTCCACAGGCACCTGGTCCACTGTGTGGTCCGAGCTCCTCACCGATCTCGACTTCTACAAGGGCCGCTGCTATCGCATCGAAGACGTCCCTGGTGACAAGGAGTCGTTCTATGCCTTCATCGCCTACCCCCTCGACCTGTTCGAAGAAGGCTCGGTGACCAACGTGCTCACCTCCCTGGTGGGCAACGTGTTCGGCTTCAAAGCCCTGCGTCACCTGCGTCTGGAAGACATCCGCTTCCCGATGGCCTTCATCAAGACCTGCCCTGGCCCGCCGAACGGCATCTGCGTCGAGCGCGACCGGATGAACAAGTACGGCCGTCCCCTGCTGGGTTGCACCATCAAGCCGAAGCTCGGCCTTTCCGGCAAGAACTACGGCCGGGTGGTCTACGAATGCCTCCGCGGTGGCCTCGACTTCACCAAGGACGACGAGAACATCAACTCCCAGCCCTTCCAGCGCTGGCAGAACCGTTTCGAGTTCGTGGCCGAAGCCGTCCAGCTCGCCCAGGAAGAAACCGGCGAGAAGAAGGGGCACTACCTCAACTGCACCGCCGCCACTCCTGAGGAGATGTACGAGCGGGCTGAGTTCGCCAAGGAACTCGGGCAGCCGATCATCATGCACGACTACATCACCGGTGGCTTCACGGCCAACACCGGTCTGTCGAAGTGGTGCCGCAAGAACGGCATGCTGCTGCACATCCACCGGGCCATGCACGCGGTGATCGACCGCCATCCCAAGCACGGCATCCACTTCCGGGTGCTGGCCAAGTGCCTGCGCCTCTCCGGTGGCGACCAACTGCACACCGGCACCGTGGTGGGCAAGCTCGAGGGTGACCGCCAGACCACCCTGGGCTTCATCGACCAGCTGCGCGAATCCTTCATCCCCGAAGACCGCACCCGCGGCAACTTCTTCGATCAGGACTGGGGTTCGATGCCCGGCGTCTTCGCCGTGGCCTCCGGCGGCATCCACGTGTGGCACATGCCTGCCCTGGTCGCCATCTTCGGTGACGACTCCGTACTCCAGTTCGGTGGTGGCACCCACGGTCACCCCTGGGGCTCGGCCGCCGGCGCCGCCGCCAACCGGGTGGCCCTGGAAGCCTGCGTCAAGGCCCGCAACGCCGGCCGCGAGATCGAGAAGGAAGGCCGCGACATCCTCATGGAAGCCGCCAAGCACAGCCCCGAGCTGGCCATCGCCCTCGAGACCTGGAAGGAGATCAAGTTCGAGTTCGACACCGTCGACAAGCTCGACGTCGGCTGAGCCGACACACGGCCCCCTGCCTTGCCACCGCTGACCGAAGGTGCACCCACCGGAGGTCAGCGGAGCTGGGCTTCCCATCCCATTCCCCACAAGGATCCCCATGCCCTTCAAGAGCACCGTGGGTGACTATCAAACAGTCGCCACCCTGGAGACCTTCGGCTTCCTCCCGCCGATGACCCAGGACGAGATCTATGACCAGATCGCCTACATCATTGCCCAGGGCTGGAGCCCCCTGGTTGAGCACGTTCACCCCAGCCGCTCCATGGCCACCTACTGGTCGTTCTGGAAGCTGCCCTTCTTCGGTGAGAAGGATCTCGGCGTGATCGTCAACGAACTGGAGTCCTGCCACCGGGCCTATCCAGACCACCACGTGCGCCTCGTGGGCTACGACGCCTACACCCAGAGTCAGGGTGCCTGCTTCGTCGTGTTCGAAGGCCGCTGATCCAGCGGTCCCAGCGGATCCCGGCCGGCGGCCGGGGTCCATCACTTCTGATCATCCATTCACGGGGCGGACATGGCCAAGACCACCAGTCGGGAAGCAGCTCTGGAGCGCCGCAAGGCCCTCACCAACGGCGGCAAGAAAGCCTCCGCCCAGTTCATGTCCTCCCCAGGTCGGGTGCGTACGGCCGCTGATGTCCAGCGCCCCAGCCCCGAAGCGGTGAGTCCCGCACCGGCCCCGGCCCCGACCTCCCCACGCAGCAGCGCCACGCCGCGACGGGCGTCCGCCTCGCTCACCTCCGCGTCCGGCTCCGGCCATCGCAGCAACGCCAAGCCGTTGGCGAACCCCAGCCGGAACCTGGTCCTGGAACGCCGTGAAGCCCTGTCCCGCCGCGGCAAGCGCGCCGACACCTCCAGCGACCGCACCCGCCAGGAGGTGATGCGCGCCACCAAAGCCAGCCAGTCCGCCGCCACCCCCGCCGTGGCCGTCGCCAGCGATCGCCCCTGCGGCTGCAAGGACGCCAAGGCGGCCGCAGCCGCCAGCAGCAACAACTCCGCCGGCCTCGGGGCGTCCCTGGCCAACCGCAATGCCCGCAATGGCAACGGAGAGCGCCGCAGCGTCGCCAAGCGCACCGCCCAGCACAACCCCAGCCGGGCCATCGTCATGGCCCGCCGCGAGGCCCTCTCCAAGCGGGGCAAATCCGCCAGTGCTCCCACCAGCGCCGTCGCCGCCTCGGTGGCGCGCCAGTCGAATCCCGACATGAGCAGCCGCGAGCTGGCCCAGAAGGTGCGCGAGCTGAAGTGCAAGGTGGGCTCCGCCGGCAGCTCCCGCAGCGGTGGCTCCCGTCCCACCGGCCCCCGCCGCGGCCAGGCCAAGATCGATGCCGCCGCCGATGCCCATTGGAAGGTCGGCGTGAGCGAAACGGTCCGTGGCCAGGTGGTCACCGGGACCCAGGCGAACCGCTCCCTCAAGACAACCGGCAACGAGGCCAGCACCTGCCGTCCGGTCACCGGCACCGAGTACATGGGCGCCGAGATCTTCCGCACCTTCTGCCAGAGCGAACCCACCCCGCTCCAGCCCGCCAAGGTGAGGGTGAGCGCCACCAGCCATGGCAACCGGGTCACGGGCAACGAAGTGGGCCGCTCCGAGAAAGTCACCGGCGACGAGCCCGGAACCTGCAAGACCATCACCGGCACCGAATACATCTCCGCCAACCAGAGCGCCACCTGGTGTGGCACCTCCGCCCCCGCCCCCTCCCCCCGCAAAGTCGGGTTCACCCGCACCGTCGAGGGCCGGCCGGTCTCCGGGGTGAGCGTGGAGCGATCCGAGAAAGTCACCGGCAACGAACCTGGCTCCAACCGCCAGCTCACCGGCACCCAATACATGGACGACCAGGCCCAGGTACCTGGGCGCGCCCCGGCCAAGGTCAGCAGCCTGCACACCCTGCGCGGCACCGGCATCACCGGCACCCACGTGGGCCGCAGTGAGCACGTCACCGGCGACGAGCCGGGCTCCTGCCGTTTGGTCACCGGCGATGAATACATCGGCACGCAGCAGTTCGAGCAGTTCTGCGGCACCAAGCCGGCACCGGAAGCCGCCAAGGTGGGCTTCAGCGTCACCAACAAGGCGTTGGTGGTGAGTGGCACCCGCACCGGCCGTTCCGAGAAGGTCACCGGGGATGAGCCAGGCACCTGCAAGGCCGTCACCGGCACCCCCTACGCCGGCATGGAACAGGCAGGCACCTGGTGCTCCTCCGACCGGGTGGCCGAGATCCGCCAGCGCACCCCCGCCCGCATGGGCACTGTGATGACCGGCCTTCAGCCCGGCATCGGCGGCGTCATGACCGGCGCCGAGCGCGGCGCCTGCGAGGACATCACCGGCACCCCCTACATCGGTGGCGACCAGCTGACGGAGGCCTGCGGAGCCGCCAGCAGCCACGACGCCGATTTCCCCCAGCCCCTCACCGGTCAGCCCTGGCAGCAGTTCAGCGTCCAGTCCCCGGCCCGGGCCGCGCACACGGCCCAGACCGCCCGCCAGCGGCCCGGTGGCGTCACCGGCAACAGCTACGAGCAGGGCAACCGCATCACCGGCCCCTTCGACATGGCCGCCGACAAGGTGACCGGCACCGAACAGTTCCGCTTCGACCGTCCCGGCCCCGAACGGGTCAGGCTGCGGCAGCCGCCCGCGGCAGCGTCGGTGACCGTGGATGAGGACGCCCGTCCCACCTCCCGGGTCACCGGCGAAGGCCTCTCCGCCGGCCTCAACATCACCGGCGATGACTGGGGTCGGGGCAAGCACGTGACCGGCACCGAAGGGGCCTCGGCCCGTCGCCGCAACCCCAGCAGGGTCGGCCCGATCTCGGCGATGCCCGGCTTCCAGAACAAGCGCAACGAAGCCCTGCCCGAGCCCACCAGCAAGATCAGCGGATCCTGCGGCAGCACCAACTCCGGTTCCCTGATCACGGTCTCCGGCGGAGCCCGCGGCTGATCCCTGATGCCCCGCCGCCCGGCTCCAACCATCCGTCCCCTGGCCCCCAGTGCCCCCCGGCGCCGGAGTGAGTCTTCCGGTGGCGCCGATCTCTCCCGGCGCCTGGCGGCTGTGCGGCTCGGCCAGGGGGCCGCAAGCCTGCATCCGCTGACGGACAGCGCCGCGAATGCGGCCCTCGAGAGCTATGACCGCGGCGTCAAGGAGGCCTTCGATCGAATCGTGCCCGTGCTCAAGCGCCTGTCGGCCCTGCAGCACGAGGATGACTTTGTCGAGCGCGCCCAGGCCCTGGCCCAGGCCGAACTCGGCTTCAGCCTGCCCCTGCCGATCCTGGAGAAGGCCTGGGTCAGCCAGCTCGACATGCGCAGCCTGTTCGCCTGGTGCGTCTTCGAAACCTACGAACAGACCAGCGACGGCTTCTTTCGCGACGATCCCCTGCATGGCCAGCCCGGCAGCCCGGCAGCGGAGGAATTCAACGCCTTTCTGCTCTCCTGCGGCTTCCACCTGCTGGATGCCACCCCCTGCGCCGACGGT
This sequence comes from Cyanobium sp. Aljojuca 7A6, assembly GCF_024346455.1. GTDB lineage: Bacteria > Cyanobacteriota > Cyanobacteriia > PCC-6307 > Cyanobiaceae > Cyanobium. The sequence continues at coordinate 248,287 of NZ_JAGQCY010000001.1, forward strand.
CGCCTGGCCCATGCCATCGCCTTCGCCCTGCGGCTGCCGTTCAGCTCGGTGCGCCGCAGGCCCCATGCCGGTGCCCTGTTCGATGTGGAGAACACGGTCAACCGCTGGGTCAAGACGGAACATCGCCGCTACCGGGAGGGCGTTCCCAACCCCGCCCACGACGACACCCGATACCTGAAGGTGGTGCTGTATCACTTCAGTTCCCGCGACCCCTCCCACGAGGGCTGCGCCGCCCATGGCAGTGACGACGCCCTAGCCGCCAGCTGCGGCAGGCAGCGACTGATGGAGTTCCAGCAGGCGGTGGAGAACAGCTTCTGCTGCGGCGCCTCCGTCGACCTGCTGCTGCTGGGCATCGACACCGACACCGATGCCATCCGGGTGCACGTGCCGGGCATGGACGGCAGCACCCGCCTGGATCACTGGCTGGATGCCACCACGGTGTATGAGGCGACACGCCAGCTGCACCCCGAGGAGGCCCGGCGCCGGATCGCTGAACTGGTGACGGCGGCGGCGGCCAGCAGCCCCGATCCGGGCATGGTGCGCCTGATCGCCCGGCTGCTGGAGAACAACATCTCCCAGATCGACTACGTGCGCCAGTACCACCACGGCTGCTATTCCGATGCCGGCCATGCCGAGCGCTTCATCGGCGTGGGGATCGGCTTCAAGGAGATCCACCTGCGCAATCTCACCTACTTCGCCTACATGGACACCGTCGAAGAGGGAGCCCCGGACATGGACGTGGGGGTGAAGATCTTCAAGGGGCTCAATGTGTCGCGTGGCCTGCCGGTGCCGGTGGTGGTGCGCTTCGATTACAACGGCAAGGTGCCCGGGGCCCGGGAGCGGGCGGTGCGCCATGCCCAGCGGGTGCAGGAAGCGATCGAGAACCGTTACCCCGAGCTTTTCTCCCAGGGCCTGCTGCATGCCCTGCTGACCGTGCGCGACCAGGAACGGCACACGCCCGCCGAGGCGGTAGGTTCCAGCATCAGCCTCACCACCGCAGGAGGACACTGACCATGTTGATCTGCAAAGTGGTCAAACCCCTCGTCTCGACCAATCGCATCCCCGATTTCGAGCACAAGCACCTCCAGGTGGTCCAGGACGGCAGCACCCAGAAAGTGGCCGTGGATGCGGTGGGCTGCATCCCGGGCGACTGGGTGATCTGCGTGGGCAGCTCGGCGGCCCGGGAAGCGGCAGGGAGCAAGTCTTATCCCAGCGATCTCACGATCGTGGGGATCATCGATCACTGGGATCCCGAGGCCGGCAAGGCCAGCCCACCCCCGGCCGAGACCCCGACCAGCCAAGGAGGAGCCGCCTGATGGAAATCATGCAGGTCACCGGCTCCCTGGTCTGCTCCCAGCGGGTCCCCGGCCTGGAACACTGGAACCTGCGGGTGCTGCGCAGCACCAAGGGCAAGTTCAGCGTGGCGGTGGACCCCGTTGGCGCCGCACCCGGCAACTGGGTGTTCACCGCCAGCGGTTCGGCCGCCCGCTTCGCCTGCGGCAACCCGGAGACGCACACCGATCTCACCATCGGCGGCATCATCGATTTCTGGGAGCCGGACGGGTAGGCGCCGGGGGGTACCGCCACCGGGCGGCCCGCCTCCTTTCGATTGTCTCCACTCCAGTTCCTCCTCCCCGCGCCCGTCCCATGGCCAGCCGCACCCCCCGCACCGGTCCCGACGCCACTCCCACCCCGGTGACGCCGCAGGTTGATCCAGGTGCCGTGGCTGGCACCCCGCCACCAGCCCTGCCACCAGCAGCAGAGGCCAAAGCGGTGGCCAAACCGGCGGATCCCAAGCCGGTGGCCGCCACCAAGGCCCCCCGGGCGGCCCGCGCCACTGCGCCGGCCCGCCAGCCGCGCCGCACTCCCGCCACCACCGCCCGCTCCAGCGCCTCCAGCCCCAGTCGCCGCGGCAGCGGCGGCGCCGGCACCCCCCCCACGACCCCCACTCCCCGTACCTCCCCCATGGCCACCATCCACGGCATCGCCCTCGGTCTGATCGAAACCCGTGGCCTGGTGCCGGCGATTGAGGCGGCGGACGCCATGACCAAAGCAGCGGAAGTCACCCTGATCGCCCGCGAATTCGTCGGTGGCGGCTACGTCACCGTGATGGTGCGCGGAGAAACCGGTGCCGTGAACGCGGCCGTGAGGGCCGGCGCCGATGCCTGCGAGCGGGTGGGCGACGGCCTGGTGGCCGCCCACATCATTGCCCGTCCCCACAGCGAAGTGGAGCCGGCCCTGGCGGCCTCCGGCGTCGGCCGCAGGGGTTGATCCCCATGGACGCCGCCCATCCGCGCGTCCTCGGCTACCTGGGCCGCGCGCTGAGTCTGGAACTGTCCGCCGTGCAGCAGTACATGACCCAGGCCTCCCTCGTGGAGCTCTGGGGCGAGGCCGAGGCCGCCGAACGCTTCCGCCAGGAAACGGTGGAAGAGCTGCGGCATGCCGAACGGCTGGTGCAGCGCATGCTCCAGCTTGGGGTGGTCCCGGCCGCGTCCCAGCTGCGGCCCGTGGGCCACGCCGCCGATCTGGTGGGTCTGCTGCGCCTTGATGCTGACCTGGAGCAGGATCTGATCCAGCACTACGCCGAAGCCACGCGCTTCTGTCTGCTGATCGGCGATCGCAACAATGAAGCCTTCTTCCGGACGCTGAGGGACGAAGAACTGCAGCATGGGGAGGCGCTGGCGGCCTGGCTGGGCAGCCTGGGCAACGCCCAGTCCAGGTCCCTGCAAAGGGCCACCTTCTGACGTCCCTCCCCTTGCCGGACACCCTTCCCCTGTCGATCCAGCTCAGCTGGCTGATCCCCCTCTACGGATTCAGCGGCATGCTGCTCTCGCTGCCCTGGGCAACCGGCTGGGTCAAACGCAACGGTCCCCGTCCGGCCGCCTACCTCAACCTGCTGGTCACCCTGCTGGCGGTGCTGCACGGCAGCCTCGTACTGCGCGACGTGCTGGCCCTCGGTCCCCAGCACCTGGACATCGCCTGGTTCGCAGCGGCCGACCTGGACCTGCGCATCGGCTTCGATCTCTCGCTCACCAACCTGGCGGCCCTGGAGCTGGTCACCTTCATGAGCCTGGTGGGCCAGGTGTTCGCCCTGGGCTACCTCGACAAGGAATGGTCCCTGGCCCGCTTCTACGCCCTGGTGGGGTTCTTCGAAGGGGCCATGGCCGGGGTGGTGCTGAGCAGCAATCTGTTCATGAGTTATTTCCTGCTGGAGATGCTCACCCTGTCCACCTATCTGCTGGTGGGCTTCTGGTACGCCCAGCCCCTGGTGGTGACCGCCGCCCGCGATGCCTTCCTCACCAAGCGGGTGGGGGATGTGCTGCTGCTGATGGGCGTCGTCACGCTGTCGGCCTGGGCCGGATCCCTGGAATTCAACGACCTGTACGCCTGGTCCGCCAGCGAAACCCTGCCGGCCCTGGGGGCCACCCTGCTGGGCCTGGGGCTGATCGCCGGGCCGATGGGCAAATGCGCCCAGTTCCCGATGCACCTCTGGCTGGATGAAGCCATGGAGGGCCCGAACCCGGCCTCGATCCTGCGCAACTCCGTGGTGGTGACCTGTGGCGCCGTGGTGCTGCTGAAGCTGATGCCGCTGCTGCGCATCTCGCCGGTGGCCATCGACGTTCTGCTGGCGGTCGGCACGATCAGCGCGGTGGGCGGGGCCCTGGTGGCCATCGCCCAGGTCGACCTGAAGCGGGCCTGCTCCTATTCCACCACCTCCTATCTGGGGCTGGTGTTCGTGGCCATCGCCCTGCAGCAGCCGTTCATCGCCCTGCTGCTGCTCTTCTCCCATGCCCTGGCCAAGGCCGTGCTGTTCATGAGCGTGGGCAGCGTCATCGCCACCACCAACTGCCAGGATCTCACCGAACTGGGCGGCCTGGGGTCACGGATGCCCGCCACCACCTCCGGCTTCCTGGTGGGGGCGGCGGGCCTCACCGGCCTGTTGCCCCTCGGCTGCTTCTGGAGCTTCGGGCTGATGGTGGAGGGGCTGAGCTCCAGGGCCCCGTTCTTCGCCGCCGTGGTGCTGCTCACCAACGGCCTGACGGCCCTTAACCTGACGCGGGTCTACCGCCAGGTGTTCCTGGGATCCCCCCAGCCCAAGACCCGCCGCACCCCCGAGGTGAACTGGCTGATGGCCCTGCCGATGGTGACCGTCTCGGTGCTGGTGCTGGTGACGCCCCTGGCGATGGCCCGCATCGACAGGGTTCCCGGCATCGGGGCCTTCTCCAGCGTCACCGCCCTGGCGCTGGTGGGCAGCGGCCTGGCCGGTCTGCTGGCCGGCAGCCTGGTGCCGCTGGACACCTTCTGGTCCCGCTCCGTGCTGCGGCCCCTGCGCCTGCTGCAGGACCTGCTGGCCTTCGACTTCTACACCGATCGCATCTACCGGGCCACGATCGTGGCCTTCGTGGCCGGCCTGGCCCGGATCACCAATGGCTTCGACCAGCTGGTGGTGAACGGGCTGGTCAACCGCATCGCCGACGTCTCGATGGCCTCCGCACAGAGCCTGAAGCTGGGGGTCAGCGGCCGGATGCAGACCTACGTCTTCACCGTGGTGGCGGCGATCGTGGTGCTGATCGGCAGCCTCTCCTGGCTGGGGGGCTGAGCCGGAACCATGCTGAGCGCCCTGCTGCTGATTCCCTTCGCCGGCGCCCTCGGCCTGCTCTGCTGGCCAGGCGAGCTGGCCACCGAGCGCATTCGCCGCGCCGCCCTCGGCCTGCTGGTCCTGCAGCTGCTCTGGAGCCTGCGGGTGCTGCTGGCCTTCGATCCCGGCCAGTCGGGCCTGCAGCTGCAGGAGTCCTTCGCCTGGGTCGACAGCATCGGCCTCGATTACCGCCTGGGGGTCGATGGCCTGGCCATGCCGCTGGTGCTGGTCAACGCCGCCCTCACCCTGGTGTCGGCGATCTGCACCCGCGACCTCAGCCAGCGTCCCCGGCTCTACTTCGCCCTGCTGCTCGGGATCAGCGGAGCGGTGAACGGGGCGTTCCTCTCCGAGAACCTGTTGCTGTTCTTCCTCTTCTACGAGCTGGAACTGATTCCCCTCTGGCTGCTGATCTCCATCTGGGGCGGCGCCAACCGGGGCTATGCGGCCACCAAGTTCCTGATCTTCACCGCCATCTCAGGCTTCCTGATCCTGGGGGCCTTCCTGGGCCTCGCCCTGGTCACCGGCCAGGCCGATTTCGGCATCCACCCGGTGACCACCGCCCAACTGAGCATGGGCCCCCAGCTGGTGCTGCTGGGGGCCCTGCTGATCGGCTTCGCCATCAAGATCCCCCTGGTGCCCTTCCACACCTGGCTCCCGGATGCCCACACCGAGGCCTCCACGCCGGTGTCGGTGCTGCTGGCGGGCGTGCTGCTGAAACTGGGTACCTACGGCCTGCTGCGGTTCTGCCTGGGGATGTTCCCGGAGGCCTGGGCGTTGCTGGCGCCATGGCTGGCGGGCTGGGCGGCGGTGTCGGTGCTGTACGGCTCCCTGGCGGCCATTGCCCAGCGGGACATGAAGCGGATGGTGGCCTTCAGCTCCGTGGGCCACATGGGCTACATCCTGCTGGCCGCCGCCGCCGCCACCCCCGTGAGTCTGCTGGGGGCCGTCTTCCAGATGGTGAGCCACGGCCTGATCTCCGCCCTGCTGTTCCTGCTGGTGGGCGTGGTCTACCGCAAGACGCGCACCCGGGATCTGGAGGTGCTGCGCGGCCTGCTCAACCCCGAGCGGGGCCTGCCCTTCACCGGCACCCTGATGATCCTGGGGGTGATGGCCAGCGCCGGCATGCCCGGCATGGCGGGCTTCATCTCCGAATTCCTGGTGTTCCGCGGCAGCCTGGCCGCCTTCCCGGTGGCCACCCTGCTGTGCATGGTGGGCTCCGGGCTCACGGCGGTGTACTTCCTGCTGCTGGTGAACCGGGCCTTCTTCGGCCGGCTGGCGGTGACCCCACCCAGCGGCGATGCGGTGGCCGACTCCCGCCTCGAGGTGCGATTGCCGGCGGTGGCCCTGCGCGAGACCCTGCCGGCCCTGGCCCTGGCCAGCGGTGTGGTGGGCCTGGGGGTGCTGCCCTGGGGGCTGGGCAAGCTGAGCGAACAGGCCACCACCGCCATGGCCCAGTTGCCGGCCCTGGTGGCGGCGATCCAGGGCGGAGGGCTGCTGTCATGAGACCGATCCCCCGTTCCCCCAAACCGCCCCTCACCTTCAGCGGCGGGCTGCCCTCCAGCAACGACCTGGTGGAGACCCTGCTGGCCGGACGCACCCTGCTGGCCGAGTCCCCCGATCACCTGAGCCAGGTGGTGGACGTGCTCGAGAGCTACGGGGAGGTGCTGGACGCCTACAGCATCAACCTCATCTACCAGGCCGAGAAGCAGTTCCTGAATCCCTTCCCGGTGTTCCGCTTCCTCGACGGTGACCACAGCCCGGCGAAGATCTGGCGCCATCTGCTGCACGACCGGATCAACTTCGAATATGCGGAGTACTGCCAGAAGGCGATGCTCTGGCACGGCACCGGCGGCCTCGATGCCTACCTCGACAGCGAGGCGTTCGCCGCCAACTGCGCCGCCATCGTCGCCCACAAGACCCGCCGCGACCCCCTGCTGGCGGCCCTCAACCCGCTGTTCCCCCAGTTCCTGAGCGAACTGATCCGCTCGGCGGCCACCACCCATGCCCTTGGCCAGTTCTGGCGGGTGATGAGTGATCTGTTCCTGGATCTGGCCCGGGCCGAGCGGGACGGGCGGGTGGACTCGATCGCCGCGGTGGTGACGTTCATCAAGGAGGGCCTGGTGGCGGCGGCGGGGGGCCCGATCACCTACGCGGTGGAGATCGCCGGCACCCGTTGCTGGGTGCTCCCCCCCGAGGCGGGCCTCACCTTCCTGATGGATGTGGCCGTCCCGTACGTCGAAGCGGTGTTCCTGCGCGGCACCCCGTTCCTGGGCACCGTGTCCTTCAACGCCCAGGCCCAGCAGATCTCCCCCGACCAGGCCCAGTTCATGTATGGCGCCCTCTACGCCGACCCGTTGCCCACCATGGGCTCGGGTATCCCGCCCAGCCTGCTGATGCAGGACATGTACCGCCACCTGCCCGACCGCCTGCACCAGAGCTACCTGGCCGGCATCCGCGGGGCCGGGGACGTGCGGGTGAAGATCTGCATGACGTTCCAGAAGGCGATGTTCTGCGTCACCAACGCCGCTATCGCCGGCACCTTCCCCCATCCGCTCGACAGCGACATCCCGGCGCAGCAGGCGGCCAACCGGGCCTACGCCGCCGCCTGGGCCGCCCGCCTCTGCGTGGCCCGCACCGACTGTCTCGACGATCCGGGCTGATCTAGGGTCGGATCCATGGACCAGCCCTGGACCCGACGGCCCCGACCGGATCGGCTCGAGCGCCGCATCGAGTTCGATGACTACGAACGCACCCGCACCTTCCTGGAGCGCCTGAACGTCCTCTCGGAGCAGGAGGGCCGCTTCCCCGACATCAGCTTCGGGCGCACCTACGTGAACCTCACCGTGCGCGCCGAAGCCGACGAGGACCCCATCGGCGAACCGGAGGAAACCTTCGCCAAGGCCATCGATGGACTCCTCTAGCGACGAGGCTGCCGACGCCGCTGGGGCGGCCGCGGCCCAGGACACAACGCTGGTGGACCTGCGGGCGGCCTATGACGCCGCCGGCATCAAGGAGGGTCTCGACCAGCTCGACCGGGAACTGATCGGCCTGCGTCCGGTGAAGGCCCGGATCCGGGAGATCGCCGCCCTGCTGGTGATCAACCGGGCCCGCACCCAGGTGGGGCTCGAAACGGCGCCCCCCAGCCTTCACATGTCGTTCACCGGCAGGCCCGGCACCGGCAAGACGACGGTGGCAGCGCGGATGTCGAAGATCCTGCACGGGCTCGGTTACGTCCGCAAGGGCCATGTGGTGACGGCCACCCGCGACGATCTGGTGGGCCAGTACATCGGCCACACCGCCCCAAAAACCAGGGAAATGCTCAAAAAAGCAATGGGCGGCGTGCTGTTCATCGACGAGGCCTATTACCTCTACAGGCCCGAGAACGAGCGGGACTACGGCGCCGAGGCGATTGAGATCCTGTTGCAGGTGATGGAGAACAACCGCAACGATCTGGTGGTGATCTTCGCCGGTTACAAGGAGCGGATGGACATCTTCTACCAGAGCAACCCGGGCCTCTCCTCGCGGGTGGCCAACCACATCGACTTCCCCGACTACTCCGCCACGGAACTCCTGGCGATCGCCCAGCTGATCCTGGCGGCGGAGAACTACCGCTTCAGCCAGGAGGCGGGCGCGGCCTTCGCCGAGTACATCCAGCGCCGCATGCAGCTGCCTTTCTTCGCCAATGCCCGCTCGATTCGCAACGCCATCGACCGGGCCCGCATGCGTCAGGCCAACCGCCTGTTCAGCGGCATGGGCCGGGCCCTCACCAAAACCGACCTGATGACGATCGAGGCCGACGACATCACCGCCAGCCGGGTGTTCCATGGGGAAGTGGAAGGGCTGGATCCGGCCCAGCCCCTGACCGGCGCCGGCTGACGTTCAGCGGCGCTGGCGGCAGGCGATCTGCAGCAGATCCCGGACCTGCTGCACCCGCCGCGCCAGGGCAGGGTCGGTGCTGAGTTTCTTCTCCACCTGCTCCACGGCATACATCACGGTGGAATGATCCTTGCCGCCGAAGGCTTCGCCGATGCGCGGCAGCGACAGGTTGGTGTTCTGGCGCATCAGGTACATCCCCACCTGGCGTGACTGACTCACGGCCCGTTTGCGGCTGGGGCTGAGCATCTCGTCGATGCGCACCTCGAACACCTCGGCCACCTTCTCCAGCACCTGCTGGGGGGTGACCGCCACCTCATTGCCGATCGGATCGAGCATCGGTGCCAGCGATTCCACCGTCATCGGCAGACCCGTGATCGAGGCGAAGGCCACCGCCCGGGTGAGGGCGCCTTCCAGTTCACGGATGTTGGAGGTGAAGCGGCCGGCGATGTACTGGATCAGTTCCCGGGGCAGGGCCACCTGTTCCGCCTCAGCCTTCTTGTGCAGAATCGCCATGCGGGTCTCCAGATCCGGGATCTGGATGTCGGCGATCAGGCCCATCGAAAAGCGGGAAATCAGTCGCTCCTGAAGCTTGGGAATCTGGCTGGGTGGACGGTCGCTGGCGATCACGATCTGACGGCCAGCCTCGTGCAGGGCGTTGAAGGTGTGGAAGAACTCCTCCTGGGTGTATTCCTTGCCCTCGATGAACTGGATGTCGTCCACCAGGATCAGGTCGGCCGCCCGGTAACGATCCCGGAAAGCCTGCATCCCGTCCTTACGGATCGCCTGGATCAGGTCATTGGTGAAGGTCTCGGTGCTCACGTAGAAGACCCGTGCCTCCGGATCGATCTCCAGCCGGTAGTGGCCGATGGCCTGCATCAGGTGGGTCTTGCCCAGCCCCACGCCGCCACAGATGAACAGGGGGTTGAACTCCCGGCCGGGGGCCTCGGCCACCGCCAGGGAGGCGGCATGGGCCATGCGGCTGTTGGCGCCCACCACGAAGCGGTTGAACACGTAGCGGATGTTCAGGCCCGCCCCGGGGCGCAGGGGGGCCGGCACGGTCCTGGGGCCAGCGCCACCGGCACCACCCGCCGGCCCACCCCCCGAACGCACGGGAGCTTCCACCGCCGGCAGCGGCAGGGCGCCACCGTTCTCGCCGACAACCTCCAGCGCCCCGCCCAGGGGCTCAGCATCCGGAGCCACCTCCACCTCGACCCGCACCTGACGGCCGGCATGCTCGCTGGCCACCGCGGCGATCATCACCAGGTAGTTCTTGCGCAGCCAGCCGCAGGCGAAGCTGTTGGGGGCCTCGAGCCGCAGCAGGCCGTCGTTGAAGTCGCGACAGCGCGCCTGACGGATCCAGGTCTCGTAGGTCGGTTTGCTGAGCCTGCCCTGAAGATCCTGGCTCACCCGGTGCCACAGCTGATCACCCTGCTGCACCAGGAGCCCACGACGCGAAGGCCGAATATAGGCATCCCGCGCCCGGAGGTTCGTCTTTAATGAATCCTTCAGCGACGCCCGTCCGCCTCCGATGGTTCAGCCCCGTTTCCTGTCCCGCCTCACCCTCCTGGCGGTCGCGGCAGGCCTGCTGACCTCCTGCACCAGCACCCGTCTGGCCCTGCCGGGCCTGCCGGGCCTGCCGAAGCCCGAGCAGCCCCCCATCAGCGATGCGGGACCGGCGCCCATGCTGCAGCCCAGCAGTTCCGTGATCGTGGACGCCGTCGAGAAGGCCGGCCCGGCCGTGGTGCGCATTGACACGGTCAAGCGCACCGTGAACCCCCTGGGGGGGATCTTCGGACGGGGTCCGGCCATCCAGCAGCAGCAGGGCCAGGGATCGGGCTTCATCACCCGCTCTGACGGGGTGCTGCTCACCAATGCCCACGTGGTCGAGGGGGCCAGCGAGGTGAGCGTGACCCTGCCCGACGGCCGCAGCTTCACCGGCAAGGTGCTGGGGGCCGACCCCCTGACCGACGTGGCGGTGGTGAAGGTGGTGGCCTCCAAGCTGCCGGTCGCCACCCTCGGCGATTCCAACAAGGTCAGGCCGGGGGAACTGGCGATCGCCATCGGCAACCCCCTCGGCCTCGACAACACGGTGACGGCTGGGATCATCAGCGCCATCCAGCGCACCAACGCCGTGGGGGAGGGCCAGCGCGTTCCTTACATCCAGACCGACGCCGCCGTGAACCCCGGCAACAGTGGCGGCCCCCTGATCAACGATCGCGGCCAGGTGATCGGCATCAACACGGCCATCCGCCAAGCGCCGGGGGCCGGCCTGAGCTTCGCGATCCCGATCAACACGGCCCGGCAGATCGCCGCCCAGATCCTCGAGCGCGGCTATGCCAGCCATCCCTATATCGGTGTGCGCCTCCAGGCCCTCACCCCCCAGCTGGCCAAGGAGATCAACGCCACCACCAGCGAGTGCCGTCTGCCGGAGGTCAATGGTGTGGTGGTGGTTGAGGTGATGGCCAACAGTCCGGCGGCCCGGGGCGGGCTCAAGCCCTGCGATCTGATCGAGAAAGTGGGCGACAAGTCGGTCCGCAACGCCTCGGAGGTGCAGCTGGGAGTGGATCGGGGCAGGGTGGGCGAGTCCCTGCCGATCACGGTGCTGCGCAACGGCTCCAGGCAGAACCTCACCGTCCGCCCCGCCGAACTGCCTCGCGAGGGTTGAGACCATCCAGAGGCCGGGGCAACGGACCAGCCCAGCTGGTGATGCTGGCCCGCTGGCCGGCGCCGGGGCGTTGCAAGAGCCGCCTCGTCCCAGGGGTGGGCAGGGGCAGGGCCGCCGCCATCCAGGCCCGCCTCACTCAGCACGGGCTGGCGGCTGCCGCCCAGGCCCGCGAGGCCATGGCCGGGGGGGGACTGGAGCTGGTGCTGGCGGCGAGCGGCCTGGGGCCCAGGGCCGCCGGGCGCTGGGGCCGCCTGCTCGGCGTCGACCGGGTTGTGGAGCAGGGCAGCGGCAGCCTGGGGTTGCGGATGCAGCGTCAGATGCTGCGGGGCTGCCGGGAAGGGGCGGCGGCGGTGGTGCTGATCGGTAGTGACCTGCCGGCGCTGGCGGCCGAGGATCTGCTGGAGGCCTTCCGGGCACTGCAGCACAGCCCCGTGGTGCTGGGCCCCGCCGGCGACGGGGGGTACTGGCTGATCGGCCGGAGCCGGGCCGCGCCCCAGCTGTTCGCGGGCATCGACTGGGGCAGCGACCGGGTGCTGGCGCAGACCCTGCGGCTGGCAGGGCAGGCGGGCCTGGCCACGGCCCTGCTGGCGGAGCGCCACGATCTCGACCGCCCTGCCGACCTGGACCCATGGCGATGAGGCCGCCCCTGAGCGTGGTGATCGCCGCCCGCGACGAGAGCCGGGGCCTGCCCGCCCTGCTGGCGGATCTGGCCACGGCATCCGAGCTGGTGCTGGAGGTGCTGGTGGTGGATGGGGGCAGCCGGGATGGCACCCCGCTACTGGCCAGCCTGGCGGGCGCCCGGGTGCTCCACGACGGCAGCGGCCGAGGCGGCCAGCTGGCCGCCGGGGTGGCCCACAGTGCCGGATCCTGGCTGTTGCTGCTGCACGGAGACGTGCGTCTGCCGCCGGGGTGGGCCCGGGCCATCACAGCGGCGATCGCGGCCGGCGAAACCAGTGCCTGGGCCTTCCGGCTGCGCATCGCCGGCGATGGGCCGGCCCTGCGCCTGGTGGAGCTGGCGGTGGAGCTGCGCAGCCGCTGGCGCCAGCTGCCCTACGGCGATCAGGGACTGCTGCTGGCCCGGGGGCTCCATGACGCCGCCGGTGGGGTGGCGCCCCTGCCGCTGATGGAAGACATTGAGTTTGTTGAGCGCCTGCGGCGCCAGGCCAGAATCCGAACCCTCGCCCCTGCCCTGCAGGTGAACGGCCGGCGCTGGCAGCGGCTGGGGGTGTGGCAGACGGTGCTTGCCAACGCCCGACTCAGGCGCGCCTGGCGCCGTGGGGCGCCAGCGGCGCAGCTCGCCGAGCGCTACTACGGTCCCGCCGCTCAGGGGGCATACCAGAAGGCACAGCGGCGCTGCAGCGGCTCCAGCTCCCAACCCTGAGCGGCGTAGAAGCCCACCACGCCTGGGTCGGCGAACAAGCTGACCCGATCGATCCCCATGGACCGCAGTTGCTCGAGCACGTAGTCCATCAACTCCTTGCCCAGGCCGGCCCCCTGGTAGCGGGGATGGACGGCCACATCCCAGACGGTGGCCTCCACCACCCCGTCACCGGTGCAGCGGGCGAAGCCGACCAGCCGCGGCAAGCGGGCGTCATGGCGCCAGAGCCCCACCTGGAGAAGACTGTGCTGGAGGGCCTTGCGCACCCGCCGCAGGGGGCGGCGGCTCCAGCCCACCGCGTCGCAGAGCGCCTCGAGTTCGATCAGGTCGATCGGGCGCGTCTGGCTGAGCACCAGCTCCAGGTTGGGATTGGGGGTGGTACAGAGCCGGTGCGCGGACCCGTAGAGATCGGTCATCAACGGCAGGGTCTCGGGCACGGCGTGAGGGCTACGCGTTCTGAAGATCCTGGCGGATGCAGGCTTGACTACGGCAGGGTAGGGAATCCCACCGGCGACCGTCCTGAGCGTCCCCTCCACCAGCTCCGATCGGCCCCTGCTGGTGGGCGTGCATGGCTGGCTGCTGGCGGGCCGGCTGTGGCATCCCCTGAGGCGGGAACTGGCGCCGCGCTGGTCGCTGTGGCGCCCGGATCTGCCTGGTTTCGGGGGCAGCGTGCGGCCCCGGGGTCTGCAGGCCAGCTTGGCCAGCTACGGCCGCTGGCTGGCGGAGGCCGCCCAACGGGAAGCCGCCGGCCGGCCGGTGGTGTTGCTGGGCCACTCCCTGGGGGGAAGCCTGGCGCTCCATGCGGCGCCCCTGCTGGGGGAGCAGCTGCGGGGTCTGGTGCAGATCGCCGTGGGGGGCGGTGTGTATCAGCCGCGGCCCTTCGCCCGGGTCCGCCGGGGAGGGGCCGCCTTTCTGCGCTGGCGACCGGTCTGGGCCGCCCAGCTGCCCGGTACAGACGCGATCCGCAGCCCGCTGGTGGCCGAAGGCCGCGCCGCACGGGGACTGCTGGCCTGCAGCACCAACCGTGGCGCCGTGCGCCAGCTGCCCCGGCTCGCCGCCGAACTTCGGGTGCCCAGCCTGTGGATCGCCGGCAGCCGCGACCAGGTGATGCAGCCCCGCTATGTGCGCCATCTGGCCGGCTACAGCCCCGATCACCAGCTCGCCATCCTCAACGGCCTTGGGCACCTGCCGATGGGCGAACAACCGCGCCAGCTGGCCGCCCTGATCGACACCTGGCTGGAGGAGGGCCTGGAGCTGCCCACGCAGATCCAAGGGCCTCAGAGCGTGGCCAGCCCTTTTTCCTGCAACTCCGCCAACTGGGCGTAGAGCCCCCCGACGGCACGCAACTCACGGTGGTTGCCCTGCTCGATCAGACGACCGCGGCGCAGCACCAGGATGCGATCGGCGGCTTCGACGGTGGCCAGCCGGTGGGCGATGACGATGGCGGTGCGGCCGCTGAGCAGGGTGTCGAGGTCGCGCTGCAGGGTGGCCTCGGTGGAGGGGTCCATGAAGGCGGTGGCCTCGTCCATCACCAGAACGGAGGGGTCGCGGATCGCCACCCGCGCCACGGCCAGCAACTGGCGTTCGCCGGAGGAGAGGTTGCCGCCCCGCTCCCGCAACTCGGTGGCCAGGCCATCCCCCAGCCGGCCAAGCAGGGGGGTGAGGCCAAGATCACCGCAGATGCGCTCCAGAGCGGCCTCACTGATGTCGGCGTCGAGGCGCAGGTTGTCGGCCACGTTGCCGCTGAACAGGAACGTGTCCTGCAGCACCACCCCCAGGCGGCGGCGCAGGGTGGCGATGGGAAGCTCGCGGATGTCCACCCCATCGAGGCGGATGGTGCCCTGCTGGGGTTCATAGAGCCGGCAGAGCAGCCGGATCACGGTGGTCTTACCGGATCCGGTGGGACCCACGATCGCCACATGCTCGCCAGGGGCGATGCGGAAGGAGAGATCGGTGAGGATCGGATCGTCGGGGCGGTAGGCGAAGGAGACGTTCTCGAACTCCACTTCGCCGGGGCTGAAGCGTTCGGCGCCGGAGAGCACGGCGGCGGGGCTGCGCTGGCTGGCGGGTAGATCGGCGATCTCGATCGGCTGCTCGAGCAACTCACCGATGCGCTCGACGGCGGTGAGCCCCCCCTGGATCTGGGTGAAGCGCTCCGCCAGTTGCCGCAGGGGGTCGAACACCCGCTGGGAGAAGAGGATGAAGGTGGTGAGGGTGCCCAGGCCCATCGCCCCGCCGGTGACCATGGCGCCGCCGAGGGCCAGCACCATCGCCACGGCCGCCAGGGCTACCCACTCGATGAACGCCGAGATGGAGCTGTCGTAGAAGATCGTGCCGGTGACGGCCTGGCGATAGGCGTCGGTGGTGTGGGAGAAGCGCTCGCCGTTGACGGCTTCCCGCCGGAACATCTGCACCACCTCCAGTCCCTGCAGATTTTCCTGCAGGTCGGCGTTGAGCTGGCCCAGCTCCTCCCGCACCCGGTAATTGGCCTTGCGGTAACGGCCCTGCAACCAGAGCACCCCCATGGTCACGGGCACCTGGCTGGCCAGCAGCAGCAGCCCCAGCCGCCACTCGATCGACAGCATGGTGAGGCCGATCACCAGCAGGGTGACCAGATCGGAGAGCACCCCCACCGCACCACTGCCGAACACCTCCGCCAGGGCATCGACGTCGCTGGTGAGGCGGGTGAGCAGCTTGCCCACCGGCGTTCGGTCGTGGAAACGCAGCGACAGGGCCATCGCGTGGCGGAACAGGTCGTCACGGATGCGGGCGGTGAGCCGCTGTCCCACCACCTGCACGTTGTAAGTCTGGGTGCCCTGCAGGGAAAGCCGCAGCAGCACCGCCGCCAGCAGCAGCAGCACCAGCAGCCGCAGGGCCACCGGCACCGGCAGGGGGGCCAGCCAGGACAGCACCTCCTCGCCCCGTAGCTTGGAGATCACCTGGCCCACCAGCAACGGCTGCACCGAGGCCGCCAGGGCCAGGGGGATCAGCAGGAGCAGGGACAGCAGCAGACGCTTGCGATCCCGACCCAGATAAGGCAGAAGACGCCGCAGTCGCTGGCCATCGAGGCTGCTCATCGGGCGGAGACCTGGATGGCAGCGACGCGCTCGATCAGGCCCTGGAGGGCTCCGTCATCGAGGCGCAGGGCCAGGGGATGGCCGATCAGACGGGCCGTGCTGGTGAACAGATCCTCGATCGCCACCAGGCCGTTGTCCCGAAGGGTGCGGCCGGTGGCCACCAGGTCGACGATCGCCTCGGACATGCCCGTGATCGGTCCGAGCTCCACCGATCCGGTGAGGTGGATCAGCTCCACCGGCAGATCCAGCTGGTCGAAGAAGGCCTCGGCGCAGCGGGTGAACTTGCTGGCCACGCGGCAGTGGGCCGGCAGATCGGCGGCCCGCCGGTAGCCACTGGTGGCCTTGACCGCCACCGCCATGCGACAGCCGCCGAAGCCGAGGTCCACCAGCTGGGCCACAGGGAGCTGGTGCTCCCGCAGCACGTCGTACCCAACCACCCCGAGCTGGGCCTGGCCATAGGCCACATACACAGGCACATCGGCGTTGCGCACCAGCAGGGCCCTGGCCGTGCCACAGCGGCTCGGCACCATCAACAGACGGTTGTCCTCGTCCAGCAGATCGGAGAAATCCAGACCGGCCGCCGCGAAACGGCGCACCGAATCCTTCAGCAGGGCGCCTTTGGCCAGGGCGATGGTGATCGGGGATCGCTGGTTGGCGGTGATCATGGAAGCCAGCAGCAACCTGGACTGTAACGATGCAGGATCATCGCCAAGACCCGCCCCAGGCCCCACTGCAGGTGGTGCTGCTGCCGGTACTGCGGGACAACTACCTGTTCGTGCTCCATGACGGCCGGCAGGCGGCGGTGGTGGACCCGGCGGTGGCGGATCCGGCGATCGCCTGGCTGAAGCAGCGGGATCTGGAGCTGGTGGCGGTGCTGCAGACCCACCACCACAGCGATCACATCGGCGGTACCCCCGCTCTGCTGCGGGAATGGCCCCGCTCTGAGGTGGTGGCGGCCCTGGCCGACCGGGAGCGGATCCCCTTCCAGACCCTGGGGGTGGCCGGCGGTGACCGCTTCACCCTGTTGGGCCAGCCGGTGGAGGTGCTGGCGGTGCCAGGCCACACCCGGGCCCACCTGGCCTTCCACCTGCCCGTGCAGGGCGAGCTCTTCTGCGGCGACACCCTGTTCGCCGCCGGCTGCGGCCGGCTGTTTGAGGGAAGTCCCGAGCAGATGCACCACTCCCTGGGCCTGCTGGCGGCGCTGCCGGAGACCACCCGGGTGTGGTGCGCCCATGAGTACACCGCCTCGAATCTGCGCTGGGCCGCGGCCGAACGACCGGGGGATGGGGCCATCGCTGAACGGCTCCAGACGGTGCTGCTCGCCCGGGCCCAGGACAGACCCACCATCCCCAGCAGCATCGGCGAGGAGCGGCGCACCAACCTGTTCCTGCGGGCGGCGGATGGCCAGGAACTGGCCGCCCTGCGGCGCAGCAAAAATGAATGGACGGATTGAACGGCGGCTGCCGACTTGGGGGCGTATTGGGGCGGGAAGAATGATGGCCCTGCGCTGAATGTGTTGCACAACACAACCCAGAGTGCGTCTTGCAGGACAGTGGCCCAACCCAGGTAATGTCACTTGACTCAATTTCCAGCGGTCATGATGCAGACGGCTTCGATCCGATCGGACGATGTCCTGGAGGCCGATGGCTCCATCAAGCTGCGCAAGGTTGTGCTTGCAGGTCGCCTCGACATGCTGGGCATGGAAGACATTGCCCTCAAGCTCACATCGTTGACAGCCATCAAGCCACTGCGTGTCATTGTCGATCTGCGCGATGTCAGTTTTCTGGCCTCCATCGGCATCCGCAGCATCATCTCCAGTGCCCGCGCCCTGGACCAGAAGGGTGGCCGCATGGAGCTCCTTCTCGGCGACATCGAACTGGTGAAGGCCACGCTGGAATCCACGGGGATCGATGACGTGATCCCGATGATCAGCGATGAGGAGCAGGCCGAACGGGAAGCGCTGTCCTGAACCTCGACCGATGGCGCCACCGCAGCCCGACGCTCTCCGTCTTTCCGTGCAGCCCAGCCCCCTCGAGCTGCGCCGCTGCTCCGTCTGGCTGACGGACAACTGCCAGAACCAGTCCGTCCCCCCCGGACCCACAGGCAAGCTCGATCTCTGTCTCAACGAGGTGCTGGCCAACCTCATCGACCACGGCGGGGCTGCCGATTTCAACTGTCCGGTGGATCTGACCCTGGAGTTGGCCGACTGCGGCGATCGGGGGCTGGCCACCCTCACCATCACCGATGCCGGCCCGGCCTTCGATCCCCTCGGCGTCAGGCGCGGGCCCTTGCCAAGCAGCCTCCAGGAGGCGGAGCCCGGCGGTCTGGGGCTACTCCTGGTGAGTCGTTTCATGGATGAACGCAGCTACGAGAGGGCCGGGGGCAGGAACGTGCTTAAGCTCGGCATCTACTGGCCGAAAGGACCCTGATCTGGAATGTGCGTCGAGCCCTCACTCTCCCTTGATTCCTCGACCACCAATTCCCTTCCCTTTCAGGAGATTCCACTCTTCCGGAATGTCAGGCCCGACCAATTGATGGCGGCGCTGAATCGCTGCGATGTGCTGCCCTTGGCGGCAGGCCATGTGCTGCTCACCCCTGGCCAGACCAACGAGGACATCTTCATCATCCTGGCGGGAACGGTCACCGTTCACCTCGGCGCCGAGGGCTCCAGGGGGAAGGGAATTGCGATTCCCATCGGGCAATGCATCGGCGAGTTCTCCGCTATCGACGGAAGGCCGGCGTCGGCCATGGTGCGGGCAGAGGATGAGGCGGTCGTCCTGAGGATTCCCCAGCAGGTGTTCTGGACGCACATGGTGCAACTGCCGGGGGTGGCTCGCAACATGATGATTTCCCTGGTGGAGCGCACCCGGCTCACCAATCAACTGACGCTCGCCGCCCAGAGAGAAGCCCTGGAACTGTCCCATCTCCGCAAGGAAATGGACCTGGCCCGGGACCTGCAGCTGGGCATGTTGCCGCCGCAGGGCTGCTTGTTTGCCGAGCATCCAGACATCGAGATTGCCACTCTCATGGAGCCTGCGACCACGGTGGCAGGGGATTTCTTCGACGCCTTTTTCGTCGAGACGAACAAACTCTTCGTCTGTATCGGCGACGTCTCCGGCCATGGTCTGGGGGCCGCGTTGTTCATGGCTCGCACGGTTGGGCTGCTCAGGATTCTTGCGAACACGGAGTCATCCCCGGACGCCGTCCTGCGGCGCCTCAATGACAGCCTCACGGAGGGGAACGAAGCGTCCCTTTTCGTCACGATGTTCTGTGGCTATCTGGATGTGGACTCAGGCCTGTTCACCTACTCCAATGGTGGCCACTGCCCGCCCCTGCTGCAGCAACAGCACGAGATCCATCCGATTCCGATGCCAAAGGGTGTGGTGGTCGGTGTGTATCCCGACCGAACCTATCGAAATCTGACCCTGCAGCTCGAACCCGGAGACCTGCTGATGGTGTACACCGACGGTGTCACCGAAGCTGAAAACATTCAAGGGGAACCCTTCGGTATTCAGGGTTGCCAGCGGCTGCTTGCTCAGGCGGGTCAGGTTCCCCTGAATGCGTTGGTTGACGAACTGCGCCACCGATTGCGGGGCTTCACCAACAGCCAACACCTTGAAGACGACTGCACATTGCTGCTGCTGAGGCGGCGCCTGGTGCCCGGCCTCAGGGAGGGGAGTTGACGCTTTCGGCGCTGCGCCCCAGCGGCAGGGTCACCAGCGAGCGTCCACCAGGAAACAACAGCGCCGACTCTCCGGAGCGGAACCGCAGCCGTCCCCGCCGGCCGTGGGGGTGGTCCGCCTCCAGGGGCGCCCGCCAGCGCAGCCGGTGGTCACCGAGCTGCACTTGGTAGAGCCATTCCCGGCCGAGGAACTCACGGCCCGTGATCCAGGCCGGTCCCTCCTCCTCGGGCAGAAACTCCAGGGCCTGGGGGCGAACCATCACCTCGATGGCCTCCGGTCCCTCCCCGACCGCTGTTCCCCTGGCAGCCGGCTCGAGATCCCCAAGAACGGTCTGCAGCCGGCGACCTCGCCAGCAGGCCGGTAACAGGTTGGACTGGAGGACGAACTGGCCCACGAAGGCGGTAGCGGGCTGGTCGACCAGTTCGCGGGGCGGGGCGCACTGGTGCAGCACGCCATCGCGCAGCACCCCCACCCGGTCGCAGATCGCCAGGGCTTCCTCCGGATCGTGGGTGACCATCAGGCCGCTGGCGCCGCAGCGGGCCAGCACAGCTGGAAGCTCGCTGCGCAGCCGCAGCCGGACCTCCACATCCAGGTTGGAGAAGGGCTCATCCAGCAGCACCACCGAGGGCGAGGGCGCCAGGGCCCTGGCCATGGCCAGCCGCTGGCGCTGGCCGCCGGAGAGTTCGTGGGGGTAGCGGCGCTCCAGCCCGCCCAGGCCCAGCAGATCGAGCAGCCAAGCCACCCTGGCGGTGTCCTGGCCGCGGCGCAGGCCAAAGCAGGCGTTGCGCCAGGCGTCGAGATGGGGGAACAGGGCATCGTCCTGGAACACCATGCCAACGCCCCGACGCTCGGGGGGCAACAGCCTCTCCGGCCCCGCCACTTGCTGGCCGCCGATGTCGATGTTGCCGCGGCCAGGGCGCTCGAAGCCGGCGATCAACCGCAGCAGGGTGGTCTTGCCGCAACCGGACGGGCCCAGCAGTCCCACCAGTTCCCCCGCACCGAGAACGAGGTCAATGCCCTTGAGGGTCCAGGAGGAGACGTCGCGGCCCGGGTAGCGGTACCAGAGGTCTTCGATGCGGACGTGGTCGCGCGGGGCGACGTCCGCGGGGGTGGAGGCCGTAGCGGCTGGCGTGGCGGAAGGCGAGGCGATGGTGGTGGAAGAAGCCATAAGATCCCAGTCCTGCATTGTTGCCCGTCATGAGTTCCAACGCAGGCGGGGGTGACGAAAGGCACAGCCCCTTGTCTCATCCGGTCAACACGCCGGCCGCACCGGCCCCGGTGGGCCCCTACAACCAGGCCGTGCTCGCCGCTGGCGTTCTCTACTGCTCCGGCCAGATCGCCCTGGATCCGGTGAGCGGCACGCTGGTCGGAGACGGCGACGTGGAGGCCGAGACCGTCCAGGTGCTGAGCAACCTGCAAGCGGTACTGGCCGCCGCCGGCTGCAGCCCCGAGCACGTCGTGCGAACCACCGTGTATCTGGTGGACCTGAACGATTTCGCCCGGGTCAACAGCCTGTACGCCGCTGTCTTCGGAGCCGGCGTGGCTCCGGCGCGGGCCTGTGTGCAGGTGGCCGCCCTGCCGAAGGGGGCGCGGGTGGAGATCGACGCCATCGCCGTCATCGCCTGAGGCGGTTCTCAGCGAAGGCTCAAAGTCCTCCGCTGGCTGGGGGGGCCGGACTGAGGCAACCTGGACCTATGGAGACCCCCTTCGGCACCTGGTTTCACGAGGTGGTGGTGATGACACCGGGCCGCTTCGAAGAGGCCGTCGATGCGGTGCTGGCGGTGCAACAGTTCAAGACGGTGGTGCTCCACCTCAGTGCGATGGCGCCGGAGGAGGCCCAGCGCACGATCGACTTCGTGTCGGGCGGCGTCTTCGCCATGGACGGTCAGTCGGAGCGCCTCGGGGACACGGTGTTCCTGTTCGCACCGGCTCTGGTGACGATCAGCCGGGATGGGGACGACAGGGACTGAGCAGCCTGTGAGGACTGGGAACCCCGCCCTTGTGGGGCCCTCAACGGGGCAGTAACACGGGCACTGGTCCTGTTCTGCCCATGAAGCGATCCACCGGCCTGGCCCTGCTGGCCCTCGCCTGGGGCCTCACCGCTCCCCTGGCTGGCCCTGGCCCGAGCGCCCTGGCCTTGGGAACCGGTAGCGGGCAGATGGTGCTGGTCCGCACCGAGCGGCAACTGCCCATCAGCGGCGATCCGATCTGGGAACTGCAGCTGCTGCTCCCAGGCCAGCCGCCACGGGCCTACGAAGCCCTGGTGGGACGCGCGCGGCGCCAGGACGGCGACCGTGGCCGGCTGGGCAGCAAGGCGCCGTTACCGCGCGGCCGCTACGCCGTGACCGAGATCACGCCCGTGCAGCCGACGGATGAGGCGGAACTGGGCCGCTTTCTCTGGATCGGCCTGGAACCGGACTTCCCCACCGCTCGCCGGGGCCTGGGCATCCATCACGATCCCAGTGCCGGCCGGGGGCGCGGCAGCGGCACCGACGGCTGTATCGGCCTGATCCACGGCAACGACCTGCTGGTGCTCGGTGATCTGCTGCGGCGCAGCGGCACCACCGAGCTGCTGGTGCGGGACTGAGCGGCGCTCAGGCGCGGCCGGCCAGGGCCTCCTGCAGCCGCGGCTCCAGTTCCCGGCGCTGGGCCGGATCTCCCACCAGCATCAGGGTCCCGGTACCGGGCCACCAATTGAGCCGCAGGTTCGAGACGCCGTCCTCGACAACCAGCATCTCGAAGGAACCCTGGTGCACCCAGTGACCGATGCAGCCAAGGCCCTCGACCAAGGCCTGGAGTTCCTCCAGGGTTCCGTTGAAGGTCACAGGGCCATGGTGGAGTTCAAAGAGTTTAGGGAGTTCGGCGGTATCGGCCCAGCCATCACCGGCCCATCCGCTGGCCCCTGGTCTTGCGGCAGCTGCTGCCAGCCCGGTTGCCAGGCCTGGCGGTCGCGCAATTCACCCAGGGGAACGAGCAGCCGGTAGCCGGGGTCCAACACCGCCTGCAGTTCCACGCTCCGCTCCTGGCCGCGGCCCCGCTGGCCCAGCAGCGCGAAGTGGCGGTAGCCGCCGCTGCGCTCGGCCCGGGCGGGCGTGGCCGTCCAGGCGGCTGAAAGCTTCATCACGCGGAGGGCGAGCGGCGAGCGGCGATGGGCTCCTCGATCACCGGGTTGCGCAGCACACCAATGCCTTCAATCTCCACCTCGACCGTATCGCCGCTGCGCAACCAGCGGGGCGGGTCAGCGGCCATGCCGACGCCGCTGGGGGTGCCGGTGAGGATCACGGTGCCGGCCAGCAGGGTGGTGCTGGCACTGAGGAATTCGATGATCACCGCCACCGGGAAGATCATGTCGGCGGTGCTGGCCGCCTGCACCGTTTCGCCGTTGAGGCGGGTCTGCAGGGCCTGGCTCTGGGGATCGGGGATCGCCGCGGCACTCACCAGGCAAGGGCCAAGGGGCGCGAAGCTGTCGAAGCTCTTGCCGCGGCACCACTGCCCGCCGCCGAGGCGGGGCTGTTTCTGCCAGTCGCGGGCACTGACATCGTTGGCGCAGGTGTAGCCCAGCACCACCTCCAGGGCTTCGGAACGCGGCACGTTCCGACAGGTGCGACCGATCACCACCGCCAGTTCCCCCTCGTAGTCCACCTGGTGGCTGGCCAAGGTGGTGGGCAGGGTGATGGGGGCCTCCGGGTGCTGCACCGCCCCGGGCGATTTCATGAACAGCACCGGATAGGTGGGGATCGCCGCGCCGGTCTCGGCGGCATGGCGGCGGTAGTTCAGACCGATGCAGAGGATGGCCCGGGGCTCCAGGGGGGCCAGGATCCGCTCCACCACAGCCGGTTCCCCGCTGGGCACCAGTTCGCCGAACAGATCACCCTTCAGGCGCTCCAGGCCGCCGTCGGGATGGTGGCAGGCGTGGTGGATCCCGCCTGCCACCTCCTGATAGCGCACGATCTTCATAGGGGCCTCACAGGGACGTCGCGGAGGGCTCAGCAGCGGAACCGCCACCGGCGCCGAACGGCCACTCTCGCCCGGCAGACCGGAACGGGCCCGTCAGCCCGTGGATGATGGGGGCGCCAGCGGAACCAGGAGCACGCCGTGGTCGCCGAACCCCGTCGCCAGCGGAGCACCACCCTCCGGGGCGCCGAGCTGCTCAATGATCCGCTGCTCAACAAGGGCACCGCCTTCAGCCGGGCGGAGCGGCGGGACCTGGGGCTGGAGGCCCTGCTGCCCTGGCAGGTGGAGACGATCGAGGCCCAGGTGGAGCGCTGCCGGCTGGCCTTCGGCGCCATGGGCAGCGACCTGGAGCGCTACGCCTACCTCCAGACCCTGAGGGAGCGGAACGTCACCCTGTTCCACCGCTTCCTCGCCGACCACATCGAGCTGGCGATGCCGATCGTCTACACCCCCACGGTGGGGCAGGCGATCCAGCACTTCAGCCACACCTACCGCAGCCCCAGTCAGGGGATCTACCTGGCGGCGCCGCAGCAGGACCGGCTCGAGCAGCTGCTGGCCCAGGCCTGCGGCGGCTGCACCGGCCGGGCGCCGGCCCTGCTCCTGGTCACCGACGCCCAGGGAATCCTCGGTATCGGCGACCAGGGGGTGGGGGGCATCCAGATCTGCCAGGGGAAGCTGGCCGTCTACACCCTCTGCGCCGGGCTGGATCCGGCCCGGGGGCTGCCGGTGATGCTCGATGTGGGCACCGACAGGCCTGAACTGCTCGCCGATCCCTGCTACCCCGGCCTGCGCCAATCCCGGCTGCAGGGGGAGGCCTACACCGCCTTCCTCGATGGCTTCATCACGGCGGTGCAGCGGGTGTGCCCCGGCGCCCTGGTGCACTGGGAGGACTTCGGCGCCTCCCATGCGCGCCCGGTGCTGGAGGCCTACCGGCACCGGGTGCCGAGCTTCAACGACGACATCCAGGGCACCAGCAGCGTGGCCGCCGCGGCGATCCTGGCCGGCCTGCGGGGCCTCGGGCAGCAGCTGGCCGACCAGCAGATCGTCATCTTCGGGGCGGGCAGCGCCGGCTGCGGCATCGCCGAGCGGCTCTGGCGCCTGCTGCAGCGGGGGGGGCTCACGGCGGCCGAGGCCGCCGATCGCCTCTGGCTGATCGATCGCGACGGGCTGATCCACGCCGGCAGCCATGGGCTTGCTGACGGCGCCCGGCCGTTTGCCAAGTCGCCGGATCAGCTGGCGGCACGGTTCGGGGCGCAGGCCGGCGACGGCGGCCACGGCCCTGGCCTGCAGGCCGTGATCGAAGCGGTGCGGCCGGGGGTGCTGATCGGCACCTCCACCGCGGCCGGGGCCTTCGACCAGGCCGTGGTGGAAGCGCTCTGCAGCGGCGGGGTCCGGCCGATCGTTCTGCCCCTCTCCAATCCCACCCACCTGGCGGAGATCACCCCGGACAACCTGCTGCGCTGGAGCCAGGGCCGGGCCCTCGTGGCCACCGGCAGCCCTTTCGCATCGGTGACCTGCACCGGCAGCGCTGGCCAGCCGATCCAACGGGTGATCGGCCAGTGCAACAACTGCTTCGTGTTCCCAGGCCTGGGCTATGGGGCCGTCGCGGTGGGCGCGACGGAGGTGAGCGACGCCATGATCGACGCCAGCATCGAAGCCCTGGCCCGGGTGATTCCGGCTGCCAGTGATCCTGAGGCGCCACTGATGCCTCCCCTTTCGGCCGTGCAGGCGGTGTCGCAGGCCGTGGCCGAAGCCGTGGCGATCGCGGCGGTGCAGGAGGGCCTGGCGCGCCGGGCCAGCACGGCCGAGGACGCCAGGAGCAGGCTCGAAGACTGCCGATGGAGCCCCGCTTACGCCGAAATCCTGGCTTGCGATGCGCCGCCGGAGCCGGCCTAGGTCCGCCGTGGGGCCGGCCTGCTGAAGCAGTGGCATCAATAAGACCTGTTTCGCCCACTCGCATCGGCCACGGCCCTGGCCTTAGCACCTTGGTCAATCACCCCCCGCGCGATGGGCTTTTTCGTCCGGCTCACCGACGCCATCGCCGCCCGTCAGTCGCTCCTGGTCACCGGCCTTGACCCCAATCCGGAGATGCTGCAGGCCTGGGCCCACCGCCGCGGCATGGGGGGCCGCTCGTTTCTTTCCCAGGCGCGCCACTGGATCAAGGCGGTGGTGGAGGCCACCGCTGATCACGTCTGCGCCTACAAGCCCAGCCTTGGTTTTTACCAGGCCCTCGGCCCCGTCGGCCTGGAGCTGCTGCGGGAGGTGCGGGAACTGGTCCCCCTCGACATCCCCCTGATCATCGATGCCAAGCATGGGGACCTGAACAGCTCCTCGGCCCTGGCCCATTACCTGTTCCGCGACCTCGGTGCCGACGGCGTCACCCTCTCCCCCCTGGCCGGCCAGGACATTGCCGCCCCGTTCCTGCTGTACCCGGAAAAGGCGGTGGTGATCACTTGCCACAGCTCCAACGCCGCCGCCAGGGTGCTGCAGCACCACCCCGACGAGGACGACCCCCTCTACCTGCGCATCGTGCGGGAAAGCCAGCTCTGGGCCACCCCCGACCAGCTGCTGCTGGAGGTGGGCACCAGTGACCCCGCCATCCTGGCCCGGGTGCGCCAGGAGGCGCCGGAGCGTTTCCTGATCCTGCGCAGCCTCTGGGGTGAGGAGGACCGGCTCGATGCCCTGCTGGAGGCCGGATTGAGCCCGTCCGCGGACGGCCTGCTGATGCCCCTGCCCCAGAACCTGCTGGTGGAGGACGACATCGCCGAGCGGTCGGCCGCCCTCAAACAGCGCATCAGCGAACGTCGGGACCGCTGGCTGGAGCGGCGGGCGCAGGACCAGAGCGATGTCTGCAGCCTGTGGCTGCCGGACCGCCTTCAGGACAGCGCCAGCCAGGCCGGCGCGGCCGCCAATGGCGCTGGCGTCGGCGGTGCCGTCGCCAATGGAGCCGGAGATCCCCTGGCCAGCCTGATCGTCGATCTGTTCGACATCGGCTGCCTGCTGTTCGGCGACTACGTGCAGGCCTCCGGGGCCGTCTTCAACTACTACGTGGACCTACGCCAGATCATCTCCGATCCCAACCTCTTCCACCGGGTGCTGCATGCCTACGCCGGCCAGCTCGGAGAGCTGGTCTTCGACCGCATTGCCGGCATTCCCTACGGCTCCCTGCCCACCGCCACCGGGCTGTCGCTGCAGCTGCACAAGCCCCTGCTCTACCCCCGCAAGGAGGTGAAGGCCCATGGGGCCCGCCGCCTGATCGAGGGGGACTTCGAGGAGGGTGATCGGGTGGTGGTGGTGGACGACATCCTGATCACCGGCACCAGCGTGCTCGAGGGCATCGCCAAGCTGGAAAGTTCCGGCCTGGAGGTGGAGGACGTGGTGGTGTTCATCGACCATGGCGGCCAGGCGGACACCAGCGCCCGCCAGCGGCTCGCCAAGCAGGGCTACCGCTGCCACGCCGTGCTCGACATTCCGCGTATCACAGGGGTGCTGCATGCGGCCGGGCGGCTCAGCGATGCGCAGGCCGCCACCCTCGGCCATGCCCCTGCGGCGAGGGCGTTGGGCGTCGAGGGGCTACTGGCCAGCTCGTAGAGTGGTACGGCGTCCCTGAAAAACCCGGGCGCCCCCTTCCGCCATGCCCCAGGTCCAGGGTCAGCCCCCCACGATCGGCGAGCTTGAGGCGAAATATTCCCTGTACTGCAAGGCGATGCGGCTGCTGCTCAAGCAGGGCAGCACCCTGGAGGCAATCCAGCGGACGGTGTGCTGGAGCCGGCTGGAACAGCTCCACATCTGCCTCCCGAGCCGCTACAAATCCCCCGACTATCTCTACGCCGTGCTGAAACGCGACCTGCGCTGATCGCAGGGCCGCTGATTCCCCTGCCAGGATCAACGGGCGCAAAGGGTCGGTGCCCGCTCAGGCGATTCCGTGAAGTCGATCTCCGATCCGTTCCTGCGTCGGCCCGTGCTGACGCTGGTGCTCAGTCTTCTGGTGCTCCTCGGGGGCCTGATCAGCTTGCCCGGGCTGAAGGTGGAAAACCTGCCTCCAATCGCCCCCGGCCGGGTGTCGGTGAGCGCCAGCTATCCGGGCGCCAGCCCCGAAGTGGTGGAGCAGGGGGTCACCAGCCTGCTGGAGAAGCAGTTCAACGGTCTGGAACGGCTGGATTCGATCCGCTCCACCAGTTCGAGCAACGGCAGCAGCATCTCCCTCGGCTTCGAGGGGGGGAATCCGGAGCTCAACCAGATCAACACCCAGAACGAGGCCGCGGTGGTGAGCCGCCAGCTGCCGGCCCAGGTGTCCCGCTTCGGCGTGCAGGTGCGGCGCACCTCCGACGACCTGCTGATGGTGCTCAGCTTCAGCGCCAGCCGCGACCTCTACGACGACGTCTTTCTGAGCGGCTGGGTGGATCAAGTGATCCGCGACAGGTTGCAACGGGTGCCCGGCGTGGGGGAGGTGCGGCTGTTCGGCGGTAGTTCGCTCGCCTTCCGGCTGTGGCTGGATCCGCTGCGGCTGGAACAACGCGATCTCACCATCGCTGAGGTGCGGGACGCCCTCGAGGAGCAGAACGTGCTGGCCGCCCTGGGCCAGGCCGGCGTCGCCCCCTCCCCCGACGACCAGCTGATCACCCTGCCCCTGCGGATGGAAGGGCGGCTGCGCAGCGCCCAGGAATTCGAGGGTCTGGTGATCGACCGCAGCGCCAACGGTGGCGTCACCCTGCTGAAGGATGTGGGCCGGGTGAGCCTGGGCAGCGAGAACTACGAATCGATCGCCACCGACCTCAAGGGCAAGACGGCGGTGGCTGTGGGGGTCTTCCAGCGGGACGGCAGCAACGCCCTGGAGGTGAGCCAGGGCATCAATCGGGCCCTCGAAGCTCTCGGATCCAGCTTTCCGCCGGGTGTGGATCTGCAGGTGATCGTTGATGAGGCGGCCTCGATCCGCACCAGCATCGACCGCACCACCGCGAGCCTGCGGGAGGCGGTGCTGCTGGTGTTTCTGGTGCTGCTGCTGGGGCTCGGCAACAGCCGACTCGCCCTGATCAGCGCCTCGGCGGTGCCGGTGGCCCTGATCGGATCCCTGGCCGTGCTGCGCCTCAGCGGCGATTCGATCAACACCCTCACCCTGTTCGGCATGGTGCTGGCCAGCGGCCTGGTGGTGGACGACGCCATCGTGGTCAGCGAGGACATTGGCCGCCGCCTGGAGAACGGCCGCACACCGCTTCAGGCCGCCCAGGAGGCCATGGCGGAACTGGGCGGCGCGGTGATCGCCACCTCCCTGGTGCTGATCGTGGTGTTCCTGCCGGTGCTCACCTTGCAGGGCACCCTGGGCCGCCTTTACGCCCCGATCGCCCTGACGATCGGCGCCACCATCGTCTTCTCCACCTTCAACGCCCTCACCTTCACCCCGGTGGCCGCCAGCCGGCTGCTGCACGCCGAGCGTCGCGAGCCGGGCTGGCTGCTGCGCTGGATCGATCCGCCCCGCCGGGCCCTGGAGCGGCTGGAAGGCCCCTACGACCGGCTGCTGACCCGGGTGTTGGGCTGGCGGCGGCGGGTGGTGGCCGGCCTGCTGCTCGGTCTGCTGCTCACCGGGCTGGCGCTGCAGCAACGGCCCACGGCCTTCATTCCCCAGGAGGACAGCGGCCAGCTGAGGGGTGTGGTGTTGCTCCAGGACGGCATCGCTTTGCCGCGCACCCAGAAGGTGATGGACCAGGTGCGGGCGGTGGTGGCCGAGGAACCGCTGATGCGGTTCGCCAACTTCTATGCCGGACGGTCCTTCGGGGACAGCTCCCCCAACAAGGGCATCTTCTTCCTGCGGTTGCGCCCGATCGAGGAACGCAGCGGCAGCGACCAGAGCGCGGCCGCCGTGGCCGAACGACTCAACAAGCGTCTGCGCCAGACAATCACCGACGCCACCGTGATCGTGAGCGAATCCCCCACCGTACGGGGCTTCAGCAGTGAGAGCGGCCTGGAGTTCGACCTGCTCGACACCAGCGGTGGCCGCCTCAGCCTGGGGGAATTCCAGCAGGAGGCCGAGGCCTTCATCGCAGCGGCCCGGGAGACCGGTGCCTTCGAGCAGGTGGGCACCCGCTTCAGCGCCGACGCCCCCCTGCTGCGCCTGATCCCCGACCGGCTGCGCATGGCCTCGCTCCAGGTGGACCTCGATGAAGTGGTGAGCGTGCTCGGGGCCAGCTTCGGCAGCGATTACGTCAACGACAGCTTTGAAGGCGACCAGGTGCGCAAGGTGATCATCCAGCTGGAAGGCGGCTCCCGACGAAACGCCGACGATGTGCTCGCTCTCCAGGTGCGCAACCGGGACGACCAGCTGATCCCCCTGGCCCAGATCGTGCGGGTGGAGGCGGGCACCGGCCCCACCACGATCAATCACACCCGTCTGGTGCGCTCGATTAGCATCCGGGCCCAGCCTGGCCCCGGGGTGAGCAGCGGCCAGGCCATCGCCCTGCTGGAGCAGCTGAAGCAGGACAGGGGCAGCACGGCCACCGATCTCGAGTGGGCTGGCCTGGCGCGGGAGGAGGCCAGGGCCGGGGGCGGCAATCTCCAGGTCTTCGCCCTGGCGGTGCTGGTGATGTTCCTGGTGCTGGCGGGTCTCTATGAGAACTTCGCCGATCCCTTCATCATCCTGGCGACGGTGCCGATGGGGGTGCTCGGAGGGGTGCTGGGTCTGGCGCTGCGGGGCCTGCCCCTCGACGTCTACGGCCAGATGGGCCTGCTGGTGCTGGTGAGCCTGGCGGCCAAGAACGCGATCCTGATCGTCGAATTCGCCAACCAGCGCCTGGCCGAGGGGATGCCCCTCGACCAGGCCGTCCACGGCGCCGCCGTCGCCCGTCTGCGGCCGATCCTGCTCACCGCCTTCTCGTCGCTGGCGGGCTTCCTGCCGCTGCTGTTCGCCACCGGCGCCGGCTCCGCCAGCCGCACCAGCATTGGCACAGTGGTGTTCTTCGGGCTCCTGCTGGCCACCACGCTCACCCTGTTCCTTGTGCCCACCCTTTACCGGATCATCAAGGGTTGGGAGCTCAGCCTGGGCGCCGGTCGCCCGGCGCCGCAGCCCTAGGGATCGGGTCGCCAGGCCCCAGCCACGAACCGCTCCGGCTTCAGCCCCTGGTTCCTGAGCAGGGCGATCAGCCCCTGGTCCCCCAGCAGGTGCATCAGACCCACCACCACCAGCGTGTCGTCGGGGCGCCGCAGCAACTGCTGCACCGGAGCCACCCAGGCAACGTTGCGCCGGACCACCAGCCGCTGGTGCAGGTCGGGGCGCTGAAGGTAGTCCCCGAGCAGGAGGGCCTCGAGCCCGGCCAGGTCGCCAGCCCGCCAGGCGCCTTCCAGGGCGTCAAGCCGGGGCCCGACACCGTCCAGTTCCTTGAGTGTGACCGCCAGCAGTTGCATCTGCTCCGCCCGGGGCAGGCCATCGAACAGCTCAAGCTGCTCGGCGGGTGTCTCCAGGCCATCGATCGGCTTGCGGTCAGCGGCGGCCCTGGCCTGGAGCTGGCCCTCCACGCCGCTGTCCGGGGAGTAGCCCCGCTGCAGGAATTCGGCGGAGGCCAGCAACAGGGCCACCGCCCAGGGCTCGAAGCGATCGATCGCCACCTCCGGCAGCCCCAGGCCCGCCAGCCTTGGCTGAAGGGCCCGCCAGGAGGCCGCCGGCAAGCTGTCGTGCAGCGATCGGCCCTGGGGATCGATGGCCCGCCCCAGCAGTTCGCCGGCCAGGTCCGCCGGACTGATGGCGTCCATGTCGAGCTCCATCACCAGCCGCTCCGCCTCGCCATAGGCCTGGCCGTAGGACGGGGGCAGGGCCGCCCGGTCGCGGCGCAGCTGGTGCAGGGAGCCGGCAATGAACACCGTGCCGGCGCCATCGCGCAGCCGCCAGAGCGTGCCCACCTCAGCGGCCGCCACTGGAACGGCGGCCAGCAGCAGGGCCAGCACAGCCAGGGAGCGGCCCAGCAGCGACGCGGGCATGGGCAGCAGCATCGACACCGTGCCCCGGACGCTAGCGACGCGGCTTGACGCACCCGTCACGCCTCAGCAGATCCGTGGCAGCAGCTCACCGCTGAGCGGAATCAGCACCCGCTCGCTGCCGAAGGGGGTGCGCAGCAGCACCCGGCCCCGGGGCGGGCCAGCCGCCACCCGGCCGATCCAGGCTCCCCCCGCCGGAGCCAGCAGCGCCAGGGCCCGCTCCCGATCCGCCTCGGGCACCACCGCCAGGAAGCGTCCTTCGTTGGCCAGATGCAGGGGATCGAAGCCCAGCAGCTCACAGGTGCGCCGCACGGTCTCCTCCACCGGCAGGCAGTCCTCTTCGATCTGCAGCTCCAGGGCGTTGGGGGCCGCCAGTTCCTGCAAGGCGCTGGCCAGGCCACCTCTTGTGAGATCCCGCAGGCAATGGAGCCGCACCCCCGCCACCAGCAGCGCCTCCACCGCGGGCCACAGGGGCATGCAGTCGCTGGCCAGGGGAGGCTGCAGATCCAAGCCATGGCGGGCGGCCAGGATCGCCACCCCGTGGCGGCCCAGATCGCCGCTCACCAGCAGCTGGTCGCCGGGGACGATCGCCAACGGATCAATCGGGTCGACCACCTGCAGCAGACCGATGCCACTGGTGTTGAGGAACGCCCCATCCCCCTTGCCCCGCTCCACCACCTTGGTGTCGCCGGTGACGATGCTCACCCCGCAGTCCCGGGCCGCCTCCACCAGCGACGACACGATCCGACGCAGCAGGGCGATCTCCAGCCCTTCCTCCAGGATCAGGCCCAGGCTCAGCACCAAAGGCCGGGCGCCGGCCATGGCCAGGTCGTTGGCGGTGCCCGTCACCGCCAGGCTGCCGATGTCGCCCCCTTCAAACTCCAGGGGGTGCACCACGTAGCTGTCGGTGGTGAAGGCCAGGCGCCCGTGGGGCAGGGACAGGCGGGCGGCATCGTGCAGCACCTGGTCGGGGTCGGCATAAAGGCGGCGCAGTTCGCCGTCGATCAGCTGCTGCATCAAGGTGCCGCCACCGCCGTGGGCCAGCTGGATCCGGGGCCTGGCAAGCGGGGCCGGCTCAGCCACGGCGGCCATAGCGGTGATAGGCCGCGCAGGCCCCCTCCGACGACACCATCGGCGCCCCCAGCGGATGCTCGGGGGTGCAGGTGGCACCGAAGGCCGGGCAGTCCATGGGCCGGGCCCGCCCCTGCAGGATGGCGCCACTGATGCAGACGCCCGCTGGCTCCGGAGCGCCCGCCGGCGCTTCTGGCAGATCGCTGAAGCGAGCTCCGGCCTCCAGGCCCCGAAAGGGCGCCCTCAGCCCCAGACCACCTCCCGGGATGGTGCCGAAGCCCCGCCAGGGCCGGTCCACCGGCTCGAACACGGACTCCAGCAGGCCCCGGGCGGCCGGATTGCCCGGCTGGCGCACCACCCGGCCGTAGGCATTCGCCACCCGGGCCTCCCCCCGCTCCAGCTGCCGCACGCAGGCCACCAGGCCCCGCATCAGATCCAGGGGCTCGAAGCCGCTCACCACCACGGGCACCCGGTGCCGATCCACCAGCTGCTCCAGCTCCGTGGTGCCCATCACGGCGCAGACGTGCCCCGCCGCCAGGAACCCCTGCACCTGGTTGCCCTCGGCCGTCAGGATCGCCGCCATGGCGGGGGGCACGCGCACATGGGCCGCCAGCAGGGAGAGGTTGGACACGCCTGAGGCCATCGCCTGCCGCACCAGCAGGGCCGTGGCCGGGGCCGTGGTCTCGAAGCCCACCGCCAGGAACACCACCTGGCGATCCGGATGGCGCCGGGCCAGGGCCAGGGCCTCCAACGGGGAGGTGAGCAGGCGCACGTCGCCCCCCTCGGCCCTCACCCCCAGCAGGTCGCCACCGGCCTCGCCGCCCGGCACCCGCAGCATGTCGCCGTAGGAGCAGAGGATCACCTCCGGCCGGCGGGCCAGGGCCCGGGCCGCATCGATCGTGGCGGCGGGGGTGACGCAGACCGGGCAGCCGGGGCCATGGATCAGCCGCAGCCCGGGGGGCAACAGCTGGTCGAGCCCCCAGCGGACGATGGCGTGGGTCTGGCCGCCGCACACCTCCATCAGGGTCCAGGGGCGGCGGCTGATCGCGGCCAGCTCATCCGCCAGCTCCCGCACGGCGGCCACCTCGGCCGTCAGCGCCACAGGACCGTCCACCAGGGGGTGGTTGCCCCGTCGGCATCGGTGGGAAGGAACGTCTGGACGGCGCGCATGTACTGGGAGCGCTCGTACTCGCTCGGATCGGGACAGCGCTGCTGACTCATGCAGCCGATCAGCTCCCGGGCGGTGGCGTGCTCGTGCTCCAGCAGCCACTGGCTCAGCTCCTCCTCCAGTCCGGTGAGCCGACTGGGACCATGGCGCAGCAGGGCGGCCACCACCTGGGTGATGGCGGCGCCGGCCATCAGCAGGCGCACCACGTCGGTGCCGCGATGCACACCGCCGGTGGCCGCCAGATCCAGCGGGTGGCGGCCGTGCAGCAGGGCGATCCAACGCAGGGGCAAGCGCAGGTCGTGGGGGGTGGACAGCAGCAGGTTGGGCCGCACCTCCAGTTCCTCGATGTCGATGTCGGGCTGATAGAAGCGGTTGAACAGCACCAGGCCATCGGCCCCGACGGCGGCCAGCCGTTTGGCCATGGAGCCGAAGTTGGTGAAGAAGGGGCTGAGCTTCACCGCCAGGGGCAGCGACACCTCGGCGCGCACCTCGGCGACGATCTCCAGCACCTGGTTCTCGATCGCCGCGCTGGAGAGGTCCGGATCGGTGGGAACGGAATAGATATTCAGCTCCAGGGCGCTGGCGCCGGCCGACTCCATGCGCCGCGCCACCTGCACCCACTGGCCGGGGTGGGCGCCATTGAGACTGGCGATCACCGGCACCGACAGGCGGGAGCGGGCCTGCTCAATGTGGCGCAGGTAGAGGTCGTGGCCGACGTGGAAGATCGAAGGCTCGGGGAAATAGCTGAGCGCCTCGCCGTAGCTGTCGGCCCCCTGGAGGCTCACCCGGTGCAGCTCCAGCTGATCACGCTCGATCTGCTCCTCGAACAACGAATGCAGCACCACGGCGGCGGCGCCGGCCTCCTCCAGGCGCAGCAGATGGTCGATGTCCTCACTCAGGGGGGCCGCGGCCCCCACCACCAGCGGGCTGCGCAGCTCCAGGCCCAGGTAGGTGACGGAAAGATCGGGACGGGTCATGCCGGTGCCTCCAGCGGGGACGTGGACTGGGGAGTTGGCTCGGGCTCCACCGGGGTTCCTGCAAGGGCCCGGTAGATGGCCCAGCGACGGGCCACCTCCAGCTCCGCCTGGCGGGCCAGGGCCCGGGCCCGCTCCGGTTGGCTGAAGGAGAGCATGCGGAAGCGGTTCTCCGTGGCCATCGCTTCCGCCAAGGGCCGCTTCTGGCCCCGGCTGTCGATCTGCAGCGGGTGCTCGCCCCGTTCGGTGCGGCGCGGGTCGTAGCGGTAAAGCAGCCAGCGGCCGGAGTCGACCGCCGCCTTCTGCTGCTCCATGCCCCTGGCCATGTCGATGCCGTGGGCGATGCAGTGGGAATAGGCCAGGATCAGCGACGGCCCCGGATAGCTTTCCGCCTCCAGGAACGCCCGCACGGTGTGTTCGTCGCGGGCCCCCATGGCCACGCTGGCCACATAGACGCTGCCGTAGCTCATCATCATCAGCCCGAGATCCTTCTTGGGAGCAGCCTTGCCGCCGGCGGCGTACTTGGCCACCGCCGCCCGGGGCGTGGCCTTCGACATCTGGCCGCCGGTGTTGGAGTACACCTCGGTGTCGAGCACCAGGGCATTGACATCCCGGCCGCTGGCCAGCACGTG
The DNA here is from genome assembly GCF_024346455.1 of Cyanobium sp. Aljojuca 7A6. Lineage (GTDB taxonomy): Bacteria > Cyanobacteriota > Cyanobacteriia > PCC-6307 > Cyanobiaceae > Cyanobium. The sequence continues at coordinate 283,366 of NZ_JAGQCY010000001.1, forward strand.
GTCGAGGCCACCGAAGCCGATGTCGTAGGCCCAGCCGTCGCCCCCCACCAGCCAGACGCTCTTCTTGACCAGGGCATCGGCCAGATCCAGCAGGCGCTCCGCCTCGGCGGCCCGGGGGGCCTCCGCTGCGACGGCCTGCAGCCGCCGCTTGAGCTCCTCCACCCGCTGCCGCTGGGCCACGATGCCGGCCTCATCGTTCTGGTCGCCGTCGCGGATCGCCGCCACCAGGGCCCCGGGGAGCAGGGGGTCGGCCCGCTCCGGCGCCGGTCCGAGCCGCTCCAGCAACTCCAGGGCCATCTGGCGCTGCTGGTCGATGGCCACGCGCATGCCCAGGCCGAACTCGGCGTTGTCCTCGAACAGGGAGTTGCTCCAGGCCGGCCCGCGCCCCTCGGCGTTGGTGCTCCAGGGGGTGGTGGGCAGGTTGCCGCCGTAGATGGAGGAGCAACCCGTGGCGTTGGCCACCAGCATGCGGTCGCCGAACAGCTGGCTGGCCAGCTTGAGGTAGGGCGTTTCACCGCAGCCGCCGCAGGCGCCGGAGAACTCGAACAGGGGTTGCTGCAGCTGCTGCTGGCCGATCTTGTGCAGGTTGAGATCATCCCGGGCCATCTCGGGCAACGCCAGGAAGTAGTCCCAGTGACCCCGGGCCTGGTCCCGCAGGGGGCGCTGGGGCGCCATGTTGATCGCCTTGCGCTTCGGTTCGGTGCGGTCGCGGGCCGGGCAGACCTCCACGCACAGGGCGCAGCCGGTGCAGTCCTCGACGGCCACCTGGATCGTGAAGCTGCGGCCCTTGAAGTCGGGGTCACGGGCCGGGGCCTGGCGGAAGCCCTCGGGGGCTCCGTCCAGGGCCTCCGGCGCCACCGCCTTGGCCCGGATCACCGCATGGGGACAGACCATGACGCACTTGCCGCACTGCACGCAGAGGTCGCTCTCCCACACCGGCACCGACTCGGCGATGTTGCGCTTCTCCCATTGGGCCGTGCCGGTGGGCCAGGTGCCGTCGCAGGGCAGGGCACTGACGGGCAGGGCATCGCCGCGCCGCTCCAGCAGGGGGGCGATCACCTCGCGCACAAACAGGGGGGCGTCGGCGAGCCGGTCGACCTGCGGGGGCGCGGCCGGGAGGTCGTCTTCCGCCGGCAGCTGGCTCCAGTCAAGCGGCTGGAGGTTGTCGAGGCTGGCGTCGAGGGCGCGCAGGTTCATGGCCACCACCGCCTCCCCCTTGCGGCCGTAGGTCTTGCGAAGGGAGACGCGGATCTGCTCGATCGCCTCCTGCCGCGGCAGCACGCCGCTGACGGCGAAGAAACAGGCCTGCATCACCGTGTTGATGTGGTTCCCCATGCCGGCCTCCCGCGCCACCCGGTAGGCGTTGATCAGCCACACCGACAACCCCCGCTCACGGATGCCGCAGCGCAGCGCCGCCGGCATGCGCCGCCAGCTCTCCTCGATCGGGAAGGGGCTGTTGAGCAGCAGCACCCCACCGGCGTCCAGGCCGGCCAGCAGGTCGAAGCGATCGACGAAATCCCACTGGTGACAGGCCACCAGGGTGGGGCGCTCGATCAGATAGGGGGCGCGGATCGGCCGGGAGCCGAAGCGCAGGTGCGACACCGTGACCGAGCCGGATTTCTTGGAGTCGTAGACGAAGTAGGCCTGGGCAAACAGGTCGGTCTGCTCGCCGATGATCTTGATCGTGGCCTTGTTGCCCCCCACGGTGCCGTCCGAGCCAAGGCCGTAGAACACGGCACGCACCTCGTCGGCCCCGTCCACATGGAAATCCGCCGCGACGGGCAGGGAGCGGTGGGTGACGTCGTCGTCGATGCCGACGGTGAAGTGGTTGCGGGGCTGCGGCAGCAGGAGGTTGTCAAACACCGCCTTGACCATGGCCGGGGTGAACTCCTTGGAGGAGAGGCCGTAGCGGCCGCCCACCACCCGGGGCAGGGGGCGATCGCCGTGGCAGGCCTGCCACTCCTCACTGAGGGCCGCCACCGCATCGAGATAGAGGGGCTCGCCACCGGCCCCGGGCTCCTTGCAGCGGTCGAGCACCGCCAGTCCCCGCACCGTGGGCGGCAGGGCGGCGGCGAACAGGGCCGCCACAAACGGCCGGAACAGGCGCACCTTGAGCACTCCCACCCGTTCGCCTGTGGCGACCAGGGCCGCCGCCGTCTCCTCAGCGGTCTCGCAGCCCGAGCCCATCAGCACCACCACCCACTCGGCATCGGCGGCGCCCACGTACTCGTAGGGCCCGTAGCGGCGGCCGGTGAGGCCAGCGAACTGCTCCATCGCCTCCACCAGGTGCCCGGGGAGGGCGTCGTAGAAGCGGTTCACCGACTCCCGCGCCTGGAAGTACACATCCGGGTTCTGGGCCGTGCCCCGCAGCACCGGATGGTCGGGGGAGAGGGCCCGGTGGCGGTGATCCGCCACCGCCTGCATCGGCATCAGGGCGTGGAGCACCGCGTCGTCGATGGGCTCAATCTTCTGGATCTCGTGGGAGGTGCGGAAGCCGTCGAACATGTGCAGGACCGGCAGCCGCCCCAGCAGGCTGGCCCGGGTGGCGATGGCGGCGAAATCGCCCGCCTCCTGCACCGAGGCCGAGCAGAGGATCACGCAGCCCGTGCCGCGGCAGGCCATCACGTCGCTGTGGTCGCCGAAGATCGAGAGCCCCTGGGCCGCCAGGGAGCGGGCCGCCACATGCAGCACGGCGGGGGTGAGCTCTCCGGCCAGCTTGTAGAGGTTGGGGACCATCAGCAGCAGCCCCTGGGAGGCCGTGAAGGTGGTGGTCAGCACCCCCGCCTGCAGGGCGCCATGCACGGTGCCGGCGGCGCCGGCCTCGCTCTGCAACTCCACCACCGCCGGGACCGTGCCCCAGAGGTTGGGGCGGCCTTCGGTGCGCCAGGCATCGGCCCACTCCCCCATCGGCGAGGCGGGGGTGATCGGGTAAATGGCGATGGCCTCGTTGAGGCGATAGGCCACCAGGGCCACCGCCTCGTTGCCGTCAACGGTGATGGTCATGGGGGATCGTCGTCGACAAGGCTGAGGGCCAGGCCCACGTGCACCAGCACCCGATCGCCCACGGCCGCCTCGGGCAGGCAGGCCAGGCTCACCTGCTGACGCACCCCACCGAAATCCACCTCGGCCATGCGCCAGAGGCCGGCCTCGGCCCCGCTGGGCTCAAGCGCCCCCGGCGGCGGCTGGATCCGGATCGAGAGGATGCGAGCGGGCACGGCCAGGCACATGCGGAGGATTCGGCTCGTGGACACTCCACCCGGTTGTAGGCGCGCTGGCCGGATCTGCCCACGGACCGCCCACCGCCCAGATCTGTCCCAGGGCCAGCCCGCCGTCGTTGCAAGGCACCGCCTCCGGCCAGAACGGCTGCAACCCCCTGGCCCGCAGCGCCGCGATCGCGGCCTCCAGCAACAGCCGGTTCTGGAAGCAGCCCCCCGCCAGGGCCACCGGCACGCCGCCGCTGCTGGCCACGGGGGGGCCCCGCAAGGCAACGGCGAGGGCGGCCGTCTCAGCCAGGGCCGACGCCAGGGCGTGGTGGAAGCGGGCAGCACACAGCGCCGGCGGCTTGCCGGCGGCGATCGCCGCCAGCAGAGCCTCCAGCAACGGCTCCCAGTCGAGCCAGCCCAGGCTTGGTCCGCCGGCGACGGTGCCCCCCGCGACGGCCCCGGGCGGCACCAGGGGCAGGGGCCAGCGCGCCAGCTCAGCGGGGGCAGAGGCGGCGGCCCCCTGCAGCCGCAGCCCCCCCTCGCCCTCATAGCTCTGCACCTGCACCAGCCCCAGCAGGGAGGCGACCGCGTCGAACAGCCGGCCGACGCTGGTGCTCAGGGGGCTGTTGCAGCCGCTGGCGATGGCCTGCAGCAGCAGGGGGCGCTCGCCGGCCGAGAAGGCGGCCAGGGTGTGGCGAGCGCCGGGGTGAGCCAGGGCCCAGGAGCCGGCGGCGGCCAGGAGCCCCAGGGCCGCCCGGCGGGGTTCCGCCATGGCCCGCTCACCGCCCGGCAACGGGAAGGGCCTCAGGGCCACCAGTCGCTCGCAGGGGGAGACGCCGGCCCCATCCAGCAGCAGCAGCTCCCCACCCCACAGCTGGGGACCGCCATCGGCGGCAGGGGCTGGGGCGTAGCCGAGCCCATCCCAGGTGACGGCCAGCAGGGGCGACCGCAGCCCGTGCTCGGCCAGCACCGCCAGGCCATGGGCCCGGTGGTGCTGCACCGTCTGCCGCGGCCACCGCTGGTCGGCGGCGAGCTGGTGGCTGAGGTAGCCAGGGTGGGCATCGCAGGCGATGGCCGTCACCTGCTCCCCCCAACGCTGCTCGATCGCCGCCAGACCCTCGGCCAGACGGGAGAGCAGGCGCCCCTCGGCCAGGTCGCCCAGGTGGGGGGCCAGCCACAGCCGCCCGTTCAGCGCCAACGCCGGCGCACTCTTGAGATCCCCGCCAAGGGCCACCACCCCCTGCGGCATCCCCCCTGGAGACGCCACCAGGGGCAGGGGCTCGGGGGCATAGCCGCGGGCCCGGCGCAGCAGGGCTGGCCGGCCATCGATCAGCTGCAGCACCGAATCATCCAGGGGCCGGGCGATGGCGCGGTCGTGAACCAGAAAGACGTCGGCGATGGGGCTGCCACTCCCGTCCCCCAGCCGCTCCAGGGCCTCGGAGGGATCAGTGCAGAGCGGCTCGCCGCTGGGGTTGCCGCTGGTGGCCACCAGGGGCCGGCCGAAGGCGCGCGCCAGCAGGTGATGCAGCGGCGAGGCCGGCAGCATCGCCCCCAGGCACGGGCTGCCCGGGGCCACGCCCGGCAGGGCTTCCGGGGCCCCAAAAAGGCGACGCAGCAGCACGATCGGGGCGGCGGGATCGACCAGGGCCCGCCGCTCCTCGGCCTCGAGGCGGCCATAGGACGCCATGGCGTCGGCCTCGGCCACCAGCAGGGCGAAGGGCTTGGCGGGCCGGCGCTTGCGACGCCGCAGCCGCGCCACCGCCTCGGCGTTGGTGGCATCCACCAGCAGCTGGAAGCCGCCCACCCCCTGCAGGGCCAGGATCTCGCCGGCGGCGAGCCGCTCGCAGCAGGCCCCGATCAGACCGGCGCTGCTGCCATCACCGTCTGCAGCCGCCAGGGGCCTACCTGCCCCATCCCAGAGCGCCAGCCGCGGACCGCACACCGGGCAGGCGATCGTCTCGGCGTGGAAGCGGCGATCGGCCGGATCCAGGAATTCCCGGCGGCAGGCGGGGCAAAGCGGGAAGGGCGCCAGGGTCGTTTGGGCCCGGGCCCAGGGCTCGGCGGTGGCGAGGCTGAAGCGGGGGCCGCAGTCGCAGCAGCTGATGAAGGGGTAGCCGCAGCGGCGATCGGCCGGATCGGCCAGCTCGGCCAGGCAGGCGCTGCAGGGGGCCCGATCAGCCACCAGGGCCGCCGCCACCAGATCGATGCCGAGGGGCTGCGCCGCGCCGCCCAGAATCCGGACCCCCGGCGGGCGCGCGCCGCCTCTCCGCCCCGGCGCCGGCAGCCAGAGCGGATCCAGCCGCTCCAGCCGGGCCCCGGGGGGCAACTGCAGCGGCAGGCGCCGCAGGAACGTCTCCAGGGCGGCCCGTTCCCCCTCCAGCTGCAACCGCACCACGCCAGGGCCGTTCTCCACCTCCCCGCTGAGTTCCAGGTCGCAGGCCAGCCGGTGCACCAGGGGCCGGAAGCCCACCCCCTGGATCACCCCGCGGCACTCCAACTGCAGCCGTACCCGTCCGGCCCCAGGCGACCTGCTCACCCGGCGACGGGCACCCGCTCCAGGCCGAGGGCCGCCAGCAGCTCGGTGATGCCCTCTCCGCTGCGGGCGGAGACCTCCACGATCCGGGCCTGGGGGGCCACACGGGCCACATTGCGGCGGGCCTCGGGCGCATCAAAGCCGCAGGCGTCGGCCAGATCGCCCTTGCTGATCACCACCACATCGGCGGAGTGGAAGGTGGCCGGGTACTTCAGGGGTTTGTCCTCCCCCTCGGTGACCGACAGCAGCACCACCCGCTGGCTTTCCCCCAGATCGAAGGCGGCCGGGCAGACCAGGTTGCCGACGTTCTCGATCACCAGCAGCTCAAGGCCGGCCAGGGGATGGCCGAGGTGATCGAGCTCGTGCAGGGCCCGGTGCACCATGGCCGCCTCCAGGTGGCAGGCCTGGCCGGTGGTGATCTGCAGGGCCGGCACCCCGGCGGCCCGCAGGCGACGGGCGTCGTTGTCGGTGGCCAGATCCCCCACGATCACCGCCATGGGATGGCGAGCCTCCGGGGCGGAAGGGGCCAGCTCCAGGGCGAGCCGCTCCAGCAGGGCGGTCTTGCCGGAGCCGGGGGAAGACAGCAGATTGATCACCCGTACGCCCGCGGCGGCGAAGTGCTCGCGGTTGGCCGCCGCCTGGGCGTCGTTGTGCACCAGCAGGCGCTGGCCCAGTTCCAGGTGCCGGTGGGGCTCGATGGCGGCCGCCACCGGTTGGCCGCAATTGCAGTCGACACACATCGCAGGTTCGACCCCCAGACAGGAGAGCAGCACGGAAAAGCCCCGCCGGGGCCCGGCTTCACCCGAAGGTTAGGCACGGAGCTCAGGCGAGGCCCTGATGACCACCGGGGCCATCAGCTGATCACCAGAGGCCACGGATCGGCGCGGGGGCCGGCTCGGGCTGGAAGATCGGCATGGGAGCCGGTGCGGGCTGGAGGATGGGTTCCGGCGCAGGAGCGGGGACCACCGCCACCGGGCGGGCCCCGAAGCGATAACGGAAGCCGATCTTGCCGCCAAAGCTGTTGAAGGAGTCGAAGGTGAGGTTCTCGGTGGTGTACCCACCAGCGCCCTGATAGACGCCCTCCAGATAGACGTCGGAGTTGTAGCTCATGGCATAGCTGACGCCGACCTTGGCCTGCCAACCGAACAACCCCTTGTTGACACTGTTGGTGGGGAAACCGTTGAGGCTGAAGCTGGGGGTGCTCAGGTTGGTGTACCCGATACCACCGCCGACGTAGGGCGTCCAGCGGCTGTTGGTCTCGATGTCGTAGTAGAGGCTCGCCAGCACATCATTCTTGTTGATGGTGCCCGAGACGTTGTTGGAGAAGGGCAAAACGCTGAACGCCCCGAAGCCGATCGGATTGGCCGCACCGACGGAGTTGAGGCTGGCCCGGCTATAGCCATACGTGAGTTCGGCGCGCAGGGCACCGAAGTCGTAACCGACGCCGACATCACCGGAGAAACCACCGCCGAGGTGCAGCTTGGTGGAGTTGTTGTTGCCGAAGTTGAACAGCAGAGGAGAAAAGAAGGGTGAAACAAACCCGCCATCGCTCTTCACCGTCTGGTCACTCGGCTGTTGGTAACCGGCCCCGATGGTGAGGTACCACCCCTTGGCGGAATACACCTCCTTCACCTCTGGCTGGGGAAAGCTCTGGGCCACGAGGGTGGCGCCTTGAGCAGGGTCCTGGGGAGCAAGGCTTGTGGCCGGATCAACCGCAGCACCGCTGTCGCCAGCTTCAGCGAGACCTGAAAGATGGGCGGCCGATTCCGTTGAGAGCAGATCCGCCTCTGGCTCGGACCGTTCACCCAGCGTTCGGACATCCGCCATTGCGGGACCACCGAAAAGAAGGCCGCCGGTTGCGGCGAAGCCGACTCCACGGATCAACGTTCGCTTCAACGTGCCTGTGAAATAAGTCATGGGGGTGAATTCGTCTTACTCCCTTAATGAATAAACCCCGCCATGGGCGAATTGATACCCCGTAGACCAGCAAAAGGCCTGGCACAGAATGGTGCAAAAAATGAAAAGTTGCACGGAATTGCATTCCGCCCCAGGCATCAACGCCACTCTGCAAGTGAGCTTAGAATGATTTGATTATCTGCAGATCGTTAGCCAACGATCTGCAGCATGTCTGTAGGGCGCCTAATCCGCCGCGTTGCCTTGGCCCCCGCTCAGTCGAGCTCCAGGGAGGCCAGCTGCAGCTCCTTGCCCCGCAGCAGCTCCCGGCTGATGCGGCCGCAACGCGGGCAGTCGCAGCAGCCATCGTGCGCCGGGAACGGCTGGCTGCAGGCGGCGCAGAAACACGCGGCGGGCACCGCCTCGATCACCAGCCGGGAACCGGCGGCGATGGTGTCCGCCATCACCACCGTGTGGGCCAGGCGCAGGGCCTCGATCTCCACCCCCGCCAGGCTGCCCACCCGCAGGGTGATGGCCGCGATGCGGCGGGCCCCGTGCAGGGCAGCCTGTTCCAGAGCCTGCTCCCGCACCGCATCCATCAGGCTGAGTTCATGCAAGCAACCAGCCCTGCAGTAATTGGCGCGCCTGGGGCAGCTGGCGCCGCAGCTGCGGCGAGAAGCACTCTCCCCAGGAGAAGTCGAAGGCCGGCACCAGCAGCTCGTGGGCCGGCACGCAGCGGTTGAAGAGCTGCTCGGCCAGGGCCAGCAAGCGGGCGGGCGCCACCCGGTGCGTGTCCCGCTCCCAGCCGTCTGAGGCCACCACGGGCCGCAGCAGGCAGGAGCTGCGGGGCGGCGCCAGCCAGGCGTCAACGATCAGCAGCCGATCGGCCGCCGCCACCGCCTCGGCCAGCTCGGGGGTGAGCTGGTGGCGCTGCAGACCCAGACCCTCCACCAGGTGCCAGCCCACCCCGTCATCGCCCCGCAGGGGGTTGCCGATGCCGATCAGCAGCGCCCCCTCGCAGCACTTCATCCCCGCAGGCGTTCGGCCAGCACCGTGCCATCGGCGGCCAGCAATTGCAGCCGCAGCGGCATCTGGCCGGCGGCATGGGTGGAGCAGGAGAGGCAGGGGTCGAAGCAACGGATGCCCGCCTCCACCCGGTTGAGCATCGCCTCGGGGATCTCGGCGCCGGCGGGCACCGGATCGGGGATGTATTCCTGGGCGATCTGGTGCACGGTGCGGTTCATGGCCAGGTTGTTCTGGCCGGTGGCGATGATCAGGTTGACGCTGGTGAGCAGGCCGTCGTCATCCACCTTGTAGTGGTGGAAGAGGGTGCCCCGAGGCGCCTCACTCACCCCCACCGCCTCATTGCGGTTGAGGGAGGCGCGCAGGCGGATGCGGCCGTGCATCAGCTCGGGGTCTTGCACCAGGATCTCGATCGCCTCCAGGCAGGCCACGATCTCCACCAGCCGCGCGTGGTGGTAGGCGAAGCTTGACGTGGCGGTCTGGCCGCTGCGCTGGCGCAGCTCCGCCAGCTCCCGGTCGGCCCAGGGGGTGCCGACGCTGTCGCAGACGTTGAGCCGGGCCAGGGGGCCCACCCGGTAGATCCCGTCCGGATAGCCGAGGGGCTTGTAGTAGGGGAACTTGAGGTAGCTCCAGGGTTCCACCGCCTCGCCGAGGAACGCGGCATAGTCGTCCTCGCTGAGCTGGTCGGCCACGATCGCCCCGTTCGAATCACGGAAGCGAAGGCCGCCGTCGATGTGCTCCCAGAGCCCATGGGGGGTCACCAGGCCCATGAACAGGCTGGGGAAATCGCCGAAGACCCGCTGCTCCTTCTGCAGGGGGCCATCGAGCAGCTTTTTGTAGAGCTCCAGCGCCAGGGTCACGGTGGCGCGGGCCTCCGGCAGGCGCTCCAGGATCCAGTCCCTGGCCTCCTGGCTCAGGGGGGAGCGCACGCCCCCGGGCACCGCCCAGGCGGAGTGGATCTTGCGGCCGCCCAGCAGCTCCAGGATCTGCTGGCCGAACTGGCGCAGGCGGATGCCGGCCCGGGCCAGGTCCGGGTCGGCGGCCATCAGGCCGAAGACATTGCGTTTGGCCGGATCGCTCTCCCAGCCCAGCAGGAAATCGGGGCTGCTGAGGTGGAAGAAGGAGAGCGCGTGCGACTGGGTGAGCTGGGCCAGGTTGAGCAGCCGCCGCAGCTTGTCGGCCGCCGGGGGGATCGAAATCGCCAGCAGTTTGTCGCCGGTCTTGGCGGCCGCCAGCAGGTGACTCACCGGGCAGATGCCACAGATGCGGGCCGTGATGCCGGCCATCTCGGTGAAGGGGCGGCCCTCGCAGAACTTCTCGAAGCCCCGATACTCCACCACGTGGAAGCGGGTATCGGTGAGGTGGCCGGCGGCGTTGAGGTGGAGGGTGATCTTGGCGTGGCCCTCGATGCGGGTCACCGGGTCGATGATGACGGTGCGGGTCATGGCGGAGTCCTCATCCGAAGCGCAGCATGGCGGAGCCTTCCTGCGCAGGCCGCTCACCGGCCAGCAGAGGCGTGATCGCCTCGCGGATGCGCTCGGCGGAGGGGGGGCAGCCCGGCAGGTAGAGATCCACCGGGATCACCTCGTGCAGGGGCAGCACCCTGGGCAGGAGTTCGGGGACGATGCCGGGGGCGAAGGGCAGCTGGCCCGTGGCGTCGGCCAGCTCCAGGTAGCCGCGCTCCAGCACGGCCTTGGCGCTGTCGTGGCCGCCATCGAGCAGGTTGCGCAGGCCCGGCACGTTGGCCGTCACGGCGCAGTCGCCGAAGGAGATCACCAGGGCGGTGCGCTGGCGCAGCTGCAGGGCCAGCTCGAGGTTGTCGACGTTCGCCACCGCCCCCTCCACCAGGGCGATGTCGACGGCCTCGGGGTAGATCTTGACGTCAGTGCCGACCGGCGAAAAGACCACATCCACCTTCTCGGCCAGATCGAACAGGAACTCGTCGAGATCCAGGAACGACATGTGGCAGCCGGAGCAGCCCGCCAGCCAGACGGTGGCGAGGCGGAGCTTGGCGGCGGGTGGGGAGGGGGCCATGGGGTGGGGGGTCACTGGTTGTGCCAGCGGCGCTGTTCGCGGGCGGTGCGCAACAGGGCGGGCAGGGTGGTGTTGGGCTGCTTCTCAGCGGTGGTGTCGCTGTTGCGGAACAGGGCGCCGGTGGGGCACACATCCACGCACTTGCCGCAGGAGGTGCAGGCCTGCACCTGGCCCCAGGGCTCATCGAGGCCGGCGACGATGTGGCAATGGCCGCCGCGGCTGCCGATGTCCCACACATGGGCCCCCTCGATCTCGTCGCACACCCGCACGCAACGGGTGCAGAGGATGCAGCGGTTGTGGTCGAGGGTGAACTGGGGGTGGGTGGCGTCCACCGGCCGCTGGGGGTACTGGTAGGGGAAGCGGGAGTGGTCCATGCCCACGGTCACGGCCATGTCCTGCAGCTCGCAGTGGGTGTTGGCCACACACACGGCGCAGACGTGGTTGCCCTCGGCGAAGAACAGCTCCACCGTCATGCGCCGGTACTCCCTGAGCCGGGGGGTGTGGGTGTGCACCACCATGCCCTCGGCGGCGGCGGTGCTGCAGGCGGGCAGCAGCTTGGTCGAGCCCTCCACCTCCACCAGGCACAGCCGGCAGGAGGACACCGGGGTGAGGCCTTCGAGGTGGCAGAGGGTGGGAACGTTGGCTTCCGCCGCCCGGGTGGCCTCCAGCAGGCTGGCCCCCGCCGGCACTGCCACGTCCTGGCCATTGACGTTGAGAGTGATGACGCTCATCGCTCCACCCCCCCGGCGGCGACGCAGGCCGCAGGCTCGCGGCAGGCGGCTTCGTACTCGTGGCGGAACCAGCGCAGGGTGCTGAGCACGGGATTGGGGGCCGACTGGCCCAGGCCGCAGAGGCTGGTGACCTTGACCATCTGGCAAAGGGCATCGAGCCGCTCCATGTCGGCGGCGGTGGCCCGGCGCTCCACGAAACGATCGAGCAGCTGGGCCAGCTGCACGGTGCCGGCGCGGCAGGGCACGCACTTGCCGCAGCTCTCGTTGACGCTGAAGCCCATGAAGTGGCGCGCCACCTCCGGCATCGAGGTGCTCTCCCCCATCACCACCATGCCGCCGGAGCCCATCATCGAACCGAGCTCCAGCAGGCTTTCGTAGTCGACGGGGGTGTCGAGCCGTTCGGCCGGAATGCAGCCGCCTGAGGGGCCCCCCGTCTGCACCGCCTTGATCGGCGAGCCATCGGGCACGCCGCCGCCGATCACCTCCACCACCGTGCGCAGGGGGGTGCCCATCGGCACTTCCACCAGGCCGGTGTTGACCACCGCTCCGGACAGGGCGAACACCTTGGTGCCCTTGCTGTGCTCGGTACCGATGGCCCCGTACCAGTCGCCCCCCTGGCGCAGGATCGCCGGCACGGCGGTGAAGGTCTCGACGTTGTTGATCAGGGTGGGGGCGCCCCAGAGGCCCGACTGGGCCGGGAAGGGGGGCCGGGGCTGGGGCATGCCGCGCTGACCCTGAATCGAGAGCAGCAGGGCCGTCTCCTCACCACACACATAGGCGCCGGCGCCCACCCGCACCTCCAGCCGCAGGTTGAAGCTGGTGCCGTCGATGTGGTTGCCCAGCAGGTGCCGGCTGCGGGCCTGCTGCAGGGCCAGCCGCAGCCGTTCGATCGCCAGGGGGTATTCCGCCCGTACATAGACGAAACCCCGCTCGGCGCCGACGGCGTAGGCGGCGATCGCCATCCCCTCAATCAGCCGGTGCGGGTCGCTCTCCAGCACGCTGCGGTCCATGAAGGCGCCGGGGTCCCCCTCATCGGCGTTGCAGACCACGTAGCGGGGGCCAGGGGGCTGGAGGGCCACGGTGTCCCACTTCAGGCCTGTGGGGTAGCCGGCACCGCCCCGGCCGCGCAGGCCGCTGCGGCGCACCTCATCGCGCACCTGCTCGGGGGTGAGCTCCTGCAGAACGCGGTGCAGCTGGGCGTAGGTGCCGAAGGCAATGGCGTCGTCGATGGATTCGGGATTCACCTGGCCGCAGCCCTCGAGCACCACGGGCTGCTGCAGGGCGAAGAAGGGGTCTTCCAGATCAAGCCGATGGGCCGCCAGGGCGTCGCCGCTGCCGCAGGGGTGGCTGGTGGCAAGGCTGGCGGCGATCAACGCCCCGGCCTGCTCCGGCTCCACGCCACCGAAGAGCTGGCTGGGGCCGGGTCCATCACAGGCCACCAGGGGGCCGCTGCCGCAGAGGCGCAGGCAGCCCACTGGTTTGATCGTCAGCGCCTCAGCGTCGAGGCCGGCAGCGTCCCGGGCGCCCTCGAGGGCCGTGCGCAGGGCCTGACCACCGGCGGAACGGCAACCGCTGGCGTCGCAGCAGCGCAGCTGCGGGGGGACGGACATGGGGAACCGGGGGCGCCTATGGCCTTGCTAGCCACGAAATCGGCGCCGCGCTGTTCATTTCGTTTGGCCCAGCCGCTGGATGAGGCTGTCCGTCGTGGTCGGCAGGGGGGTGCTGGCCGGGATCACGCCACTGTCGTAGAGCACCTGACGGATTTTCTCCAGGAGCGGGGGCAGGTTGTTCTGACGCGGGTCCAGCAGCTCGTACTGCTCCTGGGGACCGGGGTAGCGGATGCCATCCCACAGGGCCGCGTTCGCTCCGGAATCAAGGCCGAGGTGCTGAGCGATCTCTCGGCGCACCGCCGCCGGGCGGTGGCTCTCCTCCGCCCGGACCGCCTGCCAGCCCTGAAGCAGGGCCAGGACCGCGTCGGGATGCAGGCGGAGCAGCTCGGGTTCGACGGCGAGCACATCCAGGATCTCGTAGGGGAGTTGCCGGCTGCTGAACAGGGTGGCCAGCGGCTGGGAGCGCAGCAGTTGCTCGCTCCTGGGGGGGTAGGCCACCACCGCCTGCACCTGCCCCTGCCGCAGGGCCGCCTCCCAAGCGGCAGCGGGCAGGAAACGCAGCTGGGACGCCTCGGGGGGGGGCAGAGCCTCGGACTCGAAGGCCCGGGCCAGAAAGTAGCGGGAGAGGCTGCTGCGGTCGAGGGCAATCGGCCGGCCCAGCAGGCCCTTCAGCTCCGTCACCCCCGGGCGGGCCAGCAGTTGATCACCACCGCGGGATTCATCGATGACGTACACAATCACCGGACACCGCTCCGGAGCCACCCCACAGATGTTGACGGCCTCGATCGAGGTGGTGGCAATCGCCTGGGCCCGCCCCGCGATGTAGGCCTCCATCGTGCCCGCCGAGTCGGCGAAATTGCGCAGATCGAGATTGAGCCGGCGGGGATCGTACTGATTGCTTTGCTTCGCCAGGGCGAAGTAGGCGTACCCCGGCCATGGGTTCATCGCCAGCACGATCCGGGGAGGCTGGGGCTGGCAGCCCATCGCCACAACCAGCAGCAGGGATCCCAGCGCGGCTAAGCAGCCGAGCCGGCGCCGCCAGGGCCGAAGGCGCCTCCCCAGCGGAAAGGCGATGGGGGCGTGAACACCGATGGGAGGTGGCCCTAGAAATATAGAGAAAGTATGATGGATTACCGACGCGAACGTTGCCGTTCCGCCGCAGTCCGCCGCCCGTCTCCCCCTGCCCTCACTGCCCCCTACCGACGAACGCAACGACCGGAAGGGGCGCTCTCTGGTCGTTGGCGTGGTGGCGATCGGACTCCTCGGCACCATCCTGCTGGCCTGGAACAGCTACACCCAGGCCAGCAAGGAGCACGACCTCCGGGAGGAACCCACAGCCGATCTGGTCCGCAACGCCCTGTTGCGAAAACTGGCCAGCACGGAATCGGTGCTGCGCAGCCTGGCTGGACTGGAGCTGGCCTCGGAAGCAGTCACCCTCTCCGAGCTGGAACGGTTCGTCGGGTCCGTGGCGAACGACGGCCGCAGCCTCGACGGCATCGGCACCATGGGCTATGCCACCGCCGAGTCCGGGAAGGCCCCGATCCGCCTGATCGCGCCGCTGGATGCCAGCAACCGCCGTCTGCTGGGAAGCGATCTCTGGTCGCAGGTCCTCGACCCCGGCCAGGGCCTGCGGCAAGACAGCGCACCCAGCCAAGGCTGGCTCCTGCCTGGCCGGTCCGGGCCGGGACAGCCAACGTTCTTGGTGCAGATCCTTGCCTTTGGCGGCAGCCCCACCGCCGCCGGTCCTGGGCCCACACCCCCCACCCGCTGGGCCTTCGCCACCCTGCCGCTGCGGGACCTCCTGCGGGCGGCCCTGCACCACCCGTTGATCCAGCTGAAGGAGCCTGTCATCCTGCAACTCTACAGCGGCGAGCGGGCCAACCCCAACCAGCTTCTTTACGACTCCCGCAACCTCCCCCGGGCCGGCGTGCTGCCCCATGCGAAGTCACGGCTGCTCGAGACCGGAGGCCAGCGCTGGCTGTTGCTGGTTCAGACACCCCTGCAAGTCTCCGGCCCTTGGCTGCCCACCTGGGGGGCCGTGCTGCTGCTGGGACTGGCGACCAGCGTCCTGGCGGGCCTGCTGAGCCAACAAGTCCTGAAAGGGAGCCAGGCGATCGAACGGGAGGAGCGGAACCTGGGCGCCATGCGGCGCAACTGGGAAGCCAGTCTGGAATGGTTCCACCTGTTTCGCCAGGCCTTTTCCCTGATCCAGGAAGGCGTTGTGATCACCGACAGCACGGGGTCGATCCTGACCTGCAACGAGGCCTACTCCGCCATCACCGGCTACGCGCTGGAGGCGCTGGTGGGCCGCAACCCCCGCATGATGAAATCCGGCTACCAGGGCACGGCGTTCTATGCGGCGCTGTGGGAGCAGCTGCGCGCCAGCGACCGTTGGCAGGGGGAGATCTGGAACCGGCGTTCCAGCGGGGAGATCTACCCCGCCTGGATGCAGATGGGGGTGGTGCGCGATGCGTCCGGCGCCCCCAGCCATTTCGTGGCAGCTCTGGCCGATCTGACAAGCCTGCAGGAGAAGGACCGCCAGCTGGAATACCTGGGCTATCACGACCCCCTCACCAGGCTGCCCAATCTGCAGATGGCCGAGCTGCGGCTGGGTCAGTTGTGCCAGCAGACGCAACCGCTGGCGCTGATCTGGATCGAGCTGGATGGTCTCAAGCGCATCGAGGAAAGCTTTGGCCAGGCCAAGGGGGATCAGCTGCTGCAGGTCATCGTCGAGCGGCTGGGCCGTTTCGTGGGCCCCACGGACGTCTTGGCCCAGGTCGGCAGGAGTGAATTCCTGATCGTGCATTCGCTGGATCCGGCCGATCCCACGGGCCTGCAGTTGGCCCATCACATTGTTGGCGGCTTGAGCGATCCGATGGCACCAGTGGAAACACTGGAACAGGCCCTTTCGGCCTGGGCCGGAGTGAGTTGCTTCCCCAAGGACTCCAGGGAGCCGGAAACCCTGCTCCTGTTCGCAGCCACGGCCCTCGGGCAGGCCCGACGCCTGGGGCCCCAGGCGATCCTGCCCTACACGGCCGAGATGACGATCCGCAGCCGCCACCGCCTGGCCATCGAAGCCCACCTGAAACGGGCGGTGGAAGCCGACCAGCTGGAACTTTTTTACCAGCCCCAGGTGGATGGCCAGGGGACGCTGCTGGGGGCCGAGGCCCTGCTGCGTTGGCGCAGTCCGAAGTTCGGTCTCGTTTCACCGCTGGAGTTCCTCCCCATCGCCGAGGCCAGCGACCTGATCCACCGCATCGGCGCATGGGTGCTCGAAGACGCCTGCCGCCAGTGGCAGGCGTGGGTGCAGGCCGGCCTGACCCCGGGCCGGCTGGCGGTGAACCTCTCCAACCGCCAGTTTCAGGATCCAAAGCAGAGCGTGCCCCAGCTGGTGGCGGCGTGCCTGGCCCGCACCTGCCTTGAGGCCCACTGGCTGGAGCTGGAGATCACCGAGAGTTGCCTGATGCCGGCTCTGGGCACGCGCGAGCAGCTCCTGGAACTGGAGGCCATGGGAGTAGAACTGGCGATCGACGACTTCGGCACCGGCTTTTCGTCCCTGAGCACCATCCATAGGTATCCGATCAGCAAGCTGAAGATCGATCGCTCCTTCGTGGATGGCGTTGACACCAACCCCACCTCCCAGTCGATCGTGCGCGCCACCCTGGCCATGGCCCGAGGGCTGGGGGTGAACACCCTGGCCGAGGGGGTGGAGCGCCCCGAGGAGCTGGACTTCCTGCTGCGCTGTGGCTGCCCCGCCTTCCAGGGCTATCTGTTCAACCGTCCCCTGGCCGCCGCCCAGTTTGAAGCCCTGCTCCAGAAGGGCGCGGCCGCCGGCCCGGCGCCCGGCGGCGAGCCGGCCAGGGTGCACCACTCATGAGGCTCCCCCACGGCAGCCTGACTCCGCGCCAGGGGCTGCTTCTGGCGCTGTTGGCCGGGCTGACCGTGCTGGGCAACGTGAGCGTGGTGCCCCTGTTCTTCAGCATCCAGTTCCTGCTCGGATCGATCGCCGCCACCTTCACCCTGCTCTGGCGACGGGGCTGGTGGAACGTGGCCTTCACCATCGTGGCAAGCCTCTACACCTGGAAGATCTGGGGGCACCCCTGGGCGATCGTGATCTTCGGCGCCGAGGCCCTCTGGCTGGCGGTGTTCGTGAATCGCTTCAGCGGCCCGCCTCAGAACGATCTCAAGGGCCGCCTCATCCTGGCCGACATCGCCTTCTGGCTCCTGGTGGGGACACCGCTGGTGTTCTTCCTCTACGGCCACGTGCTGCACATCGATCCGGCGAATGTGGCCGTGGTGGCCGCCAAGCAGGTGGTCAACGGCATCGCCAACACCGTGGTGGCCTTCCTGCTGTTCGTGCTGCTGCAGGTGCGGCGCAACTGGCAGGGCCAGGGGCTGCTGCCCCTGCGGGGCCTTGTGTTCTCCTTGGTGCTGGCCGCCATCACCCTGCCTTCACTTGGCGTCACCCTTCGCTCGGGCAACCTGCTGCAGAGCGCCACCCAGCAGGGGGTTCTGGAAAATCTGCGCAGCGTCGGCGAAGCCGCCGCCCGCATCGATCCCCTCCAACTCGGCGAACCCTCCCGGGGACTTCCCGCCAGCAGCGGCGCGACAGCGTTCCTGCTCATCGACAACGAGGGTACCCGGATCAGTTCCAACCCCGGGCTCTTCCTGCGCCTGGAGGACAATTTTTCCCCCGCCTCGCCTGAGCACATCCTGGTGAGTGGGCTGCAGATCCTCGTTCCAAGAGGAAACAGTCCTGCCCTGAAGGTGTGGGTCAACGGCTACTGGAGCACCACGTTGACTTCGGCCCGTTATCTGGTCCAGGTCGTGCAACCCGCCGCGCCGATGGTGCTGAGCCTCCAGGAGCAAAGCACCAGCCTGCTCCTGACCGTCATGTGGATGATGTTGGTGGGGGTCCTGCTCAGCGAGGTGGTGGCCACGGTGGTGGAGGGCCAGATGCAAACCCTCCGCCTCTCCTTGTTGGAAACGCCCAGATCGCCAGCCCTCAACGGCAGCCTGGCCAGTGAGGCCCCGGCCGCCAGCAGCCGCATCGTCGAGGTCCAGGACCTGGCCAGCCGCCTCCAGGAACAACACAGAAAAGTGGCGCAAATGAGTCAGGACTTCACTGACGTGAGCGCCAGATTGAAGCAATGCTCCGAGCGACAACGCCTCCTCAGCAGCACCGATCCCCTGACGGGAATCAACACCCGCTCGAACTTGGAGCACGTCCTGAAACGCGTCGCGCAACGGTCCCGTTCCTGTTCTGTTCCCCTGTCCTGCCTGGCCTTTTCCGTGCATGGTCTGCGGCCGATCAATACCCTCCACGGGATGCAGAAAGGCGACGAAATCCTGCGGCACTTGATCGCCAGCGTGCAGCAGTTTCTGCACGCCAACGACGAACTGTTTCGTCTTGGAGGCAGTGCATTTCTGGTGCTGCTCTGGGACCAGCGCCTCGAATCGGCCCGCACCACGGCGGAGCAGATCCGCAAGGTCGTCAGCGAGACCGACCTACCCCCGTGCGACGGATCGTTGCCGCAGCTGACGATGAACGCCGGGATGAGCCTGCTGGCCGCCTCGGATACCACTGGGCAGGAGATGTTCTCCAGGGTGGAGCTGGCCCTGAACCAGTCCCGCGACCTGGGGACGAATCAAGTGGTGGTGCGCTGAGGCAGGCCAGCGGCCTCCAGCCGGGCGTCGAGCGCCTCGCTCTGGTCGACGGGCAGCCGCGTGATCAGTTCCCCATCCACCACCAGCACCGGCGCCTGCCCGCAGGCCCCCAGGCAGCTGACGTGCTGCAGGGCCCAGACGCCATCCCCCGACGGATCGTCGAGACGCACCCCCAACCGCTGCTCGATGCGGGCCGCCACCTGCCCACCTCCCTTCACATAGCAGGCGGTGCCGAGGCAGACGGCACAGCGGTGGGCGGTGGGGGGCTTGAGCCGGAAGAGGTGGTAAAAGCTGGCCACGCCGTGGACGCGGCTCAACGGCAGCCGCATCCCGGTGGCCACGTCCCGCAGGGCCTGCGGTGCCAGGTAGCCGTGGAGCTCCTGCACCTGGTGCAGCACCTCAATGAGCGCGTCGGCGCGGGCGCCATGGCGACGGATCACCTGGGCAATGCGCGGATCTGGGCCGGCGGCGACCTGATCGGTGCTGGCTGCGGTTGAAGCGGTCATGCCGTCGTTGTCCCACCTCCCCTTGCTAGCCACACCTGGGGCCATGGTCAGCAAGACCGCAGCAGGACTGCAGCGGCCATGACGACGGACGAGAAGCAGGCCGCTACCTATAGTCGAAGATTTGTAGGTAATCACGCGATGAACCCTTGCATTCAGGCTCAGATCCCGACCACAGTGTTGCGTTTTATTTTGCCTTTCCGTGCGTCTGCCCTGGCGTGCGAAAAGGACATCAACGGCCTGCAGAGCAGCTCCGACAGCCACGCAGAAAGCCTCAGCCAATAAAGGCCTTCACCTCTGGCACGGTGAAATGCATAGCAAATGATTAGCCGTCTCATTTGTTAGTCCGAATCATTTGAATTCTTCCCAACCTCGATACCATCCAAGATTCGTCGTCTCGGCCGTTGCCCTGATCGGCCTTTTTCTGCTGGATCTGGCCCTGACAAGAATCCTGGGCACTACCCTGTTCCAATACTACTGGATTCCCGTGGTGCTGGCAGCTTCCTTCTCCACGCCGCGCCAGGTGGGTTGGATCACGAGTCTGGCGATCGCCCTCACCGTCGCCTGGTCACTTCAGGCTCCCCAGGCCTCAACACTGGAACTGATGCTGCGGCTGGCCGGCCTGATCGGGCTGGCCTGGGTGTCGATGCATCTGGCTCGCGAACTGCAGGCGAAGGAACGCAGCAACCGGCAACTCAAGGAGCATTACCAGTTGCTGGCCGAGAACGCCCCGGATGTGGTCCTCAGCAGCGACAGGGACGGGCGGATCGCCTGGGTCTCCCCGTCGGTGCGGCAGCTGCTGGGCCATGACGCCTGCCAGTTGCAGGGTCGGACCATCGACGAGCTGCTGCTGGAGGCGGACCGCGGGCAGCTGGATCAAGCCATCGGTCGGGTCCTGCAGGGGAACAGCAGCCTCTGCGAGCTGCGCTTCCGGGCCGCTGATGGGGGCAGCCGCTGGGTCTCCATGGCGCTGCGTCCGGTGCTCGCACCCGATGGGGAGGTGATGGGCATCGTCGGCAGCTGGCGCGACATCCAGGGGGAGGTGGAGGCCCGTCAGGCGGAGGAGCGCACCAAGGCGGCCCTGGCGGCTTCGGAGGAACGGCTGCGCCTCACGATGGAGAACGCTTCAACCGGCATCGCCCTGCTCGA
Source organism: Cyanobium sp. Aljojuca 7A6 (assembly GCF_024346455.1). Classification (GTDB taxonomy): domain Bacteria; phylum Cyanobacteriota; class Cyanobacteriia; order PCC-6307; family Cyanobiaceae; genus Cyanobium. The sequence continues at coordinate 303,712 of NZ_JAGQCY010000001.1, forward strand.
TGCCTCAGGCCATTTCCTGTCCATCAACCCCACCGGCTGCGGGCTGCTCGACCGCGACCTGGCTGGGCTGGAGGGCCACACCTGGCAGGCCTTCTCGCCGGCCGCCGACCAGGCCAGCGAAGCCCCGCTGATGGAAGCTCTGCTCAGCGGCCAGCACCCCTGTTATCGCCTGCGCAAGCGCATCCTCCAGAGGGCCGGCAGCTCCATCTGGGTGGACTGCAGTGTCTCCTGCTCACGCCGTCCCGACGGCAGCCTGGCCTTCGTGATCGCCCAGTTCAATGACGTGACCGAGATGGTTCAGGCGGAAGCCGCCCTGGCCACCTCGGAGGAGCGCTACCGGCTGCTGGCGGAAAACTCCAGCGATGTGGTGCTCCTGATCAAGGACGGGGTGATCAGCTGGATTTCCCCCTCGCTCACCTGCATGCTGGGCTGGCAGCCGGAGGACTGGATCGGCCATCCCCTCAGCCGCTTCATCCCCGCCGATGAGCAACCGGTCCTGGAACGCCACCTCCGTACCCTGGCCAGCGGTCAGACGGTGGTCAGCCGGCTGCAGGCCCTGGCCCACGACCACAGCCAGCGCTGGGTGGAACTGCATGCCAGCTCCCACCGGGATCCGCTGGGCCGTCTCGACGGCATCGTCGGGTCGTTCCGAACGGTGGATCAGGAGGTGGCCGCCGAAAGGGAACTGGCCCGCCGCGCCTGCACCGACGAACTGACCGGCCTGGTGAACCGCCATGAGGCGCTGGAGCAGATCACCGCCATCGCCGTCCGCGTGCTGCGCCATGGCGATGCCACCGCCGTGCTGTTCTGTGATCTCGACAACTTCAAGGAGATCAACGACACCTTCGGCCACATCCCGGGCGACGAACTGCTCCGGACCGTGGCCACCAGAATCCGCATCGGCCTGCGCAGCGGCGACATGGCCGCCCGCATCGGTGGCGACGAGCTGATGGTGGTGCTGCAGGGGGTGCGGAGCCTGAACGATGCGATGGCGATCGCTGAAAAGCTGCGTCGGGCCGTGGCCGAACCGATCCCCACCAGTGCCGGCTACCTGTCAATCACCCTGAGCATCGGCGTGACCATGGTCCAACCCGGCGAAAACCCCGACGAAATCATCTCCAGGGCCGACCGCGCCATGTACCGGGCCAAGCAGACCGGGCGCAACCAGGTGCTGCCTTTCACCGAACAGAGCGGTGCCGCTGAAAACCGGAGCGCCGCCTGGCAGCCGGTGCTCTGAATGGCTCAGGAGCGGCGGAAATAGGCCGCCCCCTTGCCTCGGCTGGCGGCCGTTCCATAGATCTTCGAAGCTGGGAAATACTCGGCCTCCAGCTGCACCGTGGCGGCCGCCTCTTCTCCGGCCGTTTCAGCAATGAACTGCAGGGTGAGATCCATACCCGAGGAGATGCCGGCCGCCGTCCAGATCGCCCCATCGCGGGTGAAGCGCTCCTCCACCACTTCCACATCGCCGAAGGCGCGCAGGCGCTCCAGGGAGGCCCAGTGGGTGGTGGCCCGCTTGCCCATGAGCAGGCCGGCCGCCTGCAGCAGGAAGGCCCCGGTGCAGACCGAGAGCACCGCCCGGCAGCGGGCCGCCTGTTCGCGGATGAAGCCGATCAGCTCGGCATTGTTCACCTCCGTGCGGGTGCCAAGGCCGCCCGGCACCAGCAGCACATCCAGGGGCGGAGCCGTGGCGAAGCTGGCCTGGGGCAGCAGCACCAGCCCCTTGGCGCAGGTGATCGGGGCCTCGCTCTGGCCAATCAGCAGACACTGTTCGGGTCCGCCGCTCTGGCGCGCCCACAGGGTGGCCATCTCCCAGGGCCCGATGGCGTCGAGTTCCTCCACCCCCGGGAACAGCAGGAGGCCGAAGATTCCGACGCCAGTGGACGCGGCTGGATCCATCGTTGGCCCCGCCCGCAAGCGTATGAAACGGTTCAAGTTTCCCATCAGCCGCCAAACCGCAGCGAAGATCAAGACCAGGCCCGGGAGCGATGGCGATGGGGACAGCCACGACAACGACCAGACGTTGGCGGCAAGGGCTGTTGGCCCTGGCCCTGGCCGCCCTGCTGAGCCTGGTACCGCCCGCCGCCGCCGCTGCCGCCGCGGAACTGCAGGTGTTCGTGCGCGAGGGCTGTCCCCACTGTGCCGCCGCCAAGGCCTTCCTGCCCGAGCTGCAGCGGCAGCGGCCGGCCGTGCAGGTGCGGCTGCGTGACGTGGGGATCGATCCGCAGGCCCGCGACGACCTGCTGCGCCTTTCAAAGCAGGCGGGTATCCAGGCCCCCGGCGTGCCCGCGTTCGCGTATGCGGGCCGGCTGCTGGTGGGCTTCGATGACGCCGGGGGCCGCGGGCAGGACCTGCTGGCCCTGGTGGAGGCGCCCAGCACGGACAACCCAGGCGAAGACGCGGCCGGTGCCACAGAGCTCAGCCTCGGCCCCCTGGGCCGCCTCAGCGTCGACGGGCAGGGCCTGCCGTTGTTCACCCTGGCGATGGGGCTGCTGGACGGCTTCAATCCCTGCGCGATGTGGGTGCTGCTGTTCCTGCTGTCACTGCTGGTGCATTGGCAGAACCGTCGCCGCATGGCCCTGGTGGCGGGCACGTTCGTGCTGGTCAGCGGTGCGGTCTATTACGCCTTCATGGCCGCCTGGCTGAACGTGTTTCTGCTGCTGGGCTGGTCTACCGGGCTGCGGCTGGTGCTGGCCGGCCTGGCAATCACGGTGGGGGTGGTCAACGTGCTGGACAGTCGGCGCCAGGGCAGCGGCTTCAGCCTCTCGATCCCGGCGGCGGCCAAGCCAGGCCTCTACGCCCGCCTGCGCAACGTCGTCCAGTCACGCTCCCTGCTGCCGGCCCTGGCCGCGGTGGCGGTTCTGGCGGTGGTGGTGAATGCCGTGGAGTTGCTCTGCACCGCCGGTCTGCCGGCGATCTACACGGCGGTGCTCAGCCAGCAGAACCTGCCGGCCAGCGCCCACTACGCCTACCTGGGCCTCTACATCCTCGGTTACATCGCCGACGACAGCCTGATGGTGGCCGCCGCCGTGCTGGCCCTGAGCAGCAATAAGCTCACGGAAGCCGGTGGCCGCTGGCTGAAGCTGATCAGTGGCGGGGTGATGCTGGCGCTGGGGCTGGCGTTGCTGCTGCGGCCCGGATGGCTGCTGTGAGGCTCACCCCAGCAGCGCCTGCACGCTGGCCAGCTTGTCGTCGAGGCTCTGGTCGCGGTCGGTGCGGGTGTTGATCGTCACGGTGGTGAAGATCCGCGGGCAGCCCATGGCGTGCACGGCGGCATGGCAGGCCTCGATCGCCGCCATCACCGGCGCCCACTCGCCCTCGATGGCGGTGCCGTTGGGGTGCAGCCGGATCGTCAGCCCGGCCTGCTGCAGCACCCGCTCGCAGGTGGCCACGTAGGACGCCAGGCTCACCCCCACACCAATCGGCACCACACAAAGATCAACGATCACCTTCATGCTGGAAGCTGGCAGGGGCCATGCCGATCATCACCAGGTGCCGATGCTGAACAGCAACTGCAACAGGGCAAAACCCGCCAGACAGGTGGCGGCTAGGAGCGGAGCGACATGAACCAATTTTCCAATCCCTCGTTGGTGCTGGTCTAGGCCGGGCGCAGCCCCTGAGAAAGGCCAAAGAGAGACTGCGTGTGGAGAGCCACAGACACAGTTAGTGATGAACTTTTGTCCTGCGTGCCCTGCATCGAAGCCCGACTTTCAGCCTCAGGGATGGGGGACGATCAGTTCAAGACCCTGCCCTGTGGGCCTGGCCACGGGCCGGAAGCCCCGTAAACGCCCAGGCACCTGGGCAGCGAGCACCACCCCTGTCGGGTCGGTGGCGAGTCCGGCCTCCCGCAGCCGCTGCACGGTCCACCAGTTGCAGTTGCGGGTCCACAGATAGGTGCCATGGGCCAGGACAAAACGACCCCCATGGCCGGGCCGCCATGGCAGGGGGGGCGCGTCGCCCGCCTGCGGGTGTGCGCTGGGCCGAGCGCTCCAGGGCGGTGAGCAGGGCCTGCAGGGTGGGGGCCCCCACCCGACGCTGCCGCACGGCGACCGTTCCCTCCAGCCGCGGGGGATCGGGGTGGGCGGCGAGGAACAGCACCGAGTCCGTGGGCAGAACCAGGGCGGAGAAGACGCTCTGGGGGCTGCGGTCGGCGCCATGGAAGTAACGCCGGTCGCCCCAGGCGACTTCCACGAACGGGGCCGCCTCCGCCCCCGGGGGGCCGAGGCGCCAACCTGGCGGCTGCTGCACCACGATCGAGGTGTGGTGACCCCAATCCGCCACCAGCACGGTGTAGGGCCCCGGAGGGGGCAACGGCAGCGGCGCCAGCTGGGCGCGGGGCTCGGGTCGCGCGATGGCCTGCAGCAGCGGCCGGCCCACCAGCTCCAGCAGGAGCGCCAGCATCAGGAGCGCACTCCCATCCCAGAAGCACCAACGATGGGGGCAGGGGGACTTGAACCCCCACAGCCTTGCAGCCTGCGGATTTTAAGTCCGCTGCGTCTACCAATTTCGCCATGCCCCCGCGCCTGGATCCTAGATTCACTCCACTTCGCGACACCCCTGGTGGCCCTGAGCGGACCTCTGAGCGGCCTTTCGCTCGACACCCTGCTTGTGATCGGTGCCTACCTGGCTCTGGCCGGGGCTTACCTGGTGGTGGTGCCCCTGGCCCTCTACTGGTGGATGCACAGGCGCTGGACCGTGATGGGCAAGATCGAGCGCACCGCCATTTATGGGCTGGTGTTCCTGTTCTTCCCTGGGTTGATCCTGTTCTCCCCCTTCCTCAACCTGCGCATGGCCGGCCAGGGCGAGGCCTGATCCTTGACTCGCGCACAGGCGATCCTGCTGGGATTGGTGGTTTTCGGCATCGGCGGGGGGGGCTACTGGGTGTTCCGCTCCAGCGGCCTGGAGGGCTTCTCCCCCGGCATCGCGGCTTCGGCCGTGCTGATGCTCGTGGTGCTGGGCTGGACGGCCAGCTACCTGCTGCGGGTGCTGGGCGGCAAGATGACGTACATGGAGCAGCGGCGCCGTTACCGAGCCGCCTACGACGCCGTCACCGACGAGGAGCTGCAGCGCAAGTTCGACGCCATGAGCCCCGAGGAGCAGGCCAAGCTGCTGGCCGAGGTGGGGCAGCTGCAGGCCGATGCGGAGATGTGAAGACGACCCCATAGGCTCAGGGGCCCGTCCTGCCCTCCGGCCCGATGAGCGTCGCTGCCACCGCCGGCCCTGCCACCGCCCCCACGCCGATCCAGCAGCGCTTCGCTGCCCTGCGGGCCGAGGGGCGCTGTGCCCTGATGCCCTTTCTGATGGCGGGGGATCCCGATCTGACGGTCACCACCGCCAGCCTGCTGGCCCTGCAGGCCGCCGGCGCCGACCTGATCGAACTGGGCATCCCCTACAGCGATCCGCTGGCGGATGGCCCGGTGATCCAGGCCGCCGCCAGCCGCGCCCTGGCCTCCGGCACCACCCCGGGGCGGGTGCTGGACATGCTGGGCTCCCTGCGGGGCCAGCTCACCCTGCCGGTGGTGCTGTTCACCTACAGCAACCCCCTGCTCAACCGGGGTATGGAGAGCTTCTGCCGCGAGGCCGCCGCCGCCGGTGCCGCCGGCCTGGTGGTGCCCGATCTCCCCTTGGAGGAGGCTCAGAAACTCTCCGGCATCGCGGCCGGCCATGGGCTGGATCTGGTGCTGCTCGTGGCCCCGAACACCCCGGCCGAGCGCATGGCCCGCATCCACACCGCCAGCCGCGGCTTCACCTATCTGGTGAGCGTCACCGGGGTGACGGGGGTGCGCACCAGTCTGGAAACGCGGGTGGGTCCGCTGGTGCAGCAGCTGCGGGAGCTGGGACCCACGCCGGTGGCCGTGGGCTTCGGCATCGCCACCGGCGAACAGGCCCTGCAGGTGCGCCGCTGGGGCGGCGACGGCGCCATCGTGGGCAGCGCCCTGGTGCGGCGCATGGCCCAGGCCCACCAGAGCGGGGCCGATGTGGCCGACGCTGCCGGTGTCTTTGCCGCCGAGCTGCGCGCCGCCCTCGATCAGCCGCTTTAGCCGGGCTACAGCACAGGAGCGCAGGCGCTCAACGACAGCAGCAGCACCAGGGCGGCGAGCAACGACGCTGGGGCAAGCCAGGCCATGGGACGCGGGGCAGGGGTTCGCATGGCCGGAGAACAACTGATCCCATGATGGGCCGATGGACCCCGATTCCCTGCCGTTTTCTCCCGCCTGCCTGCGTAACCAGGAGCCGATCCTGACGCAGCTGCGCCGGTGGATGCCCCCGGAGGCCAGGGTGCTGGAGGTGGGCTCGGGCAGCGGCCAACACGCCATCCACATGGCCCGCCATCTGCCGGGGGTGTGCTGGCAGCCCAGTGAGCGCTCCGAATCCCTGACCGGACTGGCCGGACGCATCGCCCTGGAGGGCCAGGCGGGCCTGGCCCCCGGGGCCCGGGTGGCACCGCCGCTGGCGCTGGATGTGACCGAGGCCCACTGGCCGGCCGGGCCCTTCGAGGTGGTTTTCACGGCCAACACGCTGCACATCATGCCGGCGGCCGCTGTGCCCTACCTGCTGGCCGGCAGTGCCCGGGTACTGACCGTCGATGGCCTGCTGCTGATCTACGGCCCGTTTCGCTACGGCGATAGCCATACCGCCGCCAGCAATGGGGCCTTCGATGCCCATCTGCAACAGCTGGATCCGGCCATGGGGGTTCGCGACGCCGAGGAGCTCCAGGCCATGGCCTCCCGCCTGGGGCTGCACCTGCAGGCCGATGGGGCGATGCCGGCCAACAACCGCCTGCTGGTGTTTCAAAAGAGCCAAGAAGGGCGCGGAGAATGAAAGGCTGAGGGACGTTCCTCTCCCACCCCGCGGCCCATGAAATTCGTCCTCTGGGGCACCTACGTCGCCGACGCCCTTGAGCGCCGCACCCCCTACCGCGACGAGCATCTGGCCGGACTGAAACGCCAGAAAGAGGAGGGTGTGCTGCTCACCCTGGGGCCCACCGCCGACACCAGCCACGTCTTCGGCCTCTACGAAGCCGACGAGCAGGCGACGGTGGAGAGCCTCGTCAAAGGTGACATCTACTGGCGCCAGGGCATCTGGACGGCCGTGGAGATCTATCCCTGGATCCAGGCCTTCTAAGCCACGCGGAAGCGAGGGGCTTCAGCTGCGGGGCCAGCCGGCCTGGGCCTGCTGCCACACCCAGGCGGCCACCGCGTCGGCCCCGCCGTCACCGAGGGCCTCGCCGTAGCCGCCCATCTGGCCGATTCCTGCGGCGGCGATCGTGGCGATCACCGCTGGATTGGCGGCGCCATTGCGCTCCAACGCTGCCAGCTTCAATGTCTTGCCGCGGCGGATGATGTTGCCCCCCTGGGCATGGCAGCCGATGCAGTGGGCCTCAAACAAGCGGCCGCCCGTATCTCGACGGGCGACCTCAGAATCGAGGGCCTCCAACGCGAAGGCTGGCCCTGGGAAGCCAAGGGCCGCTGGCGGCAGGATCAGGGCCAGCAGCAGAAGCAGGCCCACCAACAGCGACAGCAGCGGACGCCAGCGGATCAATCCTCTTCGTCGGCGCTGCCGGCGGGGATCAGGCGAATCTGTTTGCGGCCGAGCTTGATCTCGAACTCATCGCCGGGCTTGAGATCAAGCATGGCGGTGTAGGCCTTGCCGATGAGCAGATTGCCGTTGCCCTGCACCGTGGCCACATAGCTGAGTTTGCGGCCGCCTTTGCCGACCTTGCCGGCCGCACCGAATTCGACCCCTTTGGCCTCCAACAGGGCCTCGTAGAAGGCGGTGAAGTTCAGGCGCTCGGCGCCATCCTTCTTGGTGGAAACATAGCCACAGGCCCGTACGATCTCCGACTTGCCGACATCGCCGAGTTCCTTGACCTTGGCCAGCAATTCCGATCCAGTCAGCATGGTATGTACGCGGTGTCGTGAGTGAGGTTAGAACTAAAACATACACCAGCGTGATCAGCCTTGTGCCGAAAGCGGCGACAATCCATGCACATTCACCGCCGCGATGCTGCCGATCCGTCCACTGCGCCCCGATGATTGCCTGCAACTGATCGCCGTGTATCACGAATCGGTCATCAGCCAGGCCGGGAACCTCTACAGCCCGTTACAGATCGAGGCCTGGTCACAACAGGCGAGTCGCAATGATGACTTCCGGTCGTCATTGCTACGCGGCCATGGGTTGGTGAGCTGTGCCAACGACGACGACACGATCATCGAAGCGTTTGCCCTTCTTGATCCCAGCGACCGGCTCGCCCTGCTGTACTGCCGTGGCCGCTCCAGCCGCCAGGGACGCTCTGGTGCCCTGCTGGAGGCCCTGGAGCAGCACGCCCGCAACCGGGGGGTGAGGCGCCTGCGCACCGAGGCCAGCCAGCTGTCACGGCCGCTGCTGGAGCGGCGGGGCTGGGTGGTGGACGGGGAAGAAACGGTGCTCCTGGGCGGCGTCTCCTTTCTGCGCTGGCGGATGGGCAAGGATCTGCTCTGACGCCAGAGCACCTCCCCCATGGCCGAAGCCCAGCTGCAGCAGTTCCTGGAGAAGGTGCGCCAGCTCAACGCCTTCGTGGCCCGCAGCGAGGCCGATCCCGCCCTGAGAGCGGCCCTGCGCGACTGTGGTGATCACCATCAGGTGGTGGCCCTGGCCCGCTCCTGCGGCTTCGAGATCGGCCGCCGCTGGGGCGAGGCACCATCGGGCGACCGGGCCGGTGCCTCCCTGGTGCAGAGCCCCTGCCCTGCCGCAGGGGAGGAAGTGACAACGGTGCTGCTGCAGACCCCGCAGCTGCGGCTGGAGCGGATCCACTCCTGCAGCGCCTCCAGCCCGGAGGGTTTCTGGTACGACCAGACGGAGCACGAGTGGGTGCTGCTGCTGCAGGGCAGTGCCCAGTTGCAGTTCGCCGATGAGCCCGAAGCCCGCTCCCTGGCCTGCGGCGAGGCCCTGCTGATCAGTGCGGGCCGGCGGCACCGGCTGCTGGCGAGTGACCCGGCTCCTGGAACGATCTGGCTGGCCCTGTTCTGGACGCCCCATCCCGCTGACTCACTTCCGACTCATTGACGCGGCGCACCATCCAGAAGGCCGCCGCCAGGCACACCACGGCCACCCCAAGACCCACCACCAGCATCGGTTTGTTCTCGGCGTTCGGGGGCAGCACGATCACCTTCCGGGCCACGGCGGTGATGGCGGTGAGCAGCACCAGTTCGATCTGCACCACGTGGCGGCGCAGGTAGGAGGTGATGTTCTGCAGCACCTCGATGGCGATCAGCAGGTTGAGCAGATCGCCGAGCACGGCGATGAGGCCCTCCCCCACCCAGCGCCGGGCCGGGTCGAACAGCTGAACGACGACCTCGACGGTGAACTTGAGGGCCGCCACCGCCAGCACCAGAAACAGCACGGCGGCCAGCAACTTGGCCACCAGGCGCTCGCCCCGGTCGATCAGGCGCAGAAAGATCGTGTCCTGGAAGATCCGCTGCAGACGTGGCATCAGTTCTTGAACGGCTGGTAGTTGGGTTGGGCCGGTGTGTCACTGGGGGGATTCTCGATCACCGTGTCGCAGGTGACGGAGCCATCGGCGCCGGTGACGCAGTTGGTGGGCTTGATCTTGGTTTCCGGCCCCACATTGCCACCACGCTTGAGCATGAAGGACTCCACCTGGGCCTGGGCCGCGCCGGAGACGCACAGGCCGGCAACCAGGGCAGCGGCGGCCCGCAGGGACCAGGGGAAGGTGACGTTCATGGCGGTGGTCGTCGGCGCAGGGCCGCAGAAGCGTTCAACCCCCACTCTGGAGGCTGGTCGCCTGGCCCGCCAGCACCGCGGCCCGCTGGCCTTCAGGCCCCGCCGTCGGCGCGGATTTCCTGCAACAGCAGGTCGAGCTGCCCCATCGAATTCGCCAACGGATCGTTGGCAGCATCGACGTCGGGGTCCTCGCCGGGCTCCTCGGCCAGCCACTGGGCCTCGATGGCACAGAGGCGCTCGGCCAGCCCCGCCGCGCCCTGGCGGCTCCAGGTGCGCTGCAGCTCCTCGAGCAGCACGGGCATGCGGATCGAACCGGCCCTCAGGGCCCGACGCAGATCCGACTGGGTGCGGCCGGTGAGCCGCAACCAGTCCTTGAGAAGGCTCTGGAGCTCGTCGAGCTGCTCCGGGCTGAGGGAGGGGGCGGACGCCTGCATCGCCGGACCTTACCCCTGCTGGCGGAAGAGGGGGAACCAGCGATCCAGCCGGCTCTGGGCCCGGGCGCGGATCGCCGGGGTGCGGTGGGTGCCGCAGAGCCCCAGCAGGGCCGTGAGGGCCACCATGTCGTCACTGAAGCCGGCCGCCGGGATGAAGTCGGGGATCAGGTCGAGGGGCAGCAGCAGGTAGGTGAGGGCCGCCAGCACGGTGAGCCGCACCTGGGGAGGGGTGCTGCCATCCATCAGCAGCTCCACGCACTCGAAGGCGGGGCGGGCGATGGTGCGGCCGGCCCGGCGCAGCAGCCTCACCAGCAGCGCTTCATCGAGAACGGCGCTCTCCAGCACCTCGGTATCGACGGGCGCCTGATCAGCGGGAGCAACAGCCATGGCGATCTGCTCAAAAAATGGGACGCGCCATCGGGTCGGCGTCCGTTCATTCTGTGGGCCCCACAGGCCGATTCACGAGGGGCGGATGTCCCTACGTGCAGTCGTCGACCAGGCCGCTCTCGATGCCGGTCTTGCGCAGCTTGCGCAGGGCCCGCTGCACCACCTGGCGGCAGTACTCGCGGCTGCACTCCAGCTGGCGGGCCACCTCGGCCAGGGTGCGCCACTCGTGGCTGCCGTCGAGCCCGAAACGCAGCATCACCACCGTGCGCTCCTTGGGGGTGAGGTTGGACTTCTCCAACAGCGTCCACACTGATTCGGTGCGCTCGGCCTGCTCGGCCCGCTCCATCGGCGCCGGCTCATTGCTGGGCAGCACATCGACGAGCTCGGAGGGATCGGCCTTGGAGCGCACGGCCCCCTGCAGGCTGACGGTGACGCTGCGCAGCTCGCAGCCCAGCAGGTCTTCCACCTCGGCCACGGGCAGCCCCATGGCGGTGGCCAGCTCACCGGCGTTGGGGGAATGGCCGTGGGACTGGAGATGGCGCGCCTTGGCGGCCCGCAACCGGGTGAGCTTCTCGTTGACGTTGACGGGAATGCGGATTGTGCGGCTCTGGGTGGAGAGGGCCCGGTTCAGCCCCTGACGAATCCACCAGTAGGCATAGGTGCTGAAACGGTGACCACGGGTGGGATCAAACTTTTCGACGGCGCGGGTCAGACCGATGGTGCCTTCCTGGATCAGATCAAGTAAATCGAGGCCCTTGCCCTGATAGCGCTTGGCGAGATTGACGACCAGCCGCAGGTTGGCTGTCACCATTTGCTGTTTGGCCCGCTCGCCGTTGCGCATGGTGCGCTTTTCGAGATCGTCGTAGTCGCAGGCCGGGCCGCTGCCGCCCGCCTCGGAACAGCGTTCCTGCAGGCTCACCATGGCCTGCACTTTTCGCCCAAGGGTGAGCTCCTGCTCAGGGGTGAGCAGCTGATGGCGGCCAATCTCGCCGAGAAAGGCACTGAGGGAACTCGCCATGGAGCCTCTGAATCGATACGTTGAACCTACGGTTGTTTCTGGATGTTCCTGAAACAAACAGAAAGCCTTCAGTGTTCCGTTGCGGCTTCCACATATCGCCAACTCTTTCCCTATTTCCTACTGATTTCAATCTGAGCTCCAGGCCGTGATCGCCTAGGGGCCCGGTGGCCCGGAGCCAGCCGCTACCGTCCGGGGCGATCCCCTGACACCAGCCGATGGCCGGGCTTCTCTCGATCCCCTCCGAGGTGCTCTCCAGCGCCGGGGTGGCCTATGTGCACTACCTGAGCTTCATGGTCTGCTTCGGCGCCCTGGTGCTGGAGCGGCGCCTGATCCGGCCCGACCCGGACCGCAAGGACGCGATCCTGATGGTGATCACGGACGTGACCTACGGCCTGGCCGCCCTGGGGGTGCTGCTGAGCGGCATCCTGCGGGTGCTGTATTTCGGCCAGGGCTCCAGCTTCTACACCGAGAACCCCCTGTTCTGGTGGAAGGTGGGCACCTACCTGGCGGTGGGCGCCCTGTCGCTGTACCCCACCATCACCTACATCCTCTGGGCCATCCCCCTGCGCAAGGGGGAGCTCCCGAAGGTGAGTGAGGCCCTGGCCAACCGCCTGCGCTGGGTGCTCAACATCGAGCTGGCGGGCTTCGCCGCCATCCCTCTGATGGCCGCCCTGATGGCCCGCGGAGTGGGACTGGCGGGCTGATGGGCCGGCCCCACCGCCTGCTCGCCGCCGGGCTGGTGCCGGCGTTGCTGCTGCTGGCGGCGCCGCTCCAGGCCGCCCCAGCCCCTTGCCCCGTGGCTGTGGCCACGCGCGCCGTCGGGGCAACGCCGGGCACGGCCGCCGCTGTTCCGCCGGGGGAGCCAGGCGCGGACTACCGCCAGTTGCTGCGGCCCACGGGCCTGGGCTGGCCCCGGCTGGATCACTGGTGCGTGTGGGTGGAGCCGGCGGCGACGGGCGGCGCCGGCCAACGCTGGGATGCGCTCTGGCTCGGCGCGGTGGAGCGGGCCCTGGGCCAGTGGAAGAGAGAACTGACGATCACCCGGGTGGACGATCCGGCGGCGGCCCAGGTGCGGATCCTGCGGCGGCGGCCGCCCCTGCAGCGGCAGGCCACCGGCCGCACCCGGGCCAGCCATGGCCGGGCCGAGCTGGCGCTGGTGGCGGTGGATCGGGGCGCCGGCTGGATTCTGGAGCCCCGGGTGCAGGTGCTGATCAGCCCGGGCCAGCGGCCGCAGGCCACCGAGGCCACCGCTTTGCATGAACTGGGCCACGCCTTCGGGCTTTGGGGCCACAGCGACGATCCCGCCGACGCCATGGCGGCCGTTCCCGGGGCCGAGCCGGTGCTGGAGCTCAGCCGGCGCGATCGGGCCACGCTGCGCTGGCTGTACGGGCAACCCACGGGCTTCGGCCAACCCCTGCCGCCCTGAGCGGGCCGTTCAGGCCGGCGGGGTTTCCTCGGCGTGGGGAGGGCGGTGGGGCGGGTGACGGTGGTGGTAGGGAACGAAGCCGGGGCCGTAGATCTGGGCCAGCCGGGTGGGGCTGAGGGCGTGGTCGGGGGTGCCGAAACACCGCAGGCTGCGGTTGAGGCAGAGCACGCCATCGCAGGTGCGGCGCACCATCTCCAGATCGTGCGACACCTGCAGGATTGTCCAACCTTCGCTGCGGCGCAGCTGGTAGAGGAGGGTGTGGAACTGCTCGGCCGCCCGGGCATCGAGGCCGGCCTGGGCCTCATCGAGCACCAGCAGGCGGCGGGGGCGCACCACGCAGAAGGCCAGCAGCACCCGCTTCAGCTGGCCGCCGGAGAGTTCCGACAGCAGCCGGTCGGCCAGGTCGGCGCAGAGGGTTTTGCGCAGGGCGGCGCGGATGGCGCTGCGGCGCTCCTCGCGGCCCAGCCAGGGCAGGGACAGGCCGGGCGAATCCCAGCCCAGGCCCACGAATTCGGCCACCGTGAGCGGGAAGCGGCCCCGGGGCACCAGGGTCTGGGGCAGGTAGGCGAGCTTGGCGCGCAGCTCCCGCGGCAACTGGCCGCGGCTGCCGAGGCTGCAGCCCAGGAAGCGCACCTCACCGGCCTGGCGGGGCAGGATGCCGAGAATCGCTTGCACCAGGGTGCTCTTGCCGGCGCCGTTCGGGCCCACCAGGGCGGTGTCGGATTCGGCCACCAGCTGGAAGCTGACGTCATCCACCGCCGTGACGGCCTCACGCCGCACGCTCAGGTGGCTGACTTCGAGAACCATTTCGGCCATGGGGGCAGCCTACCCAGCAGACCTCTGGCTGGCTGTCGCCATCCCAACGTGTCGGCCACGAGAATGGATCTCAACGCAATCGAGCAAGACACCCCATGACCTGCATCGCCGTGAGTGGAGCTTCAGGCAAGACGGGCTGGCGGGTGGTGCAAGAAGCCCTGGGCCGGGGCTGGGGTGTGAAGGCGATCCTGCGGCCGGGCTCTGAGGTGCCGCCGGGGCTGGAGGGGGCGGAGCTGGTGCGGCTGGATCTGGGGGATACGGAGGCGCTGAAGGGGGCCCTTGAGGGTTGCGACGCCCTGGTGATCGCCACCGGGGCACGGCCGTCGGTTGATCTGGCCGGGCCGCTGAAGGTGGATGCCCTGGCGATCCGCTCCCAGATCGCCGCCTGCCGTGAGGCCGGCATCAAGAGGGTGGTGCTGGTGAGCTCCCTGTGCAGCGGCCGCTGGTTCCACCCGCTCAATTTGTTCGGGCTGATCCTGGTGTGGAAGGGGGTGGGCGAGCGCTGGCTGGCTGCCAGTGGCCTCGATTGGACGGTGGTGCGCCCGGGCGGGCTGAAGGAAACCGAGGAGGGACTCGAGGCCGAAGGCATCCGCTTCAGCGGGCCCGACCAGCAGGAGAGCGACAGCATCCCGCGGCGGCTGGTGGCGCGGGTGTGCCTCGATGCGGTGGAGAGCCCGGCCGCGATCGGCCGCATCATCGAGATCACCAGCAGCCCCGAGCTGCCGGCGGTGGAGCTCCAGGAGTGGCTGGCGAGCAGCGCCGCCTGACGGCGGCTGTAGGGTCGCCGCGGCGGCGGCAGCAGCGGCTGGATGCGCAAACCCATTCTCCTGGTTGGCCTCACGGTGCTGATCGCCGCCGGAGCCAGCTTCGCGGCGGCCAACCTGCTGCTGCGCAACGCCACTCCGGCGAGCCGCAGCGTGGCGGCGGCGCCGCCGCCCCTACCGGGGGGGGTGGCCCTGGGGGATCCCACGCCCAAGTTTGTGGGCGATACAAAAGAGGAGGCTGCCGAGGCGATCGACGCCACAGCCTGGGCGCCGATGAACCAGGCGCTGGTGCAACTGGCGCGCCGCTATCTGGGCTTGCCGTTCAAGGAGTTCTCCCTCGATGGCGGCCCGAAGGAACAGCTGCTGCTGGATCTGAGCCAGTTTGATTGCTTCCTGTTTGTGGAGCAGCTGCTGGCGCTGAGCAACAGCCGCAAGGTGGACACCCAGGACGAAGGGGTGGAGCGCTTCACGCAGCACGTGCGGCGGCTGCGCTATGTGGATGGCGAGGTGGACTACTGCCGGCGGCAGCACTACTTCAGCCGCTGGGCCGAAGCGGCCGAGCGCAACGGCTACGTGGTGAACCTCACCCCGTTCCTGCCCGGTGCCAGCAGCCGCACGGTGGCGCTCAACTTCATGAGCAACCACATCAAGAGCTACAAGCCGATGCAGCTGGCCCGCAACAAGGAGTGCATCACGGAGCTGGAGAAGGATCTGGTGGTCAACCAGCCCTACATCCCACTGGCGGCCCTGCCGGGGGTGCTGCCGTCGCTGCGCAGTGGCGACATCTTTGCCCTGGTGACCAAGGTGCCAGGGCTGGACGTGACCCACGTGGGCTTCCTGGAGAAGCGCGACGGGGTGATTGATGCGATCCACGCGGCGGAGGGAGCGGGGGTAATCCGCAGTGAGAACTTCGAGAAATACGCCAGCAAGGTGCAGGACGTGATCGGGGTGGCGATTTATCGGCCGAGGCCGAATGATGGGGGGAAGGCAAGAAGTGCTAAGCCGGGGGGATGAGGGCGAACACGTCGGCCTCACCAAGGGTGAGGCCATTGGAAAACTGAAAAGACTCAATCCTGAACTCCTTCGCAAGGAAGTAATTCGTAACCAGCAGCTGGTCCTTGGTCACGAAGTTCATTTCAAGGTTAAAGTTCTGTCGCTGAATAGAGATGAGATCAGTGGATTTCAGATTTGAGAATCTGACCGTGTCATGGTTCGCAGGATTTAGATCGTAGTCGCTGATCTGCTTCAGGGAACCACTCCTGGCGATCACATAGGTGTCGTCACCTTCTCCACCATTCAGATAATCACTGCCAGTACCAGAGAGGAGACGATCCCTCCCTCGCCCACCATAAATGACATCATCGCCAGAACCTCCATCGAGGATGTCATCACCGTCACCACCATGGAGCGTGTCATTTCCATTTCCACCTGTCAGCACGTCATTGAGAAGGCCACCATAAAGAAGATCGTTTCCGTCCAGCCCCCTGATGCGGTTGGCCATGTCATTAAAGCCACCAAGGGAGTCATTACCTGCTGTTGCTCCACCCACGACAACCCGATCTCTGAGTTGTCTGTCACCCCAAACGACACCGTTTGAGTACTGAAAAGCTTCAATACGAAAGGCCTCTGAAACAAAATAGTTTTCAACTGAAAGCTGACCTCCTCCTGCAAGACGCAACAGCAGCTGATTACCGTGACGTTCTACTGCGGTGACATCCTGGGGTCGAAGATTCTGAAACATCACCACATCACGATTGCCAACCGTATAATCCAGATCGCTGATTTGCTTTTGATCTCCTCCCTGAGCAATCACATACACGTCATCTCCGATCCCGCCATTCAGGCTGTCATTGCCACTACCGGCCACCAACCAGTCACGGCCGGAGCCGCCACTCAACACATCATTCCCTGCTCCTCCATCAAGCCAATCATCGCCGTCGTTGCCATTCAGCCAATCATTTCCGTTCCCTCCCTTCAACACATCATCAAACCCACCACCGTGCAACTGGTCATCGCCATCCAACCCATCAATCCGGTTCACCATATCTGTGAATCCACCCAGCCAGTCATTGCCTGACGTTGCACCTCCCACCACCGCACGGTCCCGCAGATCCACATCCCCCCACAGCTCTCCATCCGCAAACTGGAAGGCTTCAACCCGGAAAGCCTCGGATACAAAATAGTTATTCACCCACAGCTGGTCGCCATTCCCATAATGCAGATACAGCTGTGAACCATGCCGCTCCACCTGCGTCACATCGGTTCCCAGTACATTCGTGAACATCACCACATCACGATTACCCACCGTGTAATCCAGATCGCTGATTTGCTTTTGATCTCCTCCCTGAGCAATCACATACACGTCATCTCCGATCCCGCCATTCAGGCTGTCATTGCCACTATCGGCCACCAACCAGTCACGGCCGGAGCCGCCACTCAATACATCGTTTCCGGCTCCACCATCAAGCCAATCATCGCCGTCGTTGCCATTCAGCCAGTCGTTGCCATTCCCACCCTTCAACACATCATCAAACCCACCACCGTGCAACTGGTCATCGCCATCCAACCCATCAATCCGGTTCACCATATCTGTGAATCCACCCAGCCAGTCATTGCCTGACGTTGCACCTCCCACCACCGCACGGTCCCGCAGATCCACATCCCCCCACAGCTCTCCATCCGCAAACTGGAAGGCTTCAACCCGGAAAGCCTCGGATACAAAATAGTTATTCACCCACAGCTGGTCGCCATTCCCATAATGCAGATACAGCTGTGAACCATGCCGTTCCACCTGCGTCACATCGGTTCCCAGTACATTCGTGAACATCACCACATCACGATTACCCACCGTGTAATCCAGATCGCCGATTTGCTTTTGATCTCCTCCCTGAGCAATCACATACACGTCATCTCCGATCCCGCCATTCAGGCTGTCATTGCCACTACCGGCCACCAACCAGTCACGGCCTGAGCCGCCACTCAATACATCGTTTCCGGCTCCTCCAATGATCAGATCTTGCCCATCTGAGCCTTGAAGATGGTTGGATGGTGCAAACCCTTGGAACAGTTGATGCTCCGACAGAAGCTGGTAGAAGATGCTGCTTGGAAGATTCTGAGCCGAGGCATACTCTTGAATCCTACCCAGAAGCAACTCGCCTTGATCCCCTAGCGACCTCAAGGCTCGACTCAGACGGAACAGCTTGAGAAAGTCTGAGGATTGGAGGACGTGAGCATCAAGATAATTGGCTACTTGTTCAAGATTAGTGCTTGAAGACTCTGGATGAATGGCTCCGTCAGGCCCCACGAGGTGTTGCAGGATGGGCCAACCATCTGTCTGAAGGATCAACTGATCTTCCAACTGGAGACGAAAATCCTCGTAGGCCTTATGCAACATCGTCACTGATGCCCCAACGGGGCGGGGATCAACCCAACCTTCGCGATAAGTCTGACCGAGCAGACGTTCCATAACAGCCAGGCGTCCGTCAATAGAACTCCAGCCTGATGTGCCTTGCTCCGAAGATATTCCGACCCAGTAGAAGATCAAGGGATCAATCAATGCCTCCCGCTGCACGGTGCTGCCTTGGATCCATCGTTCCAAGATCAATCGCAAATCACCGGATAGATCCGAGGCCATGGCCTGATGTAAGTCCGGAACACTACCCATCCCCTTCAAATCAGGAAGGCTTGCCAGTCCTTCGTCTAGCAAAACAGGCCGAAGCCATTTCGTCCGTGCCTGATCCACTCGAAACCAAACATCGTTCATGGATTGCATCGTTCCATCAGAGGCCTGGAACGCACCGATCTGAAGATGACGATTACCCTGAGGATCGGTCAAGCTTGACGGTACATAGCCAACCCCAAGCCGAAGGACATCAGCCTCATTCAAGGTTTGAAGCTCGCCTTGATCGACAACGCCATTGCTATTTCCGTCCAACCAGACCTTCAGAGTGTTCCACGCTGAATCGAGATGATCAATGAACTGATCTCCATTGTCGTCAAGCACTCTGAGGGCCTCAAAGCCGTTTTCTGCCTTACTCCCATTCGGTAGCAGCGTGTGATTCCCGAACAGTTCAGCACCACTATCGATCGTGCCATTCCCATCAAGATCGCGAACCAGTAGCCCATCCGTCGGACTGAACCAACCAGTCCTTTCAGCAAAGCCATTACCATCATGGTCGAAAAAGATATCAGAGGTTCTCTCCGCCAATGTGATGACACCATTTCGGTCAAGATCCAGAACAAGTGGGCATGAATAGGGCCTTTCTGCTGTCTGGAACTGATCCCTCATGGCCTCCATGCCTTTGTCCCAGAGATCAGCAAGGTGGCCAGCCAAAAACTCAGCTGTCTCGTCTGCGTAAGCACTACCAAGCATGGAAGCGGACAAGATCAGTCCGCCAGCGGCCAACCAACCCAGAGGACCGGCGGCAAGAAGGGGGGCTACCGCAAGTGAGGCCAATCGGCCAGCCAGGATTGCGCCTGCATTCTCCAAAGCCCATTGGGTCAGAATCCGCTCAGCAGATTCTTGATCTCCTGCATCCATGGCCGCCTTGGCGTCATAGGCCACGGCAGCGATGCTGACGACATCCGCAATATGACCCAGCTGGTCCAGGGCCTTGAGCCATCTGGATGTGCCGAGCACGTTCTGAGACTGAATATCCTGCCTATAGTGAACAGCCAGATTGTCCTGAGCTTTCCGGATATCCTGAAGCGCCTCTCGATGGGCAGCAACCCTCTCTGGTGGAATGAAGTCCGCCATGTACCGCATCGGAGTATCGGGGGGAGGAGCTGTCCCATTGATGACATTGGAATCTTCGAAGAAGCCTCGGGCATCGACTAAATAATGTTGATCTACTTGCAAAGGCATTCCATACTCATCAACCGATATCATGAGCCTAGAAGTTCTAACCTCAGATGTAGCAATAATAATCTGAAATGCTTCTTCCACTGACATCCCATGAAAAACCTCAATTGGTATTCCATCAATGCTTGTTACCCTTGGATTGCTTAGGATCAAAGGGAGTTCTGTTTGAAAGAACACTCGTTCCGTCGAAGCCCCTCCTGTGAACGTAACCACTTCACCAACAGCATCCGCAACAAACCGAGCGGAGACCTTATCCCAAACGCCATTGTTTACCCTCATCTCATCAATAACATCACCATCCATGAAGGCCTTTAGAGCATTATCGTTATTGCCAAAGATTTGCTTAAGCTTAGCGGCAAACTTTTGATTATAGTTGCTCGTGTTTTTCGTCAAATTTAAAAACTTGCCTACCTCTGACTGATCGATGGTACGGACATCGTTTCCAGACTCATGAAGTGCCTCAGCCACGGCACCAGAGTGCACGATCTTTTGACCGAAGGAAGTGAATCGGCCGGTAACCCCGCTATACAATATTGTTATGCCTCCCGTCACCCTATGATCAACTCGCTCAATCAAATCAAGAAGCTGTTCCTTTGTTTCAACTGAATCCAGCAAGAGATTGGCCTGCTCTGCAGTAAGCATCATGATGATTCAAAGCGAACTATGTGATAAGTGGATGTTAAAAATGAAATTTCACAATTGATCCATGGATTAATGTATCTCCCTCGCCATCAAGCCCAAACGCCAGCAAGGCCTCCTTCAGCACAGACTGACATTCATTGAGATCCAACCCACCCAGATTCAATGGCTGGATATGCGAAACTTCCATCCAGATAACTTGGGGTAGTATCTCTGGAGGCCTTCCCCTAACGAGGCTGGCTACGTTTAGAGATACATCCAAACAAGTCCCATGAAGGTAGAGCCAAAATCTCCCTTCAGGAACATATTCCCTGGCAAAGCTCTCAACGATTCCACCCCATAAATAGCAATCCCGCTCCTTATCCCTCGTCCAGTACCGCCCCGCACCTAGCTTGAACGGCAGGTTGTACTTAACGATGTCTTCGTCCGAGACCACTTCATTCACGAAGGCCATCTGGATCTCTTCAAAGGCGATGGAGCAGAGCGGGGGGAAGCCTCGATCCGCGATGGCGCTGTTGCCATCGCGCGGCTTCCTGGGAATCAGGAGCTGCACGTTGAGAACGTAACGATGGGGAAAGGGATCGGCCAGCTGTGGCAAAAAGCCGAAGGCCTACATGTCCTGTTCCAGGCTTCCCGGGAGCGGTCAGCCCCCCCTCACCGATCCAACTCCAACCACTTCCGCGCCTCCACCGCCGCCTTCTCCTGCCCCTGCCGGTGCCCGAAGGCAAACGCCGCCACGCAGATCAGTGTGATCGCCGCCGGCACTGTTCCCGATGGCAGCCGGTTGCGGTTGGCCAGGTCGTCCGGCAGGCCCCCCAGCGTCAGCACCAGGAAGCCCACCGCCCCCAGCGCCGTCAGGCCATAGAGAAACGGCGTGATCGTGCGGCGCGTCAGCCCGTGCAGCAGCAGCACCGCCAGCCCCACCCAGGGCAGGCTCGAGCCCAGGGCCCACAGCCAGCGTTCGCCCGATCCATCGCTCAGCCTCCGGCGGCAGGCCAGTTCACGCTTGAGCCGGCTCATTCGCGCCGTGGCGCCCCGCGCCGCTCGGCCAGCACCTCCTGCACCCGGCGCCAGTCGACGCCGTGGTGGGCCAGGGCCACCTGCACATGAAAGATCAGATCGGCCGCCTCGCCGGCGATCGCGTCCGGGTCGTCGTCTTTGCAGGCCATCACGAATTCGGCGCTCTCCTCGCCGATCTTCTTGAGGATGCGGTTGTCGCCCCCCTCCAGCAACTTGTTCGTGTAGCTGCCCGGCTCCGGGTGCTCGCGGCGCCCGTTGATCACCCGCGCCAGCTCCGTGCACACATCCGCCGGCGGTGGCAGGGCGTCCGGGCCACCGGGCGTGGCCGTTTCGCCTTCCTCGTAGAAGCAGCTGCGGGCGCCGGTGTGGCAGGCCACCTGCCCGGTCTGCTCGATCGTCAGCAGCAGCACATCGGCATCGCAGTCGTAGCGGATCCCCCTCACGTGTTGGAAATGGCCGCTGCTGGCCCCCTTGTGCCACAGCTCCTGCCGCGAGCGGCTCCAGTAGTGCACCTCCCCACTCGCCAGCGTCCGCTCGATCGCCTCCCGGTTCATCCAGGCCACCATCAGCACCGCCCCATCCAGCCAGTCCTGGGCGATGGCTGGGATCAGCCCGGCCCCGTCGAAGCGCAGCGTCCCGATCAGCTCCGGGCCGGGCAGCGCCGCCCCCCCACCGGGTGACGGCGGATGACAGGATCCAGGGGAAGCGGCGGAGGGAGCCCCCACGGGACGCGACGTCAGCTGAAGTGATCCTCCCCCATGCCCATCCCCGCCGCCCACACCTGCAGCAAGAGCTACGGCGGCTTCCCCTGCTGCCACCGCCAGTGGCGCCACCCGGGCCACTGCCGTTTCGTGCACGGCTACAGCCGCAGCTTCACCTTCTGGTTCGCCGCCCACCACCTCGATGTCCACGGCTTCGTGGTCGATTTCTCCAGCCTCCAGCCCCTGCGCGAGCGGCTGGAGCAGCAGTTCGACCACACCTTCCTGGTCAACCACGACGACCCCCTGCTGGCCCAGTGGCAGACCCTGCATGAGCAGGGCGCCCTCGACCTGCGCGTGATGGCCAACGTGGGCATGGAGGCCAGCGCCGAACTGGCCTGGGGCTGGGCCAACGAGATGCTGCACCAGCGGGATGGGGGCCGCAGCTGCTGCTGGCGCGTGGAAGCCCGCGAGAACGAGGCCAACGCCGCCTGTTTCCGCGCCCTCCCCGCCTGGTTTGAGGCCGGCGCCGCCACCGCCGCCGCCCCGGAACCCTGGCCGGCGCCGTGATCCTCACGCGACTGGCCACCGCCTGGGCCCTGTTCCAGGGGCTGCTGATCGAGGCGCTGCCCTTCCTGCTGATCGGCGTGCTGATCTCCGCCGGCGCCCGCTGGTTCGCCCCCGGCGGCCGCTGGCTGCGGCGGCTGCCGACCCACCCCCTGCTGGGGCCCCTCACCGGAGCCGCCCTCGGTTTCGCCCTGCCGGCCTGCGAATGCGGCAACGTGCCGGTGGCCCGCCGCATGCTCAGCGGTGGTGCGCCCCTCGGCGCCGGCCTCGGCTTCCTGTTCGCCGCCCCCGTGCTCAACCCGATCGTGATCGCCAGCACCTGGGCCGCTTTCCCCGACCAGCCCTGGCTGCTGCTGGCCCGGCCCATCGGCGCCGTGGTGGTGGCCGTGGGCCTGTCCCTGCTGCTGGGCCTGGTGAGCGAACCGCTGCTGCTGCAGCCCGACCTGCTGGCCGAACGGCGCCTGCACCAGCCCCTGGCGGCAGTGGGGCTGCTGGAGCGCTCCAGCGGCCTGGTGGGGTCCCCAGCGCCGTCGGCCCTCAGCGCTGAGGCCGCCCCGGTCCGGCCGCCCCTGGCCGAACTCATGAAGCACGCCAGCCAGGAGTTCCTGTATCTGGCCCTGCTGCTGGTGATGGGCAGCGTCATCGCCGCCCTGGTGCAGTCGTTCGTGCCCCGCAGCTGGCTGCTGGCGGTGGGCGGCGCCCCCACCCTCTCGATCCTGGCCCTGATGTTGCTGGCCCTGGTGGTGTCAGTGTGCTCGAGCGTGGATGCGTTCCTGGCCCTCAGCTTCGCCGCCCAGGTCACCCCCGGGGCCCTGCTCGCCTTCCTGCTCCTGGGCCCGGTGATCGACCTCAAACTCGTCAGCCTGCTCGGGCTGCTGTTCCGCCCCCGCGGCCTGGTGCTCACCACCGCCGGGGCCGCCCTGATGGTGCTGCTGATCGGCCAGTGGGTGAACCTGTGGCGCCTGTGACTCCCCCACCGCTGCAGCGGGCCCCCCTCTGGCGCGCCGCCAGCCTCGGCCTCTGGGCCCTGGTGCTGCTGGTCAGCGGCGTCGACGGCCGCCTCGACCTCCTCCTGCGGGCCGTGTTCCACCCCCTGGTGACCCTGGCCGGCCTGCTGCTGCTGCTCGTCGCCCTGCTGCAGCTTCGCCTCGCCTTCGGGCCCGGCCGGCAGGAGCGGGGCGACCGGCGCCAGGCCCGCACCCTGCTGCTCACCGCCGCCATCGCCCTGCTGGTGCTGCTGCTGCCGCCGGCTCCCTCCTTCGCCGACCTGGCCGGCCAGCGCCCCCGCGACGAGACCGCCGAAAGCGAGCTCAGCTTCGTGCTGCCCCCCGCCCAGCGCAGCCTCACCGACTGGGTGCGGCTGCTGCGCAGCCAGCCCGATCCCAAGCTGTTCGCCGGCGATCCGGTGCGCATCAGCGGTTTCGTGCTGCCCAAGGAGGGTGAACCGCCCCAGCTGGCCCGCCTGCTGGTGCGCTGCTGCCTGGCCGATGCCTCCCCGGTGGGGCTTCCCGTCCACTGGCCCGCCGGCCAGGCCCCCTTCCCCGCCGACCAGTGGCTGGCCATCGACGGCGTGATGGGCCTGGGGCCCGCCCCCGGCGGTGGCGAGCGGCTGGAGGTGGTCCCCAGCCGCATCCGGCCGATCCCCCGGCCCGCCCGGCCCCTGGAACCATGAGCCTGCGCTCCCGCTTCCCCTGGGCCCGGCCCCTGCCCCTCTCCTTGAGCCTGGCGGCCCTGCTGGCCCTGGTTCAGCAGCAGCTGCTGCTGCGCCAGCCGCCCCGGCTCGAGCGGCTCACCCCGGTGGCGGCCAGTTCCGGGCCCGCCGCCCTGCAGGCCCGCTTCAGCCGGCCGATGGATCCCGCCAGCCTGGCCGCCGAAAGCAGCCTCTCGCCCGCCCTGGCCCACCGCTGGCTCGGGGATGGCGACACCCTGTTGCTCAACCTGGCCCCCGACCAGCGCGTCAGCTCCCCGTTGATCCTGCAGCTGGCCGGCCGCGATCGCCGCGGCCTGGCCCTGCCCCCCCAGCGCTGGCAGTGGGATCCGCGGCCCCGGCTGCTGGCGGTGGTGCCGGTGGGCGCCGGCGAGCAGGTGCAGCTGCGCGACCACGACGGCCGCTGGCGGCCGATCACACCGGTCTGGCCGCGGATCACCATGCTCGAGCCGCTCGGCAACGGCGAGGCCGTGGCGGTGGTGGCCCGCTCCGAAGCCGGCCGCTTCCGGGTCTGGCGGGTGCCCCTGCGCCAGCAGCCCCTGCGCCCCCTCGGCCGCCAGGGCAGCGCCGCCCCTGCCCCCGTGCAGGCCGGCGCGCCCGAGCCCCTCGGCGCCACTGACATGGTGTTTGCCCACATCAGCGGCAACCGCCGCGGCGATCTGCTGGTGCAGGCGGGCGGGGAGCAGCCCGACCAGGTGAGCCTCCAGCTCTGGCCCGTCAGCGGCGGCCCGCAAAACCTGCCGCTCGAGGCCAGCGGTGCGGTGCGGCTGCTGCCGGAGGGCGGCTCGGCGGTGGTGCCGGAGATCGATGGCCTCAGCCTCCAGGACCTGCCGCCCCGGCCGCCCCGCCGCCAGACCCTGCCCGGCAGCCGCGACCTGAGCAGCTTCTGTCCCCGGGCCGGGCGGGCGCTGCTGGTGCGCCACTGGCCCGATTTCCGCCGCTCCCTGGAGCTGGTGGAGCCGGGCCTGGCCCCACGCCAGCTCTGGATCGGCCCCCAGGCCCTGGTGGCGACGGCCTGCAGCCGCGGCGGTGAACGCATCTGGGCCATGCTCGTCGAAGGGGCAGGCCGCCCGGCCCTCACCCTGGTCAGCCTCGACCGCCGCGGCGCCGTGCTGGCCACCAAGCGCCTCAGCCGCTGGGAGCTGGAACCCGGCACCGGCCTCAGCTACGACCCCACCAGCGACCGGCTGGCCGTGGTGCTGCGCCCGCTGGAGCAGACCCAGGGGCCCCCGCCACCGGCCCAGGTGGTGCTGATCGACGCCACCAGCCTCACCCCCGTGCCCCTGGCCCAGGAGGCGCTCCAGGCCATCTGGCTGCCGGCAGGGTAGAAACGGGACCATGCAGGCCCCCTCCGTCCCTGATCTCCCCCCCCGCCAGGCCTCCCTGCTGGCGGAACTGCGCCAGGCCGACGGGGAGCTGAGCGGCCAGGATCTCCACGCCCGCCTCCGGGGTGGCCCCGCCGCCATGGGTCTGGCCACCGTCTACCGCCACCTGCGCCAGCTGCAGCAGCGGGGCCTGGTGCGCTGCCGCCACCTGCCCAGCGGCGAGGCCCTCTACGCGCCGACGGAACGGGACGAGCACCACCTCACCTGCGTCGACTGCGGCAGCACCCGGGTGCTCAGCCACTGCCCGGTGCACAACCTGCACCTTCCCGGTGAGGACCTCGGCGGCTTTCAGCCGCTGTATCACACCCTGGAATTCTTCGGGCTGTGCGAGCGCTGCCGGGGCGTCAGCCCTTGAGGCTGTCGCGGTGCAGCACCGCCATCACCTCGAGGATCTGGCTGCAGCGCTCGGCCGGCACGCTGATCAGTTCCCCCAGCCGCTGCAGCATCTGCTGCTCCACCGGCTTGAAGCTGCGGTTGGTGTGCACCAGCAGGGCCGCCATCGCGTAGGCCGTCTCCTGCTGGGGAGGGGTCAGCACCGGCGCGGCCTCGATCAGCAGCGTCTCCCAGCCGCCGCTGCGCAGCCGCCCCAGCAGGCCCTCGAACATTGCCCCCATCACGGCTTCACCGAGCTTGCTGTAGGGCGAGCGCACCTCCAGCAGCTGGCGCAGCATGGCGGCCTCATCGGCGTCGAGGGCACCATCGCAGGCCACGGCGGCAAGGCCGATGGCGGCGAAGGCTTCGCTGGGGTTCATGGACCGGTTTCGAAGAGCGCCATTCCAGCAGTCTTTACGGCGCTGCTGGGGCGCCCATGGGGCGGTCGCGCCGGCAGAATCACCACAACGCCTTTGCTTCTCCCCATGACCAGCACGAAACTGGATGCCCCGACAGCGGCGGCGGTGGTCAGCGAGGCCAAGCCGATCTCCGTGCCGGTGACGATCCTCACCGGGTTCCTGGGGGCGGGCAAAACCACCCTGCTCAACCACATCCTCACCAACCAGGAGGGGGTCAAGACCGCCGTGCTGGTGAATGAGTTCGGCGAGATCGGCATCGACAACGAGCTGATCGTGGCCACCGGCGACGACATGGTGGAACTGAGCAACGGCTGCATCTGCTGCTCGATCAACGGCGAGCTTCTGGAGGCCGTCTACCGGGTGCTGGAGCGCCCCGAACCGGTCGACTACCTGGTGGTGGAGACCACCGGGCTGGCCGATCCCCTGCCCGTGGCCATGACCTTCCTCGGCAGCGACCTGCGCGACCTGACCCGGCTCGATTCGATCATCACCCTGGTGGACGCGGAGAACTTCGGCGCCGAGACGCTGCAGGGGGAGGTGGGCCGCTCCCAGATCATCTACGGCGACATGATCCTTCTCAACAAGTGCGACCTGGTCAGCGAGGAGCGGCTGGACGCCCTCGAAGCCGAGCTGCGGGCGATCAAGAACGAGGCCCGCATCCTGCGCTCGGTGAAGGGGGCGGTGCCCTTGCCGCTGCTGCTGAGCGTGGGCCTGTTCGAGACCGACAAGGTGGTGGCCCAGCAGCAGGCCCCCGCCGCCCCCAGCCACGACCACGATCACGGCCATCCCCACGCTCACGACAGCGAAGACCACAGCCACTGCGACCATGACCACGGTCACTGCGAGCACGAACCCGAGGCCGCAACCACAAGCGGAGGCCACGATCACGGCCATCTCCACGATCACGACCACGACCACGGCAGCCATCCGGACCACCAGGCCATCGAGGGCTTCACCTCCCTCTCCTTCCGCAGCGACGGCCCCTTCTCGCTGCGGAAGTTCCAGAATTTCCTCGACAACCAGATGCCGGCCGGCATCTTTCGCGCCAAGGGCATCCTCTGGTTCAACGAAAGCGAGCGCCGCCACGTGTTCCACCTGGCCGGCAAGCGCTTCTCCATCGACGACAGCGACTGGCCGGGGGAACGCAAGAACCAGCTGGTGCTGATCGGCAAGGATCTCGACCACAAGCGGCTGCGCCAGCAACTCCAGGCTTGTGTGGCCAAGGAGGCGGGCAAGGGCTTCGCCTGATCGCCCTTGCTCTTTTGGCCGAATGGCGGCAACCACTACGGAAGCACTGGCTGGCGCCGCTAGGGTTGCGTCCTACGAACGTTTCCCATGACCGAGTTCCTCCTGATGACGGGCGTGCTCGCCCTTCTCGGTCTGGTGTTGTGGATGGCGATGGACTCGGACGACGACAATGGCGGCGGCGGCCTGATGCAACCCGCCCTGATCCCGGTGCGGCGCTCCACGTCCTATTGAGGCGTAATCATTGTTACGCGCCCTAGCGTCGTTTGTTCGCTCTACCACTGGAGAGGCTTCATAGGGTCCGGGCTTGCACCCGTTCTTCACGATGCCCAGCTCCAGGCTCACCCTTTGTCGTCTCTGGCTTCCCGTCGGCGGATCCGCTGCCTTGGGCGCAGCGTTGTTGGCCTTCTTCGGCAGTGCCACCCTGCCGGCCATCGGCCAGTCCAAAGACAACCATCCCGCCATCGCCCAGGCCGGCGGCACCATCGGTGTTTACTCCGGCCGGCACTACAACACCGACAAGGAGCTCTATCGCCAGTTCACCGCCCGTACGGGCATCAAGGTGAACGTGCTGGAGGCCAAGGATGACGCCCTGCTGGAGCGCCTCAAGAGTGAGGGCGCGAACAGCCCCGCCGATGTGCTGGTGCTCGTCGACGCCGCTCGCCTCGACGCCGCCACCGACCAGGGCCTGTTCCGACCAAGCCGTTCTGCCGCCCTTCAGCGCGACGTGCCCGCCAACCTGCGCGATGCCCAGGGCCGCTGGTTCGGCCTGACGCGTCGTGTCCGCGCTGTGGTCGTCAATCCCAAGCTGGTGAATCCCGCCACGATCCGCACCTATGCCGACCTGGCCAAGCCGGCGCTGAAAGGCAAGCTCTGCCTGCGGGAGCGCAAGAGCCCCTACAACCAGTCGCTGGTGGCCAGCCGCATGATCCTCAACGGTGATGCCGCCACCCGCACCTGGATCCGCGGCATGGTGGCCAACATGAACCAGCCCTTCTTCACCTCCGACACCCCCCTGGCCCGGGCCGTCGCCAGGGGAGAGTGTGGCGTGGGCGTGGTGAACTCCTATTACATCGCCCGCATGCTCTCTGGTGAAGGCGGCGCCCAGGACAAGCAACTGGCCGAGCAGTTGAAGGTGGTCTACCTCAACCCGTCCCATGTCAACATCACCGGAGCCGGCGTGACCCGCCATGCCAGGAATCCGCAAGGGGCGATCAAGCTGATCGAATTCCTGGCCTCTCCCACCGGCGGCCGCGGCTACGCCGAAGCCAACAACGAATACCCCCTCAAGGGCTTCGGGGATAATCCCATCCTCAAGCGGTTCGGCACCTTCCGGGCCGATGGCGTCTCGGTGGAGCAGATCGGATCCAAGAGCAGGGCGGCCACCCAGATGATGGAAGCTACCGGCTGGAAGTAGGTCACCGGATGGGGGTTTTGGCAACGTCCGAGCGGGCACCTGCCAACAGGGCCGCGCCGCCACTGCGGCGCGCACCCCTGGCAGCGGCCGTGCTCCTCGTCTGCGGCCTGGCCCTGCTGCCGTTCCTGGTCCTGGCGGGCTTTGCCGTGCGGGAGGCCGGCTCCAGCCGCCTCTGGCTTGGGAGCGAAGGCCTGGAGCAACTGACCAACACCCTGGCGCTGGTGGTGGGGGTTGGCCTGATCGGTGCCCTGCTGGGCACCGCCAACGGCTGGCTCACCGCCTGCTGCCGGTTCCCGGGCCGCCGCTGGCTGCGGCTGGCCCAGGTGCTGCCCCTGGCGGCCCCTGCCTTCGTGCTGGCTGCCGTGCTGGTCGACCTGGGCAGCCGCTGGGGCTTCCGCGTGCACGGCATCGGCTGGGCCGTGCTGCTGCTCAGCCTCACCACCTACAGCTATGTGTTCCTGCTTTCCACCGAGAGCTTCTCCGGCAGTGGTCAACGCCAGCTCGAGGCCTGCCGCAGCCTGGGCGTAGGCCCCTGGGGCAGCTTCCGGCGGGTCGCCCTGCCCCTGGCACTGCCGTCCATCGGCGCCGGGGTCGCCCTCAGCGGCATGGAGGTGGTCAATGAGCTCGGCGCGGTGGAACTTCTGGGCGTACCCACCCTCTCGCGGGGCATCCTGCAACGCTGGCAAGGGGAAGGTGATCTGCAGGGGGCCGTGGGTCTGGCCCTGATCGCCCTGGTGCTGGTCAGCTTGCTGGTGGGGGCCGAACGCTGGATGCGTCAGCGCAGCCGCCGCTGGAACATCGGCCAGGACGGGGCCGGCACGTTGCAGTGGGAGCTGCGGGGCTGGCGTCGCCACCTGGCCCAGCTGCTCACCCTGGCGCCGCCCCTGGCCAGCCTGGGGATCCCCCTCACCTGGCTGGTGGTGAGCCGTGACCATCTCCAGAGTGATCCGCTCGAGGAACTGCTGGCCCTCACCGGGCGCAGCCTTGGTCTGGCCCTGGTGGCCACGCTGGTCACGGTGGCGGCGGCCCTGCTGCTGGCCATCAGCCGCCGCTGGCTGTCCCAGCCCCTGCTGGGCCGGCTCACCTTCTTCGCCGGCATGGGCTACGCGGTGCCCGGCACGGTGCTGGCCCTGGCCCTGATGCTGATCGGCGGACCGCTGCAGCTCAGCCCCCTGGTGCTGCTGCTCTGGGGCTACGGCGATCGCTTCCTGGCTGTCTCGAAACAGGGGCTCGATGCCTCATTCGAGCAAATCCCCCCCAGTCTCGATGAATGCGCCACCAGCCTCGGCTGCAGCTGGCTGGCGGTGCTGCGCCGCATCCACCTGCCCCTGCTGCGCGGTCCGCTGCTGGTGGGGGCCCTGCTCGTGTTCGTCGACGTGGTGAAGGAATTGCCCCTCACCTTCTCGCTGCGCCCCTTCGACTTCGACACCCTCTCGGTGCGGGTCTATCAGTACGCCAGCGACGAACGGGTGGGGGCGGCCCTGGTGCCGGCGATGCTGATCCTGGCCCTGGGGCTGGCGGCCTCGGTGGCCCTCATGCCCAGCCTCGAGCGGCAGGAGAAATGAACCATCAGCGCGACCTCAGTCGCGGCCGCAGCAGCACTTGCCGCCTTTCCACTTGGAGCATTTTTTCTGGCGGCAGCCTTTTTTCTTGGCCTGCGTCTGCGGGCCGCGGACGCTGATGGCGGCGGGGCTGTCGGGAAGGCTGCCGAGGGACTGGGCCATGGGTCAGGCGAAGGTAAGGGCGGGAGAAAAAGGAAAGTGATCAGAAGGCCAGGGGAGCACCATCCACCAGGGCCGGCGCCAGCCGCAGGCTGGTTTCACCGCTGGGGGCCTGCAGCAGTTCGGCGGCCCGGATGCGGGAGATCAACCGGGTGGTGGTGACCCGGGTGGTGCCGATCAGTTCGCCGATGCGCTCGTGGGTGAGGCGGAAGGGCAGGTCGCACCAGGGCCCGCAGCGGCGCCCCAGCCGCCGCACCAGCAGCGAGAGCAGGGCATGCAGCCGCTGCTCGGCGCTGCCGAGGTGACGGATGCGCAGCAACTGCAGGGTCCACTCGTTGACCGGATCGAAACCATGGCCGTCGAGCGGCTGGGCATCGCTGCGGAAACACAAGGGGGTGAGGGCTTCGATGCAGACGCCTTCGCTGCAGAGGCGGTCGGTGCGCAGCTGGTCGCCGGACTGGAGGAAGGCCAGGGTCATCCCCTCGGTCTCCTCACAGG
>NZ_JAGQCY010000010.1 GCF_024346455.1 Cyanobium sp. Aljojuca 7A6
GCGGTAGCGCATCGGAGAGGGGCGCCCTTATTGCGAACTGCTCGCAACCTAGACGCCTAAGGGCCCCTTTTGCAAGCGATTCTCAATAGCAGCTGGAGATTGCGACGGGGTCCGGGCGTTTGGCGGCTGGCCCTCCCTACCGTTGGTGTCCTTCTGCTGGAGCCGTTCTGCCGTGATCCCCGATGCCCAGCAGTTGCTGGAGCGTGAACGACGCTGCCGCCAGGAGGGCAGTGGTCTCAGCCAGGCTGCGCTGATGGGCTCCTGGCGACTGGAGCGCGTCTGGAGCAAAGGGAGCCTCAGGCCGGCCGCGATCGGTGCCACCCTTTTGCGGGGATTGGCGGCCCGACTGCAACTCTCGCCAGACCAGGAGGCCGCAGGCGCTGAGGGGTTGCGGATGGTTAACAGCGTGCGCCTCGGTGCCCTCGAGTTGCGTTTCGAAGGCCTTGGTCGGCTGCAGGGCCGCCGTCCCCTGCTCGTCTTCAGTTTCGATCGGCTGCTGCTGCTGCTGGGTGGACGGGTGCTGATCCAGCGTGCCCTGCCCCCCCCTGATCCGCTGCGCCGACCGTTCTTCGCCCTGATTGCCGCCGAACACCCAGCGCCTGCCGTGGGGCTGCCCTGGGCGGGGGAGTCCCTCGGGTGGCTGGCGGCCCGGGGCCGCGGTGGTGGCCTGGCCCTGTGGCTCCTCGAAAGTGGCGAAGGGCCAGAATGAAGCTAGGGTTAATGAAAGTTGAGAAATAGGTTGACGACATGGCGGAACCAGCGACGGCCCTGCAGGAATGGTTGCTCCGCCATGCCCCTGACGGCAGCGCCGCGACCCTGCCGAGCAACCTGGTGCGGGCCTTCGACGCTGATGACATCAGTCTGCTGCCGGTGTTCGTGGCCCATGGCTGGCAGGATCACCTCCGCTCCGAAGCGTGCCGCGGCCTGAGGGAAGCCACCGATGCCGAGCAACAGCGCCTGGAAGCCGCCTTCCATGCCCAGATCGGCCTTGGCGACGACCACGATGGTGACCTGGCGTTGTTGCTGGGACGGGCTGTGGACCGACGCCTCGTCGCCTGTCACCGCTTCCTGCATCTCACGGCCCAGGCGATCCCGGATGGACGGCGCTGGTACCGGCTGGACATCAAGCCCAGCCCCAACACTCCCGGCGGCCTGTCTGAATCGGTGCAGCTGTGTGCCGTCGAATCCGAGCTCCAGGCCCGGGCGATCTGTGAGGCCGTTCACGAGGTGTTGGCGGCCCGTGGCTTCCAGACCAGTGCCGAACAGGGTCTGTTCCACCTGGAGGGCCCCCAGCTGGGGGCCCTGGTGGCGATCCTGAAGCGGCTGGCTCTGCAGGAATCCGAGGCTTCGATGGCCCTGGTCGCTTAGCGGCAACCCTGCACCGAGATGCGGTAGCTGAACCCCAGGGACCCAGGGTCGTTGCTGGCGCCCACCTTGAAATTCATCTGGCTGGCCGCCTTGCCCGGAATGGCGGGAAAGGGGCCGAACATCCTGCCGGTCCCGATGGGTGGATTCATGGTCTGGTTGATCACCTGGAGATTGCTGCCGTCGGTGAACTTCATGTACCCCTCCACGGGGTACTGGGCATTGGCGTCGGAGGAATTGGCCGTGAAGAAGAATTTGTAGCTGCTGTAGGGCTGGTCGACGATGAAGTCGGTGTTCCAGTTGGTCCTGCCGATGGCCTTGCCTGGACCCACCGACTTCGCCACCACCGGACTGGTGCTGTTGGCGCCGATGGGGGCCAGGAAGGTGCACACCGGGGCCGCCTGCGCCGGCGCCGCCAGAGGCAGCAGGGCCAGGGTCGCCAGGCTGCAGGCGCCGGCGAATGGGGAGAGGCGATGGGTCACGGCGGATCGATCGACGGAAGCACTCTGCAGCGTAAGAGCAGCGGCCCTGGCCTCCGCGCTGGCCGTCCCACCGGGCTGGGACCCTCCTCAGGGCTTGACCGGCGCCCCGGGAGGCTTCACCCGCTCGAGGTTGGATCCCAGGTCCGATTCGAGGAACTCCTTGAGGACGTTGCCCATGCCGCTGAGCCCCGCCAGGGCCGACTGCAGCGCCGGCAGGTTGATCGCCACTCCCTCGTTGGGATAGGCCCGCAGGAATCCCACGGCCGACAGGCTCCCCGAGCCGGTCTGAAGTCCGAGGATCGTCGCTGAACGCAGGGCCACCATCCCCACCCTCGGCGCCTTCAGGGGGTAAACGATCACGGACAGCTTCTCCAGGGCGTTCTCACCGAACCCTGTGCTCAACAGTCGCGTGGTCAGCACCAGTGGCAGGGGCACCCGGTGGTTCAGCAGCTTGCCGACCTCGGCGGGGTCTTTGCCGCCAAGGCGCAGGGCATCCCCCAGCAGACCCACGGCCTCCCCCGTTCGGGCCAGCCGTTCCAGGTCGGCAACGGGGATCGAGCGTCGGAAGGCTCCGCTGACGAACACCACTTGCTCGGCCGCCCGCGCCGATGGGGTGGCCAGGGTCAGCAGGCCAGCCAGCCCGGCTGCGCCCCAGGCGCGGGCTGATGGCGGAAGGGAAGGCCGAGGCGACATCAATCAGAGGCTGGAACCATGGGGCACAAGTGTGGTTCAGATGCTGGGCCCTGCCGGCTCAGGGGTTCCAACTCGGCAGCCGGTCGCTCACATCGCTGAGGGACAGATCGCGATCCCCCCAGCCATTCGAGGGCAGCAGGGCCGGGGCCACCGAGCCTGGTCCGACATCGGGGCCCGCGGCGAAGGCCCCGTTCACCCAGCCCAGCAGCAATCCCCGCAGGGGGCCGCCGCCCTGGTCGTAGCGGGAGCCCAGATTGAAGTGGTCCCCTCCGCCCACCAGCACAAGTCGGTGGCCGGCATCCCCGAGACGGGCGATGCGGGCCATCGGAGCGATGGCTTCAGGGCCGGGAGGCACCACCCAGTCGCGGCTGCCGCTCACCAGCAGCACCCGACCTTGAAACACAGGGGCGGCCTCGGCATCGAACAGGAGCGCCATCGGCGGACTCACCGCCACCACCGCTTTCACCCGCGGGTCGGCCAGGGCCGCCTGGTCGGTGGCGCCGAGGAAGCTGCACTGCAGCACCCAGCTGAGGTTGCGCTGGGGGTCCTGCAGATTGTTGCAGCGCTTCTGGAGGAGCTGGGAACGGGGACGGGCGCCCGCCAGCTGAAGGGCCGTGGTGGCTCCCCAGGAGTGGCCCAGCACCACCACGGAACGGGAGTCCACCGCGGCTGGCAGCGCCAGTTGCCCCGCCGCGGCCGCATCGATCAGGGCGGAGATGTCGAGGGGCCTCAGGCGCAGCTCCGCTGGACCAGGCGGGGGCACCTTGCCGGAGAGCATCGCCTGCTGCTGGGTCCGATCGCTGCCGGGGTGACGGGGCAGCAACACGGTGTAGCCGTGGCTGGCCAGATGCCGTCCCCAGCCCTCGAAGCTCTCCGGCCCATCCCAGAGGCCATGGGAGATGGCCACCAGCCGGCCGGAGGCCTGCTGGGACGGACGGATCACCACCACCTCCAGGGGCAGAGGCCGGTAGGTCACCGGCAGGTTCAAGGTGTCCCGTTGCACGACCAGGGGACCAGGGCCGGCGAGGCCGGGATCCACCGCCGCCGGGGTCTCCCCCTCCAGCAGCCGGTTGGCCGACAGCAGCTGGCCATTCAGGCGCTGGAGCAGAAGCAGGCCTTCGCCGACATCCACCGTGGCCGTGCGGCCAGGCACGGCCTGGAGAACCCCCAGCATCGTCAGGGCGCCCCGCCCGGCGGCCCGGTCGAGCACCTGCAGCACGGTCTCACTGGACACATCGGCGGGCAGCCCATCGACTCCCCCGAGGGAGGAGAGCAGCAGCAGCGCCTGCTGGGCCAGGGGGGAGGGGACCACCTGGCGGGCCACATCAAGGGCCTGAAGCGGCAGGGGGGTGTTGAACAGCTCCACCATCCGCTGTCCGATGGCGCCGCCGGTGGCCTGGTCGAGCTCGGCCAGGTCGCTGTTCCCCGTCAGCAGGGCGCGGGGGTCGCTCAGTTCAGCCAGCTGGATCGTGAAGGTGGTTTCCACCAAAGGCAGTTTCAGTTCGATCTGCTCCAAGGCCACTGCCGCAGGCGGCAGAGCGATCGCCGTGGCAAGCACGAGGGCCAGCGGTGCCAGGGACGAAGCAGCCTGGGCCAAATGTGCTCCCCCCGGGTCGGGGCCGCATCCTGACAGAAAGGCAACGGCTTGGGCCCTGGCCTGATGACCGGATTCCGGAGCCAAGCGTCAGGGGGTCAGAAAGCCGGCCTTCCGGTGGGCAGGGGGCTCCTGGCTCAGCGTTCTCAGGAAGGGAATGGAAGCGCTACCGAAGGGTGCGGGGCTGATACCCAGGCCGTCGATGCGCGGTACCAGCAGATCAGCCTCACTGACCCTCACCACCAGACCCTGGCTCCGGAAGCGAGTCAGCGCCTTGGTGACCGTGACCCGGGTCATCCCGGCGATGTCGGCCAGGTGGCGATGGGTCAGGTTCATGTCCTCCAGGGAGAGGGTGGTGCCACTGCTGCTGATCCGCCCGAAGCGATTGCCTATCCAGTGCAGCAGGCGCAGCAGGCGTGCCTCGGCGGGCCTGACACGGTGAATCTGCAGCAGCTCGGTGGTTTGGATGAACTGGTCGCGTAGAAAATCGAGAACATCGCTCTCGCTTGGTTGGTGCTCCACGACAGACACCCGGGCCAGGGAGATGAGTTCGTAAGGCTTTATTCCACAACCGGTGGGGGTGATCAGATCTCCGGGTCCCCAGATTCCGAGGGTAATGGATTCCCCTTCCACGTTCCAGGTGTTGGCGCGGATGTAGCCATCATCGATGCGCCAGCTGATGTCGGCCGGCAGATGACCATCGGAGCGGAGGTTCAGGCGAAGCGGACGCGCGGGCATGGCGATCGTCATGGCACGTGGGAAGTCATGGCGTCAAAGTTCTGCTGTTTGACCAGAACCTCCGGAGAGGCTCGCGTTCGAGTCCGGGAACGTTAATGACCAGTTGCCGCCTATGGGTAGGACCATCGGGCAGCATTGCCAATCCTCCCGATAAGCCCCGGTGATTGGATGGCGCAGAAATCCAATCCGCGCCAGTTTCTGCCTGTGTTTCAGCAAGTCGCCGTGAAGAGTGAAGACCCCAAATCGTTCTTCTCACAGCGGTGTGATGGCTGTTCTTCCAGAACCGCCTGACGCGGCCCTTCAGGAGGCCCCTAGCGTCTGTGTCTTGGCCGTTGTTGAGAGATTGCAGCGGCCTTGGCAGAGCACTTCGAGGGCCGGCCGGCCAGTGACGGCCAGCCGCCACCGGGCCCAGAGTCCGTACAAACCGTCCACCAACGGCCGCAGCAGGGGCCAGCGGGTGGGCGCATATAGCCAGCCGAGCCCAACCAGCCCATAGGCCTGGCGGAACACTTCCACATCCCGGATCACGCTGCCGTCGGCGCGCAGGGCGTGCATGCGGCCCATGGCGTCGGCATAGGTGATGCCGCCATAGCGGACCGGATCGTAGGTGAGGTCGTCCACATCCACGAAGGCCAGGCGGCCCGCGCTGCCATCGCGGCGGCGCAGGATCTTCACCTCCCGCAGGCACAGGGGGCAGCCGCCATCGAACAGCAGGGTGAGTTCGGCCATGGGTCGCAAGGGGGCGATCGTGCGCGGGTTGGGGAGGTTTCAGGCGCTCATCGAGCCTAGAAAGAGCGGCCAAGGGGTCGGGTCCGCCCGCCGGAGCCCGTCGGGTGACCAGACTCCATGCCTCCCTCCTTTCGCCCATGCCCGTGTCCCGCCAGGCCGCGCTGCACCGCTGGCAACGCCGGGATCCGCAGTTGATCCAGAGGCTGATGCCCTTCTGGGGGTGGTTGTACCAGCACTACTTCCGTGTTGTCACCGATGGCTGGGAGCACATCCCTGAGGCTGATCCGGTGCTGTTCGTGGGCACCCACAACGGCGGCCTGGCGGCGCCCGACATGCACATGGTCATGTACGACTGGTTTCGGCGTTTTGGCCTGGAGCGCCGGGTGCTGGGGCTGGCGCATCCGAAGGTCTGGCTGGGCTACCCGCCGTTGGCGGATCTGGCCTCCCGCACCGGCGCCATCCCGTTCCACCCGCGCCTGGCCCTGGCGGCCCTGGAGGAGGGGAACAGCCTGCTGGTGTATCCCGGCGGCGGGCAGGACACCTTCCGCCCCCACCGGGACCGGGGCCGCATCCACTTCGCCGGTCGCACCGGCTTTCTGCGCCTGGCGATCTGGCACGGACTGCCGATCGTCCCGGTGATCTCTTGGGGCGCCCACGACACGCTGGTGGTGCTGGAGGATTTCTACCCCCTGTTCCGGGCCCTGCACGAGCGGGGCATGCCCTGGCTCTTTGGCATTGATCCTGAGGTGATGCCCCTCTATCTGGGTCTCCCCTGGGGCCTGGCCCTGGGACCCCTGCTCAACCTGCCCCTGCCGGTGCGGATTCGCACGCGGGTGTGCCCGCCGATCCGCTTCGAGCGCAGCGGCCATGCCGCCAGCCGCGATCGGGCCTATGTGCAGCAGTGCTACCAGCAGGTGACCCACACCATGCAGCAGGCGCTGGATCGGCTGGCCGTCGAGGCTCAGCGGTAACGGGAGGGCGCCCCGTAGGACTGGGAGGGAATCGCCTGGGGTGACGGTCCACTGCCGAGGCGCTGCGGCAGGCCATCCCGCTGCCGTTGCAGTTCAGCCAGAGAGCGGGTTTCGCCCATGGCCAGGCCTGTCAGCACCGCCAGTTCCTGCTTCAGCTGGTTGGCAGGCCTGGGATTCACGAAGCGGAAATTGAGCGTCGTCTTGTCGCCGGCGCTGTCGTAGCCCACCACGGAAAAGTGGAGATCGGCGGTTTTGCCGGCCTTGGATCCGGCCAGGGCACCGCCCACCATGCCCCCCACCAGGCCGATCGGGCCCAGCAGCAGGCCACCGGCGATGGCCCCGGCGGTGCCGCCACCCACGGCTCCCACGGTGCCGTTGGTGCTGTCGTAGGTCTCCTGTCCGCCGGCGTACCAGCGGGCGATCCTGCCGACGGGAATGAAGCTGTTCCTGTTCCCGATGCCGTTGGCGTCGAGGTTGATGCTGCAGGGGTTGTTGCCGCAGAGGGCCTGATAGGTGGTGGCCGCCGCCGGGGCGGGATGCAGCAGGGCCAGGAGCAGCGGGGAGGCCTGGATGGCGCGCCACCGCAGCCGGGCTCGCGTGACGATCATGGGTCCAGCGTCAAGGGCCCTGCCAGTCAATCGGCGCTCGCCTGCGGCGCAATGGGGCCGGGGCCACGGGGTGATGACCGGATGTGTCCGGCGTGGCGGTGCGCCCGCGGCTCCGATGATGGTCATCGATTTCCCGGAGTCCCCGGGGCCGCCATGTCCCTGATCAATACGGCTGTCGGTCTGCTGGCGATCAGCTCGCCCATCGGCCTGCTGCCGGTGGTGGTGCAGGCGGGGCGGGGCAATCCCGTCCGCATCCGCCGGATCAGCCGACTGGCGGTGCTCACCTTTCTCTCGGCCCTGATCGCCGCCTGCTGGTGGGGCCAGGCCCTGCTCGATCTGTTTGGCATCACGTTGGAGGCGTTCCGGGTGGGTGGGGGGCTGATCCTGCTGCCCATCGGGCTGCGCCTGATCGATGGGCGCGAAGTGAGCCATGGCTCGCTCGACGGCACCGAGGACAGCGCCGGCGTGGTGCCGATCGGCCTGCCCCTGCTGGCGGGCCCCGGGGCCATTTCCCTGGTGGTGGCCGATGCCCCTGCGGCCTGGCAGGGCAAGGCGGCCCTCAGTGCCGTGATCGGCCTGCTGGCCATCGTCATTTATGTGTTGCTGATCGCCTCGATGCCCCTGCGTCAGGCCCTCGGGGAGCTGCAGGAAAAGGTGATCAGCCGCTTGATGGGCCTGCTGCTGAGTGCCATCGCTGTACAGATGCTCGTCAGTGGCCTGAGGGGGTGTTTCCCGGTGCTGGCCTGAAGGCTGGCTCCGCAGAGCGCTGCCGTCGATCAGAGGCAAGCAAGCCTTGGTGGTAAGGGTGGCCCTTCGAAGGGATCGATCGCCAGCTCCCGATCCAGGACGGCGAGGATGTCCTGGATGACGGCGGGTCGGGTGGCCACCCAGAGAAAGCCATCCAGCGGAGCTGCCTGGAGGGGGTCCCACAGGCAGTACTGGGGATGCTGCCTGTAGAGGCGGGTGGCCAGGGGCAGCAGGAAACGGGTCTTCGGGAAGTGATCTTCGCCATGGTCGAAGGTCAGGACAAAGGCGAACTCCAGCTCGCCTTTGGGGGTGTA
The DNA here is from genome assembly GCF_024346455.1 of Cyanobium sp. Aljojuca 7A6. Classification (GTDB taxonomy): domain Bacteria; phylum Cyanobacteriota; class Cyanobacteriia; order PCC-6307; family Cyanobiaceae; genus Cyanobium. Next base: position 8,242 of record NZ_JAGQCY010000010.1, read on the forward strand.
GCGGTCGATCCGCGTTTCCCCTTCCAAGCCCGGAAAGGGGGAGAGCCGGTACTCCACATAGCGGCGATGGAAGGGATTCTTCTGTTCCTTCCAGGTTTTCGCCTCCACCCCCAGCTCCGTCGCCAGCTCGGTGAGCAGCAGATAGGAATGGGTGCGGAGGGTTTCCTGGAGCTCGTCAGTCCTGCTGCTCTGCAGTCGCCACAGGTCCGCCAGCGCGTCGTAGCGATTCATCCTCTTGGGCGGTTCATCTGGGGCGGTTCATCCAAGTTTTCCTCTCTTTCTCAGTTTATCTGCGGTCTACGGGCTGGCCAGGGGGCCTCTCGGCGCAGGGGCTGGGGCGAGTGGGTGGAGACCGTCGACGCCTCAAAGTCCTGTCTGCGTTTAGATCCTGACCGGACTGGCCGATCGCGGCAGGGCTGCAGCAGCACCGCAGCGACTGCTGGGCCATGAGCGATAACTTGGTGTACTCTTAAGGGGCAGTGAAATGACGGCCATGGATCCTGTAAGCCCAGTCGCCCAGTTGGCAGTGGCGGCCATCAGCGGAGCAGCTTTTCTGGTTTCGATGCTGGTGATTCCTTTCCCCGAGTCCAAAGCGGACTCCTCCGCGGGCGTTACGCCGCCCTCCCATACAACCAGCACCACCATCCATCCCCTGGATAAGTCTGCCGCTCCCCTGATCAAGTAAGCCTTCCTGGCCCGCTCGCCCCGAACGTCGATATCTGACCCGTCAGCCTGGAGCCCCCCTGAAGGAGGCCCTCCTGACAACCGACAGCCGGCTGTGTCCAAGCACCAGCCAACCCCACGACAAGGCTTTCAACCCCCACCCACGCCCTCCGCTGACCCAGAGCCATGGCGGGCTCAGCCGGGCGAAAGGCAATCCAACAGAGTGATGACCAAGGCCGTCCTTCCGGATGGGGCTCCGCCATGGTTCGCTCAGCCCGAGTCGCCTGATTCACCCCATCCGAAGATGGCGGGGTGATGCTCACCATCGCCATGGCTTCAGGCCGGGAAACCTCCACGCGGCCCCCGCTGGTGCTGGTTCACGGGCTGTTCGACACCCCCAGGGTGTTTGAGCGACTGGAGCGTCGCTTGGCTGGCAGACGCGAGCCTCTGTTACTGCCCGCGCTGCCACTGCGCTTCGGCATCGCACCGATCCAGACCTCGGCCCAGCGGCTCGCCGGTCACATTGAGGCGGCGTTTGGTGGCAGCGAGACAATCGACATTCTCGGCTTTTCCATGGGCGGCGTCATCGCTCGCACCTGGATCCAGCTGATGGGCGGCCATGTCCGCACCCGCCGCTTCCTCAGCCTCGGCAGCCCCCAGCAGGGCACCTTGACGGCCCAGCCCTGGCCCCGCCCGCTGCTGGCCGGTGTTGCTGATCTCAAGCTGGGCAGTGCACTGCTGCGCCAGCTCAACGCCGACCTCACCACCCTGCAGGGGATCGACTGCAGCAGCTACGGCACCGCCACCGATCTGATGGTGCTGCCGGGCTGGCATGGGGTCCTGCCGATCGGGCCGCGGCGGATGCTGCCTGTCTGGAGCCACCAGCAGCTGCTGCGCCATCCGGCGGCTCTCGATCCGGTGGTGGAGGACTTGCTTCGCGCCTGACGCTGATTCCGGCCCAGCATGGAGGTGGACGCCGAACCGCGAGGTCACCATGCCGAATGTCCTGGCCGAAAGGCTCAGCGCCTGGGGGTTTTCCTGGGCGGGGTTGCGCGACAACCGCCGTGGGGAATGGTGGCTGATCGCCCAGATGGCCTTGATTCTGGCCCATCTGCTGCCGGCCACCCCCTCCCCCGTCTCGCTGGGCCTGCACTGGCCGCTTTCCCTGCGCCTCGGTGGTCTGGCGCTGTTCGGCCTGGGTCTGGTGCTGGCCGGCCAGGGCGCCCTGAACCTGGGTGCGAGCCTCAGCCCCCTGCCTGAACCGATGCCCGAGGCCGCCCTGGTGACCACCGGTGCCTACGGACGCTGCCGCCATCCGCTTTACCAGTCGCTGATCCTCTGCTCGCTGGGTGTCACCCTGGCCCTGGGCAGCCTGCTGCATCTGGTCCTGCTGCTGGGGCTGGTCGTGGTGCTGGGGTTCAAGGCGCGCCGGGAGGAGTCCCGCCTCTGCAGCCTCCATCCGGAGTACGCCGTCTATCGCGCCACGACTCCGGCCATTCTTCCTGGTCTGCCCTGGCTGGATTGGCGCTCGGACTGAATCCAGGCCATCCATCGCTTCATGGGGGCTCTGGATGGCAGGGACGGTTAGAACCGGGGCTGATGCTCCCAGCCTGCCCCATGGCTCCGTTGACGTTTCTCCGTGGCCTGAGGGCCTACGGCCTCGCCGTATTGGTGGCTCTGACGGTGTTCGCTGCCGGTGCGCGGCCGGCGTTGGCGGCCTACGTGCTGCCGCCGTTGCCCTACTCGGCCGAGGCCCTGGCACCCTCAATCGATGCCACCACGATGAACATCCACCACGACCGCCACCATGGCGCCTATGTGGCCAATCTCAACGCCCAGATCGCGGACCATCCCGAGCTTGAGCGGGTGTCGCTGGAGGACCTGCAGGGCCGGATCTCTCAATACCCGGCAGCGGTCCGCAACAACGGCGGCGGCCATTACAACCACTCCCTCTTCTGGCGGGTGATGGCACCGCCCGGGCAGGGCGGTGCCCCGTCCCCGGAGCTGGAAGCGGCAATCAGCACGGCCTTTGGGTCGCCCGAGGCCCTGCAGCAGCGCTTCGCCCAGGCGGCGACCAGCCGCTTCGGTTCGGGCTGGGCCTGGCTGATCCGCCAGCCCGATGGGGCCCTGGCGATCACCAGCACTGCCAACCAGGACAACCCGCTGATGGACCTGCCCGGGATCGAGCCGGGCCTGCCCCTGCTGGGTCTGGATGTGTGGGAGCACGCCTACTACCTCAACTATCAAAACCGCCGACCTGACTACATCGCCGCCTGGTGGTCGTTGGTGAACTGGAACGAGGTGAACCGGCGCTTCGCTGAAGGCTCTGCTTAAGGCAGCGCCAGTAAATCCTGACACCTCCACTTGTCGGTAGCCGATACGACGATTTCCCAGGAAAATGGTCGCGAAAGTTAACCATATTGCTGCGATTGTCATGGCCCTGTCCCGCACCGTCGAACTCCTCCCCATGGAGCGCTCGCTGCATGGGGAGGCCGTCTTCTCCGCCCCCCGCGCCAGCGATGAAACCCTGATCGCCGAGATCGGCAGCGGCGACTCCTTTGAACTGTTCCGCCACCGCTTCCAGACCGATCAGCTGCTCGTGCTGCGTGGATCGATCGATCTGGTGGTGCTGCAGAACCGCCAGCTGCGCCGCATCTCGCTGCGGGAGGACGAGGGCCTCTGGGTCCGCATTCCGCCGGGAGTGCCCCACGGCGCCATCAACCGGGGCCGTATCCCCGCCCTGCTGGTCAATGCCGTGCTGCGTCACGGCCCCAGTGATCCCCGGGACTACCGGCCCCTGCCGGTGCCGCACAAGCTGCGCAGCCAGTGGCGGCGCTTGGCGGTGGCCTGAACCGAGGGGAGTCGGTCCTCAGGGCTGGCGCCAGTGTTTGTTCCCATCGGCTCCATCGCGCGATGATGGGGTCTTGTCGCCGATGTCGGGGATGGCCAGGAGCAAGGTGCTGGTGCTCGGCCTCGATGGCTACGAAAACACCCTTGGCGACGCGATGATGGCGGCCGGCGAGCTGCCTGCCCTGGCGGCGCTGCGGGTCAGCGCCGCCCATGCCCTGCTCGACCATGGCCCTGCCCAGCGCACGGGGCTGGCCTGGGAGCACGTGGCCTCGGGCCTTTCTCCCGAGGATGCAGGGCGCTGGTCAGCCGTTGGCTTCGATCCGGCAACTTACCGGGTGTGGCAGGAGGGAACGGTCCTCACCCCATTCCCACACGGCCTGAAGGCACGCACGGTGGTGTTCGATACCCCCTACTTCGACCTGAAGCGCGCCGATCAGGTCCAGGGTCTGGTCGGCTGGGGCGCCCACGATCCGGGCATTGCCCCGTCGTCCCGTCCGGCGGCCCTGTTCGGCGAGATGGTGGACCGGTTCGGCACCTATCCGGCCAAGGAACACATCTACGGCCTGCCCTGGCCCTGCCCTGACCGTTGCCGGCGCATGGCCACCGGCCTGGTTGAGGCCGTGCAGCGCCGAGCGGACGCCAGCCTCTGGCTGCTCCAGCAGCGCTGTCCCGACTGGGAGCTGGGTGTGGTGGTCGTGAGCGAGCTCCATTCGGCCATCGAGGGCCTGTGGCATGGCGTCGATCCCGGCCATCCTCTGCGGGACCACCGTTCCGCGTCCCCGGCTGGAGAGGGACTGCGCCAGGTGTACCAGGCGGTGGACCAGCTGGTGGGGCGATTCCTCGCTGCTTTCCCCGAAGCCGTCGTGGTCGCCTTCTCCACCGGCGGCATGGGCCCGAACCACTCGGACGTGCTCAGCATGGCCCTGCTCAGTGAGCTTCTCCACAGAGAGGCCTTCGGCACACCACTGATGGGGGAGAGGCCCGACTGGTCGGGAGCCCCCGATGGCCTGCCGATGCTTGCACCGGAGGACAACTGGCACGCCGCCATGCGGAGTCTGATCCCGACCCCAACGGCCCCCTCTCCGCTGCTGGGGCACCGGATAGTGCGCCGACTGCGCTCCTGGCTACCCAGTCGTTTCCAGCCTTCCAGCCAGGGGAGGCAACCGGAGATCCTGACCCTGGAGTGGATGCCGGCGACCCGCTACCAGCCGTTCTGGTCGTCGATGCGCGCCTTTGCGCTGCCGTCCTTCTACGACGGCAGGATCCGGATCAATCTGGTTGGTCGCGAATCCCATGGTCTGGTGCAGCCTCAGGACTACGGGGCGGTGTGCGACGAGCTGGTCGCCCTGTTGCAGGAGTGCCGCGACCCTCGCAGCGGAGACGGCATCGTGCAGGCCGTGGAGCTGCCGGCGCAGGGGCGGGATCCGCGCAGCTTGGGGCCCACCGAATCCGATCTGGTCATCATCTGGCGAGGCGCCCTGGCCCTCAGCCATCCCCGGCACGGAACCCTCGGACCGCTCCCCTATCGCCGCACCGGGGGGCACACCGGCACCCACGGAATGCTCCTGCTGCGCTCGCAGCAACTGGCCCCCGGAGATCTTGGCCTGCGCAGCACCTTTGATGTCGTGCCGACCATCCTGGCGCTGCTCGGGGAGGCACCGCCACGCCCCCTCAGTGGCAGGAGCCTGCTCCCCGACGCCGTTGCCGCCACCAGCGCTCGATGAGGCCCCTCAGTTGTATTCACCGGGAATGTCCTGCTTGGTCACCGTGACCCGGCCGACCTTCTTCCCGGAGAGCCGCAGCAGCTCATCACCTGAGAAGTCGAAGCCCCTGCCGGCGGCGATCTGGGCCACATCGTCCGCGGTGGCGGCGGCCAGCACCTCGCTGCGCAGAGCCGCATCGTCCTGCATGCGGGCCAGGAAGGAGCGCGCCTGATCGAGGCTCATGCGCTGGTGGGGGGGTGGGGTGAGCGCCCAGCATGGCGCAGGCCCAGGGCACGCCCCTTCTCCAGTTCCAGGTAGGCCACGAACGCCAGGCTCACTCCGCCGCAGGCCGCCAGCTCGCCGGCTGAAAGGGCGGTGACGCCGAGGAAGCGGGCCATCGGCGCCACGTAGAGAAGCAGCAGCTGCAGGGTGGCGGTGGCCAGCACCGCGCCCAGCAGCCAGGGGTTCGCCAGGGGAGGGGTGCGCCACAGCGGCCGGTCGCTGCCGGCCGAGAGGGCATGGCCCAGCTGGGCCAGGCAGAGGGTGGTGAAGGCCATCGTCTGCCAGGGAAGTCCGAGGCGGGCCGCCACCGCCATCAACGCCACCACCAGGGCCCCGAACACCAGCCCGGCGCGCAGGATGGCGCTGCCCAGCCCGCGGGCGAAGAGCGATTCACCGGGTTCGATCGGCGGCTGATGCATCAGATCCTCCGCCGGAGGACCCAGGGCCAGGGCCAGGGCCGGCAGGCCATCGGTCACCAGGTTGATCCAGAGGATCTGCAGGGGCGTCAGGGCCAGACCCAGCAGCGGCGCCGAGCCGATGGTGATCAGTTCGCCCAGGTTGCAGCCAAGGATGAAGCGCACGAAGCGGCGGATGTTCGCGTACACCTGCCGACCCTCCTCCACGGCGTTGACAATCGAGGCGAAGTTGTCGTCGAGCAGCACCACATCGGCCGCCTCCCGGCTCACGTCCGAGCCGCTGATGCCCATGGCCACCCCAACGTGGGCCTGGCGCAGGGCAGGGGCGTCGTTGACCCCGTCACCGGTCATGGCCACAACCGCGCCCGTGGCCTGCAGCGCCCGCACGATGCGGAGCTTCTGCTCCGGCAGCACCCGGGCGAAGAGGCTGGTGCGTCGCACGACCGCTTCGAGTTCCCCGTCGTCGAGGCCCTCCAGCTCAGGACCCTGCGCGATCGGGCTATCCGGTTCCGCCAGGCCGATGGCCGTGCTGATCGCGCGCGCCGTCAGGGGATGGTCGCCGGTGACCATCACCGGCCGGATGCCGGCCCCATGGCAGCGGGCCACGGCGCCTGGGACTTCCGGCCGGGGCGGATCGCGCTGGGCCATCAGGCCGAGCAGGACCAGGGTTTCCATCCCGGCTTCCGGGCCCTGGTGCTGCGGGCCGCAGGCGAAGGCCAGCACCCGCAGGCCACAGGAAGCCAGCCCGCGGGCTTCCGCCAGCCACCAGTCCCGCTGGACCGGTGTGAGGCTCCGTGCCCCCGCGCCATCGAGCCAGCGATCGCAGTCGCGCAGGATCGCCTCCGGAGCTCCCTTGACGATCAGCAGCTGGGAAGCGTCCGCAGGGGAGGAGCCCAGGGGGGGTGAGCCCAGGGGTGCCGTCAGGTGCCCGTCGGGATCGCTCACCCACACCGCCATCCGCTGGCGCTCGGCGCGAAAGGGACTCTCCGCCGTGCGGGGGTGCTTCGCACGCAGGCTGGCTGCCTCCAGGCCCGCCCGGGCGGCGGCTTCCAAAAGCGCGACCTCGGTGGGATCCCCCATCCCTCCCCCCTGTCCCGGTTCAGCGTCGTTGCAGAGCACGCCGGCCAGCAGCAGCAGCAAATCTCCTTGGCCCGGGGCGAGCCCGGTTTCAGCCCCCGGCGGTGGCACCAGATCCCGGACTTCGAAACCGTTCTCGCCCAGGTCCAGGGCCTGGGTGCCGCAGCGAATCTCGACCACCACCTGGCGGTTCTGGGTGAGGGTGCCGGTCTTGTCGGTGCAGATGACGGTGATGGCGCCCAGGGCCTCCACCGCCGGCAGATGGCGGATCAGGGCGGCCCGCCGCACCATCCGCTGGGTGCCGATCGCCAGGCTCACCGTGATCACGGCCGGCAGCCCCTCCGGCACGATCGCCACAGCGGTGGAGAGGGCCAGCTCCAGCAGGGCCAGGGGAGATCCGCCCAGCAGCCAGCCGCCCAGCACCACCGCCGCCACCAGCCCCAGGGCCCAGGCCACCAGCTGGCCAGAGAGGTCCGCCAGCCGTTTCTGCAGGGGCGTCGGCTCGGGGCGGGCGGTATGGATCAGGGTGGCGATGCCGCCCAGCTCGGTGGCCATGCCCGTGGCGGTCACGACAGCCTGCCCCCGCCCTCGCCCCACCTCGCTGCCGAGGAACAGGCAGTTGCTGCGCTCCACCAAGGGCGTGTCCGCCGCCAGCGGTGGTTCGGGGCGCTTGCTCACCAGTTCGGCCTCGCCGGTGAGGGCCGCCTCCTGCAGCCCCAGTTCGCTGCCCTCCAGCAGCCGCGCATCGGCGGGCACCCGATCGCCGCTTTCGAGGCGGATCACGTCCCCCGGTACCAGCTGGTCACTGGGGAGGCGCTGCCAGTGTCCGTCTCGCCGAACGCGGGCCAGGGGCTGGGCCAGGTTCAGCAGGCTGCGCAGGGCCAGCAGCGCCTGGCTCTCCTGCAGGTAGCCCAGCAGGGCGGTGAGGGCCACGATCAGCAGGATGGCGATCGCGTCCTTGGGGACGGCGTGGTTCAGCATCGCCAGGCCAGCGGAGACGGCCGCCACCGCCAGCAGCAGGACCAGCATCACGTTGCTGAACTGATCCAGCAGGAGGCGCCAGCGGCCCGGGCCCGGTGGTAGCGCCAGCCGGTTGGGACCTTCGCTGGCCAGGCGATCGGCCGCAACGGCCTCGCTCAGGCCCTCTGCGTCGACCCCGAGCCGGCGCAGGCATTCGGGCCCCGAAAGGGACTGCCAGGCCGTGGCTTCGGGAGGGAACATCGCAGCCACAGCGTGGCTCCCAGACCCTAGGTGTTGCCATTGGGGATCAGGGTCGAGCGGCGCGTGCGGCGGAAGTCCCAGGGCCTGGTGAGGCCCCCCGGCACCCGCCACACTCCGAGCCGCTGGCGCCGGGCCCGCTCCTCGGCCTCCAGGTAGGCCGCCGCGTTGCAGCTGCCGAGGTAGCGGCGGAAGGCGAAGGCCAAGCCGTCCTCCACCAGAGCCAGGTTGATGGTGGTGTCACCGACCGTTTCGGCCACGATGCGCCCGAAACGGTCGGTGCTCCTGGGCTGGATCGTCACCGGCCGTCCTCCGGCCAGGCGCCTCTGGAGGGCCTGCTGCGCCTGCCGGCCGTAGGGACTCTGGGCCATCTCGGGGGCATCGATGCAGGCCAGCCGGATCGTGATCCGCTGCTGGCCGCTGCGCACCCGCAGGGTGTCGCCATCACCGACCGAGAGCACCGTGGCTTGGAAGGCCGGTTCTGCCCATGTGGGCCCAGGCAGCCCCAGGCCCAGCAGGATCAGCGCGATCAGCAGTGATGGCGGCAGCCGGTGGCCGGTCATGGGCGCGGGGATCCCAGGGGCAGCCGCTCAGCCTTGCATCGCCCTGGCCCGTACCTCCTCGAGGCTGCAGCGCCGCCGCAGCGCCCCGTTCTCGAACACGGTCTGGAGGCAGCTGGCCGGATGGGGCACCGGTCGCTCCAGCACCACCGTCCGATAGCCCCGTTCGTCCCGGATCAGGTCGAGCACGCCGGCCTTGCTGGTCTTGGCGGGATCGGTGACGGGGCTCTTGTGCACTGGCCGGATCCGGCCGGCCCGCTCCACCCACGACAGCTTGTAGGCGAAGCGCTGGCTGTCCCGGTTCACCTGCTGCAGCAGGCCGCCACCCATGCCGAAGGCCACGTTCTCGACGCTGAAGCCCGCCGCCAGGATCGCTTCGAGCACCAGCGGCAGGCTGGTGGCGGTGATGCCATCCCCCTGGATCACACGCACGTGCTCCAGCACCCGGTAGCCCTTGCCGTTGAGCCGGCTGCCGAAGCGGGCCTCCAGGCGCCGCAGCAGTTCCGGCACGATCGCCACAGGATCGCCCGAATCGGGCCGGATCACCACGGTGGCGCCCGAGGCGATCACCTGATCCCGCAGCAGCTCGCCCCAGAGATGGTCGACGGCGTTCCAGAGGTCGTAGGAATCAGAGACCACCGCCAGCACGGCACCTGGCCTGGCAAAGCGGTCGAACATGGTCCGGTAGGCCTCCAGCTCGTGCTCCTGCCCCCAGGCCAGGATCGTGGAGTGCTCGGCGGCGGGAATCGAGAAGCCGGCCATCGGGCAGTCGTAGTGGCGCCGGCTCGCCACCAGGGCGGCGACGGTGTCGGTGCCGCGGAAGGCCACCAGGTGCGCCAGGCCGCCGATGGCGGCGCTCTCGTGGCTCGAGACGCCGCGGGAGCCGAAGTCGTGCAGGCGGAAGGGGAGTTCGGCGACCGGGTCGTTGGCGGAGCGCTCCAGGGCTGAGCGCAGCAGCTCCCGGAAGTGCCAGCTGCGGGTGGCCACGGTGGTGGGGTACCAGAGGCGCAGCAGCAGGGTCTCCACCCAGGTGACCAGCCAGGCCAGGGCTGGATCGGTGGACTCCACCGTCATCAGCACGTTGCCGGTGGGAACCCGGCTGCCCTCGGGGACGGCCCGGATCCGCAGGGGCAGGCGGCCGCCGTGGACGCTGACCAGGCGCTGCCAGCCCTCACGGTTGAACGGCAGGCCGTGGGCGGTCCAGAGGTCGGCGGCCTCCTCGACATCGTTTTGACTGACGGGCCGCTCCAAAGTGGTCTGCAGCAGCATCTGCAACCCGAAAAACAGCGTGTCGGGGTTCTCGCCGCCGCGGCTCTCCAGGTAGGCCCCCATGGCGGTGAGATCGGGGGGGTATTGGAGCCAGTGGCTGCCTTTGTAGCTGTCGGTGTCGAGCAGAAGATTGAAATCCATGGTGTGCGCTCCGCACGGGGTGGATGGAGGGCTCCGGCCCGGTCTCCCCAGGCCTGAAGCGTTGATGGGCCAGCCGTCGCCGGCAGCGGTGTGGTCAGATCCGGGCGATGAAGTGCTGAATGATCTGGACGTGGTCCTCGAAGAAGCTGTCTTCGTGGGCGTAAATGTCGGCCAGGGGCATCCAGAAGGCTTTATCGGCGTCATCGCCGCCGCGGACACTGGGGAGGACGCCCCCCTTGAGCTGGATCAGGAACGCATGGGTGATCACCCGGCCGCGCTGGGAGCGCCCCGGGGCATCGAAGACGTGGCGGTCGGCGATGGAGCCCTCCAGCACCGGCCTGGGCACCTTCAGGCCCGTCTCCTCGCGCAGCTCCCGCAGCATCCCATCGACCAGCCGCTCCTGCTGGTCGAGGTAGCCCCCCGGAAGGGCGATCAGCCCCTTGCCGGGCCGCACCCGGCGGCGCACCACCAGCACATGGCCCGATTGAACAACCACCGCATCGGTGGTGACAAAGGTGGGCGGGAACGGGGCCACCGACCAGATCTGACGATAGCCGGCGATGTAGTCGGCCTCCTGGCGCAGCCAGCGGTAGCGGCCCGTTTCCCGGTAGTCCATGAGGAAAGCCCGCACCGCCTCCGGCGCATGGGAGGCCCATTGGGAATCATCGGCGCCGGAGAAGTAGGCCTGGCGAATGGCCGTGGAGTGGACGGCATTCTTGAGGGGCACGTCCTGAAAATCCCACTGGGGGAAGAGGTCGAGGTAGTAACTGCTGCGGTCCTTTCTATGACCCACCAGCAGCACCCGATCCTCCTCATCGGTGGCGGCGAGCACCTTCTGCTGCACCTCCGCCAACCAGAGATTGTCAGAGTAGAGGTGGTCGCGGATCGGGATCACCTCCAGCCGGCGCTGCCAGTCGGCCGGCAGGGCGGCGCGGATCATGCGCTCCCGCTCCTCACTGCTCCAGGGGTTGCGGGTGTCGGGGGCGCAACGGTGACTGCCCAACAAGAGCAGCAAGCGGTCGGCCCTCTCAAGGGCCGATGCGACCAATGACAAATGCCCCTCATGAAAGGGCTGGAAGCGTCCTATCAGGACGGCAACATCGTGATTCATGGTGAAACCTCAGAATCCCTGAGATGAAGTCCGCCTCAATGGCAGACCATCGATTTATAGCATGACTTCTGGGGATCTCCTGCGGTTCCCGTCAGTTCGGAAGCTGGGCCGATGGGTCCCCTCGCCGGCAGACTCCGCCTTGATGGCCTATCTCGCTGCTGGGCCATTTCGGTCGTCTCCAGACCAGCAAGGCATGCGATCATCCGCGCTCCTCCACCGCTGCAGCCACCCATGACCCTGGGGGACGCCCACGACGACCTGAGCGCTATCGCTGCGGCGTTCGATCTTCCGGGTCGGATCCTTGGCCTGGATCCCCTGGGCAACGGCAATGTCAACGACAGTTACCTGGTCGTTTGCGAAGGGCCTCCGCTGCAGCGGTTCGTGCTGCAGCGCCTGAACAGGACGGTGTTTCTGCGGCCCGAGCTTGTGATGGCCAACATGATCGCCATCGCGGAGCATGTGGAGGCGCGATTGAATCAGGGCTGTGCCTTGCTGGGTGAGCGCCGTTGGGAGCACCCCAGGGTGTTGCTGAGCCGTGACGAACGACGACCCTGGGTGGAACGGGACGGTGGCTTCTGGCGCTTGACCACCTTCATCGAATCCTCCCGGAGCTTCGATGTGGTGGCTAGCGCTGAGCAGGCCAGGGAGGTGGGCTTCGGACTGGGTGTTTTCCACCATCTGATCAGTGACCTGCCCCCGGCAGGACTGGCCGACACCCTGGAGGGTTTTCACGTCACCCCCCGGTATCTCGAGCACTACGACGTGGTGGTGGCCAACGCGCCGGCCGCGGCAGTGAACGGGGTGCGGCACTGCCTGGCCTTTGTGGAGGAGCGCCGGGACTTTGCGTCGGTGCTGGAGGCGGCCAGGGACAGCGGCCATCTGCGCCTTCGCCCCATCCACGGCGATCCCAAGGTCAACAACGTGATGATGGAGGCCTGCTCCGGCCGGGCCTGCGCCCTGGTGGATCTCGATACGGTGAAGCCGGGATTGATCCACTACGACATCGGCGACTGCCTGCGGTCCTGTTGCAATCCCCTGGGGGAGGAAACGGCGGATCTGGAGGCCGTTTCTTTCGATGTGGATCTCTGCCGCGAGGTGCTCAGCGGGTATCTGGCCGCCGCTTCAGGGTTTCTCACCGCTGCCGACTATGACCACCTCTATGTGGCGATGCGCCTGATCAGCTTCGAGCTCGGCCTGCGGTTCTTCACCGATCATCTGGCAGGCAACGTTTATTTCAGAACGGACCAGCCGGGCCACAACCTGCAACGTGCCCTGGTGCAATTCCGGCTCACCGAGAGCATCGAGGCCCAGGAGCTTCAGATCCGGGACCTGATCGCTGAGCTCAGGGCCGATCTCGCCGCTGGCTGCTGATGGCTGCGTCCGTTTCCCAGCGCTTCGCGCTGTGCCCCTTTGATGACGGCACAGCGTCGCCGGCCCTCCAGCTGGGGGGCGAGATCGACCGCGAGGGCCCGCGACTCCTGCTGCGTTTGCGGCTGGGAGGAGCGATCGAGGCGGTGCATCTGCCGGCGCCGGTCGTGGCACCTTTGCGCCGGGATGGCCTCTGGTCCACGACCTGTTTCGAGTGCTTCTGGGCTGTTGAGGGGGAGCGGCCGTACTGGGAGCTGAATCTGTCCCCGGCCGGCCATTGGAACCTCTACCGACTGGAGGACTACCGCGATGGTCTGCGGCCCGAGCCCGGCTACGACCTGCCGCCGCATCGCCTCATCCGCGACGCTGCCGAGCTGACCCTGCACCTGGATCTGTCGTTGCCACAGGGGCTCGCAGAGGAGGTGCCGCTGCAGGTGGGGATCACCAGCGTGATCGAGGAGCGCAGCGGGCGGCTGAGCTACTGGGCCCTGTCCCATCCGGGGCCTGAGCCCGACTTCCACCGCCGGGAGGCGTTCCTGCTGCGCCTTTGAGCGCGTCAATCAGGCCGTTGCGGCTACGCCACGGCGGCGTGGTAGCTGCTGCGCACCAATGGGCCACTGCGCACCTGGGTGAAGCCCATGTCACTGGCGATGGCGCCCAGCTCCTCGAATTCCTCCGGTCTCCAGTAGCGGGCCACGGGGATGTGGGCCAGGGAGGGGCGCAGGTACTGGCCCAGGGTGAGTCGTTGGCAGCCGGCGGCCCGCAGGTGTTCCAGGGTGGTCACCACCTCCGCGGCGGTTTCGCCGAGCCCCAGCATCAGACCGGATTTGGTGGGGATCTCCGGCGCCAGTTCCCGGGCCGTGGCCAGCAGTTCCAGGGAGCGGCCATAGGTGGCGCCGCGGCGCACCTCCCCCTGCAGACGTTGCACCGTCTCCAGGTTGTGGTTGAAGCACACCGGCGCGGCGGCCAACACCGCGGCCAACCGCTGCCGCTGGGACCGGCGGCCCTGGTCGGGGTCGGCATGGCCGCCCCAGAAATCGGGGGTGAGTACCTCGATCAGCACCTGCGGATCGCGGCGCCGGATCGCGGCCATGGCAGCGGTGAACAGGCTGGCGCCATGGTCGGCCAGGTCGTCGCGGGCCACGGCGGTGAGCACCACGTAGCGCAGGTTGAGCGCCTGCACCGCCTCCGCCACCCGCTCCGCTTCACCCCCGTCGAGGGGCAGCGGCGCCCTGCCCTTGTCCACCTGGCAGAAGGCGCAGCTGCGGGTGCAGATGGGCCCGCCCAGCAGGAAGGTGGCCGTGCCGGCGGCGTAGCACTCGCCCCGATTGGGGCAGCGCCCCTCCTCGCAGATGGTGTGCAGTCGCTGCTCCCTGACCACCCCCTGCACCCGTTCGGTGGCCGAGGCCTCACCGAGGGGGCGACGGATCCACTCCGGCAGCCGCTCCGTGGGGGGCATGGCGCTGTAGCGGCTGGTGGCGGTCATGGTGGCGCGGTCAGGCGGCGGGCTCATTCCATTCGGCGGCGCCCTTCAAAGGCCCGCGCCAGGGTCACCTCGTCGGCATACTCCAGCTCGCCACCCACCGGCAGTCCATAGGCGATGCGGGTGACGCTGGTGAAGGGCTTGAGCAGCCTGGCCAGGTAAAGGCTGGTTGTGTCGCCTTCGACGCTGGGAGTCAGGGCCAGAATCACCTCGATCACCCCCTCCCGGTCGACCCGCTCCACCAGCGGCTGGATCTGCAACAGTTCCGGCCCGATGCCATCCATCGGCGAGATCAGTCCGCCCAACACGTGGTAGTGGCCATGGAATTCGCGGCTGCGTTCCATCGCCAGCAGGTCGCGGGAGTCGGACACCACACAGATCTGGCCGTTGCGACGCTCTTCGTTGCGGCAGATCTCGCAGAACTCCTCGGCCGAAAGATGGAAGCAGCGACGGCACTGTCCCACCTGGCTGCGGGCTGCCAGCAGGGCATCGGCGAAGCTGCGGATCTGTTCTTCCGGCTGGCGCAGCAGGTGCAGGGCCAGCCTCTGGGCCGTGCGGGGCCCGATGCCCGGCAGGCGTTCGAACTGGTCGATCAGCCTGGCCAGGGGTCGGGTGAAACCGCTCAGAGAACCGGCTGCAGGTGGTGTGAATCTAGGCGGCACGCTCGCGCGAGGCGGGGCGCCGGGTGAGGATGGCACCGGCTCTCGCCAGCTCCCCTGCCTCGCCCCGTGCCATGGGTTTTCCTGCTACCCACCAGCCCCTTCCACCTGCCGCCACTGGGCGCCGACGCTGGGGCAGCTCCCTGGTCGCGGCCCTGCTGCTGAGCCTGATGCTGGTGGGTTGCAGCGCCGCTGCCGCGGGCTTGAATTCCTTCCAGAGCCCGGACGGTCGCTATGCCTTCCTTTACCCCACCGGCTGGACCCGGGTTCAGGTCAGCAATGGCCCCCAGGTCGTCTTCCACGACCTGATCAACAGCGATGAAACCCTCAGCCTGGTGGTGTCCGAGGTCACCCCCGACCGGGATCTCAGCCAGCTGGGCAGTGCCGTCGAAGTGGGCGAGACCCTGCGCCGCAGCGTCATCTCACCAGAGGGCAGCGGCCGTGACGCCGAACTGGTGGAAGCCCACCAGCGGGAGCAGGGCGGCCGCACCTACTACGACCTGGAGTACACGGTCCATCTGGCCGACCGGGACCGCCACGAGCTCGCCACGGTGGTGGTGGACCGTGGCCGGCTGTACACCTTTGCCGCCAGCACCAACGAAGCCCGCTGGAACAAGGTGAAGGAGCTGTTCACCGTGGTGATCGGATCCTTCACGCTGCAGATCTAGGGGTGTCCGCCCCCGGCCGGCTGACCATCGTGGGTGGCGGCCTGGCAGGCAGTCTGCTGGCCCTGGAGCTGGTGGAGCGGGGCCTGCCGGTGACGCTGATCGACGCGGCAGAGGCCACCGCCACGGCGGTCAGTTACGGCGGGGTGGCCTGGTGGGCCGGGGCCCCTGGCAGTCTCGGCCCGCTGCTGCGCCAGGCCCCTGAGCGCTGGCGCCGGCTGCAGGGCCGGCATGGTTCTCTCGGCTGGCGGGGCTGCGGCCTGCGCCTCCATGGCGGCGGCTGGGGCACTTCCCTGTTGCGCCCCCCCTTCGCCCAGGTGGACAGCTCCGTGCTGATGGCGGCCCTGCCCGGGGTGCTGGTGGCCGCCGGGGTGGACCTGCGGCGGGCGCGGGTCCTGGCCCCGCCACGGCCGGAGGCCGCTGGCTGGCAGCTGCCGCTGGAGCCCGGGGGACCCCTGCTGACGGAGCAGGTGGTGCTGGCGGCCGGGGCCGGTTGCCGCGCCCTCGCCCCCGCCTTGCCGAACCGTCACCGGGTCAGCTGGGCCGGGGTGCTGGCCCTGCCGGCACGGCCGACCCTGCCGCCACGGTCCGCCAGCCCCTGGTGGCGGCACGCCATGCAGCGCCGCATCGTGCAGCCGCGTCACTGGCAGCGTCCAGCTCTGGAGAGTGCGGCGCCGGGGCTGGAGCAGGAGCGTTGGATCGTCGATGCCGGTTGCGCCCCCTGGGGCGCAGGGCTGCTGCTGGGCCAGATCAGCCTGGTGCGGCCGGGTCTGGAGCGCGGCGAGCCGCCGGCAACGGCGGTCATGGAAGGGCGATTGCGCCAGGGACTGGCCGGACTCGACCCGCTGCTGGCGGCCCTGCCAGGCCCCTACCGCCAGGTGCCGGTGGCCTTCTGCAGCGGCGGGCTTCCCTTGGTGGGCCGGCTGCCTGGGGCGGCGGGCCTGTGGGTGTTCAGTGGTTTTGGCGGCGCCTTTGCCCAGGTGCCGGTGCTGGCTCCCCTGTTGGCCGATGTGATCGCTGGCGTGGCCGATGAGTCGGCCCTGGCCGGATTGGGCGTCCTGGCGGGCTGACAGGTGGGCTCCCATCCAGCATGCTGGCGGGCGATGGCCACGTCCGCTCCCCCGACCGGTGCAGCGCCGCCCCTGCGGCCGGCCGCTGGCTTGCGCCGCCGTTGGCGGGGCCTTGGTGATCGGGGCCAGGTGGGGGCCTGTCTGGTGGCCATGGGTGGGGCCCTGGGGCTGTGGGTGCTGTTCTGGCCCGTGCCCACAGAGGTGATGGGGCAGGGGGTGTTGCTTTACCCCGACACCGCCGGCCTGCTCGATGCCCGCGCCGGTGGTCAGGTGCGGCGCCTGCGGGTGGCCGTGGGGCAGAAGGTGCGCAAGGGGCA
Source organism: Cyanobium sp. Aljojuca 7A6 (assembly GCF_024346455.1). Classification (GTDB taxonomy): domain Bacteria; phylum Cyanobacteriota; class Cyanobacteriia; order PCC-6307; family Cyanobiaceae; genus Cyanobium. The sequence goes on from NZ_JAGQCY010000010.1 coordinate 25,094, forward strand.
GGTGCTGATGGAGTTGTACCTGCCGGTGCTCGATCGCCAGCTGCAGCAGCAACGCGGCAACCTGGCCCAGCTGGAGCGCGACAACCGGGAACTTGACCGTCGGGATGGCCTGCGGTTGGCCAGCGAAAAGCTCAGCGTCGACACCTCCCTGGCCAAGTTGGCCCAGGATCGGCGCCGCTACGAGGAGCTGGCGGCCACCTATGCGGAGAAGGTGCGCAACCTTCGCTGGCTGAGCCAGCGGGAGGTGGTGGCCCCCCTGGCTTCCGAGGTGGTGGCGGCTGAGCAGGGTCTGACCAGCACCAGCGTCAGTCTCGATGCGGTCAGGATCCAGGAGAAGGAGTTGCTGACCAGCTACGAGCAGGTCAAGCTCGACATCCAGACCCAGGCCTTGCGCCGCCGGTATCAGATCGACGACATGCGCCGCCAGATCCGGGTCACCGAGGCCCGTCTGGCTTACGACGGCCAGGTGCTGGCCGACCGTGACGGTACGGTGCTGGATCTGCAGGTGATCCAGGGCCAGACGGTTGCCACCGGACAGCGCCTGGGCACCCTGGGCCGTGCCACTTCCAGCACCGGCGTGCGGGCGCCGATCCTGCGGGCCGTGGCCTATTTCGCCCCCGCCGATGCCCGGCGTCTGCCGGTGGGTCTGCCGGTGGAGGTGGTGCCCCTCTGGGACCAGCGGGGCCGGTTTGGTGGAATTGTGGGCAAGGTGACCCAGGTCCTGGCTCTGCCGGCCACGGAGGAAGACATCTCCACCACCATCGGCAACCCCCAGCTGGCCCGTGACCTGCTCAAGCGGGGTCCGGTGATGCGCACGGAGATTGAGCTGGAGCGGGATCCCACCAGCCGGGACGGCTACCGCTGGACCCTTTCGGGCGGCAGCGGCGTCTTCCCTGTGCGGGAAGGCCTCACCATTGCCGCCCATGCCTACGTGGAATGGCGCACACCGATCACCTACGTGATTCCAGGGCTGCGCTCCCTCACCGGCGGCTACCGCACACTTCGCATGGATCGCCTTTGGGACCGCCCCTCCCTGCGCCAAAGCGGGCCGTTGCCATGAGTGAACGACGCTGGTGGCAGATCCGCAATCCCTTACTGCGCCAGGAACTTCCCTGGTTGATGAGTGAAGTGGTTCTTCTGGTGGTGCTGTGCAACGCCAATCCACCGGAACTGTGGTTCTGGTTGGTGGTGCTGCTGGTGATCCTGGGCTACAGGATGGAGCGCTGGATCTCCTCCCGGCCGGAGTGACGCCTGCGGTTCCCAAACCCTGCCAACAACCTTGCTCAAAACAGCGCGCACGCTCGCGCACGCTCCGGTGATCCGCTCAGCCGGCGGTCTCCTGGAACCTGTGGGCGAAGCCTGACCAGGAGCTATCCGTTGTGGTTGCTGCTGTTTCCGCAGGACTGCCGGCGACCTGATCCTCACATCGAAGCAGCTTGATTTCGTGCATCAGAGCATTGCCATCGGCAAGGAGTTCGGCGATCGTTTCATGCCTTTCGGGTTGATAAGAGGTGATTCCATAGCTGAAATCAAGATTGTAGATTTTGCCCGAGAGTCCTTTTTCGTGCATCAAAGCTTCCTTGATGCGATGGATGACCGTCTCTGACTGTTCCCGGGTGGAGTTGATCAGAAGCACCACGAACTCATCACCACCAAGCCTGGCAACGACATCGGAATCGCGACAGACATGCCTGATCTGATCGGCAAAGGTGATCAGGGCCAGATCCCCTTCCCCATGGCCGTGAAGGTCGTTGATGGTCTTGAAATGATCGAGGTCCAGATAAAGCAGCGAAACAGGCAATCCCTGGCGGGTAGAGAGTTGCAGACTCTGCTGGGCAAGAGCTAGAAAGCCGCGTCTGTTGTCCAGGCCGGTGAGCTCATCTTTGGTGGCCAGCAGGCTGGCCACCAACTCCTGCTCCACCAGGCTGGCCAGGTCCCTGAGGGTGTCGATCTGGTCCTGATTCAGGGAGCGGGGTGAGTCGTCGGCGATGCAGAGGGTGCCGATCTTGCGCTGATCAATGGTCAGGGGGCATCCGGCGTAAAAGCGAATGTGGGGGTCACCCAGGACCATGGGATTGTCGAAAAAACGCTCGTCCTCAGTGGTATCTTCCACGATCAATACATCGGAGCCAGTAATCGCATGCCCGCAGAAGGACACACTTCTGGCAACTTCTGAGATCCTCAGACCTACGCAGGATTTGAACCATTGCCGATCTTCGTCAACGAGGCTGATCACACAGATCGGCACCTGGAAGATACGCCCGGCCATCCTGGTGAGGCGGTCGAAACGGATGTCGTCTCCCGTATCCAGGAGCCGCAATGAGCGGAGCTTGGCGAGGCGGAGCTTTTCGTCCTCTGGGGTCTTGGGCGATTTCAATGCATCCCTCTGGAATTCATGGGCCTGGACAACAGTGGCAATATGGAGGGGCAGGAAACCAGCTTGGAAAGGCCAGTTCGGAAGGGGAGCTTTGTCTGCTGTTCCACATGCGGCCAGCATGTGCTGATGGGCCGCAACAACCGTGGGGAATATTAGCGTCTTTTGCCCATGCTCCCCATTCCTTGCTGCGCCTTAACTGCTGCTTCAGTCATTCAGCCAGTTGTAGAAATGGCGTAGACCGACGACTCAGTCTTCTTTCATCTTTTCTGCCATGTTGACTTCGTGAGACTCAAGCCAGCGTTCCAGCTGCACCTCGTTCCATGTCGCCGCCCACACCCAGCGTCCGATCGGCGCCGCCAGGGCAGCCACGAGCAGCAGCAGGGGCACCAGGGCGCCATTGCCGGCGATCTGGGCGACGAACAGGGCGCAGAACAGGGGGGTGCGGCAGGCGCCGCTGAACAGTGCCGTCGCTCCGATCCACACCAGCAACTGCCGTTCCAGGGGCGGAAGATCGCCGATCAGGGGCCCCGCCAGCAGGGCCCCCAGGGACATGGCGTCGTGCATGACACCGCCGGGGGCGCCGATGGCGATGCTCAGCACCGAGGCCAGCAAGCGCCAGGGCAGGACCTCGAGACCCGGGCGATCCTCGCCATAGGCCATCCGTAAGATCAGTAACTGGCCGTCGTTGAGACTCCAGCCATCGCTGGCCACGGCCGCCAGGCTGATCACCAAAGCAGCCCCCAGTGCCCAGATCAAGGGCCTTGGAAGGGCCGATCCCCCCGGACGTGCCGGTATGGAGAGCCACTGGCCCCAGCGTCTGGCCGTCCAGGCGGTACAGGCGGTGAACAACCCACCCAGCCATCCCGCCCCCAAGGTCAGCAACAGGGCCGGCGCGATCAGGTGGCCGCCGCTGCCCATCAGCAAGGTGAGGCCGGCATGGTGGGCGGGAGCCGCTTCGGCCATGCGCTGCCAGAGGCCGGTGGTGGCTCCGATCAGCACCCCCAGGCCCGTGGTCAGCAGGGTGCCGTTGATGAGGGCGGCCGAGCGCCGGCGACACAGTTCCTCGATGGCATAGGTAACCCCCAACAGGACGGAGTTGAAGGCCATGCCCAGGCCGGCTCCGGCACCGATCGCCAGCAGGACCGGCAGGGGCAGACGCCTGAGGGGGGCCAGCCTGGCTCGCAGCGCCAGCAGCAGGCTCGCCCCCAGCGAGGCGGAGGGGGATTCAAGACCTACGGTGAGGCTGGCGCCATGGGTGAGCAGCAGCAGCGGCAGGCGGGCCAGCTGGCGCTTCAGATCCAGGGAGGCCAAAGCCGCAGAACGGGCCGGACCCTGCTGCACCGGCTCCAGCTGCAGGGCCAGTACCCCGGTGAGGCCGCCCCCCCGGCTTCCCTTCAGGGGGCCATTCGCCAGCAGGGTCAGCAGTGCCGTGCCGGCGAACACCAGCAGCAGGCTGCCTCCGCGGACACCTCCTCCCTCGCCCAGGGGCCAGGCCCGCTGCAGACGGAAACCCAGAGCCGAAAGCCATTGGTAGGGCTGCAGCAGCAGCAGCAGCGGCAGCGCGGCCGCTAGCAGGGCGAGCACCTGGCCCCGGCGCAGGTTCCCGTCAGGCTGGACGTCGCCGAGGGTTGCAGGGGGAGGCGTCATGGCTCCAACTGCAGGCGGGCCGGAACCGGCGCGTCCGGATCGGTGGGCATGGGCAACAGTTCGCGCAGCAGCTGGGCGTAGGTGACGTTCACGTTCACGGTGGCCTCAAGGCGTTGCACGAGGCTGGCGATCAGGCGCTCCTGAGTGTTGGAGAGATCCAGCTCGTTGCTCAGACCCGCCTGATAGCGGAGGCGGGCATCACGGAAAGCCTCCAGACTTGCCGCCACGCCGCGCCTGGCGGCCACCAGCCGCGCCAGGCTGGCTTCATGGCCGAAGAAGGCCTGCTCGATCCGCAGACGGATGTCGTTGCGCTGGGCGGCGTACTGCTGGGCCACGGCCGCCCCTCGGCGGGCCAGGGCCCGTGCCTGTCCCCGGGTGGTCCCGGCGTCGAAGAGCAGCCAGCTGACCGCCAGGCCCACCGACCAGTCGCTGCCGTAGGTGTTCAGGGAGGTGGCGACGGTGGCGCCGCAGCAGCCGCCATCGGCGACCCCCACATTCCAACTGTTGGCATTGCTGGCACTGGCCCCTGCCCTGGCGAACAGCGACAGCTTCGGCAACAGCCCGGCGGCGACGGCATCCTTCTGCAGCAGCAGGGCTTCGCGGGTGGCCAGAAGGGCTTCCAGCTCTGGGTTGTTCCGGTAGGAGGCCACCAGGCTGGCTTCCAGATCCAGGGGCCAGCGCGGCTGGAGGCGGACCGGGTCGCCGGCGGCGGGGGTCAGCTGGGGCGGCAGGTTGAGCAGGGCCGCCAGCCGCCGGCGGGCGATGGCCTGGTCCGCCAAGGCGGCGATCAGCTGTTCCTGGCCGTCCGCTTCGATCGCCTGGCGCCGCAACACATCCAGCCGGGGAACCAGCCCCGCCTGCTTGAGATCCAGGCTGTCCTGCAGGATCAGCAGGTCGTTGCGCACCACGGCCTCGCGGATGCGCACGAGTTGGTCGGCCCGCTGCAGCTGGTAGTAGCTCTCGCTCAGGGTCAGCTGAAGCCGCCGCAGGGCATCGGCGTAGGCCAGCCGGCTGCTGCGCAGACTCGCCAGGGCGGCCCGCGCCTTCGGCGTGCGGGCGAAATCCAGCAGCTCATAGCGCAGCTGCAGGCCGGCAGCCATTGCATTGGCGTTGGTGTTGAAAGACGCCCTGCCGCCGGGGGGAATGAAGAACGGGTTGCTGGGGGCGAACAGGGTTCCCGAGCCGGTGGGGGAAAAGAAGCTGGTGCTCGCCTGGTCGGTGCCACCGGCGGCATAGGCCGAGATCCGCGGCCAGTAGGTGCCCATCTGGCTTTGCAGCTCGGCCAGGCCCGCCGCCACCTCTTCGCGGCGGGCCTGCAGGGTGGGGCTGTTGGCGAAGCCGATCGCCAGGGTCTGCTCCAGGCTGAGGGCCTGGGGCTGGCCTTCGCGCAGGCTGCCGGCCTCCGGCAGCGCTAGTGGTGGCAGGGGCGCGGTGTTCTGCGGCGGCAGCGATGGGTTGGCCGGTGCGCCGCCGTTGAGAGGTTCCGACTCCGCTGGCAGCAGCTCTTCAAGGGCTCGGATCTGGCGATCCAGCTCGTTCCAGCGGCGCTCGAGGCGCCGCACGTCTCCGCTGCTGGCGGCCGTCAGGGGCTGACCCGCCAGCGGCCCTGATCCGAGGCCAACAGCCAATGCCAGCCCCGCGAGGATCCACCTGGCCAGGGGCCGACCCGTTCCGCTGCCCCCCATGGCTCGCCGTCCCCCCCATCCAGCGCCCAGTTTGCTCGACACCGGCCACCCCGGCTCCTAAAAGCTCAAACCCAGCTGCAACCCCACCGCGAACACTCCGGGCACCCGGCCGGCTCCGCCAGGGTTGACGATCCACTGCAGGCTGGGCTGCAGGTTGAACGACCGGTTGATCCGCAGCTGGTAGCCGAGTTCCACCACACCTTCATGGCTGAGGCCGGGACTGATGGTCGGGCTGAAGCCCGTCCGGGCTAGACCGAGGATCAGCAGGTCGAAGGGCCGGCCAGGCAGGACTCCCTGACTCACCAGACCGCCCCCGACATAGCTGGGCGTCGGATTGGTGGCGGGGTCGAACCCTGCGGCTGCGGTTCCCCAGAGCCTGTGGTCGAGGCCCCAGGGCAGGTGAATCGGCACGGTGGCGCTGCCGTACAGCCCCCGGTTCGGTCCGGTGCCGGCATAGGCCGCCACTTGCAGCAGGCCTCCGGGTAGTTGGCGCTCCACCAGCACCGGTTGGGAACAGCTCCCGCGTCGGGCCCTGAAGCCGGCACCTTGGTGGCAGGCGGCGATCGGGGCCGTCAGGTGGCGGTTCAGCCAGGGGGCGGCATAGCTCCACTGCAGCTGATGGGTCCAGCCCCGTCCGGGGGGAAGGCCGCTGGATGTCCCCAAGAGCCCTGCCACCGCGTTGGTCGCGGCCAGATCAAAACTGGCCAGCCGCAGGGTGCTGGCTGGTGTTGGCCGCAGCCTCAGCAGGGCGCCCGTTGTGGCGACGGGAAAGATGGGAAAGTTGGGGATCGAGAACAGCACGGGCGCCCCGTTGAGGGCGTCATGCACGTAAAAGTCCTCGATCGGCGTGCTGAACAGATCGGGGCTCATGCTCACCGACCCCGCCTCCAGGCTCCAGCGGTCGTCGTCGGATCGGCGCTGGAGGCTGGCGCGGGTGAGCCAGAGCCCCACCGGATTGGCCACCTCCTGCAGCGACAGCACCGCCCCCAACCTCTGCGCATAGAGGGGGTCGCCATTGAAGCTGGCGATGGCGACATGCATGGCCCAGCGGTCCCATTCCCTCCCCGGTGAGCGGGAAGGGTCCGTGGGGACCCTCAGGGTCAGCGCCAGGGTCGTCTGCTGGATCCAGGTCGCTTCGCGGACCAGACCACCGGCAGGGTTGCCCATCGGTTCGGCCAGGACCTCCAGATCCAGATCGACCCAGGCAGGCAGACCCAGCGTCTGCTGGAGGCGGCCCCAGCCTGGCTCGAGCCTGAGCAAGGGCACCGGTGCTGGCGACGGGCTTCCCTCAGGTTCGATCGGCTCGGCCGCGCCGGGTACGGCGCTGGTCAGCAGCAGCGGCAGGGCCAGTGGCGACCAGAGCCCGGGGGCCTTCGGCGGAGAGCGGCGCAGTCCACCCATGGCTCAGCCGCGGGCCTCCCCCAGGGCTCGCCAGCTGTGCTCCGTCTGCTCGATGCTGTGCAGGGCTTGGCCGCAGAGCATCAGCCGGCTGGCATTGCGCTGCAAAAGAATCAGATCGAAGCCATCGAGTTCCGGATCGTGCAGCCATCGTTCCAGGCTCTCCCAAAGAGGTGGTGGTTCAAGGTGCGTGCTCGGGGGTGCTGGCCGGTGCCGGTGGGGCACTTCCAGGCAATGGTTCCATTGCTCCAGGCGTGCGGCCACCGCCCGCAGCAGTTCCGCCTGGGCCCCATGGACCCCCTCCAGCGGGCCGCGATCCGATGGCGTGTGCTCCAGAAGCCGCAGCCCGTCGACGACACCGACGAGTTGGGAGCCGGCCCCATTCAGGAGCTGGAAGAGACGAAACGTGGCGTGGCTGGTGGGGTTGTTCCCCAGCTCGTCGGCCACCGCCGGCATGGCCTCGCGCAGCCCCACCAGCTGACGGCGCAAACCTTGCGCCATCTGCAGCTCCAGTCGCTGGTCGGCCGCCATGGCGCCCGGGGGAAGGGGGGCAGCAGGGGCTTCGATGCGGTCGGCCTGGCCGACGAGGGCGGCGCCGAGGTCGGCCAGGAACCGCCGCAGCCGCTGCCGGTTGGTTTCCACCGCCAGGTCAGGCCAGAAGAGGCGCAGAGACACCAGGGCCACCAGGATGCCGGCCACGGTCCAGAACAGCCGCACCGGGACCCAGATTCCCAGCTCGCCGTCGTGGACCAACCAGCCCATCACGATGATGTTGCTGCCCACCTTGTAGCCCACCTCCAGCCCCAGGGCCGCCCCCAGCAACCGCATGGCAACGAGGGCCAGGCTCAGCCCCAGGGGCAGGGGCAGGTGGCTGAGGCCGGTGAACGACACGACCAGCACCACGGCTCCCGCCACCGACCCCAGCAGCCGCTGACGGCCAAGGCCGATGGAGCCCCCGTAGGTGCCGGTGCAGACCACCAGCACCGCCAAGGGGGCGTAGAAGCCATAGGCCACCGGGGCCAGGGCGCCGAAGCCGTTCATCAGTCCGGCCGTCAGGGCCAGGCGCAGTTCGGAGCGGCGAATCAGCATCGGGCCACCAGGCTCAGGGTGCGCAGGCTCGCCAGCAGCGGCGGCTGCTCCTGGGCCAGGGCGAGCAGGGGCAGCAGGGGCAGCGATCGGTGCCGGGCCAGGGCCTGCCATCGTCGGGGATCTAGGGCCGCGACCGGCGGGGACCCCCCCTGGAGCAGGGCCCCCATGTGCGCCAGGCTTTCCGCCAGCGGATCGTTGCCGCCATCGGCGCCGTGGTCCGTGCCTGGGCGGAGGCGGTCTGGAAGGCCAGCCAGCAGCCGCTCCCACTGCACCCAGTGGTGCTGGACCGACCCCCAGAGCTGCAGCCGCTGGGCCCAGCGCTGTCCCTGCATCCGCCGGCCGTGGGGACCACGGCGCTCCTGGGCCACCAGCTGTTCCATGGCCACCAGGTCGTGGCTGAGTTGGGCCGGGGGCAGGGGCAGGGGCCGTTCCCCCCGGCCCTCGAACCAGTCCCACTGACGCTGCAACTGGGCGATGTAGCCGTCGCGCAGTCCCACTTCCAGTCGTATCAGCCGGTCGAATCCGCGCCGGGGCCAGAACAGCAGTCCCACCAGAATCGCAATCACGCAGCCGACGGACGTGTCCAGCGTGCGGTTGAACACGTAGTCCCAGTTCAGGGCCACGTGGCTCGGAATCATCAGGAACATCAGGCTGACCAGCGTCGCTGTCCCGGCCGCCGACTGCCAGCCCAGCCAGCGCAGCAGGGGCAGCATCAGCAGCAGCGACACCAGCACCCCCTGCCAGCCGGCCAGCACGGTGTGGACCAGAAAGGTCACCAGGCCACCGGTGATGGTGCCAAACACCCTCACCTTGGCGGCCTGCAGGCTGAGGTCGTCACCGTCTTCCATGACCGTGATCACGGCCAGCATCGGGTACCACACGTAGGCGATGCGCTCGAACCAGAGCGACAGCGCCGCTGTGACGAAGGCGGCCACCCCGAGCCGCAGGCTGTTGCGAAGCAAGGCGGATCGCACGGACCTCGAAGCGCGGGGCAGGCAGGAGCCTTTGGAGCTTCATGGTCCCGGGCTGTTTGCCGTTACGCCAGGGCTGTACGCCGATGCGCGAGGGTTGGAACTCTCTTGTATTGGAACGGGCCGCCATGGTCCTCTCGCTGAGCCCTGATCTGGAAGCCCTGCTGCGGCTTGGCATGGCGGTGCTCTGCGGACTGGCCGTGGGGATCAACCGCGCCCATCACGGCAGTCGGGCCCATCCCAACCGGCTGCGGGTGCATGTGCTGGTGGGAATGAGTGCCTGTTTGATGGTTCTGGCGGCTGGCTCCGACCCCCAGGCCCGCAGCCGGGTGATCCAGGGAGTGGCGACGGGCGTCGGTTTTCTGGGAGCCGGCGAGATCCTGGTGCCCCCGGTCCGTCCAAAGCACGGCATCCCGGAGGTGCGTGGTCTGAGCAGTGCCGCCTCAATCTGGTTCACCGCCGCCCTTGGCGTCACGGTGGCCGTCTCGAGTCCGGTGCCGGTCCTGATGGCCCTCGGCCTGGCTTTGATCACCCTTTCCGACCGCAACGGCCATTCCGTCGACAGTGATGAAGCCGCTCTTCCTCAGCCTGAAGATCTCAAAAAAGAAAGCGGTGGCGGCCGTTCGTAGCGTTGACCTGGCCGTCGCCCTCGGCTTCCAGTGGATCCCCCTCCGGGGTCGGCCAGACGGCGTCCCAGTAGCTGATGCCGTCCTTGTAGAAGGGCCGTCCGTCCAGTCGCTGGGTGTCGAGCTGGGTGCTGCCCATGGCCGTGATCAGGCCGCCGAGCTCCATCGGCCCGAGGTCCGTTTTGATGTCTTTGCGGGCCGCCATCATCAGGGCCGGCAGTCGCACCAGGTATTCCGGCCGGGTCAGCTTGCGGAACAGGGACTTCAGGGCCAGTTGCTGGCGGTCCATGCGGCCGAGATCGCCGGTTTCGTCATGGCGGAAGCGCAGGAAGCCCTCCAGATCCTTGCCACGCAGGGTCTGCATCCCAGGCTGCAGATCAATGGACAGTCCCTGGCTTCGGTCTTCATAGAGCATGCGCTTGGGGACATCCACCTCGATGCCGCCCAGCACGTCGGCCATCTGGCGGATGGAGGAGAGATTGACGACCAGATGGTGCTGAATGGGACGGCCGAGACGTTGGGAAATCTCCCGCTTCACCGCTTCGATGCCGCCGAGGTTGTAGAGGGCGTTGATCTTGACCGGGCCGAAACTTTCGGCCTCGATGTAGGTGTCGCGCGGGATCTGGGTGATGCTGGTGCGGTTGCCATCGATGCGCAGGGTGGCGATCACATCGGTGTTGCCGCCGCCCACGTCGGTGCCCAGAATCAGTACATCCTGACGGCCCATGCCGCCGCTCCAGGCGGCGAAGGGATTGGTGAGTGCGGCGCCGGCCTCGGCGCTGGATCGTGCTGAGATCAGTTGGGCCAGGGGCCCAGCCAGCAACAGGCCCGCTCCAAGGCCACAGGCCATGGCGAAGAAAATGGGGGCACGTCGACGCGCCGACCTGGGCTTGGACATTTTCATTCAATCCAAACTAAGCCCCTGGACTCAGCGCAGGGCTTCCTCCGGCCTCAGTCCGGTCTGTACGCGCCAGAGCGCGGCATAGGCCCCGTTCCTGGCGAGCAGATCGTCGTGCCCGCCGCTCTCGACGATGCGGCCGCGTTCCATCACCACGATCCGGTCGGCGTGGCGCACCGTGCTCAGTCGGTGCGCGATCACCAGGGTGGTGCGTGCCGCGGTGATCCTGTCGAGGGAGCGCTGGATCGCCGCCTCCGTTTCGTTGTCGACGGCGGCGGTGGCCTCATCCAGCACCAGCACCGGCGGGTCCTTGAGGATCGCCCGGGCGAGGGCGATGCGCTGCCGCTGGCCTCCGGACAGGCGCAGGCCCCGCTCGCCTACCACGGTGTCGTAACCCTGGGGCAACTCCTGGATGAACGTGGTCGCCTCGGCCAGGCTGGCGGCCCTTTCGATAGCCCCGCGGCTGGCCTCGAAGCTGCCGTAGGCGATGTTCTCGGCCACAGTGCCATGGAAGAGAAACACCTCCTGGCTGACCAGGCCGATGGCCCGGCGCAGGTCCTGCAAGGTCAGCTCTTCAATCGCCACGCCGTCGAGAAGAATCCGGCCCGCCTGGATCGCATAGAGCCGTAGCAGCAGCTTGACGATGGTGCTCTTGCCGGAGCCGGTGGCCCCGACGATCCCGAGGGTGGCACCGGCTGGCACCTCCAGATCAAAGCCTTCCAGAAGCCTGTCGCGGCCGGAATAGGCGAAGTCAACCGCTTCGAAACGGAGGTGTCCGCGGACGGCGGCGAAGGGAAGCGGCCGGTCGCCACTGGGGATGGCGATGGGGGTGTCCAGCAGGTCCATCACCCGATGGGTGGAGGCCATGGCGCGTTGGTAGTCGTCGAGGGTGCGGCCCAGGGTGGTGAGCGGCCAGAGCAGGCGCTGGGTGATAAAGACCAAAAAGCTGTAGGTGCCGATGGCGATGGCGCCACTCCAGGCCTGCAGGCCGCCGATCACCAGGATCGCCAGGAAGGCGAACAGGATCGCGAATCGGATCAGGGGGATGAAGGCGGCTGACAGGCGGATCGCCTGGCCGTTGCTGGCGCGGTAGGCCTGGCTCTGGGCGACCAGCCGTTGCTTCTCCCAGTCCTCTGCCGCATAGCTCTTGATGGTCAGCATGCCGCCGAGGTTGTTGCTCAGCAGGCTGGCCAGGTCACCGGCCCGCTCGCGTACCTCCCGGTAGCGGGGGGCCAGGCGCCGCTGAAAACGCAGGGACCCCCACAGGATCACCGGAATCGGCAGGAAGGAGACCCCCGCGACTGTGGGGGACAGCACGAGCATGGTGCCGCCCACCGCCAGAACGGTGGTGACCAGTTGCAGGATCTCGTTGGCTCCCTGGTCGAGGAAGCGTTCCAGCTGGTTGATGTCGTCGTTGAGAACCGTGAGCAGACGCCCGCTGCTGCCGGCCTCGAAGAAGCCCATCTCCAGGTGCTGGAGGTGGTCGTAGGCCTCGATGCGCAGCTCGTGCTGCACGGTCTGGGCCAGGCGTCGCCACAGCAGGGCGTAGAGGTACTCGAAAAGGGATTCGGCGCTCCAGACCAGGAACGAGAGCACCGCCAGTACCCCCAGCTGACCGGGAACGGTGCTGAAGCCGAGTGCGGCCAGCCAGGAGGTGCGCTGTTGGACCACCACATCGACCGCCAGACCGATGAGGACCGGAGGGGCGAGGTCGAAGAGTTTGTTGAGGACCGAACAGGCGGCTGCGAGTCGAACGAGCCGAAGGTGGGGCCGAAGGCTGGCGAACAGACGCCTTAGGCCGGGTGTTGGGGTGGTTGGCGCCCCGACGCCATCAACGGCCATGGGGGCCGCGGGCGTCACCAGCGATTGCCGCCTCCGCCACCACCCCCATAGCCGCCACCAGCGCCACCGCCGTAGCCGCCACCACCGCCACCACCCCCGTAGCTGCCGCCACCGCCGGAGCGGCCGCCGCCACCGCCGGGGCGACCACCGCCGCCGCCGCCGCCGCCGTAGCCGCCGCCACCGGAGCGTCCCCCGCCACCGCCACCTTCACGGGGTGTGGCTTTGTTGACCCGGATCATCCGCCCCATCCATTCGACGTCCTGCAGGTCGTCGATGGCCTTCTGCTCGGAGGCATCGTCGGCCAGTTCGATGAAGGCAAAGCCGCGTTTGCGACCCGTTTCCCGGTCGAGGGGAAGGCTGCACTGACGGACCTCGCCGTACTGGCCGAAGAGATCGAGAAGGTCCTCGCGTTCAGCCTGGAACGAGAGGTTGCCGACGTAGATGGTCATTCAATGAAAAAGCTGGAACGGATTCCTCCGGTGTCGGGAATCCCATGGGAAGCAGGCGGTCGGCATGGAGGTCAGAACGGATCCAGGGGAGGGGACGGTTCTGTTGGGCCTGAGCCGGCGTTGCGTGCCGAAGGGATCCAGAGCGGTATGGAACTGGAGGAAGCCTACAACCGAGGCCAGAGTCTCTATGGAGAAGTTTGAAGCGGAAGCGAAGCAATTCCGAAGGTTTTTCCGGCCCAGGCCCGGACGCTCCATTGTCAGCAAACCCTGATCAAGCTGATCCCATGAAAACCGCCCCCGTTCCCTGGAGCCTCACCTGGCATGAGGATGGCGAGCTCGGAACCCAGGATCTGTTCGACCTGCTCCAGGTCCTTGTGGCTAACGAAAGTCACGAAGTTCAGATGTCCCTCATCGCCGTTGTGGAGCAGCTCACGGTCAGTGATCGCCAGGCGATGGCCAGCGAGGAGGTCACCCGGATGTGTGCCTGACGTGAAGGCCTCGATCAGATCGGGTAGCGCTTTGAGGTGGCGTCCCTGCAGCTGCTGCGGGCGGAGGCGATGCTGCTGCCGCTCGTGATGCGATCGGCCACGCAGCTGCAGGCGTAGTGGGCCATCCCGTCGGGAGCCTTCTTGCCGGACTGGGCCAGTTCCGTCTCGAAGGCGGAGAGGCAGAAGGAGCGCACCACCTCAAGGATGGGGCCGGAAACCGCCTCCGCCGGGCTCCCCGTCGGCCCCAGAGCTGCCAGGGCAAGCAGGCTGAGGCTCAGCCAGCCGAGGCCTGGCAGCTCTCGGGGAGATCGCAATCGGGGCCACTGCTGGGAAGGCATGGGAAGGCGGCGTGGTGAACGCCGGCGAGGGGAATCAGGAGCCCAGTCGGGAGATCTGAAGTTCCTTGTTCATCACCCGCAGGCGACGAAGGTCCGCGAAGACGTCTTCAGGCATGCCCTTGGGCAGGTCGACGGTGCTGTGGGCATCGAAGATGCGGATCTTTCCGATCGAACGACCGGCGAGACCGGATTCGTTGGCGATGGCGCCCACAATGTTCCCGGGCTTGACCCGATCGCGCCAGCCCACTTCGATGCGGAACCGCTCCATATTGTCCTCGGGGCCGTCTTCGTTGCGCTCCTGGTTGCGGTCGTTGAACGAACGGCGTTCGCCGCCCCGCTCCCTGTCGCCACGGTCGCGGTCTCGCTCCCTGGTGGGGGCACCGGGACGGGATTGACCCCAGCGCTCCTCACCCTGGAGCAGCAGGGGCTTGCCGCCCAGCCCCAGTTCCAGGGCGGCCAGGGCCAGCTGGTCGGGGCTGCAGGACTGCTCCTGGGCCACCCGTTGCAGGATCTCCGCCAGTAGGGCCCTTTCCTCGGGATTGCAGACCGGCTGCTGCAAGGTCGTGGTGAGTTTCTGGCGCAGGCGGTCGAGGCGGTGCTGATTGATGCTGGCGTTGCCGGGCACCTCCATCGCTTCGATCGGCTGATTCACGGCGCGCTCCATACCCCCGAGGAAGCGACGTTCCCGCGGCGTCAGGAAAAGGATCGCCTCACCATTGCGGCCGGCCCGACCGGTGCGGCCGATGCGGTGCACATAGGCCTCGCCATCAAAGGGGATGTCGTAATTGATGACCAGGCCGATGCGGTCAACGTCGAGGCCCCTGGCCGCCACGTCAGTGGCCACCAACACGTTGACCCGGCCATCCCGCAGGCGCTCGATGGTGCGCTCCCGTTGGGTCTGGGGCACATCGCCGTTGAGCACAGCCACGTCGTAGCCGTGTTGCTCCAGCGACTCGGCCACCGTGAGGGTGATGGCCTTGGTGCGGGCGAAGATGATCACCCCTTCACTGCCCTCGGCCTCCAGCACCCGTTCGAGCGCCTCGAGTTTCTGGGGGCCGTTCACCACCAGATGTCGCTGGCGGATGCGGCGTCCGTCGGCGGCCTTCTGACGAATGGTGACCTCGGCCGGGTCCTTGAGATAGTTCTGCGAGATGCGACGGATCTCCGAGGGCATCGTGGCGGAGAACAGCACCACCTGACGCTCGGCGGGGAGCTGCTCAAGCACCCACTTGACGTCGTCGATGAAGCCCATGCGGAGCATCTCATCAGCCTCGTCCAGCACCAGGCTGCGCAAGCCGGAGAGGTCGAGGGTGCCCTGACGCATGTGGTCCATCACCCGGCCAGGGGTGCCGACCACGATCTGCACACCCCGGCGCAGGTGCTGGATCTGGTCGCGGAAGTCGGCGCCGCCATAGATCGGCAGCACCTTCACGCCCTTCATGCAGGCCGCATAGCTGTTGAAAGCCTCTGCCACCTGCATCGCCAGTTCGCGGGTGGGGGTGAGCACCAGCACCTGGGGGGTGCGCTGGCCGGGATCGAGGCGCTCCAGCAGGGGCAGGCCGAAGGCGGCTGTCTTGCCGGTGCCGGTCTGGGCCTGGCCCACAAGATCGCGGCCGAGCATCAGCTCGGGAATGGCGGCTTTCTGAATCGGGGAAGGTTCCTCGAAACCAATGGCCGCCAGGCCGTCGAGCAGTTCACGGCGCAGGCCGAAAGCGGCGAAGGCGCTGACGGGGAGAGCGATTTCCGCCGCGGGAACGGCGCCCTCAAGGTCCGCTACCGGCTCAGCGGACACAACAGTGTCGGTGGTGTCGGTGTTGCTGTCGTCGTCCTGGGAAGCGAGGACGGACGAGAGGATAACGTCTTCGCAAGGCTGCTCAATAGCCGCCTGGGAATCGGCGGCACCAGTGAGGGTGCTGCCGTCAATGATCTGGGTCACGGGTTGCTGAAGCCTGGTGAATCCTTCAACGCAGGCCGGCAGTGGACCGTGGGAAATGGGTGCTCTGCACCCGGGCTGCCTTGCCCTTGCTCAAAGGTTGAAATGAGACTTTACCACCCTGCCGTAATCGTCGCTGAAACGCTCGATGTCGTCCTCGCGCAGCTCCGACCCCCGTTGCACCTCAATGATTTCCAGGTCGGAAGCTGCCGCCGCTGCCCGGTGCACGCCACCGCAGGGTACGAACAGGGTGGCGCCGGGAACAGCGGCGATGCAGGCGCCATCGCACTCCATCACCCCCGCTCCAGCCACCACCACCCAGTGCTCGATGCGGTGGTGGTGGCGCTGAAGACTGAGGCGCTGATCGGCCGTGATCAGGATCCGCTTGACGAGATAGCCGGGGCCCGTCGCTAGGGTTTCAAACCATCCCCAAGGACGGTGGACGCGTTCAGTGATGGACGCTGTCAACGGTTGCCGATGGGTGGGGGGTTAGTCGGTTGCTAAGGAAAGACTGACCGGAACCGCCTGGGGCCAGGGTATCCATGGGGTTGTCCCTGTCGACCTCGGGGCACCTGAGGGAGCGTGTCCGGGGGGCCGGTCCGATCCTTCGTGACGATGCAGGAGGGCATTCCTCAAGGAGGAATGGAGGGCTCCCTGAAGGGGAGAGATCCCAGCGGTGGAGACTATTGGAGCAGGGGCTCCGGTGCGACCGGCCCGGGGGGAACGTGCCGATGGACGAAGTATGGATCGGGGGGCGATGCTCTCTTCGAACGGTTCACTTTTCGTAGACACATCACCCCGTATGGCGATGCATGAAGAACGCTTAAGTCGAGGACCCGGCGCTGGGTTCGTTGTCCCCATCGGTGAGCAGCAGGGCCGCCTGCCGGGCCCGGGTCAGGGCGGTGTAGAGCAGGCGGCTATCCCTGGACCCGCCGCTGGGCAGCAACACGATCACTTCCTCGGCTTCGCTGCCCTGGGCCTTGTGAACCGTCAGGGCCAGGGCGGGCTCGGCCGCGCCAGCCAACTGGCCGGGATGGATCCAGATCGCCTCCCCGTTCCCGTCGCCGAACAGCAGCCGTGCCGACGGCCCCGGCCCGCCGACGAGCAGCCCCACATCCCCGTTGGCCAGGTCCAGTTCCGGCAGGTTGCGGCGGCAGAGCACGGGGGTGCCCACCGGTAAATCCTGCAGATCGCCGCCCAGTTGTCCCCCCAGCAGGGTCCGATGGATCGCTTCCAGTCCCCAGCGCCCCTGGCGCTGGGGGGCCATCACCAGCAGCCGGTCCCGCTCTTCGAGCAACTTCCCGCATCCCTGGGCTGATCCTGGCCGGCACCGTCCCGCCAGCCGTGCCAGGGAGGCCTGGTGGCGAAGCAGCCGCTCCAGAAGTTCCGCCGGCAGGGTGCGTGGGGAGCAGGGACGCCAGCGCAGGTTGTCGGTGGCCTTCAGGGCCTGCAGCAGAGGCCGAATGGCGGTGAGTGGGTCGGTGGAACTGGTGCTGGGGGCGGTGGCCAGACTCTGGCGCAGGGTGCTGGCCACCGCGGCAATGGCGCCGGCGTTGCGGTAACTGGTTGTCAGGGTGATGGCGGCGGCCCCGAGCTGATGCCGACAGTCGGGCCTTTGCAGTTCCTGGAGCACGGCCCCCGGCGCGATCGGGGGCAGCTGGGCCGGGTCGCCCACCAGCACCAGTCGGCAGGTGGCGGGCAGGGCCTCCAGCAGGGCGGCCATCAGGCCCAGGTCCAGCATCGACACCTCATCCACCACCAGCAGGTCGAGCTCGAGGGGGCGGCCGCGGTGGCGGCCCAAACGGTCGCCGCGGCTCTCCAGCAGCCGATGCAGGGTCGTGCAGGGGAGAGTGCCCCCGGTGGCGGCCCGCAGGCGGCCCGCCGCCTTGCCGGTGGGTGCCGCCAGATGGAGGCGGCACCCGGGCTCTTGGTCTCGGAGCGCCGCGATCATGGCGGCCACCGTGCTGGTCTTGCCGGTGCCGGGCCCTCCCTCCAGCAGCACCAGCCCCTGGCTCAGCACCGCGGCCACCGCCTGCCGCTGGCGCCCATCGAGGTCGGCCCATTCAGGGAGGTCACGGACCCCAGGCACCGCAGCCGAAGCCGGCCGCTCCAGGGTCCCCGCACGGCCAACCAGGGCGTCGATCACCGCCTGCCGCTGTCGCTGCCAGCGGCGCCACTGCAACCGCCCCTCCTCCAGGGCCAGGGGGCCGTCCGGATCCCCGCAGAGCGGACTGCTGGCCAAGGCGCTGCGGTGCTCCTCGGGCCAGGACGCCGCGCTCACCTCGACCGGTGGTGGCCCGTTCAGATCCAGCTCCAGTTCCCCCCGCCCGAGGGCAGTGGTGAGGGCCGTGATCACCTCGGCGATCAAGGGATCACAGGGCGTGCCATAGAGACGCGGCAGGGCTTCGGCCAGGCTGGGGCCGAGGGCCGTCAACCAGGGTGGGGGGATGTGGATGGCGTCCGTCATGGCGAGCCCTCCCCGCTGCCGTCCGCGGCGTGGCCGCCCAAAGCCCTATCGAGGGCGAGGACCCTGGCCAGGGGCGGTTGTTCCACGAACAGGCCCGGCACAGCTCCGGGCAGGGCCTGCATCCCCGCTTCCCCCGGGGCGCCGCGCAGGAAGACGTAGGCGTAGCCCCCCAGATGGCGCTCCGGTGCATAGCCCGGCAGGCGCCAGCCCAGGTAGCGGTGCAGGGCCACCAGATAGAGGTGGGCCTGGAGGGGGTAGTGGCTGTGGGCCATCAGGGCGGCCATCGCCTCCTGGCCGTAGTGGCGAGGGCCGCAGGCCAGGGGTCGGCCTTCGCTGTCCCGCCGTCCCAGCCAGTTGCTCTTCCAGTCGGCCACCCACCAGCGTTCCTGTCCGTCGGCCCCGGTGGCGGTGAAGATCAGGTCGATCGAACCGGTGAGGAAGCCGCGGCTGGCCACCGGCAGGGCCGCCACGGTGGCGGCATAGGCGGTCCCGAAGGCACCGCCGGGATGGTCGGCGAAGGCCGCCGCCATCCCGGCGGCCCTGGCGAAACCGAGCGTGAGATCGAAGTTCATCTCGTTGAGCCGGCGCTTGGGATCCAGGTCGGCCATTCGCAGCGACCCCAGCTCGGCGCCGAAGGGGGTGAGGCGCACCTGCTCCAGGCCCTGCAGCAGTGGCTCCAGGGGGTCGGCCTCCAGGCCGGCCCGGCGCAGCTCCCGCTCCACCAGCTCGCGGTTGGCCGCCGCGTCGATGGGACGGCGGTAGTCCAGTTGCTCCAGCATCCGGTGCAGGCAGTCGCCGGCGGCCGCACCGCGGGCGAAGCCGGCCAGGGGGCCCTGCTCGGGCCACTGGTCGGCCCCAGCCTCCGGGGCCTCGTCGACGGGGCTGGGATCGCTGGTGTCCCGGCCTTCGTCGAGGGCCGCTCCCGAGACCGCGGCGCCATGGGCGGCACGGGTCCAGGCGGTGTAACTGCTGCGGCCCCAATGGGTGTCCAGGTGGCGCAGGGGAACAGGGCCGCAGCGAAGCGCGGCGATCGCCTCCGGGGGCTGCGGTACCCGGCGAGGGGGTGACGGCTGCGTGGGGAGTTGATGCAGATCCATGTGCAGCGATCGCTGATCGATCTCCTTCCCCAGGCGCCCCCGCCAGTCGTCGTCGCCCAAGGCCGCGACGGAGTCCTCGTCATCGGCATCGGGCAGGGGCTCGCCGGGGAACAGCCAGGGGAACAGGGGGTTGGCCTGCTGCCCCTTCGCCGGCGCCCAGGCGAGCACCAGCAGGTGCTGGGCGCGGGTGACGGCCACGTAGGCCAGGCGCTCCCGCTCGGCCCGTTCGGCCTGGTTCTGCTGGCGGAGTGCTTGCCAGCCCTGGCCCCAGCCCGGACGCCGATGGAGGTCGAGGCGGGACTCGGCACTGCCGGGAGGCTGCCAGCGGATTCCCACCCGGTGCCGGCCCGCCGAAGCGGTGCCGGCCGCTTCCCAGAGATAGGGGCAGACCACAACGGGAAACTCCAGGCCCTTGCTGCGGTGCACCGTGATCACAGTCACGGCCTCGTCCACCTTGTCGCTGTGGGCCTGGTGGGATTCCGGGATGGTTCCGGTGGCCCGGCTCTGGTCGAGACGCAGGCGGCGCAGCCAGTCGGCGGCGGCCACCAGCGCCAGTCGCTCCCCATGCAGCCGTTCCTGCAGCAGTTCGGCCACCTGCTGCAGATCCGCCAGCAACCGGCCGCCGACACTCAGTCGGGCCAGACCTTCGCCGTCCACCAGCTGGGAGAGCACTCCGAGCGGTCCCTGATGGGGCAGATCCCGGGCCAGGCCCTGAAGCCGTCCGGCCAGCTCGCTCCAGTCGCCCGGTTCGGCGGCGGCGATCTGCCGGGCTGACCAGCCGAGCAGGGGGGAGGCGGCCAGCAGTCGCAAGCGGTTGGGATCGGCCGGATCGGCGAGGGCATCCAGCAGGCGCTGCAGGGCGGTGGCCGCCGGGCTGGCGAACACATCGGCCTTGCTCACCAACCGGCTGGCGATGCCGCGCCGCTCCAGGGCGCTGCGTTGCTCCTCCGCCTGCTGGTGGTTATGGACCAGCAGGGCGATGTCGCCGGCACAGAGGCGTCGGGGGGGCTGGCCGTCGCCCGCCACCAGGGTGGGGGCCTGCTCCAGCAGCTCCTGAACAGCGCCGGCCACCAGGTCGGGCAGCCGGCTCTCCAGCGCACTCTTGCTCGGCAGGGGGGCCCCGGCCGTCCGTTCGCTGCCCAGCCAGAGCAGGCGCACCGGGGCCAGTCCGTCGGGGCCGTGGCGCCGGGATCGGGCCTCCACCGGCGGTACCGGCAGGAGGGAGCGGGGCAGACCCGCCGGGGCCATCAGCCTGTTGAGGCTGTCGATCAGCGCCGGGCTGGAGCGCCGGTTCTCCTGAAGGGCGAGCACCCGCGCGGCGCGGCGTCGTGCCCGCCGGTAGGTGTCCAGGTCGCCGCCACGGAAGCGGTAGATGGCCTGCTTCGGATCGCCCACCATCACCAGCAGATGGGCGTCATCCGCGAAGGCCAGCCGCAGGATCCGCCACTGGACGGGGTCGGTGTCCTGGAATTCGTCGATCAGGGCGGCCCGGTAGCGCTCCCCCACCGCCCGCAGCAGGGGGGTGGGGGTCGTGGCGTCCGGGCCGGGGTCGAGCCCCTCCAGCAGCTGGGCGAAACCGATGCTGCCGCTGCGCGCCCGACGCCGGGCCAGTTCAGCCCGTCCCCAGTGACAGCCGTGCAGCAGCACCGCTTCGGCCGGACCGTCCCGCAGGGCGGCCACCGCCACCAGCAGGTCGGGGCAGGGCAGCCGGATCTCCTGCTCCGGGCCTGCCACCGTTCTGGCCACCTTGCAGAAAGGCTCGGGGTGGAAGTACCCCCCCAGTTCCTTCTCGGCACAGACGGCGGCGTAGCTGCCGGTGTCGTCCTGGGCGGCGAGCCAGGCCTCGACCCGCCCGCAGTGATCGGTTTTGGGCTTGGCGGCATACGGCGTGATGCTCTTGGCACCGGCGGCGCGCCAGTCGCTGGCGGCCTTCCGGAAGGCCTGCTCCAGGTCCTGGCCCTGGGCTGCCCAGGTCTGCTTGAAGCGCCTCCAGGGCTGGTGCCACAGCGTCTGCAGTTGCTCCTGCAACGGCCGTTCCAGGCTCAGGCCCTGCGGCAGGGGGTCGAGGACCAGGCCGGGATCCCCGTCGAGCAGCTGCAACAGCCGCTCAAGGTCGTCGAGGCCGGGGCCCGTCGCCAGCCCCTCCACCAAATGCAGGGGAAGGGCCAACACCTGCTGCTGCCAGTAGTCGTGGGCGACCTGGCGCACCAGCTCAGCGGCGTCGCTCTCCAGCGTCAGGTCGGGCGGCCGGGCGGCCTCCATGGCCTGGCGCCGCAGCGTGCGCTGGCAGAAGCCATGGATGGTGGTGATGTCGGCGGCGTCGAGCTCTTCGAGGGCCAGCAGCAGCAGGCCCTGCACCGTGCCACGGGCGCCGGCCTCGCCTGGCTGGCGCTCCAGCCATTGCGCCAGCACGGGGTCGGGTGCCCGCCAGCCGGGGGGGGGCTGGAGGCCGGTGAGGGCCTCCTGGATCCGACGGCCGATGCGATCGCGCAGTTCGGCTGCCGCGGCGTTGGTGTAGGTCACCACCAGCAGCTGCCGCAGCCCCAGCCGTCGCTCCGCCAGGAGCCGCAGCACCAGGTGGGCCAGGGCGAAGGTCTTGCCGGTGCCGGCGCTGGCCTCCAGCAGCATCACGCCGTCATCGAGGCGGACGGCATTGGAATCAAAGCTTTCGGAGGGTGTGGTCTCGGTGGCGGTCATGGCTCTGTCTCCGCCGCCAGCAGGGGGGACAACAGGGCGTCGGCCAGGTCCAGCACCGCCGGCGTCAACAGGGCGTCCGCCGCCAGGCGGGCGCCGAAGCAGGCCTCCATCTCGGCCCGTTCCCGCTCGCCGCTGTGGAAAGCGGAACCCTCCCAGGTGCTGGCGGCCTTGAGTCGCCCCTGGCCCGGTTTCTTCCGCTCGCCCGCTACGTAGCTCCAGCCCGTTTCCGGGGGGACCGGCCAGCCACGGCGGCGCCAGTCATGCTGCAGGCCGGCCAGCCGTTCGAGTTCGTTGCGGGCCGCCTGGGGCGCCGGCGCCCTTAGCTCCAGGGCCGGGGCGAAGACGTCGCCATCGCGGGCGATCAAAATGCCCCGGGCCGGACCGCCTGCTGCCGAGGGGTCCCCGGCCGCGGCGGCCGCAAGCAACAGCTGCAGCCAGAGCCTCAACCGGTGGCTGACGCGGGCCTGGGCCGTATGGACCAGCACGACCGTCTCGCCGCGCCAGGGGACCGGGGCTTGCCAGGGGCCCCAGTGGTGGCTGACCTGCCGCAGGGGGCCGAGGTGCTCGAGGGCTGCCGCCAGGCTTGACCAGCGCCGTTGCAGGAGGCCCGCTTCCAGGTCTGCCGCGGCCCTCGGGGGCAGTACACCCTGCCCGCGGTGCCATTCCAGCCAGTCCTGAGCCGTGCCCGGGTCTCCGCCGCCGGGGTCGCCGTCGCTGCGCTGCAGCCTCCCCCGCAGCAGGGCGGAACGCTCCCTCTCCCCCAGGCACAGGTCCTCGAGGTCGTCGATGCGCTTCTCCCATTCACCGGGCCGCAGGCCCAGGGATCGGAGCCAGTGCGCCTGGGGGGCCGCCAGCCAGTCCCCCAGGTCGCGGAAAGCGTCGCCGTCGGTGGGGCTGTCGGTGGCTGTGATGGCTTCCACCGGGCTCGGTCCCCCCAGCAGTGGCGCTGGTGGTGGGGGTGGATCGCCGCTCAGGTGGCGCACGGCTTGCAACAGCCTGCGGTCGCAGCTTGGGGGCTCTCGGCCGACGGCGGGCAGGAAATGGCGCCGGTCGAGGGGGTTGGCGGCGTGCTCCACCTGCAGGCGCCCCATCGCCTCGGGGTCCAGTTGGCCAGCGAGCCATTGCAGCCAATGGCCCACCGGGCCGGAGGGGGGCAGGGCGGCGCCGGTCCGGTCGTCGCGGCAGCTCCAGCTGAGCAGCAGATGGTCCCGGGCGGAGAGCAGGGCCTCCATCAGCACGTAGCGGTCCTGGTCGGCGGGATGGGGATCGCCGAGCTGGCGTTGGCCCTCCATCAGGTGGAAGGCGGGACGGTCGCTCGGCCTGGGAAACAGGCCCGCGTCCAGCCCCATGAGCACGATCACCCGATAGGGGATGGCCCGCATCGGTTCGAGGGCACTGATCGTCAGGGCGCCGCTGCGATGGCCGAAGCGGCCGCTTTCGGCCCCAAGCAGCTCCCGCAGCACGGCCGCCACCACCGGGGCTTCCAGGCCCAGCGGACAGCGGCCGGCGGCGGTTTGCCAGCTGTCGATCGCCGCCATCAGGGCCGGCAGTTCGTCGGCGGCCTCGCCCCCATCACCGAAGAGGTCGTCGATCAGACGCCGCAGCCGTTCCACCCAGATGGTCACAGCACCGCCGCGGCGCAGTTCCCCCAGCCAGTGGCGCAGTCGGCCGAGCAGATGCAGCCAGCGGCCGGTCAACTCCAGGGGCACGCCCCCCTCCCAGGGGGCCGTCTCCCCCGGCGCCAGGCCCGCTCCGGCGGGCAGCACCAGGCCGAGCAGCAGCCGGTCGATGGCCCAGGCCAGGCTGTGGCACGCACCGTCCTTCTCCTCGCCGTCGAGGCCCCAGCGGAAGCCCGCCTCCTGCAACGCCTCGACCAGGCGGGCCGCCTCCCTGGCCTCGAGGTCGAAACGGCCCAGCAGGGGGCCGCACCCCAGCAGGGTTTCCAGACCGGAGGCGGTGAGGCGGGTGCCGGCCAGTTCCAGGAGCTGGAGCAACGTGCTGCCGAGGCCGGCCCCCTCGTCCTGGCTGCGGTCGGTCAGTCGCCAGGGGAGGTCCACCCCCGTGGCGTCGCCATCGCCGAAGACCGAGGCCACCAGGGGGGCGAATCCGTTGATGTCCGGCGTCATCACCAGGATGTCGCGTGGTTCGAGGCTGGGGTCGGCCGCCAGCAGTTGCAGCAGGCGGTCGCGCACGATCTGCACCTGGCGCAGCCGGCCGGGGCAGGCATGGAACTCGAGAGAGCAATCCTGCGGATCGAGCTCCAGGGCGGGAATCCGGCTGGCATCGGCCAGCTGCTCCTGCAGCTGGGCCAGCAAGGGGGCAGGGCCGTCGCCGCTGGCCGCAGCGAAGAAGAGGTCCTTCTCCTGCTCCTCCCCCAGCTGGGCCTCGCCGGTGCCCTCCAGTAGCTGCTGGAACTCCCCTCCCAGGCGTCCGAAGCGGGCGTCCAGGCCCGGGGCCTCCAGGAGCCAGGCGGCCTCGAACGGCTGGCGCAGGGCCAGGGCATCACTGAGCTGGCGTCGGCGCTCGCCGCAGCGTTGCCAGAGATCCCGGCAGGGGGTGAGCAGGTAGAGGTCCACCGGCCGATGCAGGCTCAGGGCCTGAAGCAGCTGCACCTGGATCGGCGCCATGCTGCTGAGCCCGAACAGGCGCAGGGGGGTGCCACGTGCCTCCTCGGAGAGCTCGCCGCGGCGCAGCTTTCTGATCAGCTCCTGCACCCGGCGTCCGAACGGCTCCTGGCCCAGCTCCTGGAGCAAGGAGCGATAGAGCAGGGGCTGCCAGCGCTGGTTCTCCGCCAGGGGCCGGCCGCCGGCATCGATCGCCTTGCCGGCCCCCCAGGCCCCTAGCAGCTCTGGTCTGTAGAGGGCATAGTCATCGAAGGCATCGGCGATGGCGCGCGCCAGCTGCCAGTGGCCCAGTTCCAGCTGGTCGCCACCGCCCCTTTCGGCCAGCCAGTGGCGCAGTGGCCCCCCCTCCCCTGCGGCGGCCACGGCTGGCAGCAGACCGAGCAGGGGCCAGACCAGCTGGTCGGCGCGCCAGGGATCGGCACTGGTTTCAGACGGTCCCTCCGCCGGGGCCAGCAGCTGCTCCACCAGCTGGCGCAGATGGCTGCCCGGGAAGGGAAAGCGCAGGTTGGCGGCGATGCCGCCCAGGTGCTCCGCCAGTTGCTCCCCGAGCCAGCGGCTGGTGGGCCAGGTGTTGACCACCACCTGCACCTGCTCGAAGGGATCGGGGGGCTGCAAGCGCAGCTGGGTGGCCAGCACCCTGGCCAGCAGCTCCGCCCGGTTGCTGCGAAAGACCGTCAGCACGGGGACTGGCTCAGAGGGCGCAGCTCAAAGCGGAGCCAGGCGCCTGGGCGCTCAGGGAGCGGCGTGCCGCAGGCAGGCCGCCGACCCGGCGGGTCTGGTGGGTTTCGGGACAGTAGGCGGTGAGGTCACCGCCGTAGCAGGCGCCGGTATCGAGCAGGACGATCGACCCGAGACGCCGCAGGTCGGGCCCGGGGGTGTGGCCGACGATCACCTCGCCGAAGCGGTCGTCGTAGGCCTGCCAGAAGGCCAGCCGCACGTTGAGATCCGGCTGCCAGGTGCGGGGGTCGAAGCCGGCATGGGTGGCGACCCAGCCCTGACCCCAATAGGCCAGGGGCAGCTGGTCGAGCCGGTCGCGCCACAGACGGCAGCGGGCCGCTCCCAGCTGGCGGTAGGTGTCGTTGCCGTTCAGTTCCGGGTAGCTGGTGGGAGCCAGGCCCAGGTCGAGCCGGGTGACCAGGTCCCGTTCATGGTTGCCCTTGAGCCACACCGCCCGACCGCGCCGTACCAGGTCCCAGACCAGCTCCATGGCGGCCTCGATGCGGGAGCCGCGGTTGATCACGTCGCCGCAGAACACCAGCCGGTCGCCGGGGGGCAGCTGGGCCACCAGCCATTGCAGAGCTTCCGCACAGCCATGGACATCCCCGATCACCCAATGGTGCGGTGGACATGGGTCCGGGAACGTCATCAAGAAGAAAGCTTCCCCCCAAGTGTTGCCTTTGAAGTGGGTTTCTGTCACCCCCCGTCGGCGCCGACAGGGCTCCAGCGCTGATACGGTGCCGCCAGGGAGGCAACGGGCGATGGACCTGAAGGATCTGCCGGTCACCCAGCGCGTCAATGCCCTGGTGAAGGCCCTGGATGGGGCCAAACGCACCAATGAGGCCCTGGCCCGCTGTAGGGATGGCGAGGAAATGCTGGATGTGCTCCTCGATGCCTCATCCAGGCTGGGTCTGGGCCTGACCCGCTGGGAGCTGGAGAACACCCCGCCGATCCGGGATTGGGTCTGGTGGAAGAACAAGGAAGCGCCCCTGACCATCGGCGACAGCAAGCCCCGCTACCAGCAGGATGGCGGCCAGGGCAAGCCCCGCCCTTCGGGCTCAAGCGAAGACGAGACGCCCCGGCGACGCTTCCTGGGCCTGTTCTGAGGGGGACTGTCCTGATCAGGGCAGGATGGCCAGTGGATCGGGGAAGGCGGGGCTCGGAGCTTCGAAGCTCCCCACGGCCACGAACTCCAGGCGCAGCTTCATGAAGGTGATGAACTTCTCGTCGGTGGACACCACCGCCGCCGCAGGCCGGGGCACCGAGGCCACGGCGGTGGCCAGCTCGGGCGCCTCCAGGAAGGCGGGCCGTTCGAGCAGCCAGAAGTCGATGGCCTTGTCCTTCTCGGTGTAGTTGCGCACGCGTTCGCGCAGCACCTCCTCCAGGGGTTCTTCCTCAAGCAGGAAGGCGCGGCTGGCAGCGACGAAGTGGTAGCGGGTCATGGCGGTGGGGGCCTCAGAGCTGGCGGTCGCCGAACAGCGGGTCGCGGCGGGGATTCTGCACCAGCGCCCGCATCTGCCGCACCGCTTCTTCGAGGCCGACGGCCAGGGCGCGGGCCACGATCGTGTGGCCGATGTTGAGCTCCTCCATGGCCTCGATCGCGGCGATTGGCTCGACGTTGTGATAGGTGAGGCCATGGCCGGCGTTCACCCGCAGGCCGAGGCCCCTGGCGATGGCGGTGGCTTCGGTGATGCGGGCCAGCTGGAACGGTTGCTGCTCCCAGGCGGCCTCCGCATAGGCGCCGGTGTGGAGCTCCACCCAGCGGGCCCCGCAGTTCCGGCAGGCTTCCAGTTGCCCGTCGTCGGGGTCGACGAACAGGCTGACGCCAATCCCTGCCCCCGTCAGGCGCCCCACCAGGGGCGCGAGACTCTCCACTTGTCCGGCCACGTCCAGGCCCCCCTCGGTGGTCACCTCCTCGCGGCGTTCCGGCACCAGGGTCACCATGTCGGGGCGGACCCGCAGGGCGATCGCCTCCATCTCCGCCGTGGCGGCCATCTCCAGGTTGAGACGGGTGCGCACGGTGGCCCGGAGGAGCTCCACGTCCCTGTCCTGGATGTGGCGTCGGTCCTCCCGCAAGTGCACGGTGATGCCGTCGGCGCCGCCCAGCTCGGCGAGCAGGGCGAAGCGCACCGGATCAGGTTCCACGGTGCGGCGGGCCTGCCGCACGTTGGCGATGTGGTCGATGTTGACCCCGAGGCTGGCCATGGGCGGCTGGTGGCTGAAGCGATCCTGACCGAACCGTATCGGTCGTCGGGGCCGCGGCCGCAGGCCCAACTGCCCGCCTCGGCCCTGCAGCGGGGGGATCGAGCCCTTAGCGTCCAAGGCGATGTTCCGCCGGTTCAAGAGTGTTGGCGGCGCAGACGCCCCCCGGATCAGGCCTCTCAGCCGCGATCAGCTCGCGGGAGAGTTCGCTCTGCAACGGCATCAGCCCTTGGCTGTCGCCGCTGGCCATGGTGGTCACCATCGACCTGGTTCTCAAGGGTTACTTCGCTGAGCTCAAGGTGCTGGATCGGCGGAATCTGCCCATTGACGGGGCCGTGCTGCTGGCTCCCACCCACCGGGCCCGCTGGGATGCCCTGATGCTGCCCTGGGCCGCTGGCCGCCGTATCACCGGTCGGGACTGTCGCTTCATGGTGACGGCGGACGAAATGAAGGGGCTGCAGGGGTGGTTCCTGCATCGCCTGGGTTGTTTCCCGGTCGATCAGGGCCGCCCCACCCTGACCAGCCTGCGGTTCTCCGTGGAGCTGCTGGCCGCAGGCCAGCAGCTGGTGGTCTTCCCCGAGGGCCGCATCCGCCGGGAGGATGGTCCCATCCGTTTGCATCAGGGGCTGGCACGCCTGGCTCTGCTGGCCGCCAGCCAGGGTGTGGATGTGCCGGTGGTGCCTGTGGGCATCGCCTACGGCCACGCCGACCCCCGGTATGGCGATGAAGCCGCCCTGTGTTTCGGCCCCCCCCTGCGGGCGGCGGGCCAGGGTCGCCAGGCGGCCCTGGCTTTCGGCGCCCAGGTCGCCGCCGCGATGGAGTCGGCCGAGCAAGCGGCCCGCGCTGCGGTGGGTCGTCCGATCGGCTCCCCGTAAAGTTCGCCCGTTACCCGTCAGGCGTCGACGTGATCAGGCCTTCCGCCATCCCTTCCCTTCGATCCGCTCGGCCATCGGGCTTCGCCGGGCTCTGCGGAAGCGCCCTGGCCCTGCTGGCCCTGGCCCAGCCATTGCTGCAGCCAGTGGCCCGGGCCCAAGCCACACCCCAGACGGTGCAGCCCGCGGGCACCGACCTCAACCTGTCCTCGGTGAAAAGCCTGCTCTCCAGGGGTGACGCGGCGGTGGCCAGCGGCAACCTGGCCGAGGGGCGTCGCCTCTATGACCTGGCCCGGGATGCGAGTCGGCGCTTGCTCGGCTTCTACCGCGATCTGAGCGGCTCCTTCCGCGGCCTCGATGCCCGCATCCCCCGGGAGATGGATGACAAGGGGAGGGAGGCTCTGACTCTGCTCGCCGAGACCAACCTGCGGTTGGCGGCCCTGTTCCGCCGCCAGAACCAGCCGGAGGTGGCCATTCCCCTGCTGGTGGAAGTGGTCAAGATCCTGACCCCCACCAACGAGGGTGGGCGCAAGGCCTATCAACAACTGGTGGAACTCGGTTTTGTCGTCACCCCCTACAACGCACCTGGATCGGCCGCCGGCGGCTGATCGTCCTTAGATTCCAGCTTCCCGTCATCCCCCAGATCCCCGCCGCCATGGTGCAACCGGAGCAGGTCAAGGACGCCATCCGCCGCGCGCTTCCCGATGCGGCCGTGGAGGTGGAGGATCTCACCGGTGGTGGTGACCACCTCCAGGTCAAAGTGGTGTCCGGCGCCTTCGCCGGGCTTAACCGGGTGCGGCAGCACCAGCTCGTCTACGGCGCCCTGCGCAGCGAGCTGGCCAGCGAGGCCATCCATGCCCTGGCGGTCCAGACCTCCCTCCCTTCCTGAATCCTTTTCCCGATTTCGTCACCATGGACGCCAGCACCCGTCAACGCATCCACGACCTGATCACGACCGCTCCCGTGGTTGTCTTCATGAAGGGAAACAAGCTGATGCCGCAGTGTGGGTTCTCCAACAATGTGGTTCAGATCCTGCAGTCCCTGGGTGTGGCTTTCGAGACGTTCGACGTGCTCTCCGACATGGAGATCCGTCAGGGAATCAAGGAGTTCTCCGACTGGCCCACCATCCCCCAATTGTATGTGAAAGGGGAGTTTCTCGGCGGCTCCGACATCCTGATTGAGATGTACAACAGCGGCGAACTGCGCGAGAAGCTGGAAGTGGCCTTGGCTTCTTAGTCCGGTCTTGCCCGACGGACCACTCAGTAGCGGCTTGTTTCCATGAGCAGCTGGGGTTGGCCGTCGGGCCCCATGAAACTGGATGGGTCCTGAATCCAGCGGTCGATCAGTTCCTCGAGCCGCCGCTGGGAGTGGTGGTCCAGCACGGCCGTGCGGCGTAGCGCATGCAGGTAGCCGTCCGCATAGAGGCGCAGCTCGGAGGGTCCGTGATAACGATCGGAAAGGTCCTGGCACGCATCGCACAGGGACTGGAAGTGTCGGATCGCGTCGGGATGTTGGAGTGCTGTCATGGCTGGGGTCGAGCCCCTGGCGTCATTGTGGCGGCGACCGCCGGCAGATGCCACCCATCCTGCCGTGCCACGACCGCCTTCCGGGAGCAGACAGTTGACAAGGCATCGCCCGTCACCGGCGTCCACGCACATTTCCAGTTAGCGTTGTCACACCCAATCGGCTGTCGGCACTTCCGCTTCTGATGTCATCGTGATGCCGAGGTGATTCCCGTGGCCCAAGACAAATTGACCGACCCCGGAGGCACCCCGCGTCGGGTGCTCGTGGTCGACCCCCACGCGACCCTTCGCACGGTTCTCGCCCAGCGCCTTCGCCAGGATGGTCACCTCGCTGCAGCGGTGGCCACCGCCCGCGAAGCCCTGGAGATCTGCCAGGAGCAATCTCCCGATCTGCTGGTGAGTGCCGAGTTGCTGGAAGAGACGTCGGCCCTGCGCCTGGCGGCCCAGCTGCATTGCCAGGTGATGGTGCTCACGGCCCGCTCTGGCTCCGAGCCCGTGGTGGCCCTGCTGGATGCCGGCGCCGACGACGTGCTGCGCAAACCCTTCGGTCTCGAAGAGTTGGCGGCCCGTTGCCGCACCCTGCTGCGCCGCAGTGGCAGTGGTCTTCAGGAGCGGGTCTGCGTCGGACCCCTGGAGGTGCACCTGCTGCTTCGCCAGGTCACCCTGCGCGACCAGCCGGTGGAACTCAGCCCCAGGGAGTTCGCCCTGCTTTGCGCCCTGCTGATGCCCCCGGGGGTGGTGCGCAGTCGCCAGGAGCTGCTGCGCATGGCCTGGCCTCCCTTCAGTGGCGGGCCCCGATCCGTCGATACCCAGGTGCTCACCCTGCGCCGCAAGCTTGAGCAGGCCGGCCTCGGCGAGGGCGGAGCCATCGAAACGATGCGGCAACAGGGTTACCGGTTCAGCCTCGACACCCTTCCCGAGCTCAGCGAGGAGGTTGCCGGCGGTGCCGGTTCGGGATTGCTGCTCACGTCTCCCACTAGTTCTTTGCGCCTCAACTAAGGCCGAAGCTCAAACCGGGCGGAGGGTCAAGGCCAGGATTTCACCGACCAGCAGCAGGGCCGAGAGCAGGGCCAGCAGCTGGTAGGTCCAGGGGGGGCTGATCCGGCTGATTCCTTTGGTGGGCAGGCCCGTGGCAATGGAGAAGCGCTCCAGGAAGTCATCGAAGCGGGCCACCCGCTGGGGCAGCAACCAGGACGCTCCGCTGCCTCCACCCTGCGTCGCGGCGCTGCGCACGTAGTAGACCCGACCCCCTTGGCTGGTGGTCACCGGCGTCAGGGCCGTGATGCGGCTCCAGGGCAGCTGCCAGCCGCGCCGCAGCAGCCAGGCACACCAGGAGGGATGGCCCACCCGCAGCCCCTGAGCATCGAGCTCCACCCGCTCACTGGTGATGGCCAGCACCAGCACCAGGCCGGCGATGGAGGCCAGCAGCAACGGCAGCTGCAGGGGCTCCGGTGCCAGCAGCGGCAGGGGCAACACCAGGGCCAGGTAGAGACCAAGCAGGGTGAAGCGGATCAGCGCTGCCATGGGGTAGCGATGGCACGAGGGCTCTGAACTCATCGGTCGTCGGGGGAGCCTGGCAAAGGTTCGGTCACCTGGGAGGGCTGGTAGTGGCCCCCGAACACCTCCGCCTCCTGTCCTTTCCAGAAGCTGCCGAGGCGCATCAGGTCGGCGTGGGCTTCGCCGAGGCGCTCGACGTACTCGTTGGGCTCCATCGTGTCCTTGGCCTCCTTGAGTTTGCTGAGGCGGAGCAGGTGCCACACCCAGGGTTTGCCCATCTCGCCGCGGGCCTCCATGTAGCGCGCCAGGTCGGCAGAGCTGGGAATCGGAGCCGCCATGGACGCGAAACAAATATTTACAAACCCTACAGACGCCCGGGCGTGGGCGGGAGCCGTTGGCGTGATCCTCGGCTGCAGCCTCAGGCCGGCAGGCTCCAGGGATTGAGGCCCAGGTCGGCGCCGATGCGGTGGGCGCAGGCAAAGCCGCTGAAGGCCACCGCATTCAGCCCCTGGCCGGGGAAGCAGGAATCCCCCACGCAATAGAGATCCGCAATGGCGGTGCGGTTGAAGGGCATCGGCAGCAGGCCCGGCAGCCTCATGGCCGGCACCGGCCCGTAGCTGCCGCCGTGGCGACCCAGGAAGCGGCGATGGCTGCGGGGAGTGCCGATCTCCCGGTGGGTGATGGCGCCCTCCAGGCCCGGCAGGATCGCCTCCAGCCGGCGGATCAGCCGGGTGGCGGCGGCTTCCTTGGCGGCCTTGTACTCCGCTGGGGCCAGCCCCTGCCAGGTGGCCATCGCCGAAGGGGTGAAGGTGTGCACGATGTGGTGGCCGGCCGGGGCCAGGGAGGGATCGAGCAGGGTGGGGATCGAGACGAAGATCACCCCCTGCTCGGCCTCCATGTCCTGCCAGCGCTCCAGCAGCAGGTGGTGGACATGGCTGCCCGAGGGGATTGCCTCGGCCTTCACCCCCAGGTGCAGGGAGAGGAAGGAGGACGAGGGCTTGTAGCGCCGCCGCCAGGTGCGCTCGGCGGCCGGGGTGTGGGCCTCATCGACCAGGGAGCCGAAGGTGTCCCAGCGGGTGGCATTGCTCACGACCCGGCGGGCGCGGATCTCCTCGCCGCTGGCCAGCTTCACACCCACGGCCCGGGCCTGCGTTCCCTCGCCCTCCAGCAGCACCTTCACCACCCGCGCCCGGTAGCGAATCTCGCCGCCGTGCTTCCGCAGGCCCGCCACCAGCTTCTCGGCAACCACCCCGACGCCGCCCTTGGGGTAGTTGATGCCGCCGGCGTGGCGATCGGAGAACACCATGCCGGCGTTGATCATCGGTGTGCGATCGGCCGGCATCACCGACCAGCAGAAGCACTCCATGTCGATGAACCTGAGCAGATCCGGATCGCTGATATGGGCGCGGGCCACAGCCCCCACGTTCACCGGCAGCCAGCGGGCCAGCCCCAGGCAGGCCAGGGGCGCCCGGAAGAACACCTTGGTCAGGTAGGCGGGGTCTTCCAGCGACAGCAGGGGCATCGCGTCGAGGCAGCGGAACACCTGCCAGCAGGTGTCGTAGAAGCGGCGCAGGCCCACCGCCTCATGGGGGAACAGGGCGGTGAGATCGGCCAGGAAGCGCTCGTAGTCGCGATCGACCGCCACCTTGAGGCCACCGGGCAGGTGGTAGGCCAGCTGGGCGGGGTCGGGAATCGTGTCGCAGTGCTCACCCACGTCCGCCAGGGCCCGGGTGAGCAGGTTGGTGTGGCCCTGGGTGCCGAAGCCGAAGATCATCGAGGCGCCGACGTCAAAGGTGTAGCCCTCGCGGCGGAAGCTGCCGCCGCTGCCACCGGGGATCAGGTAACGCTCCAGCACCAGCACGCGCGCCCCCTTGGCCGCCAGCTGGCTGGCGGTGACCAGCCCGCCGATGCCCGAGCCGATCACGACCACGTCCCAGGGTCGGCCATCGGCTGCGATGAGGGGAGCGGCGGCGGACGAACGGGCCGTGACGGTCACCGGAACCAGGCAAACGGAAGCGACGTGACCCTAGGAAGCGGCCCCCCTCAGCCGGCTGCGGCTACGGGCAAAGCGGCGGGGCTACCCCCCTGGCGCTCCCTCTCCCAGGCGGCCAGATCCCCCAGGGAACGGTCGCGGTAGGCGCCATAGCGGCGGCGTTTGTCGCGGATGCGCTCAGCTAGCTCCGGCATCAGCCCAAAGCTGGGCGGCATGGGCTGGAAGCCCCCCTTGCGGCCGCTGTGGCTGCGCTCGGCCTCGCTGATGAAGGCGAGCAGAGCACCGGCCATGGTGGTGGACGGCAGGCTCAGGGGCGCCAGCCCCCGCACCAGGCGGGCGGCGTTGGTGCCGGCCAGCCAGCCACCGGCCACGGCTGCTGCGTACCCCTCGGTGCCGGTGATCTGGCCGGCGGCCAGCAGGCTGGGGCGCTGGCGGAACTGCAGGGTGGGCTGCAGCAGTTCGGGGGAGTCGAGGAAGGTGTTGCGGTGCATCACCCCGAAGCGCACGAAGGACGCGTTCTCCAGGCCGGGGATCATCCGCAGCACCCGCTGCTGTTCGCCCCACTTGAGGTTGGTCTGGAATCCCACGAGGTTCCAGAGGTGGCCGTCACGATCCTCCTG
The DNA here is from genome assembly GCF_024346455.1 of Cyanobium sp. Aljojuca 7A6. Classification (GTDB taxonomy): domain Bacteria; phylum Cyanobacteriota; class Cyanobacteriia; order PCC-6307; family Cyanobiaceae; genus Cyanobium. Next base: position 59,144 of record NZ_JAGQCY010000010.1, read on the forward strand.
GCGCAGCTGCACCACCGCATGGGCCCGCTTGGCACGGCGCACGTCGCGGTCGTGCAGGTCGCCCCAGCGGGGATCCCAGAGGCCGATCGGCTTGAGCGGGCCGTAGCGCATGGTGTCCTCGCCCCGGCGGGCCAGCTCCTCGATCGGCAGGCAGCCCTCGAAGAAGGTGGCGCTCTCCTGCTCGAAATCCTTCAGCTCCGCCTTCTCGGCCTCCAGCAGGGCCGTGCGGAAGGCGAGGTACTGCTCCCGGTCCATGGGGCAGTTGATGTAATCGGCGTCGCCCTTGTCGTAGCGGCTGGCCCGGAAGGCCACCGACAGATCGAGGCCTTCGCCTTCCACGATCGGGCTGGCGGCATCAAAAAAATGGCAGGACTCCCGTCCGGTGAACTGGCCCAGGTCTTCAGCCAGATCGGCGCTGGTGAGGGGGCCGGTGGCCAGCACCGCGATCTCGCCAGGTTCGGGCAGGGCCAGCTGCTCGCGCCGCTCCACCGTCACCAGGGGGTGGGCCTCAAGGGCGGCGGTGAGGGCGGCGCTGTAGCGGCCCCGGTCGACGGCCAGGGCGCCGCCGGCGGGCACCGCATGGACATCGGCAGTTCTGATCACGAGTGATCCCAGCCGCCTCAGTTCCTCCTGCAGCAGGCCAGCGGCACGATCGGGGGAGAGGGCGCCGAAGCTGTTGCTGCACACCAACTCGCCGAAATCTCCGCTGTGGTGGGCCGGGGAGGGGCGCACGGGCCGCATCTCCACCAGCCGCACCGGAATCCCGGCCTCGGCGATCTGCCAGGCGGCTTCGGTGCCGGCCAGGCCAGCACCGATGACGACGACCATCAGGCGCGGGCGCGCTTGAGCATCAGTTGCAGCTGGCCAATGGCGGCGCGGCCGATGTTGAAGGCGGCCCAACCCACGGCCAGGAGGATCGGAGCAGCGACGAGCAGCAGCCGGAGGTCCATGGCGACGCAGGGGAAAACGATGGCGGGATCCTAACGGAGTCCAGCGTGAACCTCCGCCAGGCTCCGGTAACGGCGGGCGTGCTGGCGCTGGGCCTCGATCGCGGCCGGATCGAGCTGGCGTTTCACCTGGGCCGGAGCCCCCATCACCACGGCACCGGCGGGGACATCGCGGGTGACCACCGAGCCGGCCGCCACCAGGGCCCCGGCCCCCACCGTGACGCCGTTGAGCACGATGGCGCCGATGCCGATCAGGCAGCCGTCCTCCAGCGTGGCGCCATGGACCACGGCCCGGTGGCCGATGGTCACGTCAGCGCCGATCGTCACCGGCTGGCCCGGATCCCCGTGCAGCACGGCGCCATCCTGCACGTTGCTGCCCTCCCCCACAACGATCGTGCAGACATCCCCCCGCGCCACCGCCGTGGGCCAGAGGCTGGCCCCCGCCGCCAGCCGCACATCTCCGATCACCACAGCCGAAGGCGCCACCCAGGCGGCTTCGGCGATGCGGGGGGCGTCCCAGCGGCTGGGCCAGGCCTCGGAGGTGGTCATGGGTGGCGGGCTTGGAGAGGGTCGCCGCCGGGTGATAGCTTCCCAAGCGACGGGTCGCTAGCTCAGCGGTAGAGCATTCGGCTTTTAACCGACTGGTCCTGAGTTCGAATCTCAGGCGACCCATCCCAACCACTGAACCTCTCGAGGGCTGCCGCCAGGCCCTCAGCCCAGCTGAACCATGCCGCAGCGGACTCCTTTGAGCACCGCCTGCATGCGGTTGTTGACGCCGAGGGTCTGCAGCAGGCGTTTGGTGTAAGTGCGGGCGGTGGCGTCGCTCACCACCAGTTTGCCGGCGATCTCCCGGTCACTGAGGCCGCTGGCCAGCAGGTCCAGCACCTCGTACTCCCTCGGGGTGAGCCGGGGACAACTGAGGTAGGGGAGCTTGCCTGAGCGCAACGACGGGCTGCGGTAGGAGTGATGGCCCATCACGGCGATCACGGCGGCCTGCAGGGGGCGCTGATCTTCGACGATGTCGGCCTCCGCCACCACGGCCTCCAGCCAGGGGGCGTGCTCGTATTCGGCGGGGATCACATCCCCCAGGGCCAGCATCACCACCTTGAGATCGGGGCTCAGCTGCTTGGCCTTGCGCGTCAGCTCAAAGCCGTTGCCGCTCTCCAGGTGATCGGTGCACAGCAGCCACTCGTAGGGCTCCTGCTTGAGGTAGCCGAGACAACTTTCCTCATCGGTGATCGCACAACCGATCAGGCTGCGGTCACTGACGCTCTCGCACAGCGCCCGCAGCAGGAAGCGGCCCTTCATGGCGATGGCCACCTTCCCCTTCACCGACACCGAGAGCAGCACGTCCTCGAAGGTGTTCCCTTCCAGGCTCGGCAGGAACGGCGTGAGATCCATGGTGGCCGGGCCATCCAGGTCTCCCTCATCATCCGTTCTCGCGGGCCGGGATCAGAAGCGGAAGGTGGTCTTCACCAGTCCGCCCAGCTGGCGGAACGTGGTGCCGGGGGTGGTGTCCTGCCCCAGGGGCCGGCTCAGGTAGAAGAGGGCCGGTGTCACGCTGATGTTGTCGGTGACCTGCCACTTGTACCACCATTCCCAGGCGAAGTTGCCGTCCTGGGGCGTCTGGCCGTCGTCAAGGGCCGTGGCGAAGACGGGCTGACCCACCGCCATGCCGAGGGCATTTCCCTTGATGAAGGCGTCATCCCACTGCAGGCCCACCATCCACGACTGGCTGGTGCGCAGGGCGCCGGGGGCCTGGGCGGTGTCGTAGCTGGTGCCGTTGAGGCCCCAGCCGGCGCTGATGGAGGGAATCCAGCCGGACTCGGCCGGCTGCCAGTAGCCGCTGACACCGAAGGCATCGGTGCGGCTGTTGGGATTGGCTTCGTAGGTGAGGCCGGTGAAGGGGGTGGTGCCAGGCACACCAACACCCGACTGGATGCGGGAGTAGATCGCCGCCAGCCCCCACTGCTCTTTCGCGTAGCCGATCTGGACCGTGCCGGTGCCGGCCGAAGCCACGGTGCCGATGCCGCCGCTGTTGGGGTCGCCCACATCACCGTTGGCGGCCACGTAGTTGGCGCTGATGCTGAAGCCGCCCTGCTGCCACCACAGACCGGCCCCCGGACCGAGGTTCTTGTTGTAGGCCGCCGGGGCGCCGTTGAGGGTGAACAGGTTGAGGATCGTGTCGGAGGGGTAGGCGCTCGGCCAGAGGGCGAGCATGTCCTCCTGGCCCACCCGGCCGCCGACGGTGGCGGTGAACTGGCTGCCGATCGGGAACTGGTAGAAGAGCTTGTCGATCGCCACCACGTCGCCGCAGTCGGCGGGGCCACCGCAGTCCTCCTGGAAGGCGGCCTCCAGGGTGGAGAGCCCACCGGTGGGACCGGCGCCGCCGAAGGCGGAATCGGCGAAGTTGCCCGCCCGCAGGTTCGTGCGCAGCAGGTCCTTGCCGGTGAAGCTGGTGTCAAAGGTCAGCTGGATGTCGTAGCTGAAGGTGGTGGCCCCCACGGCGGCCCGGGCGGCGTCGACGTTGGGGGTGTCGCTGCCCGAAAACGCATTGGCACCGATCACGAAGGTGGCCTGGCCGCTCAGCTTGGTGGTGGTGGAGAACTGGGTGGCTTCGAGCTCGCCCACCTTGGCCTCCAGGCCATCCACACGGCCGCGCAGCACGGCGAGTTCCTTCTCGAACTCGGCCATCAGGCGCTTGAGCTCGTCGGTCACTTCGGTGATCCGGTCGAGACAGGCGTTCAGCAGGGCCGCCGCCTCAAACCGGGTCATGGCCTGGCCGCCTTTGTAGGTGCCGTTCGGGTAGCCGGCGACGCAGCCGTAGCGCTCGATCAGGTTCGAAAGGGCCTGGAAGGCCCAGTCGGTGGGCTTGACGTCGGAGAACTGGTTGATGCTGGTGACCTGCTCCTGGCTCTGGCCCGTTCCGGACCTGGCGTAGCGGTTGACGGCGTCGAGGTTCAGCTCTCCAGCCGTGGCGGCGGGCTGGGTGGCCAGAAGCCCCAGGCCCACGGGGACGTGCCAGAACCTGGAAACGACGCCAAGGATGTTCATGGAAGCTCCGCCAGGAGACAGAAAGGAATGGGAATCATTCTCACCCTTTGCCTCGGCCTTAGGCGGGCTGGCATGGTCAGTCCGGTCGCCGGCTCAGAGTGCGAACAGGTTGTCGTAGCGGCCGTACTCAGGCTTTCGCAGGCCATCGACGGCCAGCATCCGCCGCAGTTCGATGATCTCGCCGCGCTGAGCCACGATCACAGCCCTGGCGAAGCGCCGGATCGTCGGATTGGTGCTCTTGGCCAGGGCATCGTGGGCCATGATCAGCGCCCCGCCATGGTGATGGAGCATCCCCTCCAGGAACCAGGTGACCCGGTTCTCCTTTGTCGGACCCTCTCCCATCATGCGCATGCCATCGATCTGGGGCTGGCTCATGCGGATCAGGCCGGCGAGGCTGTTGGGATCGCCGCCCTTGGCCAGGGCCACGGGATAGACGGGCGCCTGGGGGTACCAGGCCTTGCGCCACAGCCCCATCGCCCGGATCTCGCTGGCCTGATCACGCCAGATCGTCGCGGCCAGGGCCCCCACCCCAGGCTGGCCGATGCCGAAGACGAACTCACTCATCCGCAGGGCGCCGGTGTGGTGCTGCACCATCCCGTCGATGAAGCGCAGGTCATAGGTGGCGCCGGCGGGGCCCACGTCGTGGGCATGGTCGGCATGGGCCGACGCCCCGGCCGCGTTGGGCTGGCTTGGTGTGGCGTGGTTGTGATGGTTGTGGTCCATGCCGCCGTGGTCCTGCGCCAGGGCGGGGGCGGCCAGCGTCAGGGCGCCAAGGACCCCGAGCAAGGCGGTGGAGATTCGGCTGGGGCGCATGGCGAGAAAAGAGGAACCTTCACCGTATGGTCTCCCCCCGGCAGGAGAGTCAAGGGAATCGGAGGCTGCTGCCCCTGTGCTCTGGTGATCGCCATACCGGCCAGGATCGTCAGTGGCCACCGCGGCGCTTCGTTGCCCTGTCACCAAAGGGGGGCTCTGCCTGGACGAGGCTCTCAGGATCAAGGTGGTGGCGCGCGACAGGATCGGCGCGACTACCCTGGGTCAGCCGGAGTCGGTGGCCTCAGGACTCGATGCGCTGCGGCTGACTGTTGATGCTTTAGAGGCTGCCCCTGGGAGGGGGATACGCGCCGTCCATGCCCTGATCGCCGTCGCCGACACGGTCAGACCCAGCTCGGCCGCCGCCCTGGCGGATTTAGCTCAAACGAAGATTGGCTTCGCGATGGGCGCAACGGGAACCCCTCTCGCCAGGGAAGTCGCCGATGTGGTGCTCATCCATGAGCTTCTGATGCGAGCTCCGGAAACGATCGAGCTCTCCTGCCGCCCCCTCAGAAACCTGCGCCAAGATGTTGCTCTGGCGCTGGGAAACGAGGCTCTCTTTCTGATCCTCACCCTGGCCGGTAGGGCCACCATGCGGATAGCCAGTCTGTACTGGCCTGGGCACCAGCCTGCTTGTCAGTGCCCAAGGACTGCGATGGCTTCGCTGCCCCATTCGCTCCTCAGATCCGAAGAGGGGAGCAGACCCCAGCGTCTGCCGGTCTTGACGCCGGTGGACGCCGTGGCTGAGGCCCTCCACATGCATGGAGTGCCTGGTCGACGCTGACTGTCAGCCCCTTCTTATCAACCCTTTCCGTCAGCCAGTTTCGCGGCGGCGTCGCTGACCTTCTGGGCCAATGACCTGGCGCCATCCTTTAACTCTTCTGCCGCATTCATCGCCGAGGCCTGAACCTGCTTGGCTTTGCCCTTGATCTGGTGCTCAGTGTCGCCAGTCAGTTCACCCAGGGCCGATTCAAGTTTGCCTTCCGCCTCTTTGGCTGCGGCATCAGCTTTGTTGGACATGGTTGTACTCGCGATTGGGAATCAGCGTTGTGCAGATCATTGGTGCCAGCACTATGCTGACAGTGAGGGGCAACGAAATCAGGAGTGAATCTGAAGGGATTCACAGCGTTCGCACCCATCTGAGGCTGCCTTTCCATCCTAGGCGTGACAGAACGATGCGCGTGTGGATCAAGCAGCCAACCTCCCATGAGATCGCTCACCAGAATGGAATCAAGGAATGACAGGGACACGTTGCCCATGACAACAAATGGTGCCGAAAAGGACTTCTGCATCAACCTGCAGCGCTTTGGCTGCATCTCTGCATTCAGCCATGGCTTGATGCTCAAGGTTTCTGAATGCCTGTGCTTTGAAGGAACCCCTGTGAAAGAGTGGTTTCAGCAGGGTTGAACCATGGAAAAGCAGCTGATCCATCCATGGATGGGATCCTTTCCCTCCTCTGACGGCGTGGCGTTTCGTGTCTGGGCGCCCCATGCCGAAAGGGTCTCCGTGATCGGTTCCTTCAACGACTGGGATGGCGCCGCCCATCCGATGCATCCAGAGCCGCGTGGCTTCTGGTCCATCAACGTTGAGAGTGCCAAGATCGGCGACCACTACAAATACCAGCTCTGTACGCCATGGGGAGTCATCAAGCGCATCGACCCCTATGCCCGTGAAGTGACCAACTCGGTCGGTAATGCCATCATCCACGATCCTGACTTTTCATGGGATGGTGATGACTTCTCCATGATGCACTGGAATGAGCTTGTCATCTATGAGTTGCATGTCGGCACATTCAATGACGACGATCTCAATCAGCCTGGCCGGTTCAATTCCATCACGGCACGACTGCAGCACCTGAAACGTCTTGGCATCAATGCCATTCAGATCATGCCAGTCGGTCAGTTTGCCGGTCAGCGCTCATGGGGCTACAACCCATCCCATATCTTTGCCGTCGATTCCGACTATGGCGGCTCCTTGGGTTTCAAGCGATTCATCAAACGCGCCCATCAGGCTGGCATTGCTGTGATTCTGGACATTGTCTTCAATCACTTTGGCCCCAGTGACCTTGACCTTTGGAGATTCGACGGTTGGTCTGAGAACGGCAAGGGAGGAATCTATTTCTACAATGACGATCGTGCGCAAACGCCTTGGGGGGAAACGCGGCCCGACTATGGCCGAGGGGAAGTTCGCCAGTACATCCTTGACAACGTGTGTATGTGGCTCGAGGAGTATCACCTCGATGGCCTTCGATTCGACAGTACAGGTTACATCCGCAACATCGGCGAAGCCGGAACTGAAGAGATCCCCGATGGCTGGAGTATTCTCCAGGCCATCAATGAAACCGTGGCCCGGCTGCACCCGGGGCGGATCACCATTGCGGAAGACCTGCGCAGCAATGATTGGTTGACCAAGGATGTAGGGGCTGGTGGGGCAGGGTTTGGATCCCAATGGGATCCCCACTTCGTCCAATCGATCCGTCAGGCCGTGATTGCCTGCCAGGATGAAGACCGTGCCCTCGAGAGTATCCGAGAGGCCCTCCTCTATCGCTACAACGACGACGCCTTCGAGCGCGTCATCTACAGCGAATCCCATGACGACGTGGCCAACGGACAGTCTCGGATCCCCCAGGATGTCAACCCGGCTGATCCCACGGGCTGGCATGCCCAGAAGCGTTCCACTCTGGCTGCCGCCATGGTGTTCACGGCACCTGGTATTCCCATGCTGTTTCAAGGTCAGGAGTTTCTCGAGGGCGGCTGGTTCCGGGATACGGTTCCCGTTGACTGGGACCAGCGCGAGGAGTTTCGCGGCCTTGTGCGTCTGTACCGGGATCTGATCCGTCTCCGGCTCAATAGCGAGGGACTGTCCCGCGGCCTTTGTGGTCAGTTCACCCAGGTTTATCATCTCAATCGCGCGCGAAATGTGCTGGCCTTCCACCGCTGGGACCAAGGAGGGCCCGGGGATGATGTTGTGGTGATCGCCAATTTCTTTCATCAGCCCCAAGAGGACTACATCGTGGGCTTGCCGGCGGCCAAGGAATGGAAACTTCGCTTCAACAGTGATTGGCACGGCTACAGTGAGTGCTTCGACGGCTGCCAAAGCGGTGATGTTGAAGCCGTTCAGGGAGCGTGGGATGGGTTTCCCTATCACGCCCGTTTCCGTGTTGGGCCGTATAGCGTCTTGATCTATTCCCAATGATCAACCCCCTCATGGCGAGCTGATGAGACGCTTCAACATCCTCCATCTCACGACCTACACCTACACCGCCCCTGTCCGACTCGGCACCCATACGCTGCGTTTGCGTCCTCGGGAAGGCCATGATCTGCGCATCGAAACCTCTTCGCTCTCGATTCGCCCGGCGGCGAAGCTGCGCTGGCATCGTGATGTTGAGGGGAATTGTCTTGCCATGGCCTCATTCAGCATTGCCGCCGAAAGACTGCTGATCGAAAGTAATCTGATCATCCAGCAATACGACCGTGTTCCACTCGACTTTCTTGTCGATGATGACGCTGTTTCCTATCCCTTCGACTACGTTCCCAGGGATCGCCCCGTTCTGGGGGCCTATCTGGCGGAAGCGACCGCGGAACCATGCCTGGCTTTGCTGCAGTGGATGGCAACGGTCTGGCAGCCGGGCGACATCATCCAGAGCTACACCCTGTTGAAACGCCTGAATCTGGCGGCTCACCAGAGGGTCTCCTACCGCAAGCGTGACGAGCCTGGCGTCCAGACCTCCGCCGAAACGCTCGACAGCGGCTTTGGAACCTGCCGTGATATTGCCTTCCTTTTCATGGAGGCGGCCCGGTGTTTCGGATTCGCCGCCCGTTTCGTCAGCGGCTATAGCTTCACCGCGCTTCCACCAGAGGAGGCCGGAAGCACGCACGCCTGGGCCGAGGTTTTTCTGCCGGGAGCTGGATGGAAGGGCTTCGATCCAACCCACGGCGTCATTGTGGGCGACACCCACATCCCTGTCGCGGTGGCCCGAAGGCCCGAGTCTGTGCCTCCCATTGCCGGCAGTTTCGGCGGAGCAGCGCTGTTGTCGATGGAGGTGGGCGTCTGGATCACCGAGCTCCAAGGCTCCACGCCATAGCTTGGACCCTGGGCACCAGCGGCCGTGCTTGCCTGCCTGACCGCTTGGATCATGGAGTCACCGGTGCACCCAGAACCCCTCCTGGGGGCCGCTGATCCTGCCATCTTCCGGATTGTCAGCCCCGCCGGTGGCTCGGCCGTGCTGCTCACGGCCGACCACGCTGGCCGCGCCATTCCCCGTCGCCTGGCCGGCCTGGGTCTGGATGAGCGGGTGCTCGACACCCACGTGGCCTGGGATCTGGGCGTGGCCGGGCTGGCCTTGCGGCTTTCGGCGCAGCTCGACGCCTTCCTGATCCTGCACAACTACTCAAGGCTGGTGGTCGATGCCAACCGGCCGCCGCAGGCACCGGATTCGATCGTCAGCCACAGCGAGGTTGCCGCCATCACCGCCAACGCCAACCTTTCCCCCGCCGAGCGGCAGCAGCGGCTTGACGCGCTCTTCCACCCCTACCACCACCGCATCGCCACCGAGCTGGAGGCCCGACTCAGGCGCGGCCAGCCCAGCGTGCTCGTGACGCTGCACAGTTTCACACCGGTGCTCGGCACGGAGGTGCGCCCCTGGCACGTGGGGGTGCTGTACGGCCGCGATGACCGTCTGGCCCGTTGGATCCGCCCGGGGCTGGAGCGCGAGCGCGGCTTGCTCGTGGGGGATAACGAGCCCTATGCCGTCAGCGATGCGAGCGACTACACGCTCGTGGTGCACGGTGAGGGGCGCCGGATTCCCCACGTGGAGCTGGAGATCCGCCAGGACCTGCTGGCCACCGAAGCCGGCCAGCAGGAGTGGGCGGAGCGCCTCGCCGCTGTGCTGGAGGTCGCCCTGGCGGAGGGATTCCCGCCGCTTCAGGCCCGCCCACGCTCCTTAGGGTGATGCATGGACCCATCGCCCAAGGCCACGCCGCTGCCGAACCAACCCCTCGAGATACGGGTGGGATTCGATGTGGCGCTGCGCTTCCCGGCGGCGACTCCGATGATCGTCACCCTGGGTGTGCATTCCAGTCGCTCCGCCGATCTGCTGGAAGCCGATCGGCTCCAGGTTGAGCCTGAGGTTCCGCTCCAGGTGTATGTGGATTCCTTCGGAAATCACTGCCAACGACTGGTCGCGCCCGCCGGCCTGCTGCGACTGCGGGGCAGCGGGCTGGTGGCTGATTCCGGCCAGCCCGATCCCGTTCTGCCATGGCTTGTGCAGCAGCCGGTGGAGGAGCTGCCGGAGGAAGCACTGCTGTTCCTCCTGGCCAGCCGCTTCTGCGAGTCCGATCTGCTGTCGCCCATGGCCTGGTCCCGCTTCGAGGGTGTTCCCGGCGGCTGGGGGCGTGTGCAGGCGATCTGCGACTTCGTGCATCGGCACGTGCGCTTCGACTACGGCCGCTCCAGCCCGACAAAGACGGCGCTGCAGACCTTCGACAGCCGGGAAGGGGTCTGCCGGGACTTTACCCATCTGGCGATCGCCCTGTGCCGTTGCATGAACATCCCGGCGCGATACTGCACGGGTTATCTGAGCGACATCGAGGTGCCGCCGCCGCATACCGCCATGGATTTCCATGCCTGGTTCGAGGCCTACCTCGGCGATGGCTGGCACGTGTTCGACCCGCGCAACAACACGCCCCGAATCGGCCGGATCCTGATCGCCCGGGGCCGTGATGCGGCGGATGTGGCCCTCACCACCACCTTTGGCCCCTCGGAGCTGGAATCGTTTCAGGTGTGGACGGCATGACCTATTGCGTGGCCGTGCTTCTGGAGGGCGGGATGGTGTTCGCCTCCGATTCACGCACCAATGCGGGCCTGGATGACTTCGCCAGTTTCTGCAAGATGACCGTGTTCGAGCGCAAGGGCGATCGGGTGCTCGTGCTGCTCAGCTCCGGCAGCCTGGCCGGCACCCAGGCGGTGATCGGTCTGCTGCGCCAGCGGGCCGAAGCCGGCGACGGGGAGGCCAATGTGTGGACGGCGCAGACCATGTTTGAGGTGATGGGCCTGGTGTCGGATGCGGTGCGTGCCATCGAAGAGCGGGACGGCCCTTACCTCAAATCGTCTGGCTCCAGCTTCAATGCGTCCTTCCTGGTGGGCGGGCAGATCAAGGGGGAAGCGCCCAGGCTGTTCCGCATGTATGCCGAGGGCAATTTCATCGAAGCCGGTGAGGACACGCCTTTTCTGCAGACGGGTGAGGCGAAATACGGCAAGCCCATCATCGACCGTGTGATCCATTCCGACACCACGCTGGCGGAAACGGCCAAGTGCGTGCTGGTGTCGTTCGACTCCACCATGCGCAGCAACCTCTCAGTGGGCATGCCGATCGATCTGCTCCTCTACGAGCGGGATCGCCTGGAGATCACCCAGCGGCGCCGGTTCAGTGAAGGAGATACCTATTTCAAGGAACTCAGCAGGGAGTGGAGCGTGGGCGTACGGCAGGTTTTCCGGGAGTTGCCGGAGCTGGTCTGGTAGGTGACATCCAGCGCCTCGGTCGATCGATGACCCTTCAGGATCGGCCCCATCCCTTTCCGCCGCTGGTGCTGATTCACGGGATGCTGGACACCCCTTCTGTGTTTGAGCCGCTCAAGCGCCAGCTGGCAGGGCGCCGCTGCCCCCTGTTGATCCCCCGCCTGCCGCATCGGTTCGGGCTGACGCCGATCGCGCTGCAGGCCGCCCTGCTCGGCACCCACATCGACGCGTCCTTTGGCCAGGAGCAGCCCATCGATCTGCTGGGCTTTTCGATGGGAGGGGTGATTGCCCGCACCTGGATCCAACGCCTGGGCGGTTACCGGCGCACCCGACGCTTCATCAGCGTGGGCAGCCCCCAGCAGGGCACCCTCACGGCCGGGCCATGGCCCCGCTGGCCCCTGGCTGGCATTGCCGACCTGAAAACGGGCAGCCCGCTGCTGGCGGAGCTCAACGCCCATCTCACCACCCTCGTACCCGTGGATTGCTGCAGTTTTTACTGTGAGCCGGATCTGATGGTGATGCCGGCGTGGCGCGCCATGTTGCCGATCGGGCCAGGGAAAAACCTGCCTGTGCGCTATCACCATCAGCTCCTGACCCACCCGGCGGCCCTGGAGGCTTTGGTGGAGGAGCTGTTGCGTCCTTAGCTTGAAACCATTAGCAGCCGTGCCGACCGTGGATCTGTTGGCCATCTCCCTGCTGGTGCGCTGGCTGCTTGGCTGGGCCCTGTGCCTGCGCATGCCGCGCCTGCCGGTATCCAGGGTGCAGGGTCATCCGACGCTTTCGGTGCTGATTCCGGCCCGTAACGAGGAACACACCCTGCCGAAACTGCTGTCCGCCCTGAAGCTGCAGAGCCTCAACCCCTCGGAGGTGATCGTGATCGACGACCACTCCAGCGATCGCACCGCCGCCATCGCCGCAGCGGCAGGGGTCAGGGTGATGCAGCCGCCGCCCCTGGCGGAGGGCTGGTGCGGCAAGACATGGGCCCTGCACCATGGCGTCCGCGCCAGCGAGGGGGAGCTTCTGATCTTCCTTGACGCTGACACCGAGCCCCACCCGGAGTTCCTGCGACGGCTTGTGGCGGCCCAGCAGGAGCTGGGTGGTCTGGTGTCGGTGCAGCCCTTCCATCGCACCGAGAAGCCCTACGAGCAGCTCTCGGTGCTGTTCAACCTGGTGGGGCTGATGGCGGTGCCGATGGGGAAGGGGTGTGGCGTGGCCTTCGGTCCCGCCATGGTCACCATGCGGGCCGATTACGACCGCATCGGTGGCCATGCGGCGGTGGCCGGCAAGGTGGTGGAGGATTGGTTCCTGGGCCATCTGTACGAGCAGGCAGGCCTGCGGGTGAGCGCTTACATCGGCCAGGGGCTGCTCGATTACCGCATGTATCCCGGCGGCCTCCAGGACATGGTGGTGGGCTTCGCCAAGAACTTCGCCACCGCCGCCGGGGAGGTGCGCTGGGTCTGGATGCTCGGGGTGGTTCTCTGGATCTCCGGTCTGTTCTGGTCGGCCTGGTGCCTGCCGGCCTCCCTGCTGGGCTGGCCGATGCAGGGGGACGCTTCCGTGCTGTCCAGCGTGCTCCTCTACCTCGCCTTTGCCGTGCAGCTGCTGGTGGTCACCCGCCGGATCGGCGACTTCGGTTGGATCTGCCTGATCTTTCCGATTCCCGTGCTGTTCTTTCTGGGGGTGTTCGTTCTGGCGATCCTGAATCTTGAGCGGGGGACAATCGAATGGAAAGGCAGACGATTTCCGACGCGCTAGCGGTCCTGGCTTGCGGCCTGGGTTGGCTGCTGTGGTCGCTGCTGATCGGCTGGCTGGCCCAGCGACTGCCCGAGTCGGCCCTGGCCCGCGACACCTGGCTCACAGGCAGGCGCCCCTGGCCGGAGAGTCAGGAGGGCTTCGAGCAACGGCTCGGCATTCACCGCTGGAAATCCCTGCTGCCCGACGCCGGTACGGCCTTCCCAGGCGGTGTGGCCAAAAACAGCCTGGTGGGCCGGGATCGCGCCACCCTGCAGCGCCTGCTGGAGGAGACCCGCCGGGCCGAGCTGGTGCATCTGGCGCTCTGGCCCTTCTGGATCGTGACCGCCCTCTGGGTGCCGCCGGTGGGTGTGTTGATCAACCTCATCTTCGCGACCCTGTTCAACCTGCCCTTCATCTGGCTGCAGCGCTACAACCACCTGCGGGTCAAGGGCACGCTGCAGCGCCTGGACAGCCGCGCCACGCGCTCACCATCGCCAGCCTCCTGATTCCCCGCGGGTCCTTCAGCGGCCCACCACCCCGGCTTCGAGTTGGAGGTCCACCCCGATCCCTGGATCTTCGGCATGGCGTGCCACCAGCAGCCGGTGGCGACCGCCCTCGAGCACAAAGGCGTCGCGGGACTGATCAAACCAGGCCAGGCGCCGCAGCGGAATCGGGATCGCCACCCGCTCGCTCTGACCTGGCTGAAGGTTCAGCCGGCGGAAGCCCACCAGGGTGCGTCGGGGACGCTCCACGGCCCGGCCGGGAGGTTCGGCGTAGACCTGCACCACCTCCGCGGCGTCCATCAGCCCAGTGTTCGCCACCGTGACGCTGAGCTCCAGGGCCCCTTCGGCTCCTGATGGGGTGGGGAGCCACTGGGCCACCGGATCACTGTGGCTGAAGCGGCTGTAGGACAAGCCGAAGCCGAAGGGGAAAGCGGCCGTCTGGCCGAGACGCTCCAGCCGCCTGTAGCCGTGCCACAGGTTGTAGGTGATCTGCCGGGCCCTGGGATCGAACGGCGGCAGATGGCTGGGATCGGTGGGCACGGCAAAGGGCATCCGGCCCGAGGGCGACACCCGTCCGAGGAGGACGTCGGCGAGGGCCTCCCCGCCTTGCTGGCCGGGGTACCAGAGCAGCAGCAGGCCTGGTACCCGCTGGCGCCAGGCTTCGCAGAGGATGGCCCCGCCGCCCATCAGCACCACCACCGTGCGGGGGTTGGCGGCGGCGACGGCCAGGATCAGGGCCTCCTGTTCAGCAGGAAGCTGGAGCCTGGTGCGGTCGCCCGAGGCGAAGGCGCCGCCGGCACGGGCCGAACCCAGGCGTGTCACCTGGGCGACCGCGGCCGTCAGATGCGACCACAACGGCAGCAGGCGGCGGCGACCGACCAGGCGCAGCAGTCCAGCGGGAGGGGGGGCCTGGCCCAGGATCGGAGCGAGGTCGCCAGGGTGGATGTGCTCGCCCTCGTGGCGCCAGTCCAGACCCACCACCACCAGCGCCGCGTCGCTGCGGGCCGCCAGAGCCGAGGCCATGGCCAGATCGGTGCCATCGGTGTGATGCAACTGGATCTCCGGCGCCGCCGCCCGCAGGCCGGCCAGGGGCGTCACCACCGACCCCGGCGCTGGCCGGGTGTCGGAGGACCCGTGGTCCCCCAGGTTGACGGTGTCCGCCAGCGGGCCGATCACCGCCAGCGCCTTGATCCCTTTCAAGGGCAGAACGCTGCCCTCGTTCCTGAGCAGCACGATCGATTTGGTGGCCGCCTCACGCGCCAGTGCCCGATGCACGCCGCAATGACGCAGCGCCTTGGGGTAGTCGCCCCCGGGAACCGTTCCCTGGGCCAGCAGCAGTCGCAGCACGGCGTCATCGATCCGCGCGATCGGCACCCGTCCAGCGGACACCGCCGCTGGAAGCGTGGCTTGGAAGATCATCCGAAACGGCATCTCCAGGTCCTGGCCGGCGGCGATGGCGGCCTCCCCATCGCGGATCCCGAAGATGAAGTCGGTGAGCACGAAGCCACGGAAGCCCCAGCGCTGCTTGAGGATCTCGCGCAGCAGATGGGGATGCTGGCCGCACCAGGCCCCGTTGACACTGTTGTAGGCGCTCATCACCGCCAGGGCCCCGGCCTCGACGCAGTCACGGAACTGGGGCAGGTAAAGCTCCTGAAGGACCCGCTCGCTGGCGTCCACATCAACCCGGAAGCGGGCGCTGTCGATCGAGTTGAGGGCAAAATGCTTGACGCAGGCGATGGCATGGCGCTGCACGCCCCGGCTGGCGGCGGCCCCCATGGCGCCCACATGCAGCGGGTCCTCGCCGTAGGTCTCCTGGGCCCGACCCCAGCCCGGATGGCGCAGCAGATTGACGCAGATGCTGCCGAACAGATTGGCGCCGAAGGATCGGGCCTCCTTGCCCATGGCCTCGCCGATCCTTTCCTCCAGATCAACGTCCCAACTGGCACCGCGCCCGATGGGCGCCGGGAAGGTGGTGGCGCCGCCTTCAAGCACCACCCCGCGCGGGCCATCGACGAAGTGCAGCCCACCGATGCCCAGGCGGCTCACCACCCCGGCCGGCCAAGGGCGTCGATGGGAGGCATCGTGCAGGGCGATCTCCGCCAGGCCACCCCAGAACGGGGTATCACCGTCGAGCAGGTCGAGTTTTTCGTCCAGGCTGAGCCGATCCCGCAGGGTCCGGGCCTGCTCCTCCAGGAGGTTCCAGTCGTGACAGGTAGGCACAGGTCAGCCTAGATGCGGCGTCGTGCAGCGCCCTTCCCCTCACCATGTGTGGATCGCCGCACACCCTCAGAAGTGTACGGGTTTCACCCTGAGCGGCTCCCGTGCGCTGCGTTTCGCTGATCTGAAGGATGGGTCATCCGTCAGAAGTCCAGATCAATCTGCTGCGATTGATTTGTTGCTGGATTCTCTCCTTAGGTTGTGGGCAGGAAGAAGGTATCTGAGCCTCACAGTTCGGGTGCAGAGTCGAGATCGTTGCCAACCTGCCGGGATCCCCAATGAACGGGATGTCGTGGTGGATGCCATCAAGCGTTTTGCTTTCCCAACATTCAACAGTTCCATTACAAGCCATCACCATGACAACTCCTGTAAAGACTCAGAAAAAGCTCCATGTCACCCATTTCGCTGAATCGGAAGGCGGGATGTGGGACACCGAAGGATCCAAGCTTCTTGACCCAAAAGTCATCGAGCCGCGTATGTATCTGGCTAATCCTGGCAGCGACAGCGGCTGGGGCTTCCACCACCGCGCCGAGCTGCTGAATGGCCGTTTGGCGATGCTTGGCTTCGGCATCGGTCTCGCGCTGGAGGCCCTCACCGGTTCGGGGATCCTTCAGCAGATCGGCCTGGGGGCCCTGCTGGCCCAAGGTTGATCCGGCGACGAGGCCGGATGGTCAGCCAGGGCTTGACTCTCCAGTGGAGGGGAGCCCATAGGGTGAACCTTCTGGCTTCGGCCCCGGCCAGTCCCTGATGCGCAACTCCACCATGGGCTCTCCCTGCTGTCACGCCGAACCGGTCACCGGCGCCACGGCGGGGATGGAGCGGGAGCTGGCCCATGAGCTCACCGTGCTGCGCCGCAAGCTGTCGGTGGCGGTGGTCCTGACCTTGCTGGTCATGGTTGCCACCTTGCCCCACATGCTTGGCGTCCACATCGCCTGGCTGCCCGGCTGGTTCACCAGCCCCTGGACCCAGCTGGTGCTGAGTACGCCGGTGCTGTTCTGGTGCGGGCGGGAATTCTTCAGCGGCGCCTGGTCGGCCCTGCGTCGCCACAGTGCCGACATGAACACCCTGGTGGCCGCCGGTACCGGCATCGCCTGGCTGGCTTCGCTGGTGGTCACCCTGTTCCCGGGTGTATTGACCGACGAGGGCCTGCCCGCCGACGTCTACTACGAAACCGCCGCCGTGATCCTCACCCTGGTGCTGCTGGGCCGGTTGCTGGAAGCCCGGGCACGGGGCCAAACCTCCGAGGCGATCCGCCGCTTGCTCCAGCTCCAGCCCGCCACGGCGCGGGTGTTGCGCGATGGGATTGCCACCGAAATTCCCGTGGCGAACGTGGTGGCGGGTGATCTCATTCAGGTGCGCCCCGGCGAGAAGTTGCCCCTCGACGGGGTGGTGGTGGAAGGCAGTTCCTGGGTGGAGGAATCGATGCTCACCGGCGAGCCGACGCCGGTGGCCAAGGGTCCCGGGGATGGGGTGATCGGCGCTTCAATGAATCGCAGCGGCAGTTTCACGTTCCGCGTCACCCGGGTGGGCGCCGACACGATGCTGGCCCGCATCGTGGAGCTGGTGCGCCAGGCCCAGAGTTCCCACACCCAGGTGCAGCGCCTGGCGGATCAGGTGGTGGGTTGGTTCGTGCCGGTGGTCATCGCCATCGCCATCGCCACCTTTGTGCTGTGGTTTCTGGTCAGCGGCAACGTTGTTCTGGCGACGCTGTTCCTGGTCAGCGTGCTGGTGATCGCCTGTCCCTGCGCCCTTGGCCTGGCCACCCCCACGGCGATCATGGTGGCCTCCGGCAAAGGGGCTGAGAACGGCCTGATCTTCCGCAGCGCCGAGGCGCTGGAAACGGCCGGTGGGCTGCGCACCATTGTGCTCGACAAGACCGGCACCCTGACCGCCGGCCAGCCCGAGGTGACCGATTTCGAACGCCTCCAGGGGGGGCAGATGCCTGTCCAGAGCCTCCTGGCCCTGGTGGCGGCGGTGGAGTCGCGCTCAGAACATCCCCTGGCCGAGGCGATCGTGGCCTATGCCACGGGCCGCCGGGGCCATGAAGAGCCTCCGGATGTGGAGGCTTTTGAGGCCATGACCGGACGTGGTGTCCTGGCCACCGTGGCCGGCAAGGAGGTGCGGATGGGCAGCCCCCGTTGGCTGGAAGCCTCGGGCTTGGACACCGCCCCCCTCGCTCCGGTGGTGGCGCGCCTCGAGCGGGCCGCCCGCAGCGTGGCCGCCGTGGCGGTGGCCGGGCGGATGGAGGCCTGCTTCGGCATCGCCGATCCGATCAAGCCAGAAGCCCATGCCGCCGTGGCCGCCCTGCGCAAGCTGGGGCTCGAGGTGGTGCTGCTCAGCGGCGATGCCCGCCGCACCAGTGAGGTGGTGGCCGCCGATGTGGGAATCGTGCGGGTGATTGCCGAGGTGCTTCCCGGCGACAAGGCGGCAGTGGTGCAGCGCTTGCAGGAGCACGGACAGGGACCGGTGGCGATGGTGGGCGACGGTCTCAACGATGCTCCGGCCCTGGCCCGGGCGGAGGTGGGCATCGCCATGGGCACGGGCACTGATGTGGCGATCGCCGCCAGTGACATCACCGTGCTCTCGGGGCATCTGGGCGGTGTGCCAGCGGCGATCGAACTCAGCCGCCGCACCATGGCCACCATTCGCCAGAACCTCTTCTTCGCCTTTGCTTACAACGTGGCGGGGATCCCGATCGCCGCCGGTCTGCTGTTCCCGCTCACGGGTTGGCTGCTGAACCCGATGCTGGCGGGGGCCGCCATGGCCTTCAGTTCGGTGTCGGTGGTGAGCAATGCCCTGCGGTTGCGCCGCTTCCGGCCCGCCCATCGCTCCACGGGGGCCGTGGCATGACGCCCCTCTTTGCGTCAGCGCCGCTCGTTCTCTCAGCGCCCCTGTGGCGCACGATCCCCCAGCCGCTGGCCCTTCAGCTGCTGGTGGCGGCGGCGGGGCTGGCCCTGATCGCCGCGGAGCTCTGGTGGTTTCTGGGCCGCCATGGTGGTGGCGTGGTGGCCAGCGAAGGGGACCAGGGGCTGCAGGAGATCACCATCACCGTGGATGGCGGTTACTCCCCGTCCCAGATCAGGGTGAAGGCCGGCCGGCCCGTGCTGCTCCGGTTTCACCGCACCGATCCGAGCGGCTGTGTTGCCCAGGTGATCTTTCCGGACTTTCAGCGCACCCTCGACCTGCCCCTTGGTGCCACCACAAGCATTGAGCTGTTGCCCACCCGGTCGGGCCCTTACCCGTTCCACTGCGGCATGAACATGGTGCGTGGCAGCCTCGAAGCAGAGTGAGGTGGCAGCCAGGCCGCTCAGGGCCATGGAGAGTTATCGCGGCGTACGCTCAAATACATTGAGATTTCTTCTGCTTTGATGCTGCAGATTGCCAGGAAACTTAGAAGGAAGAGACCTATTCTGGTACTCTAGATTCCAGTGATCAAGGCATGATGAAGAATCTCTCGAACGGGTTGTTGATGCACGCTCATTCTCGCGCTCTCGCGAGGGTCTTTGTTTGTTCGTCCATTCTGTTCACCGTCTTGCCCATTGTTTCGATGTCTCCTGAGGCCCTCGCTCAGAGCAATCCCTGGGGTCCTCCCACGCAGCAGCAACAGCCGCAGAATTCTCCATGGGGCGGCGGCGGGGGATCCTTGCCACCAGGCTATGGTCAGCCCAACTACAGATCCGTTTCCTTCCCCATGCAGGGGGTGATCTGTGACAGCTCCGTGAGCGTCTGTTTCAATGCCAACGGTGCCGCCCTGGCCGAAACAGAGCGGCAATTCGGTCGTCGTGCGCGCCGCAATCTGGAGAACAATCTGGTCAACAATCCCATTGTCGACGTCACCTTCGCCGATGGCCGCTATTGCAACTTCAACCTGCGCGGTTGCTGGACCAACAGCCAGCGCACCAGTTTCGACCCACGGCTGAACTCCTGGGTGTTTGGCACAAATTCCGCGGCCGGCAACCAGGGCGGCCAGGGCACGGTGATCGGGGGGTCCGGATCCGCCTGGGGACCGGGCAGCGGCTTCAACCCCGGGCAGCCACCCACCAGCAGCCTCGGGCCTCCCTTCACACGCACCCGCCAGGGCGGGACCTGCAATTGGACGAACGGGGGTGTCTCCATCTACAACGGCGCCTGCCGCTACGAGATTGTTCAGAACAACGTCAACGGCGCCAAGAGCCTGGCCTTCACCTTCGACAGGCTGCCGGTCTCAAACCAGCTACGAACGATCCGATTCACGGCCCAAGGCAACAACCCATGGACCATCCAGTTGCCGAATGGTTCCACGGCGGCCGTTGTGTCCAAGGTGACGGCCGACCAGTACCGCACCAATCTTCAGCTGGGCTGGAGCAACGTGTTCAACCTGGGCTTCAGAAGCACCATCCAGGCGACCACCGCCCAGCTGAATCAAGCGCTGCAGCCCGTGGACGCCTACGGACAGGTGGTGCAGGGAGGCGACTCTGAAGGCTTGGGGCAGGCCCTGGGTGGGTTGTTGCAGCAGTTGTTCGGCGGCCAGTGAGGGCTGTCAACCCGCGGCCACGGTGCCCGCTCCATCGGAATCGTTACTGAAGAACTGGCGCAGGTTCACGCCAGCTTCGTGGGCCGCCACGCTGATCTGCAGCTTCTGATCGGCGTCGAGACCATCCCAGAAGGCATGGAACAGGTCCAGGGAGGCTTTGGCACTGCCCAGCACACCCATCACCGCCATGGGGGCCGCCAGCCAGGGGAAAACCAGCAGCACCACCGAGAGCACGGCACCCACGGCCACACCGGTTTTGGCGGATTCCAGGCTTGTGCCCAGCACCAACCTCACCTGGGTGATCCTGTCGATCTCGCCCCGTTTGCGCAGGGCCTCGGTACGCAGGGCGCTGAGCAAGGCTTGATAGGTGGCATAAAGGACAACCCCACCCACGGTGGATTCCGAAAAGAACTCGCCACCACTGAAGGTGCCGCCGTTCCGGTTCAGATCCACCGAGGCCAGCCCCGCCAGGGGTGCGGCCTCCCAGCCGGCGCGGGGGATGCGGAAGGGGTCGTGCTCGCGGGTCATGGGAGGTCAAGGAGCCAGAAGACAAGCCTGCCACGGGTTTGAGCTGAACGATCCAGCTGCTCGCTCCCCCTGGGATCGCTCAGCTGGCTTCAGGCATCAAGTCGTAGCTGGCAGCCATGGCGCTGGTGGGGGAAGCCGTTGCTGCGTTGTCGCTGGAATCGGCAGCCAGTCCTTTGACGATGCCGGCATCAAAGGAATATCGGCCCGGGCCAACCAGGAGCAGGGCGAGGCTGCCGCCCAGATAGAGCACCACCAGCTCAAGCACATAGATGTTGAGCCCGCTGGTGAGGATGTGGTGGTAGGCCGCCACGGTCATGGTGCCGGTGAGGGCCAGAGCGCCAAGCGGTGACAGCAGACCGAGGATCAGCAGCCAGCTGCCCATGATTTCGGAGTAGCCCGCCACGTGGGCAAGGAACAACGGGAAGGGCAGGTGCAGGGGCACTACATAGTTGTCGGCGAAGGACTGTGGATCCCCCAGTTTGTCCTGGCCGTGGTGAATCATCATCGCCCCGATGGCCAGCCGCAGAATCAGCAGGCCGGTGTTAGCCAGGCGGCCTTCCCGCAGGAAATAGGACTGAAGGAACTGGCGAACGGTCGTGGTGATGGCGAGGCCTGGGGCTGCGGCAGCGACGCTCTCTTCCACATTGACAACCGTTGCGGCGCTGGCGGCCGGACGGTTGAGCGCCAGCATCCACAGGGCGATGAAGGCGGTGAAGAATCCCGCGAAGATCTCAAGCAGGAGGGTGGTGGTCATGGCGGCGGGAGAATTATGAAGATTCTGGCGCCTTAGGTAACGGAACGTGAAGCGTGGTCCGTCTCTGGCCCAGGTTCCAGGCCCAGATCCAGGCAGAGCTGGCCGGCGGCGACCCGCCGCCGCCGGGGACCACCGCCCTTGCCGGAGGGGGGCAGTCCCGAACGCCTGGATCCATGACGCTCCTGGATGGCGTCGGCGGCAGCGCCGAAGCCGGGCTGGCGTCGCAGGCCCCAGAGCCGTTCCCGGGCTTCCCGAGCGGCGCCGGCCACATCCACGATCGGGGCCGGGTAATCGAGGCCGAGGCGGCAGCCGCTGGCTGCCTGGGTGGCCGCATCCATCCGCCAGGGCTCATGCCGCCAGACGGCTGGCACCGCCGCCAGTTCCGGCAGCCAGCGCCTCAGGAACAGGCCATCCGGATCGTGGTCGAGGCCCTGCTTGATCGGGTTGTAGATCCGGATCGTGTTGATCCCGGTGGTGCCGCTCTGCATCTGGCACTGGCTCCAGTGGATGCCGGGCTCGTAGTCCACGAACTGGCGGGCCAGGTGGAGGCCGCTGTCGCGCCAGTCCATCCAGAGGTGATGGCTGGCGAAGGACAGCAGCATCGCCCGCATGCGGAAGTTGATCCAGCCGCTGTGCCGCAGGGCGCGCATGCAGGCATCCACGAACGGCACCCCGGTGCGCCCTTCGCTCCAGGCCGCCAGCCGTTCAGGATCGGTGCGGCGCAGCCCGATGGTGGCTGGATGGAGCTCCTGGATTTCGATCGAGGGCTGGCGTTCCAGCTTCTGGATGAAGTGGCAGTGCCAGTGCAGGCGCGAGATGAAAGCGTCCAGTGCCCGGGGCCAGCCGGCGCTGGCGTTGGCCGGCAGCGCCGCCAGGGCCAGCCGGCGGGCGCGGGCCTCCTGCACCACCTCCCCCATCGAGAGCGCGCCCCAGGCCAGGTGGGGCGAGAGCCGCGAACAGGCCTCGAAGGCGGTCAGGGGACTGGAGAGCCGGCGGTGGTAGCCGCGTCCCCGCTCCAGCAGGAACCCCTCCAGCAGCTCCCGGCCGGCGCGGCGACCGCCCTGTTGCCGCTGGGGGCAGGGGTCCGCCGCCAGGCCCAGATCGGCGGCACTGGGCAGGGTGCGGTGGGCGACCCCGGCCAGGGGAACCAGGGCCGCGGGAGGGGCCAGCAGGGGTTCGGCCATGCGCTGCTCCCAGGCCCGCGCCCAGCCGCGGCGATCCTTCAGGCCCCGGATCACGCCGAAGCTGGCGCATTCGCGCCAGGGGATCCCCCGCTCCTGGGCCCAGGCAGCCACGCGGCGGTCCCGGTCGTAGGTCCAGAGGTTGCCGGTCTCCTGGTGGCTCCAGAGCCCCTCGATGCCATGGCGGCGATGGGCAGCCTCGAGCACGGCCACCACCTCACCCATACGAACCACCAGGGGCTGGCCCAGGCCGGCCAGGGCGTCGCGCAACTCCAGCAGGGCCTCCCGGCAGAAGCTCCACTGGCGCTCTGAGCTGTCAGGGCGCTGCCAGAGCTCCGGTTCTGCCACAAACAGGGGAAGCACCGGGCCGCGTTGGGCCGCCTCCACCAAGGGGCGGTGGTCATGGATGCGCAGATCGCGCTTGAACCAGACCACCTGAAGCGCCATCGCCGCAGGATAGAAATCCTGCTCAGCGCTTCGGCAGATCGCTGGGCCGCAGCACCACCACGACGACCCCCACCACCACCATCACGATCAGCACCGCCGCCCCGGCGAGGGGCAGCACCGTTTCCGTCTCCATCCGTTTCCCCGCCGACTGCGCCTTCATCCTGCCTCTGGGACAGGGAGAGGGGCAAAAAAAAGACGGGTCAGCGAACCCGTCCCCGAAGAACGTCTAAAAAATCGTAAAGGTACGCCCCCTTCGGATGCGCGGCCGCTCTGATTCGGTCCCGCGAGGCCCGCCATCACGATCGCCGCGGCCGCGCGCCAGGATCTTTACGTTCCGTTACATCAGTCATGACGGTCGGCGAGCTCTACCTCGAATCCCTCTCCACCGGGATCATCACCCCCACCGAACTCTCCTGGCTCGCCCATGGGCAGGACCGCTTCTCACGTCTGGAGGAGGCCACTGCCCTGAGGCTCGGTCGCCTGCTCGATCAGGGCGACATCCAGCTGGGCTGTCGTCTGGTGTCTGCAGACCCCCCGACCCCCAAGACGACCACCCCAGGCGTCCTGGAGGAGTGGATCGAACCACTGGGTCGGCAACGGCATCGCTGACGACAGTCACAACGCTTCACGATCGTTTACACTCCCTTCAAGTTTCGCAAACAAACTCCTTCCATGACCGACTCCACCACCCGCTTCGGCTTCGTCGCCTTCGCTGAAACCTGGAACGGCCGCCTTGCCATGCTCGGTTTCGTGATCGGCCTCGGCACCGAGATCCTCACCGGCCAAGGCATCCTCGCCCAGATCGGCCTCGGCTGATCAACCGAAAGGTTCGCCAGCTTCAGCCCGGATGGTTCTGCCATCCGGGCTTTGATGTCTGCAGCGTTCACCCTGATCCGCTATGGCGCACGCTCTTGTCTTCGTACTGGCCCCTGAAGGTGCCCTGCCCGGTGATGGCGTGGCCTGGGCCGATCTCCTGGCCGCCCAGCGCCTGGGCGTCGGCAGCGGTGTTGCCTTGCGCATGTACCGCGCCGGAACGCCAACCGAGCAAAACCTTGACGACCTGGTCGCTTCGGGCCAGGCCAACGTCAGTGGTGCCGACCCGTTTGAGCCCCTTCGCAGCGACCCCTGCCAGGACAGATCCTCCCCCTCCCCTGGGGCTGGGTCCGTCCGCAGGCTGATCTGTGACGCCTTGGTCCCCCATCTGGAACCCCGATCCCTCTGGCTCGGGGCCTACGAACTCAGCGGTCCCGAGTTGCAAGACACCGGCCATCCGGCAGAGCGTCTTGGCATCGAGACGATCCGGTGCCTTGATCAGTTCTCCCTGAGGGAGGCCGACAACGAAACCTGCTGGTTCTATCCCACCGAAAATGGTGACTATCTCTGCTGGGAGAACCAACGGTCCCTTGGTCTTACACCTGGATATCCAGCCGATCCCTGCATTCAGCAGGGCAAGATCCCCTACGAACGCAGCGACCTGAGGCTGCTTTGGTCATTAATGGCCGACGATCAGGCCCTGACCTGTGTTGGGCTCACCTACCAGAGGCGAAGGATCGAATGGCCCGTGGTCGCTGCCGATCCTGAACCGTTCGCCACCTGGACCTCGTTTCGGGTCGACAGCATGGCGGATGACAACTACCAGGAAATGTCCAGCATCACCGTCTTCCCCAGCTGACGAACCTCCTTCAGCTGGCCTGTTCGTAGAGTTGCTCGAGCCGTTCTCGGCTGAGGTCCACATAGAGAACCTCCTCCCCCGGGGCGGGAGCTTCAGGATGGGGTGGACGCTTAGCCGGCATTGTCGAGGCGCTGCGCAGGTTCTGGGTCATCAGTGCAAAGGCACCGCCGGCGATCACCGCGAAACTCACCATGTAAACAATGGGGAACAGGGCTTCCAGCATGGAACTCTCGCTTTGGACCCAGGCTAATGTAAAGATCTGTTAAACGTGGCTGCCGCTCCGGACCCACCGCCTCATGGGTTGAGCCACTCTTCCTGCCATCCCGTGTCAGCTCGCCAGCTGCGACGCCTGTGCGGGTGACCCACCAGCTCCAGCAGCTCCACCCGTTGCAGCTGCACCCGCAGCAGTTCGAAATGTTCCGGCCTCGGGGCGCCGTCTTGGAGTTCCCGTGGAAACGGCGCGTCTGGCTGCAGGGGTTCTCCCGGCGCCGGCCAGCCCCAGAGGGCGCGGCCCCTGGGGGTGAGGGCCTGCCAGTGGCGTTCCAGGGCCTGCCGTTCTGCGTCGCTTCCGAGCTGGAGCCGATGGCCCCTGAGGCGGAACTGGCAGCGGGCCCTCGGGAGCACCCAACAGAGTTCCAGTGGTGCCATCCCATTCAGTTCGCCGCTTTTGGCGCTGCGGCGGTCGGTGAGCAGATCGAGGCCCGTTGCTCCGGCCCAGCAGCGGAACACCAGCGTGCGCACCCGGGGTGTGCCGTCCCGGGCCAGGCTGGCCAGCTGCAGCCAGCGGGCCTGGGGGGAGCGTCCCTGTCGCTCCAGCGCCCCGCGCAGCAGCGGGCGCCAGGGGGGCAGGGGCTCGTCCAGGGTTGGCGAAGGGATGGGAACCGGCATCAGGTGTGGCCTACGGCGCGGGCCTTTCGGCCACCACGGCGAAGAACGGATCCCCCTGCCCCCCCAGCCACCCCTGGGGTCCCTCGGCCCGGGTTGACTCGGCGATCAGCTGCGGGGCCGGCCAGCCCTGGGCCTGCAGCACCCGGCTGATGTAAGCGAGGTGATCCCGATCGCTGCCGTCGGTCCAGATCTGGGGCGCCTTCTGGAAGAACATCCGGTTGGAGAAGGCCACGATCACCTGGCCGGCGGGACGCACCACCCGCAGCAGTTCGGCTGCCACCGGTTCGGGGCGCTGCAGGTACTGCCAGCCCGCCACCATCAGCACCGCATCCACGCTGGCGTCAGCCAGGGGAAGGTGCTGGTCCCTGTTGAGGTTCTGCAGCCAGTGGCGGTCCAGGCGGGGGTTCGCCGCCAGCTCGGCGTCGTTGAGGCCGTGGCCGATCACCTCCTCGTAGCGGATGTCCTCCGGCAGGTGACTCACCCAGCTGCTCATCAGATCCAGCACCACCGCGCAGGGGGGGATCCGCTCGCGGTAGAGCGCCGTGAGCCGGCGCCGGAAGGCGCCGTCGAGGTGCTGCACGAAGCGCGGCTCGGCATAGAAAAGACCATCGTCGGAGCCGTCCAGCTTGCGCCGCTCCGCTTCGTTCAGCACCAGCACCGCCATGGCTCTCGGGGATCCGTTCTGCTGCCATGGTGGCGAGCCGCGGCTGCTTCCGTCATGACGTCCGCCGTCCCGTCGTCTTTCCTGGTGCTGGCCGCCGATGACCCCGAACGGCTGGCCGCCTTCTACGGCGCCCTGCTGGGGACGGACCCGCTGCAGGGATTCAGCCCCAGCCACTGGCGCCTGCTGGGGCCGGGAGAGCGCCGGCTGGAGATCTACGCCCCCTCCCGGAGGCGTCCCCGCCCCCGGGGCGAGGGCCGGCTGGCCCTGTGTTTCTCCCGCCCGGCGGGCGATGCGCCCCCCCTGCAGGTGCTCCACGACTGGCTCGCCGTGGTGCTGGCCCTGGGGGCGGTGGCGGTGGAGCCGCCGCGGCAGGAAGCCTTCGGGGCCGAGGCCTGGCTGGCCGATCCGGAGGGCAACCGTCTGCTGCTGCTGGTCAGCGGCGGCTGAGCCGCAGCTGGCAGGCGTAGGGCCCGCGGCCATCGAGGCAGGCCGCGCCGCAGTGGGCGCCGAGGCTGATGGCCTGTCCCAGATCCCAGCCGGCGGCCAGGGCCGTGGTGACGCCGGCGGCGAAGCTGTCGCCGGCGCCGTAGGCATCCCGCACCGGCCCCGGGCGCGGCACGGCGGCATAGCGGCCGCCGGGCATCAGCACCCCGCCCCGCTCCGCCTCGGTGCCGATGTAGAGCGAGGGCGCCGGCGCCAGATCCCCGGGCCGGTAGGCCTCGCCGGGGTCGGCGGCGCTGCCGATCAGGGCGTCGAGGGTCACGCCCGCCTGCCGCAGGGCCGCCAGCCGGACCCTCGGGGTGGCGGCCAGCACCCGGGCCCGCCGGGCCAGCCGCAGCCCGCCGGCATCGGTGGCGGTGACGAAGACGCCGTCGGTCTGAGCCAGCCGCTCCCAGGGCAATCCATCGGCGCCGGTGGGCATCAGCCGCTCGCCGATCACCGTGATCGTGCGCTCGCCGCCGGCGTCGATGAAGGTGAGGCCCCGCCGGGTCGGCGCCTGGCGCCAGGCGATGTGCAGCTCCAGCCCCAGGCCCTCGAGCTCTTCGGCGGCCCGGTGCCCGAGGGGGTCGTTGCCCAGGGCCGTGAAGAAGGGAATCCGCTCTCCCGTGAGACGGGCCATCTGCACGGCCACCACGGCGCCGCCGCCGGCGGGGAGCTCACAGAAGTCGTCGGCATGGAGGATCTCGCCGGCTGCCGGCAGATGGTCCACGCCGATGAAGCTGACCATCTCCACATGGCCCACCACCGCCAGGGCCAGCGGGGGCAGGGCCGGCAGCGCCGCCAGGGGCAGGGGGACGATCGGCTCCATTCAGCTGGAGGCGGAGGTGTAGAAGCGCAGGGCGAACTGCCAGAACCAGCGGCTCAGCACCACCGAGGCGATGGCCACCGCGCCGCCGGCCAGCAGCCAGGGGCCGGAGGCCCGCCCCAGGATCGCTTCGGCGGGCACCGTCGTGAGGAAGGCCACCGGCACGATGAAGGTGAAGAAGGCCCGCAGGCCGGCCGGGAAGGCACTCACCGGAAAGCGTCCTGCCACCAGCACGCTGCGCAGCACCTCGGTGGCGTTCCAGATCTTCACGAACCAGATGCTGCTGGCCGCCAGCACAAACCAGAGGCTGTAGAGGATCAGCAGGCTGGCAACCAGCATCAGGGCTGCCGCCAACAGGGTGAGGGGCGCCGGGGTGGCGCCGGCCTTCCAGGCGGCGTAGCCGATCAGGCCGGCCCCCATGGCGATGCCAGGCAGACCCCAGGGGGAGACGGTGCGGGCCGACAGCCAGAACTGGCTGTCGATCGGCTTGAGCAGGACGAAATCGAGGCTGCCGGTGCGCACGTGGGCCACGATCGTGCTGAGGTTGGGTTGCAGCAGCGTGCTGGTGACCCCCTCGAGCAAGGTGTAGACCCCCAGCACCACCATGGCCCCCTCCCAGCTCCAGCCCCCCAGTGATTGGCCGCGCCCATAAAACAGTGACAGCACGAAGATGCTGCCGACCAGATTGCCGGCCGTGGCCACCAGCTCGATCAGGAAATTCGCCTGATATTCCAGTTCCGCCGTCAGCGAGGCGATCCAGAAGATGCGCAGGGTGGAGAGATACCGGCCCATCAGGCCCCCATGGCGGAATAGTGGCGCAGCCCCCGGCGCCACAGCAGCAGATTGATCGGCAGCAGCAGAGCGGCCCAGGCGGCCATGACCGCGAAGCTCTGGCCCACCGCCACCGGCTCACCGGCCAGGATCCTGGCGGGCACATCAATCATGTAAGGGAAGGGGGTCCAGAAAGCGACGTTGCGCACCGCCTCGGGGTAGAGCGCCAGGGGGGCCACCAGCCCCGAGAGATACAGATAGGGGAGGTAGAGGAGCCGTTCCAGGGCGCTGGCCTTCTCGCTCCAGAAGCACACCATCGTCAAGGTGAACTGCATCAGGAAGCGCAGGGCGAAGGCGGCCAGGGTGGCCAGCACCGTCAGCAGCAGCGATGAGAAAGACGGCCACCAGAAGGCGGCGGGATAGAGAAGGAAGAACAGACCCACCAGCATCGCCACGAAGGGCAGGCGGGTGGCCTGCTCCGACAGGTGGGCGGCCACGTAGCGCCACACCAGCGGCAGGGGCTGCAGCAGGTAGGGCGACAGGCGGCCGCTGAGATTGTCCTCCTCGAAGGTGTACATCACCCAGACGATCGTGAACTGCCGCACCACGAACGCCGCCAGGAAGTAGCGGGCCAGCTGGAGGGAGCTCATGCCCAGCCCGTCGCCGGCATCGACGGCGCTCCAGAGGCCCAGCATGATGAAGGGCAGCACCCCCGAGAGGGCCCAGAGCACGATCTCGGCCCGGTACTCGAGCATGTAGGCGTACTGGCTGGAGAGCAGTACGGCGGCGATGCGGCGGCCATGGCCCAGCCGCTGACGCAGGGCCACCCTCATGCCAGGGCCCCCTGATGGAAGAGCCGGCCGATGATGTCCTCGATCGGCGGGTCGGACACGGAGAGATCGACCACGGCCAGATCGGCCAGCAGCCGTCCCACCTGCTCGGTGAGCCGCTCCCGCGGGATCAGCAGCCGCACCTCCCGGCCCTCGATGGCCTCCACCTCGCCATAGCTCGCGAAGGCGTCGGCCCCCATGGGCTCGTGCAATTCGAGGCGCACCTCGCGGCAGGGGGCCAGGCGCTGGGTGAGCGTTTCCAGGCCGCCGTCGTAGAAGAGGCGGCCTTCGTGGATCAGCAGCACCCGGGGGCAGAGGGCGGTGATGTCGGCCATGTAATGGCTGGTGAGCAGCACGGTGGCGCCGAAGCGGCGGTTGTAATCGGCCAGGAAACTGCGCACTCTGGCCTGGGCGTTCACATCCAGCCCCAGGGTGGGTTCATCGAGAAAGAGCACCGCCGGACGGTGCAGCAGGGCCGCCAGGAGCTCCGCCTTCATCCGCTGACCGAGAGAGAGCTTGCGCACGGGCCGGCGCAATTCATCCCCCAATTCGAGCATCTCCGCCAGCTCGGCGATGCGACGCCGGCTTTCTGCTGGGGGAATGCCGTAGACGGCGGCATTGACCCGCAGGGAATCCAGCGGCGGCAGATCCCAGATCAGCTGTTGCTTCTGGCCCATCACCAGGGTGATCTGGCCGAGGAAGGCCGCCTGGCGGCGATGGGGCAGGCAGCCAGCCACCTCCACCGTGCCGCTGGTGGGGTGGATCAGCCCCGTGAGCATCTTCAAGGTGGTGGTCTTGCCGGCGCCGTTGGCCCCGAGGAAGCCGACGAACTCGCCTGGCTCGATCGAGAAGCTCACATCCCGCACGGCCTCGATCGTGCGTTCGCGGCGGTTGACGAAGTGACGCAGGGTGCCGGCCAGTCCGGGTTGCTTGTCGGCCACCCGATAGGTCTTGCCGAGGCCCTGCGCGCGGACGATGGCCATGCGGACGGGCTTGGGGGCGAGCCACACCCTATCCAGGGCCTTGCCTGAGGGAGCGGGCGTCAGGCGGCTTCCGGGCACCAGCCAACACCGCCCTGGAGAGGGTCGATCCAGCAGGGACAGCGCTGGGTGAGGTGGTCGCCGTGGCAGATCAGGGCCTGACGCCACTGGCAGCTGAGCAGGGGCAGGTTATCGGCCCCTGCGTGGTGTCGGAACCAGTGGCAGGTGAGGCAGACGCGCCGGCTGCGGCTGGGTAGCAGCTGCTCCGGCCCCAGATAGGGCCAGGAGACGAGGGCTGGGGTGCATGGCGGGAGGGAGGACATGACCGGACGGCAAGTACGTCCGTACTAGCGTCTTCTGGCTCGGATCGCCAGTGTGCCGTTTCCTGTCCCGCTGACATCTCTCCGGTCCCACCACGGATTCCCTGTCGGGGGGCCACAATCGACCATCGGGGCAGCGCGCCGTTTCTCTTGCCTTCTCCATGCTGATCCGGCTCGGTTGCGAACTGACTCTTTCCTGCTGGGCCCCGACACCGGTGCTGGCCCTGGTCCATCCCCACAGCAGCCGCCTTGAGGATCGGGTCGGGCCGGAACGGTTGTGGTTGAGCCCGGATCGGATCGCCGAGGTGCTTACCGACGCCGACGGCAACCGTGCCTGCCGCTTCATGGCCTCCGCCGGCAACACCACCCTGGGGTTTGAGGTGGTGGTAGCCGATGACGGCCATCCCGATCCGGTGGCAGCGGATGTGGGCGAGTGCCCGGTGGGGGGCCTGCCGATCGTCACCTACCCCTATCTCAACCCCAGCCGCTATTGCGACACCGATCGCCTGGCCCAGGTCGCCTGGGGGCGCTTCGGTGGTGTCCGGCCCGGCTGGGCGCGGGTGCAGGCCATCTGTGACTGGGTGCATGAACAGCTTCGCTTCGACTACGGCGCCGCCAGCAGCGACAAGACCGCCCACGACGCCCTGCGGGAGGGGCGCGGCGTCTGCAGGGATTTCGCCCACCTGGCCATCAGCCTCTGCCGTTGCCTCAACATTCCAGCGCGTTATTGCACCGGCTACCTGGGTTACTCGGGCGTTGAGGCCCTGCCAGATCCGATCGACTACTCGGCCTGGTTCGAGGCGTTCCTCGAGGATCGCTGGCATGTCTTCGATGCCCGCCACAACACCCCACGGATCGGCCGGGTGCTGATCGCCAGGGGTCGGGACGCGGCGGATGTGCCCTTCCTGCGCTCTTTCGGCGATCACCAGCTCACAGGATTCCACGTCATCACCGAGGAGATGGAGCCCCCCGAGAGCCCGCACCACTGAGCGCTTGATGGATCCCCTACCCCTCTGCGTTGGGCGGCGTCTGCGCTGAAGTGTGGAGAAATCCTGCGCTGCGGCGGCCCACCCGACTCAGGGGGCAGAATCCCCTGAGTGCTGGAACGGTCGAACGCGTCGATCGGTTCTTGATGACAGTCGACTGAGGCACCGGCAGGCCCTACGGAGTCCATCGGTGCCCCGTCACCGGAACGGGGGTTCAGGAGCAACTCCCAGTGGGCTCTACCAATGGATTCGCTCAGAGTTAACAATGGGGTTACGGATTGACGAGGCCACATTCCTGGAGCGAGCCATCTCTCGATTCGGCGCCAGATACGACTATTCCCAGATGACCTACAAGAGTTATCGCACGCCGATCAAGATTCGTTGTGTCGAACATCCTGTCAGGGAAGTCGTGATCACACCCGAGCGCCATCTCCAGACCACCGGGGGTTGTAAGTACTGTCTTCGGAATTACCGCAATCAGACCCTTGAGCGGGTTCTCAGAATGGAGTGTGAGAGCTCCGAGCTTCCTGCTCCCCTGCTGCCGCGGGCTCCGCAGGAGCCACCTGTGGCAGGCCAGAAAAGTAAAGCTGTGTGAGGGATCGGGCCGCCGGCCCAAGCTCACTTTTGATCTTCGGTATCTTTCCGGGTCATTCTCCCCTGAAGTCCTTCATGGCCCTTCCACTGCTCGCCGCCCGACCCTCAAGCCTCAACGCCAGGGTGCCGAGTTATGCGATCGCCAGCGAGGAATCACCCCGCCAGGCCGTTGCCAGCTTGGAGACCGGCAAACCCGCCGGGGATCGCCTCGGCCTGGACATCCAGATCGAGCAGGCCTACCGCCAGATCTTCTTTCACGCCTTCAAAGTGGATCGCGAAGTGGTGCTGGAATCCCAGCTCCGCAGCGGACAGATCACCATGAGGGAGTTCATCCGTGGGCTGCTGCTTTCCAGGCGATTCCGTGAGGGTTTCTATGACTGCAACAGCAACTATCGCCTGGTTGAGCAACTGGTTGGCAGGGTTCTGGGCCGACCTGTCTATGGCGATCAGGAACGCATCAGCTATTCGATCCTGATCGCCCAGCATGGTCTCGTCGCCCTGGTGGATGCCTTGCTGGACTCGGCCGAGTATCTCGAGGCTTTCGGTTACGACACGGTGCCCTACCAGCGCTCCAGGGTGTTGCCGGGCCGGGCCCAGGGAGAGCGTCCCTTCAACCAACAAGCTCCCCGCTATGACGGCCGCTGGCGCGACGTGATCGCCAGCAGGGCGCCCCGTGGCGCCAGCCCCTGGTCGCCGGGTACCCCTCGTCCCGCCTGGCTCGGTGAGCAGCCCTCGCCCCTGGCGCGCAAGATCTGGCAAGGGCTCGTCACCGCTGGTGGCTTTGCCCTCACCGGCCTGGTGCTGTGGACCGCGGCCTCGATGCTGAGCACCGCAGCGCAGTGATCGAGGGTCCCTGGGGGCCTCCACCTTCCAGGGACCCTTTCTCGAATCCCTGCAGTGGTTATCCGCTTGTTGCTCGCTGTGCTGGTGGACACGGAATCGTGCTTTCCTTGGTGTCAGGTGGTCTCAGCGGCAGCACAGGTCCACCGTGCATTAGGATTTGTAAAGATTTATTGACCTCCGGAGCTTTCCTGTCATGTTCACGCTCGAAAAAGCGTCCCAGATCTTTCCGGACACACTTTCCGCCGACGTGGTGCCCGCCCTCACCGCCCGCTTTGCTCTGCTGAACGCGGAAGACCAGCTGGCGCTGATCTGGTTCGCCTACCTCGAGATGGGCAAGACCATCACCATCGCGGCCCCCGGCGCCGCCCGGATGCAGTTCGCCGAGCCGGTGCTCAGCCGGATCAAGGCCATGACCTTCGCTGAGCAGAGCCAGGTGATGGTGGATCTGGCCAACAGGGCCGACACCGACATCTGCCGCACCTACGCCATCTGGTCGGTCAACATCAAACTGGGCTTCTGGTATCGCCTCGGCGAGTGGATGGAGGAAGGACTTGTTGCCCCCATCCCTGAGGGCTATCAGCTGTCGGCCAACGCCGCCTCGGTGCTGTCCTCGCTCAAGGGAATCGATGCCGGTCAGCAGATCACCGTTCTGCGCAACTTCGTCGTTTACATGGGCTTCGACCCCAGCAAGGTGGACGCTGCCGATCGCATTGCGGAGCCGATCGTTCTTCCCACGGCTCCCGAGCAACGCACCAAGGTGTCGATCGCTGGAATCGACAACCCCACGATCCAGTCCTACATGGATCTGCTCAATGCCAACGATTTCGACCAGCTGATCAAGCTGTTCCTTGCCGATGGCGCCCTGCAGCCCCCGTTCCAACGACCGATCGTCGGAACCGATGCCGTGCTGCGCTTCTTCCGCGAAGATTGCCAGAACCTAAAACTTCTCCCCGAAAGTGGCGTGAGCGAGCCTTCCGATGGCGGCTTCACCCAGATCAAGGTCACCGGGAAAGTCCAGACCCCCTGGTTCGGTGCTGGCGTTGGCATGAATGTGGCCTGGCGCTTCCTGCTGGATCCCGACAACAAGATCTACTTTGTGGCGATTGATCTGCTGGCTTCCCCGGCCGAACTGCTCAAATTCGCGCGCTGAAGAGCCTTCCAATTCAGCCTGATCCCGCCACGGTGGAGGCCAGGGTCTCCTCCGTTCCCCCGGCCCAAAAGGGCCGGGGGTTTTGGCTTGGCATGGTGATCTTCTGGGGCTGGTTGGCCAGCCTCATCGGTTTGCTGCTGGCCCATTCGGCCCCCTGGTCCCCAGTGGCCATTCTGCTGGCCATCGCTGTGCGCACGTTTCTGCAGACGGGGCTGTTCATCCTGGGTCACGATGCCATGCACCGCACCCTTGTCCCCGGGCGTCCAGCCCTCAACGACGGTCTGGGCCGTCTGGCCTTGCTGCTCTACGCCGGCCTGCCCTTTGGCCGCTGCCGTCGCCACCACCTACGCCATCACCGTTCCCCTGGCAGCGCCAGGGATCCCGATTTCCGGCTGGACAGCGGTGATGGCGCCCTGCGCTGGTATGTGCGTTTCATGGGAAACTATCTCTCCTGGAACCAGCTGGGCCTGCTCCTTGTCACCTGGATCAGTGCAGCAGCCCTGTTGGTGCTGCTGGACCCCCAGCGGGCGGTGAATGTGGTCGCGTTCTGGGTGCTGCCGCTGGTGCTCAGCTCGTTGCAGCTGTTTCTCTTTGGAACGTACCTTCCCCACCGCAGCCAAGGAGCGCTCCCTGTCAGCAGCCATGCGGTGAAAAGTCTGGGTTACTGCCACTTTCTCTCCTTACTGGCTTGTTATCACTTTGGATACCACTGGGAGCATCACGCCTACCCGGGTGTGCCATGGTTTCGCCTGCCGGAGTTGAGGCGCCGCGTTTCCCTTGATCACGGGCAGGGGAACGGCTCGCGGCAGCTCAGGCTCGCGCGTTAGGGTTAGAAGACAAGTGTTGAGCTCAATGGTGACGGCGGTGTTGGGGTGGACTGAGCAGGAGCAGGAAGTGGCACGTCGGGCCTTTGATACAGCCCATTCCCGGGCCGCCCTCGGCATCATTCGGGCTGCTCAAGCCCATGCCAATCGCATGGACTCCGTGGAGGAATGCTGGAAACTTCATGATTTCCTCAGCATTCAACGTCATGAAATCGAGGGTCGCTTTGATTTTCGTCTTTCCGGACTCTTGTTCGTGTTCGCCAGCCTGGTGAAAGACGGTTTGCTGCAATTGGACGAACTTGAAGGATTGGATAGGGACAAGCTCAGCAAGATCGTGGCCATGTCCCGCATGTGAGTGGAGCTGACGCGGTCTCCGTGGCCACCCGGATCACTGTGAAGACTGGTGAAGGCATTCCCGGATGGTCATCCGCACGTCCGGCTCCAGCTTCAGTTACGTCGCTGCTGCCGAACTCTGGAAATGCCGTTTCGTCAGCCTTGACTTGCCCGTTGGCCATGGCACGGAATGACTCACCGTCCAGGCCATTGCCCCTTGCGAGGATCGCCCATCACACGGGTTGTCCGAGGGGTGAAACCAGGGAGCAGGCCGTGGGCCTGGAGGCTGCAGATGCGCTGCGCCATGTCCGCAGCTCTCCGATCGGTGACCCCGACCTTTGGCGTCCGGCCGTTCTGGGCCCATGGGGGCTGTAAGGTAGGTGAGATTCCAAGATTTCTCTCCAGCGAGCTCATCACTTTCTAAAAGGGCTGTCGAAGGATCGGTTCATAGTTTTTTTTCAGGTTCATGACCATTTACATCGGAAATCTTTCCTTCGACGCCGAAGTGGAAGATGTTAAAAATCTGTTCGCCCAGTACGGCGAACTTCGCCAATGCACCCTTCCTCTTGATCGCGACACCGGCCGCAAGAGGGGTTTCGCTTTCGTTGAAATGACGAACGACGCCGACGAGACCAAGGCCATCGACGACCTCCAGGATGTGGAGTGGATGGGTCGCAGCATCCGCGTCAACAAGGCCGAGCCCCGCACCGGCGGTGGCGGTGGCGGCGGTGGT
Organism: Cyanobium sp. Aljojuca 7A6; assembly: GCF_024346455.1. Taxonomy (GTDB): domain Bacteria; phylum Cyanobacteriota; class Cyanobacteriia; order PCC-6307; family Cyanobiaceae; genus Cyanobium. The sequence continues at coordinate 95,242 of NZ_JAGQCY010000010.1, forward strand.
CGCTCCGGCGGCGGCGGCGGTGGCGGCTACGGCGGTGGTGGCGGCGGCGGCTATGGCGGCGGTGGCGGCGGCCGCAGCCGTTACTGAGTCACCGGGTCTCCCCAGAGACCCCTTCTCCTCTCCAACCGCCCCGGATGTTCCGGGGCGGTTTTTTTTGGGCCGATCGCGATTCGGGTGGTCCTGTCGTGTGGGGAGTTGGCCACGGATTGGAAGACACTCTGCTGCTAGGGCGACTTGCGGAAGGTGGGAGGCAGATTGGTGCCATGAGTGAACCCAGCCCTCGTGGCCGCTACCGGGTCCGACCCGCTGACCAGAACGAGACCACCGTTCCCAACGAGGTGCTCGGCCCCCTCTTCGATCACCGTGACGAGGCCGAGCGCTATGCCCAGAGCCTCTTTCAGACCCATCGGGCACCGGTGATCGTTGAGAAGCTGGCCCCGGCGGGGTGCTGGCTTCAGCTCGGGACCATCGGCTGAGCTGTTCCCTCCAACTCCTCGAGGCTGGAGGCGGCCCGCAGCCGGATCAGATAGGACAGGCTGGAACCCACACCAGTTCCCCGGTATCGGCCACTGACCGGCGCCGCCAAGTGGTGATCCGGTGCGGCGGCCAGCACCACGTGGCCATCGGCGACCGCCAGACCCAGGCTGGGGTCGAACCCCCTCCAGCCGCCTCCCGGCAGGTACACCTCCGCCCAGGCGTGCAGCTCGTGTTCGCTCACCTCCGGGGGATGGTGCATCGAGTAGCCGCTGACGAACCGCGCCGCGAGGCCCTGGCTGCGACAGGCCGCGATGAACAGCACGGCGGTGTCCCGGCAGGCTCCGGTGAGCGTCGCGAGGGTCTCCGCCGCCGCGGTGGGCTCCCCTTCCAGCCGACCCACATGGTGGAAGCCGTGGTGAATCTCGTCGGCCAGGGCGCTGAGGAAGGCGGTGGCCGATCCGTCGACCTGGTCGGCGATCGTCTGGGCCCAGGCACGTACAGCCGGATCGACCTGGTCATGGCGGCAACCCGCCAGGGAGCAGGCCTCCGCCACGGGGTAGGCCACCGGCAGGTGCTGGGCTTCCCTGTGGGTGACGATCCAGTCGAACGGATTGCTGCGCAGGGTTTCCAGCAGCATGTCCACCTCGATCGTCAGCTGGTCCCGCTCCTGCTGGAACCAGGCCACCATGGCGTCCGTGCCATCGGGCTCCAGCACCCGCGTGAGGCCAGCGGCGGGATCCACCAGCCGCAGATGGTGCTCCAGGATCCTCTGGCTGCCGTCCTGACGGGGGGTCAGGCGCAGGGTCATGGGCTCCAGGAAGACGGGCCGTTCGTAGGTGTAGCTGAGCTGGTGGTGAATGCGGAAGAACATGATTCAGCCCATGGCCTCGCGCAGGGCGTCCTGCAAATCGTCATCAATGACGTAGGTGTGCAGTGGCTCGCTGTCCAGGTCCTCGACAAGGGGGTAGAAGCGGACAGAGAACCAGGCCTCGAACAGTTCAAGGCTGCGGGGGTGGGGCCAACGGCTGCGATCGCGGCACCAGAGTTCGAGTTCGGCAGCGAAAATCTGCCCATAGTTGTCCAGCAGCCGGTCCTGGGCTTCCACGTCGCTGTCGTAGGTGGGGATCAGATAAAGGCTGTGGTCTTCCCCCAGTCCTTCCATGTCCTCGCGGGTCCAGAAGGGCCGGGTCCAGTCCACCATCGGCTGCCGGGGTGCCACCGCGATCGCGCAGCGGTTGAGAACGGCCAACGATGATGTGTCTGTAGCGATCTGCAATCTAGCCAGGCTCTGCCTGGGGAGCACGCGGGAACCCTGTCGGTGGAGGCCATCGCTGCCCTCGAGGCTGGCGCTGCCGTGGGACGGAGCAGAAAACTTGCACCATCCGGTTGTTGCCAGCGCAGCTGGGTCATGGCCACGATGTGTTCATCGCTACCCACCCCTCGGTGGCCCCCGCTGCCCTGTCGTCCCATGCTCCTGCGCCGGAATCCCCTTCTCCCCAGTGGACAACACCCCACAGGCCGATGGCCTCAGCGCTTGATTCCCTTGGGAGGAGGCCTGCTGGCAGCCCTGATCGTTAGTCCTCTGTTGGCCCCTGCGGACGCGAGCGCGGCCCAGCAAGATCCCAACGCCAGGGTGATCTATCGCCTTTCCACCCAGTGCGCGTTGCAGGGCGCGGCTCCTGTGCCCTGCACCGTGGAAGCGGTGGATACGGGTGCGGCCACCCTTTATCGCCACCGCATCGGCAACAGCGTCGAAACGGTCCGCATCACCGCCGAACCGGTGACGATGGCGATCTGGGCCCATGACACCAGGAACTGGCAGCCCCTGCGCGGTGCCTCGGCCCGCTTCTCCACCAACACGGTCTGCTTCAACGGCAAGGACCTGTGCGTGGTCAACCCCAACTACCTCAACAGTGTCCGGGAAGATCGCGCCAACACCCGGCTCCAGGGCCGTGACCTGGTGATGGTGCATTTCGGCTCTGACGGACGGGTGGACGCCAGCTGCTACGACGACGCCTGTGCGCTCCTGGCGAAATGAAGAACATGACTGGATTCGCCCTGTTGATGGCTGGTGTGATCGCCTCTCCGGTCGGGGCTGCCCTGGCCCTGGAAGTCACCACCGCTGCCCAGGTCCCGATGTTGATCGCCAGAGGTGCTGGTGGTGGACGCGGTGGCGGTGGTCTTGGCGGTGGTGGTCGTGGCGGAGCTGGTCTTGGCGGTGGTGGCGCCAGAGTTGGTGGCGGAGGTGGCGGCGGACTCGGTCGCGCTGGTGGTGGTGCATCGCTGGGCCGCAGCGGTTTCCAGGGATCCGGTGGGGCCGGTGGCTTCAATCGGGGTGTCACCAGGCCCGCCGGTGGCTGGAGCAGCGGCGGCGGAGGGCTGGGGGCCCCGGGGTTGAATCGGCCTGTCGCGCGCCCCGGTGGGGTGGTCGGCACCCCTGGCCTGAACAGGCCCGTCGGCACCGGCTCGGTCAACCGCAACGTCAACGCCAATCTCAACCGGAACGTCAACCGCAACATCAACCGCAACGTCAACGTCAACCGGAACTGGAACCGGGCCGCCAACGTCAATGCCTTTGGTGTCAGGCCGGGCTGGGCCCGTCCAGGCTGGGGCGTCGCCAGGCCCTGGAACCACGGCTGGTACGGCGGCTGGGCCACCCCGTCCTGGGGATGGTGGGGGGCCAGCGCCGCCGCCTGGGGGGTGGGCGCCCTGGCAACGGCCGCGATCATCAACAGTGCGGTGGATGCCGCGGTGGCCAGCAGCCAGACCGTGATCGTCGTGCCCAACACCCAGTACCAGCTGCTGTTCGGCACCGTCCAGCCGACCGGTACCGCCACGGTGGCTTTTGACGTCAGTGCCAACGGCAGCGTGTATCAACTCTCGGCCGACTGTCAGTCGGGATTGTTGAACGGCCAGCCGCCTGGCAGTGCCCAGGAAGCGGAACTCCTCAATGCCGCCTGTCAGGTGGCCTTCGGGACCGCTTCCTGAGCTGGGTGATCACCAGGGCAGGGGGGCACGCTGGGCGCCGACGCTGCAACCCATCTGCTGGCCCAACAGGGCCCCGAGCGGCACCGCCCAGGTGCGTCCGTCCTGGCGGGACACGGCATAGCCCAGGCCGCCGCCGATGATGCCGCCCACCAGCCGGCCCACGTTGCAGCGCTGGGCCGTCTGGGCTTGGACGTAGCCGGGACCGACCGGCACGTTGGCCCGGTAGCGGTCGACGTCGTAGTCGGCCCGGTAGCCGCCGCCGTAGCCATCCCCATAGGAGGAGGGGTTGGGCAGGGTGGGGATGGGATAAGGAACGCGGCGGCTGTCGACCTGACGGGGGACGCCGGACTGACCCCAGGGACCAGCCCAGGCCTGCAGGGGCGTGGCGAGCAGAGCCAGGACGCCCGTGGTGCCCAGCAGGCCGGCGAGGCGGCGGGAGCTCTGACGAATGAGGTTGTTCATGGTGGTTCGCGTTGTGAGGAGCGACCCCTGAGGTGGGGATGACTTCAATCAAGCGAAGTCATGTGACCGATCCATGAACGGGTCCCCGGCGATGTCCGACAAGATGCGACTCGCCTGGAGCCACCCCCTCTGCATCGCTTGTTGTCGGCCCCTGGCCAGAACGCCCCGCCCTTGGCAGCGTGGAGGAGAGGGTGGGAGGACCCGATGAGTTGGAGCGAACTGGAGCGCCTCGTTGATGAGGCGGAAGCGGACCAGGTGATCTGCCGGGGTCTGCGCCATTGCCGCTCCAGAGCGGAACTGGTGCTGGCTGCCCGCCGGCTGGGCTTCCGCGTCACCCAGGTGGATCTGCAGCGGGCCTGGCAGCTGCAGGATCAAGCAGGCTGATCTCAGCACGCACGCACTCGGCCGTGGGCCTGAGCCGGAAGCCCAGCTTCTGGCAGACGTGCTGCATGCCCCTGTTCTCGTGCAGGATCTCGGCGCAGATGCGCTCAAGCCCTTCGGCGCGGCCAATCGCGATCAGCAATCCCAGCAAGGCAGTGCCCAACCCCTGCCGTTGCCAGGGATCGGCGATCAGCATGGCGAATTCGGCGGCGTTGTCGTCGTGGATCCTGCTGAGCCGGCCCACCCCCAGCACTTCAGCAGCGGCGCCGTTCTCCCCCGGGCGTTCCACCACCAGGGCCATCTCCCTGTCGTAGTCGGTGAAGCAGATCCGAGTCAGCCGTTCGTGGGCGATGCGGTGGCCCAGGGTCATCAAATGGAAATAGCGGAAGTAGACGCTCTGCTCCGAGAGGGTGCGGTGGAAGGCCACCAGCATGGGTTCGTCCTCCGGCCGGATCGGCCGCAGCGTCACTGGTGATCCGTCGGGCAGGTGCCAGGGGCGCACGTACTCGCTCGGATAGGGCCGGATTGCAGGCCTGGGGGTGAAGCAGGTAGCCCCGGAGGATGGCTGCAGCAGCACCCGGGCATCCAGGGCCACCATGGATCCCTTGCCGATCCCCGGTGCCACCCGCAGGGGGTTGATGTCGAGTTCCAGGATGGCCGGGTGCTCCAGCACCAGCCGGCTGAGCCGCACCAGCAGTCGCTCGAGTGCCGCCAGATCCACCGGAGGCCGGCCGCGCACCCCCTGCAGTGCCGCATAGATTCGGGTGCCTTCCATCAGCCGCCGGGCCAGGGTGGTGTTCAGCGGCGGCAGGGCCACGGCGCTGTCGCGGAACACCTCCACCAGCAGGCCACCGGTCCCAAACAGAATCACCGGGCCGAACTGGGGATCGATGCTGCTGCCGACGATCAGTTCGTAGGCCCCCGTCAGCTCCAGCATCGGCTGCACGGTCACCCCGCCGAAGGCGCTCTCCCCGTGTTGCGCCACGATCGCGTCCTGCATGCTGCGGAAGGCCTGCGCCACCGCGGCAGCGTTGGGCAGGTTGAGTTGCACCCCCCCGACGTCGCTTTTGTGGGTGAGCTCGGCGGAGAGCAGTTTGACCACCACCGGATAGCCCGTGGCGTCGGCCGCCGCCACGGCCGCCTCGGCACTGCTGGCCATGTGGGTAGGCACCGTGGGAATTCCGTAAGCCTCCAGCACCTGCTTGGCTTCCCATTCGTTGAGCAGGGTGCGCCCCTGGGCCAGCACCCCGGCCAGCAGCGCTTCCACCCGCTGGCGATCGGCATGGGGCTCGCCAGCTTCATTCGGCTCGCTCTCGGGCACCAGGGCCGGAGTTTCGTAGAGGGCGCGCAGGTTGTCGCTGTAGCGCCACATGGCATCAAACAGCTGCACAGCCGCGTCCGGGTAGCGGTAGGTCGCGATGCCAGCGGCATTGAGCAGACGCTCTCCCGCGTCCACGTCCTGGCCCCCCATCCAGCTGGCCAGCAGCGGCTTGGTGGTGGTCGACGCCAGGGCCACCAGCCGTTCGGCCGTGCTGGTGGGGTCGGTCATGGCCTGGGGGGTGAGCACCACCAGCAGACCATCGCTGTCGGGGTCGTTAAGGGCGTGGCGGATGGCCTGCTCGTAGCGGTCCGGATCCGCGTCCCCCAGGATGTCGATGGGATTGGCCCGACTCCAGTGCTCCGGCAGCACGGCGTCGAGGGCGGTCAGAGTGGCCGGGGCCAGCGTGGCCAATTGACCGCCATGGCGTACCAGGGCATCGGTGGCGAGCACGCCTGGCCCCCCGGCGTTGGTGAGGATCGTCAACCGCGGCCCCTTGGGCCGGCGGCGTTGCTTGGCCAGCACCTCGGCCAGGTCGAAGAGGTCGGCGATGCTGTCTACCCGCAGCACACCGCAGCGCCGGAAGGCGGCATCCAGCACGGCATCACTGCCGGTGAGAGCTCCCGTGTGGGAGGCCGCCGCCTGGGCCGCTTCCGCGGTGCGTCCGGCCTTGATCACCACGATCGGCTTGGTGAGGGCCACCTCCCGCGCTGCCGAGAGGAACGAGCGGGGGTCGCCGATCGATTCCATGTAGATGACGATGCTGTGGGTCTCCGGGTCGTCCCCCAGGTAGGTGATCAGATCCCCCCAGTCGACATCCAGCATCGAGCCCATCGAGACGAAGGCGCTGAAGCCCACGTTCTCCTGCAGGCTCCAGTCGAGGACGGCGGTGCAGATCGCCCCCGACTGGCTCAGGAACCCCACGTGACCGGGGCGGGCCATGGCGCCGGCGAAGGTGGCATTGAGGCCGGTGCGGGGATTCATCAGCCCCAGGCAGTTGGGGCCGACCAGCCGCATGCCGGAGCGACGCAGGCCATCACGGAGGCGGGCCTCGAGGGCGATGCCGACCGGGCCGATTTCCCGGAACCCTGCTGACAGCACGATCACGCCCTTCACCCCGGCCGCTGCGCACGCCTCGATCAGGGCCGGCACCGTGGCGGCGGGGGTGGCGATCACGGCCAGATCCACAGGTTCGGGCACCTCCGCCACCGAGGCGTGGGCGCGGATTCCCAGCACACTGCGACGTTTGGGGTTGACGGGGTAGACAGTGCCGCCGAAGGGATGGCTGATCAGGTTCCAGAGCACCCCGCGACCGACGCTGCCCGGCCGGTCGGAGGCACCGATCACCGCCACGCTGCGGGGTGAGAAGAGGGCGGCCAGCGGCTGGTGCTGGGAGCGGAGGATGTCGTAAGCCCGATCCGTGGCGCCACCGTCCCTGCCGGAGGGGTTCCCCTTCATCGGTAGACCAGGACCGGACAGGGGGACTGGACCAGCACCCGCTGGGTTTCGCTGCCGATCAGCATCCCCACCAGGCCGCGGCGGCCGTGGGAGGCCATCAGGATCAGGTCGCAGCCCAGCCGGGTGGCGGCCTCGACGATGGCCTGGTGGGGCAGATCGCTCACCACACGCTCGGCCGTGGCGCTGACGCCGGCCTGCTTCGCCAGCACCAGCGACTCCTCCAGGATCCGATCCCCATCCTTGCGGCTGGCGTTCATCAGGGCCTCCATGGTGGTGGCGTCGAGCATCTCGCCGAGTCCCACCACCTGCACCGGCACACTGGCCTGGGCATGGAAGAACGTGATCCGGGCCCCGAGGGCAGCGGCCAGGGCCACGGCGTGGCGCACGGCCGCCAGTGAGAGGTCGGAGCCGTCGCTGGGCACCAGAAGATGGCTGTAGGACATGGGGACTGCGGGTCTCCCCTCTGTCTAGTCAAGGCCCCGGATCAGTGCAGTGGGTCAGTGGAGTGGATCACTGATCACCAGGGCCGAGCAGCGCAGGCGCCGCAGCAGGCTGGTGGCCTGGTCACTGGCAGGAATCGGCAGACCCTCCACCAGGCGCCGCAAGGAGCGCAGGATCACCAGATCGTGGCTTTCGCTGCTGCGCTCGATCGCCTCGGCCACGTTCTGGTCGGCCAGAAGCTCCACCGTGACCGGCACGCCCCCACCGCCCCTGGGGGGGGAGGGAACCCACGCCTGCAGCTGGCGGGCCAGCTGCTCCCGTTCCGCCTGGGGCAGCCAGGGCTCGTGGATGTGCAGCAGGGTGATGGCGGCACCCTCCCCGGGGGGGCAGGCGCTGAGCAGCCGCTCCGCCAGCTGGTACTGCTCCAGGGCGCCGGCGGAGAGGTCCTTCACGGGGACGAGCAGCCGCCGGAAGCTGGCCGGGTCGTCCCGCAGCCGGGCCATCACCACCGGGCAGTGGGCCTGACGGCAGATGGCGGCCACCAGATCGCCGAACAGCCAACGCCCCAGGCGGGGGGCCGCCGCCACGCCCACCAGGACCAGATCGGCCCCCTGTTCCAGGGCCGTGCGAGCGATGCCGCCGGGGATGTCGTTGTCGACCCGCAGCAGCGAGCGGCTGGGCACCCCCGCCGCCGCGGTGAAGGTATCGGCCCGCTCCAGCAGCTGGCGCCCCTCGGCCAGGGCCCGGTGCACCATCGCCTGGGCGCCGCGGCCGGCTTCGACCTGGCGCGGCGATACCACCGAGAGGGGCAGCACCGTGCCTTGGCGGCCGGCGTCCCCGTCGATCAGCCGCCCGGCCAGCACGAGCAGGGGTTCCTCGCTGCGGGCCTCGCTGATCGGCACCAGCACCCGCAGGGCCCGTCGCACCAGGGCCAGTTGACCACTTTCCTGCAGGCTGAGATCCCTGGACCGGCGGCTGGCCATCCGGGTCATCGCCACCGAGGTGAGGATCGGCCCCAGGGTGGCTGTCACCACCATCAGGGCCAGGACGCTGTTGAGCATCCGCTCATCCAGCAGGCCCTGGCGGAAACCCACATAGGTGGCCGCCAGGGTGGCCGCCACCTGGGGGAGCGAGAGCGACCACAGGGTCAGCATCTGGGGCCCGTCGTAGCGGTAGAGCAGACCCGACCACCAGGAGGCCAACCCCTTGCTGGTGATCAGCGTCAGGATCAGGGCGATGGCGAAAGCCGAGCCCGTCATCGTGCTGAGGAACACCGGCACGTCGAGCAGCAGACCGAGGTCGATGAAGAACAGTGGGATGAACAGGCTCGCCCCCACGACCACCACCTGCTCCTTGACCCGGCCCTCCGGCAACACCCCGTTCACGGCCAATCCGGCCAGGAAAGCGCCGACGATCTTCTCCACGCCGGCCAGCTCCGCCCCCACTGCCGCCAGGAACAGGGCCAGCAGCACCGCCACGAACAACCGGCTGTCGCCATCCACGCTGCGGCGGATCAGGCCGCGTCCAAGCCGCCGGATCAGCAGCATCACAGCGGCGGCATAGAGGGCCACCTTGAGCAGCAAGGTGACCACCCCCGGTGCGCTCAGCTGGCCCTTCCCCAGGCTGACGCAGAGGGCCAGCAGCACCAGGGCGGCGATGTCGGTGAAGATCGTTCCGCCGATCGCCACCGTGACGCACTCCTCCCGCATGGCGCCGAAGCTGCGCACGATCGGGTACCCCAGGGGGGTGTGGGAGGCGAGGATCGAGCCGATCAGAACGGCGCTGACGGCCGGGTAGCCGTAGGCGAATCCCAGCACCGTTCCCGCCACCATCGGCAGGGTGAAGGTGAGCAGGCCGAAGCGGAAGGAGCGGGCCCGGATCCGCTGGAACTCCCCCAGGTCGATCTCCAGTCCGGCGATGAACAGCAGATAGATCACCCCCACGTCTGAAAGCAGCCGCACCGTCTCGTTGCTGGAGACGAGCCAGGCGAGGCCATGGGGACCGATCGCCACCCCGGCCAGCAGCAATCCCACCAGATCCGGCAGCCGCAAGGGCCGCACCAGGGGCGGCACCACCACGCTGAGCACCAGCAGCAGGGCGAAAATCGCCAGGGGATTGCCGGCCAGGAAGGTGCCCACGGGGTTGGAAAGGGTTGGCAGGAGTGTCTTCCAAGCCGTCCTAGGAGCGCCGCCGCCGCTGGCAGCGGCCCTGGCGGCGTCTTGTAACGGGCCCGCATCTGTCCCAGCCCGCCAGCAGAATCGGACCCATGACGAGCACCGCCTGGCACCAGCACTGGTATCCGGTGGCCTTTCTGCGGGACCTCGACCGCAGCAGGCCCACCGCCTTCACGCTCCTGGAGCAGGACCTCGTGCTCTGGTGGGATCACGCGGGCCAGACCTGGCGTGCCTTCGCCGATGTCTGCCCCCACCGCCTGGTCCCCCTCAGCCAGGGGCGCCTCAACGGGGCCGGAGAACTGGAGTGTCCTTACCACGGTTGGACGTTCGCCGGCGATGGCCACTGCACCGCGATCCCCCAGGCCGAGGCGGGGGCCACCCCCAGCGCCCTGCGATCCAGCTGCCGGGCCTATGCCACCGCCGAGGGCCAGGGCCTGCTGTTCGTGTTTGTCGGTGAGGCGGCCGCCGCCGCGGGGGTGCCCCTGCCCCTGGTGCCGGTGCTGGAGGAGCCGGGCTGGTTCGTGCAGGACACGTTCCGGGATCTGCCCATGGATGCCCTCACCCTGCTGGAGAACGTGCTCGATGTGAGCCATGTGCCCTTCACCCACCACCGCACCGTGGGCAAGCGGGAGAACGCCGCCCCGGTGGTGGCCTCCCTCACCAGTGCCGGTCCGGAGGGTTTCACCGCCCTGTGGCAGGAAGGGCCCCGCAAGGGCACGCTCGGCAGCCAGTCCACCACCTTCGCTGCCCCCGGCCTGATGTGGCACGAGCTGACGGCGCCGGGCTTCGCCCGCATTCTCACGGTGGTCTACGCCACGCCGATCCGTCGCGGCGAATGTCGCCTGTTCGCCCGTTTCCCGTTTCAGTTCGAATCCAAGCTGCCCCCCCTGCTGCTGGGACTACGCCCCCTGTGGCTGCAGCACATCGCCAACCACACCGTGCTGGAGGACGACCAGGTGTTCCTGCACTGGCAGGAGCGGGTGCTGGAGCAGCGGGGCCGCAGCGGCGGGGCCGAGCGGGCGTTCTTCCTGGCCACCAGCGCCGACGTCTACGTCAAGGCCCTGCACGACTGGGTCAACGGCCACAAGGGCGACCCGTTCCCCGGCCAGCCCCTGCCACCCCGCCTCGACCAGACGGCGCTGATGGATCGCTGGGCCAGCCACGGGGAGCACTGCGCCGCCTGCCGTGGCGCCCGGCGGGGGTTGCGCCGCTGGCGGCGGCTGCTGCAGGCGATTCCCTGGCTGGCCCTGCTGGCGATCGCCTGGTGGCAGACCCCCCAGGCGCTGATCGTGGGGCTGCTGCTGGCCGGAGCGGCTTTGCTCCTGGCCCAGCGCTTCGATCGCTGGGAACGGCTGCTGCTGGCGGGAGATGGCGCCCCGCCCCGCAACAGGCCCGACTGAGGCCTGCTCAGAAGGGTTTCAGCCCTTCCAGCCGGCCAGGTGGGAGGCGGAACCGGAGCGCACCAGGGAACGGGCGGCGGCCAGGGCCGGGGCCAGGTTGCTGGAGCTGAAGGGGGGCATGGGCCGGCTGCGCAGCCAGGCTCCCCAGCGGAACTCATGGAAGGGGATCAGGGGGGCTGGATCGATCATTCCCTCCTTCTTGAGTCGCCACACCAGGGAGCGGTAGGGATCGTCCTGGAGATCCGGCAGCCGCTGCGGCAGGGCCGCCGGCGCCAGGGGGCCATGGCCGCGGCCGTCATAGAGGTACAGCCATCCCCGCTCCTGCAGTTCGGCCAGCACTGCCTTGGGTGGGTGTCCGGGCAAGTCCAGCACCAGGTAGCCGTAGGCCATCGCCGCCGGATCGATTTCGATCAGGCCCCGCAGGCGATGGTGACGGTCGACCATCCAGAGCTCCCCAGCCCCACCGCGCACCAGGGGCACGGGCTTGCCGCGCAGGTAGCGCAACCGTTGCTCGGCCGTTTCCTGGGAGAAGTCCTGCTGGCGACTGCGCACCTCCGCCAGGCCCACGCACATCTGGGTGGGCTGGAGGTCGGCGATGGCCACGGTGAGCAGCTCCGCCCTGGGTCCCGGTGGGGGCAAAGGCCGGTAGGGGGGGAGGTGCAGGCTCATGGGTGCCGGTGGCTGGCCCCCATCCTGACGGCTTCCCGCCTGGTCCCAGCCGCGGGAATAGGGTCAATCCACGTGCAGATGTTCATGATCACCGCCCCTGAGCGAGATGGCGCCCTGGCGGGACCCCATGGCCCGATCGGAGTGCTGGTCTGCGGCCACGGCAGTCGCAACCGTCTGGCGGTGGCCGAATTCGCCTCCCTGGCCCACCAGCTCCAGCACCACCTCGATCCGGTGCCCGTCGACCACGGCTACCTGGAGTTCGCCCGGCCGATCCTGCGCGACGGCCTGGACGCCCTGCGCCGGCGTGGCGTACGCCATGTGCTGGCGGTGCCGGCAATGCTGTTCGCCGCCGGCCATGCCAAGAACGACATCCCCTCGGTGCTCAACACCTATGCCGCCGAGACAGGGCTGCGCATCGACTACGGCCGCGAGCTGGGGGTGGATCTCAAGATGATCCAGGCCGCCGCCGCCCGCATCCGCGCCAGCCTCGAGGCCGCCGATGCCGCTGCCGTCGCCGCTGGCGGCAGCCCCGTGCCGCTGCACGACACGCTGCTGGCGGTGGTGGGGCGGGGCTCCTCCGACCCGGATGCCAACTCCAACGTGGCCAAGGTGACCCGGATGCTGGTGGAGGGCTTCGGCTTCGGCTGGGGGGAGACGCTCTATTCCGGCGTCACCTTCCCCCTGGTGGAGCCTGGCCTGCGCCAGGCGGTCAAGCTCGGCCACCGGCGCATCGTCGTCTTCCCCTACTTCCTCTTCTCCGGGGTGCTGGTGAGCCGGATCCGGCAGCACAGCGAGCGGGTGGCCGCCGACCATCCTGAGCTCGAGATGGTCCAGGCCGGGTACCTCGGCGACCATCCCCTGGTGCTGGACACCTTCCGCGAGCGGGTCGCCGAGGTGCTGGGGGGCGAAGCCAACATGAACTGCTCCCTGTGCAAGTACCGGGCCCAGGTGCTGGGCTTCGAGCGGGAGGTGGGGGCCCCCCAGCACAGCCACCACCACCATGTGGAGGGGCTGGTGGAGAGCTGCACCCTCTGCGAGCGGGAGTGCACCGGAGCCTGCCAGCCCGATGGGATGCCCCTGCCGGTGGGCGGTTCGGCCGGCGGACACGACCACGACCATGGCCATGGTCAGGGGGGCCATCACCACCATCCGATCTACCCCCACGCCGACCATCCCCTGGGTCCCCTCACCCTGCGGCGCCCGGCCGACTGAGTGTCCACGTCAGGGTCCGCTGGCCTCGTCGGTCTCATCCAGTGATGAGTCTGGAGAGACTCTTATTTGATCAATGTTTCCGATGGTTCGGGGCTTTCCCCCACCTGGAGGCCGTTTTCCCCCGTTTCAAGGGGCTTTTTCCACAGGTGGGTCCGTTCCGGCTGGCCTGGGACGCGGGGGCTGGGGAAAGTGAATGATTGCTCGGAACAGCCTTGACAGCCTTCGCCGGCAGCCATCGGCCGCTGGCGTGTTGCGGGACACCTCGGCCATAGCCCAGTTGGGGCAACGAGTCTTATCGACCCGTCCCCATGGTTTCGCCCCTGAAGGCGTTTTTGACGCTGGGCCTTGCCTGTGGCGTACTTGAGGCGACCCCAGCCGACCCGCACCAGCATGGCCATCGATCCAGAGTGCCCGGGGTGTGTCGGCGACGAGGCGAGCGTCAGTCTTGAAGCCGAGGTGCCGGAGGTTCTCTACGAAGGCATGCGGGATTTCATCGACACCCATCCGCACTGGGATCAATACAGCGTCATCACCTCGGCTTTGGCTGGATTCCTGTTCCAGAACGGCTGCCAGGAGCCCGTCGTTTCCCAGCACTACCTCGACGGACTTTTCCAGAATCCCTGAGACAAAAAAAAGCGAGGGTGCCAACCCCCGCCAATGATTTTCTCCCTTGCCCGACCCTTTGGAGGTCGCCCCGTCATTGTGCGCGCGCTGCGCCGGGAAGACTGTGGTGATGGACACCACCTTCCCACTCCTGTGACGGCTCCCTGACCGGCGCAGTCAGCTTCGCCGCATCCGGTCCGCGGCAGCGGAGCAGGCGCGCCAGGTGATCGCCATCTCGGTGAGGGTGGGGCTCTGCCAGCCGGCGCTGGGCCAGCAGGCGCCATCCGTCACCAGGACGTTGGGGGCTGCCCAGCAACGGTTCCATTCGTCGACGACGCCCGCCTCCGGGGTGCTGGCCATGCGGGCCCCGCCCAGTTCATGGATGTAGTAACCGGGCGGCGGCGCCTCGGGGCGCACCGCCAGGCTGGTGCGGATCAGGGGCTCCAGCAGGGGCAGCACGAACAGCTCCTCGATCGGCCGGATGCGGCCTCCGGCGGAGGCCACCACAGCCTCCATGCGCGCCTGCATGTGGGCCACCATCTGCCGCTCGTTGGTGCCCCAGCGGCAGTCGATGTGGGGGATGGGTAAGTCCCAGGCATCGGTGCGGCAGCCATCGAGGCTCACCCGGTTTTCTGCCCTGGCCAGCACTTCCCCATGGCCGATCAGGAACCCCACCGCCTCCCCGGGGCGGCGCCTCAGGAGCGCAGGGGGATCGAAGCGCTGCAGGGCCGCCCAAATCCCGTAGCCCCGCAGAAAGTCCTCCTGGCTGCGCTCGTCGAGATTCACCGTGTTGGGGATGAAGCAACTCCCGGCTCCGGAGAGCTCGGCGGGTTCGGCTGGCGCTGGGATGGCAGGGATCGAGAAGAACCGGCTGGTGGAGATGTGGTCCATCAGGAAGCGGCCCAGGCTGCCGGAGGGATCGCTGATGCCACCGCTGCGGATGGCGTCGCTGGAATGCAGCAGCAGACGCACGGTTTCGATCGTTGAGGCGCAGAGCACGATCAGGGGGGCGGCGATCCGCTCCCGCCGGCCGCTGGCGGCCTCCACCAGCACCACCGCTTCGGCGCGGCGCCCCCCTGTCCCCATCTCCAGATGGCTCACCACCGCCCCGCTGCGTAGCTGCACCCGGCCGGTGGCCAGGGCCCGGGCCAGGCTGAGGCCCTGGGCGCTGGAGGGGGGCCAGGGGGCCGCCGGGGTAGGCCTGTGCAGGCGAAAACCGCGGGAGTGGATCAGCGGCAGGCCCAGGTCTCTGGCGATGGCCCCCTGCAGATGCCGCTCCCCCGGCGTGAACGGCAGCGGCGGCAGGAAGTGACCATCCGGGAGCTGGCTCAGGCCATCCCGCTGGCCATGGACCCCCAGCAACGTTTCCAGCCGGTCATAGAAGGGCGCCAGCTCTGTGCTGCCGATCGGCCAGGCGGGGCCGTGGCCATCCCGCCGGGCTGCCTGGAACTCCGCCTCCGACAGGCGCAGGGTGATGCCCCCCCAGGTGAGGCTCTTGCCGCCCACCTGCCGGCCCCGGGTCCACAGGAAGGGGGCGTCCGGCGGGGTGCTGTAGGGGTTCTGGCGCTCATCGACGAACAGCTCCGGGTTGTGTTTCCAGAACCCTGGATGGTGCCGCTGCAGGCGTTGGCGGCCGCTGCTGAGGTGGGCGAGGCGGCGCAGGCTGTTCAGTGGCTCGCTGCCCAAGGCCCGACGGGCGGAGAGCTCCGGCCCCGCCTCAAGCACCAGCACCCGCAGCCCTGCTTCCGCCAGCACCATGGCGGCCACCGATCCGTTGGCCCCCGCCCCCACCACCACAGCGTCCCAGGGGGTCTCGCTGCCGGTTGAGGGGGATGGGGCGCTGGACATCGGCAGGCGAACCGGTCTCGGCATCATGCAGGAGCGGCTGCCGGCCATCCGCCTGATCCGGAATCTGAGCCTGCACAGGAAGCAGGGCCTGGATCGGGGTGGTTGTCGTGCCCATAAAACAGCAACCCCCCAGCCGAAGCTGGAGGGTTGATGGATGCAGACCCACTGAGGGGCTCTGGAGTTGGTGGCGGGGAGGAGATTTGAACTCCTGACCTTCGGGTTATGAGCCCGACGAGCTACCAGACTGCTCTACCCCGCGTCGCACCAAGGAATCGTATCAGTCGATGCCCCCGCATCAGGAGCGGGCGCCGTCGAAACGGAGCTCGCCAATCACCTCCAGGCGCAGGTGGTCGGCGGGCGCCAGGTAGCGCTGACGCAGTTCCGCCAGGGTGGTGGGGGTGAGCCACTCGAGCTGTTCCAGAAGGTGCAGGGCCACGGCCTGCTTGGCCCGTCTGGCCCCGTCGTCGACCTTGATGGCCACCCCCATCCCTTCGCCCACCCGGCTCAGGCACTGGATGCCTTCCGCCCCGCCCTTGCTCAGCACCTGGCCATGGCCCAGGCGCATCACTTCGGTGTCGAACTCCCCGTCGCCGGCGATCAGATCGGGGTGGGCAAGCATCGCCCGGCTGAGCCGCTCCAGGTCGGCCTGCTCACCGCCACCGAGATGGGCGAACAGCAGGGCCATCTGGGCCAGCTGCAACTGCAGGGTGGGGGCGCCGCAGTCGTCCCGGGCGCTGATCAGTTCAGCCCCCGGCAGCCCCAGCAGTTCCCCGACCCGTTTGACCACCGCCTGCTGCAGGGGATGGTCGGCCTGGAGATAGCTCTCAAGGGGCCAGTGCATCTGCCGGCAGGCGGCCAGAAAGGCCGCGTGCTTGCCGGAGCAGTTGTGCTGCAGCGGGCTGGTGCCCCCGGCGGGGGTGGGGCACTGGAGGTCCTCGGTGTCGAGCTCGGCACCCCAGAGCAGCTTGAACGCCTCGCGGGCCTGCTGGGCGGTGCCGGCGTGGGAGGCGCAGGCGATCGCCAAGCCCCGCTCCCCCGCCCCCATCCGGTCGGCGGCACCGCTGCCCACGAACACGGTGGCCTGGAAGGGCTTGAGGGCCGAGCGCACGAAGCTCAGTTGCTGGGGGTCCCCGGCGCGCATCAGTACCCGGCCGCGCTGGTCGCAGACCACCGCATGCACCCGGTGGCGGGATTCGACGATGCCGTTGCGCAGCAGTCGGACCTCCAGGGGGGGAATGCCGGGGCGGCCCGGGCCGGCGAAGCTGGAGGACAGGGTCATGGTGGTGCGGGAAGGTCCGTGGAGGCCGACCTCAGAGAGCCTGGCAGAGCCCCGTCCCGAGCAGCATCAGGGCAAGGGCGACGGCGATGGCCTGGCGCAGGCGGGCCAGCACCGGCTGTACCTGGTGGCGGGCCACCAGCAGATCCTGCTGACGCCAGGTGATCGGCTTCTCCCACACCTGGCCGTCGTACCAGCCCGATTCCTCGTACTCAACCTTTTCCGAGACCAGCCGCCGCTGCACGTAGGTCCAGCCGAGCCACTGGCGCAGCAGCAGGAACATCGGCAGCAGCACGGCGGCGGCCCCCGCGGCGATCACCAGCCGGGGTGGATCGTGGCGCAGGGGGATGCTGCCCCCCGCCACCAGCAGCGCCAGGGGGAAGGACAGCAACCAGGTGAGACCAAGGGGGCGCCAGAGACCTCTTGGGCCAGCGGCAGGCCAGCGAAAGAACCAGGAGCGGCTGAGCTGGTCGTATTCCTGCAGAGGACGCTGGGCCGGGGGCACCGGGCAGGGGGCGTCCTGGCTGGGCAGGCTGGGTGTGCCGGCGGCCATCTGAGCTTCCCTCAGCCGCCGACCTGGCTGGTGCCGCTCACTTCGACCGGGGAGCCGACGAAGCGCTCCTGCTCCCCATGGCCCCAGAAGGCTTCGAGGCCGTAGTAGCTGCGTTCCTGGGGGGTCAACACGTGGACAATGAGTTCGCCGTAGTCGAGCAGGACCCAGCGGCCCTCGCTCTGACCCTCGCGCCGCAGGGGCAGGCGAGCGGCATCGGTTTCGAGCCGGTCTTCCACCGAGCGGGCGATGGCGCGCACCTGCACGTCGCTGAGGCCGCTGCAGATCACGAAGAAGTCCGCCAGGGACGACACCTCATCCACCCGGATCAGGCGGATGTCAACGGCCTTGCGGTCATCGCAGGCCTCCGCGGCAAGCAGGGCGAAGTCGCGACTATCCATAGACGTTCTCACTGGTGACCGATTGGCGGGAGCCCTGTTGCTGTGCCATTTCGGCACGGGCCTTGCCGGCACTCTTGCGCAGGGCCTCAAGGCGATCTTCGTAGAAGGTGCGGCGCCGCTTCTTGCGGGTCTGCTCGACAAGCTCCTTGAGGGCCCCCCCAAGGCTCTTGTAGGCGTTGGGAAGGCTGTAGCCGAAACGACAGGCCAGGTCGATGGCGCGTTCGTCGGCCAGGATTGCGTCCTGCAGGCGCTTCTCGGAGTTGTTCTTCAGGTAGAGGCGGTAGCCGGCGAAGCCCGACAGACCGAGGGCCATCACCAGCAGCAGTCCGTCCTGGACCCAGAGTTCGCCGATGGCTCCGCCCAGACCGATGGCCAGTGCCGCCATCTCCCAGCCATCCCTGGGGATCGCGTCGTTCTGGACGCGGCCCACCTCGTGCCAGAAGAGCAGGTTGCGGTGATCGAGGGCCAGTCCATCCCACTTCTCGAGATCCACCTGGATCTCCACCTCGTCGCGACCGATCTCCTCGATCGTCACCAAGGGGGGATCGACGGAGGCGGCCGCTTCCACGAACACCCAGCTCTGCATCTCAGGGGGCAGCAACCCCTTCAGGCGCTGGAGTTCGCTCATCGGCGGCGTCTCGGGCGAAGGTATTCCGTCAGATTAGCGATTGCCTGCGGTGCCAGCGCGCCGGACAGGCCGGTCGGGACGGCGACCGTGAGAGGCTGGGCGGGTTTGCCTGTCTACTCCCTATGCCCCGCCGCACGGATCTGAGGCGCATCCTGCTGCTGGGATCGGGACCGATCGTGATCGGCCAGGCCTGCGAGTTCGACTATTCCGGCACCCAGGCGTGCAAGGCCCTGCGGGCCGAGGGCTACGAGGTGGTGCTGGTGAATTCCAACCCAGCCTCGATCATGACCGATCCGGACCTGGCGGATCGCACCTACATCGAGCCCCTGACCCCCGAGGTGGTGGCCCGGGTGATCGAGGTGGAACGGCCCGATGCCCTGCTGCCCACCATGGGGGGCCAGACCGCCCTCAACCTGGCCGTCGCCCTGGCCGAGAACGGCACCCTGGCCGCCTATGGCGTCGAACTGATCGGCGCCGACCTCGCGGCGATCCGCAAGGCGGAAGACCGGCTGCTGTTCAAGCAGGCGATGGCCCGCATCGGCGTGGCCGTCTGCCCGTCCGGGATCGCCAACGACCTCGAGGAAGCCATCCGCGTCGGCGAGGCCATCGGCACCTATCCGCGCATCATCCGCCCCGCCTTCACCCTGGGAGGATCCGGCGGTGGCATCGCCTACAACCCCGAAGAATTCCAGGCCTTCTGCAAAAGCGGCCTGGAGGCCAGCCCCGTCTCCCAGATCCTGATCGAGAAGTCACTGCTCGGCTGGAAGGAGTTCGAGCTTGAGGTGATGCGGGACACCGCCGACAACGTGGTGATCGTCTGCTCGATCGAGAACCTCGATCCGATGGGGGTCCACACCGGGGATTCGATCACCGTTGCTCCGGCCCAGACGCTCACCGACCGGGAGTACCAGCGCCTCCGCGACCAGTCGATCGCCATCATCCGCGAGATCGGCGTGGACACCGGCGGCAGCAACATCCAGTTCGCCATCAGCCCCGCCAACGGCGACGTGGTGGTGATCGAGATGAACCCCCGCGTCAGCCGCAGCTCGGCCCTGGCCAGCAAGGCCACCGGGTTCCCGATCGCCAAGATCGCCGCCCGGCTGGCGGTGGGCTACACCCTCGACGAGATCGTCAACGACATCACCGGGGCCACACCGGCCTGTTTTGAGCCGACGATCGACTACGTCGTCACCAAGATCCCCCGCTTCGCCTTCGAGAAGTTCCGCGGCTCACCGGCGGTGCTCACCACCTCGATGAAGTCGGTGGGGGAAGCGATGGCCATCGGACGCAGCTTCGAGGAATCTTTCCAGAAGGCGCTGCGTTCGCTCGAAACGGGCCATGCCGGCTGGGGCTGCGACCGCCCCGACCGGCCCCTGGATCCGGTTGATCTGGAGCGTCAGCTGCGTGTCCCCTCCCCCGACAGGATCCATGCGGTGCGTGCCGCCATGGTCGCCGGCCGCAGCGATGAGGAGATCCACCGGCTCAGTGCCATCGATCCCTGGTTCCTGGCCAAGCTGCGCCGGATCCTGACGGTCGAAACCACCCTGCTGCGGGGGCGTTCTCTGGAGGCCATTGCAGCCGGCGACTTCCTGGAGCTCAAGCAGAGCGGATTCTCCGATCGGCAGATCGCCTGGGCCACCGCCAGCGATGAACTGACGGTGCGCCGCCGCCGCCAGGCCCTGGGGGTGCGGGCCGTCTTCAAGACGGTCGACACCTGTGCCGCCGAGTTCGCCTCTTCCACCCCTTACCACTACGCCACCTACGAGCGGCCCCTGGAGCGGCTCGAGGCCGACGGTTCCCTCGCCGTGCTCGCCCCCGAGGACGAGGTCAGCCCCGAGACCCGCCGCAAGGTGATGATCCTGGGGGGTGGCCCCAACCGCATCGGCCAGGGCATCGAGTTCGACTACTGCTGCTGCCATGCCTCCTTCGCCCTGCGGGCGGCAGGCTTCGCCACCGTCATGGTCAACAGCAACCCGGAAACCGTCTCCACCGACTACGACACCAGCGACCGCCTCTACTTCGAGCCCCTCACCCTCGAAGACGTGCTCAACGTCATCGAGGCGGAGAAGCCGGAGGGGGTGATCGTCCAGTTCGGCGGCCAGACGCCCCTGAAGCTGGCGCTTCCCCTGTTGCGCTGGTTGGCGAGCGAGGAGGGCAAGGCCACCGGTACCCGCCTCTGGGGCACCTCACCGGAATCGATCGACCGGGCTGAGGACCGGGAGCAGTTCGAGGCGATCCTGCGGCGCCTGGAGATCCGCCAGCCCCGCAACGGCCTGGCCCGCAATGAGGCTGAGGCCCGGGCGGTGGCGGCCACTGTGGGATATCCCGTCGTGGTGCGTCCCAGCTATGTGCTGGGCGGCCGGGCCATGGAGGTGGTCTTCGACGAGGAGGAGCTCAACCGCTACATGGTGGAAGCCGTGCAGGTGGAGCCCGACCATCCGGTGCTGATCGACCAGTACCTGGAGAACGCCATCGAGGTGGACGTTGACGCCCTCTGCGATCGGGAGGGGACGGTGGTGATCGGCGGACTGATGGAGCACATCGAGCCGGCCGGGATCCATTCGGGTGACTCCGCCTGCGCCCTGCCCTCGGTGTCCCTGGGGCCCGAGGCCCTGGCCACGATCCGCCGCTGGAGCAGCGACCTGGCCCTGGCCCTGGAGGTGCGCGGCCTGATCAACCTCCAGTTCGCCGTGCAGAACGATGGCGCCGGCACCGAAACGGTGTTCATCATCGAAGCCAACCCGCGGGCGTCCCGCACCGTCCCCTTCGTGGCCAAGGCCACCGGTGTGCCCCTGGCCAAGATCGCCAGCCAGCTGATGGCCGGCCGCACGCTGAAGGAGCTGGGCCTGCTGGCCGAGCCCCAGCCGCCCCGCCAGACCGTGAAGGAGGCGGTCCTGCCCTTCAAGCGCTTCCCCGGCGCCGACACCCTGCTGGGCCCGGAGATGCGCTCCACCGGGGAGGTGATGGGGATCGCCGCCAGCTTCGGCCTGGCCTATGCCAAGGCCGAACTCGCCGCCGGTGAACCCCTGCCCACCGCCGGCACCGTGTTTCTCTCCACCCACGACCGCGACAAACCGGCCCTGGTGCCGGTGGCCCGCCATCTGCTGGCAGCGGGCTTCGCCCTCACCGCCACCGCCGGCACGGCGGCGATGCTGACGGCGGCGGGCCTGGAGGTGGAGACGGTGCTCAAGGTGCATGAGGGCCGTCCCAACATCGAGGATGCGATCCGCTCCGGCCTGGTGCAGCTGATCGTGAACACGCCGGTGGGGCGCCAGGCCGCCCACGACGACCGCTACCTGCGCCTGGCGGCCCTCGATTACGCGGTGCCGACGGTCACGACGATGGCGGCGGCGCGGGCCGCCGTGGAGGCCATCGCCGCCCTGCAGCAGCAGCAGCAGGTGGAGGTGGCCGCCCTGCAGGACATCCACCCACCCTGGGTAGGGTGATCGCCCGATCGTTCCTCCGCCCGTGACCAGCACCCTGGCCGCCCACCCCTTCGCCCCCGGCACCGACCTGCGCGAGGCCTTCCGCGCCGCCTACGAGAACCGCTACACCTGGGAGCCCGGCTTCGGCGGCTATGGCGGCCGTTGCGTCTGGGAGCAGGACGACCGGGTCTTCAGGGGCACCTTCCAGGTCGGTGCCGACCTCAAGGCGACGGTGGAGGGACTCAGCGACGCGGAGGTGCACAAGGCGGTGGCCTCCCAGCTGTGGGAAGTGGCGATCCACCGGGTGCGCCGCCCCTTCGAGCAGACCCACGGCGCCAACACCTTCACGGCCGGTGACACCGATGCGGTGGGCACCGAGGTGATCATGGGCGGCAAGGCCGAGGGCGACCGCTACCGCCTCAAGGACAACGTGGTGACGATGGTGCACCGCCACATCCACGGCACCGTGGTGACGATCTTCACCGAAAGCACCACCGACACCGGCAGCGGCTACCTGAGCCACTGCTACACCAGCCGCTACAGCGATCCCGCCACAGGTGAGGCCCGCGGCGGCAGCAGCCGCTTCACGGACACCTTCGTGCCCCTGGCGGATGGGGGCCCCTGGGTGCTGAGCCAGCGGGTGGTGGAGACGGAGGCCCATGGCGACACCCCGGCCAGTCGCCAGGTGTTTCGGTTCGAGGATCTCTCCCCCCTGGGTTAGGCCCGGGGCTCAGGGCAGCGGCATGATGTCCTTCAGCTTGTCGTTGAGTTGGCTGGCCATCGCCTGCCGGCCGACAGCCAGGACCTTCAGGGTGTCTTCGTGCATGCGCAGCTGGGCATCGGCCACCTGCATTCCCCTTACCAGTTCCTTGACGTCGTCGGGCAGGCCGTTGAGGTCATAGCGGAGGCCCTCGAAGGTCAGCACGGGCGGTTGCTGGCTGGGTGTTTCCAAGGGAATGGGCGCAATTCGGTGTGAGCCTAGAAGGCCGGGCCGATCCGCTCGGGCTGGGCTGGCTCAAGCCTCCAGCCGAATGAACTGGCGTTCGCACAGCTCCCGATAGCGGCCGCCGCTGGCCATGAGTTCGTCGTGGCTGCCCTGCTGAACGATGCGACCACCGTCGAGCACCACGATCAGATCGGCCTCCTGCACGGTGGCCAGCCGGTGGGCAATGACCAACACGGTGCGCCCGGCCATGGCCTGCTGCAGGCCTTGCTGCACCGCCTCTTCGGCCTCTGCATCCAGGGCGCTGGTGGCCTCGTCGAGGAGCATCACCGCTGGATTGCCCAGCACGGCCCGGGCGATCGCCAGCCGCTGCAGCTGGCCGCCGGAGAAGTTGCTGCCCCGCTCCTCGAGGCGGCTGCCGTAGCCGCCAGGGAGGCTCTCGATGAAGTCCGCGGCGTTGGCCAGCCGAGCCGCCTGGCGGATCTGTTCGCTGCTGGCGGGACGACCGAAGGCGATCGCCTCGGCCACCGTGCCCGAAAACACGCTGCTCTGCTGGGGTACCAAGGCCACGGCACGGCGCAGGTCCCGGGCCCGCAGGTCGGCCAGGTTCTGGCCATCGAGCAGCACCCGGCCGCTCTGGGCGGTGTTGAAGCGCAGCAGCAGGGAAAACAGGGTGCTCTTGCCGGCCCCAGAGGGTCCCACCAGGGCCACCACCTGCCCCGGAAGGATGTGCAGATCGAGCTGGCGCAGCACCGGGTTGCCGCCCTGGTAGCCGAAGCTCACCCCGTCCAGCACCAGCTCCCCGGACACGGCTCCCAGGGGCCTGGCCTCGGGACGGTCGGGCGGCTCCACCGGCTCGTTTTCGATCGCCCGCAGGCGCTTGAGCGAGGCCTGGCCCTGCTGGAACTCGTTGAAGTTGGTGGTGAGGTGGGAGATCGGATCGATCAGCATCAGCAAAGCAGCCACATAGCTGCTGAATCCCTGGCTGTCGAGGCCACCAGCCTTGATCCGTGCCGCCCCGATCAGCAGCACCGAGAGAATGCCTGCCGCTTCGATGAAGCCCACCACCGGGTGCTGCAGGGCCAGCAGTTCCAGGGTGCGGTACTTGGCGCGGCGGTGCAGGTCAATCTCGGTGTCGAACCGCTCCTGCAGCCAGGGCTCCGCGGCGAAGGCCCGCACCAGGGGCAGGCCGCCGATCGCCTCGCCCAGCAGGGCCGCCAGGTCGCTGACCTGCTTCTGACTGCGCTCGGCGGCGTTCATCACCCGGGCCCCGAAGGCGCTCACCATCAGCGCCACCAGCGGGGCCAGCAGCAGGGTGGCCAGGGCCAGGGGCCAGTCGAGCCACACCATGTATCCCAGCACCACCACCAGCTGCAGGGCGCTTGGGGTGGTGTCCTGGATCGTCTTGTAGATCACTTCCCCCACCCGGTCGGCGTCTTCGGTGAGCCGGTAGGTGAGATCGCCGGCGGAGAGTTTCTCGAGGGCCCCGAAATCGAGCCGCTGCAGCCGGGCGAACAATTGCCGCCGCAGCTCCTGGCTCACCCGCAAGGCCGGTCCCGCCAGCAGGGTGTCCTGCCCGAACTGGGCGATCTTCTGCACCAGGAACACCGCCAGGGCCGCGGCGATGCTGCGCAGCACCTTGGTGAAATCGCCGGCGCCGATGGCCGGGATCAGCTGGCCCGCCAGCCAGGCCAGCAGGGGCCAGCAGGCCACGAACACGAGCATGCACAACCCCCCGAGCAGCAGGGGTCGCCGATGGGGCTTCAGCAGCGGCCAAAGCCTGCGGAAGCCGGCCGGCGAGGGTGCAAGCATCGACGAACCCTATCAGCGCTCTCCGGGCGTTCCCTGACGTTGAAGCTGGATCAATTCCTCAAATGGCAGGGCCTCGTCGGCACCGGCGGCGAGGCCAAGCAGCGCATCCAGCGTGGGGACGTGACCGTGAACGGCACGATCGAGACCCGGCGCGGCCGCCAGCTGGCCCCTGGCGATGCGGTGGCCATGGATGGCCGGGAGGTGCTGATGCTCCCCCCCCGCCTGGGCCGTGGAGGCGATGGCGGCATCACGCCTTAACCTCCCTTGAATGTCGCCGCCAGGAGACCACGTGCGCAAGGCCGTCATCGCAGGCAACTGGAAGATGCATATGACCTGCGCCCAGGCGCGGGCTTTTGCGGCCACCTTCCGGCCCCTGATCGCCGATCTGTCCGATGACAGGGAGGTGGTGCTGGCCCCTCCGTTCACGGCCATCCCCACCCTCTGCCGGCACCTGGCCGGCGCCGGTGTCGCCATCGCCGGCCAGAACGTCCACTGGGAGGAGAGCGGCGCCTACACCGGCATGATCTCCGCCCCGATGCTCCTGGAGCATGGGGTCACCCACGCGATCGTGGGCCACAGCGAGCCGCGCAAGTACTTCAGCGAAACCGACGAGCAGATCAACCTGCGGGCCCGCACGGCCCAGAAGACAGGGCTGATTCCGATCCTGTGCGTGGGCGAGAGCGACGACCAGCGCGAGGCCCGCGAGACCGAGCGGGTGATCCACCGCCAGGTGGAGCAGGGGCTGGAGGGTGTCGACCCCCTGCGCCTGATCGTGGCCTACGAGCCCATCTGGGCGATCGGCACCGGCAAGACCTGCGCCGCCGAGGAGGCCAACCGCATCTGCGGCCTGATCCGCGGCTGGGTGGGCCACCCCGAGGTGGTGGTGCAGTACGGCGGTTCGGTCAACCCCGCCACCATCGACATGCTGATGGCCCAGAGCGACATCGACGGCGTGCTGGTGGGTGGCGCCTCCCTTGATCCGGTCAGCTTCGCCCGCATCGCCAACTACCAGGTGCCGGTGCCGGCCTGAGCTGCCTGCCCCCGCTCTGAACGCCGTGGGCGACGCCGCGCCTGTCGCCTTCCCGCCCGGTTTCCGCTGGGGGGATCGCACCCTCGTGATGGGGGTTCTCAATCTCACCCCCGATTCCTTCAGTGATGGCGGCCGCTTCGAGGCCCCCGAAGCGGCGGTGCGGCGGGCCCGGCTGCTGCATCGCCAGGGGGCCGACCTGCTCGACCTGGGGGGGCAGAGCACCCGGCCCGGGGCGCCCGAGGTGGGTGCGGACGTGGAGATCGCCCGGGTGCTGCCCGGCCTGGGGCGGATCCTGGCGGCCCTGCCACCCCCGGCGGCCGGCGGCCCCCTGCTCTCGATCGACACCTTCCTCGCCCCGGTGGCCGAAGCGGCCCTGGCGGCCGGTGCCCACTGGATCAACGACGTCAGTGCCGGCCGCCGTGATCCCGCCCTGCTTTCGGTGGTCGCGGCCGCCGACTGCCCCTGCGTGCTGATGCACAGCCGTGGCGACAGCCGCACGATGGACGCCCTGGCCCGCTACGGCGACGCGGTCGCCGAGGTGCGTGATGAGCTGCTGCGCGCCACCGACCGGGCCCTGGCGGCGGGGGTGCGTCCGGAGCGGATCCTCTGGGATCCGGGGCTGGGTTTCGCCAAGACCACCGCCCACAACCTCACCCTGCTGCAGGGGCTGGCCCTGCTGCGGGCCGAGGGCTTCCCCCTGCTGGTGGGGCCCTCCCGCAAGCGGTTCATCGGCGAGGTGCTGGGTGAGCCCCGCCCCCGGGCCCGCCTCTGGGGCACCGCGGCCGTCTGCGGCCAGGCCATCGCCGCCGGTGCCGATGTGCTGCGGGTGCACGATGTCGGGCCGATCGTGCAGACGGCCCGCATGGTTGATGCCCTCTGCCGCCCCTGATCCCGTCCGGCTGATCAGTCCGGCAGACCCTCCTGCCGTCCCGTCAGCAGGGTCTGCACCATCAGCCGCAGGGTCGTCCGGTTGCCGCCGGCGGCCCGCCAGCTTTCCAGCCACTGGAGCAGCGGCGAGGTCGTCTCCGCGCCATCGCTCTGGCCGATGCCCAGCCGTTCCAGGAAGGCGCTGGCATCGTCGAGGCAGGAGCCCCCTTCGCCGAAGCCATCCAGCAACGGATCGAGGGCGGCCAGGAGGGTCTCCAGTTCGGCGGTGCTCAGCTCCGGCAGAGGCTCGATCATCGAAGCAGGCTGGGGCGGCGTTGCCGCTCATCGCCCCCAGCATGACGCCTGGACGGCGTTTTCCCGCCGGCCTGCGGCGGCCGCTCGCCGCCGGCGCCCCTAGGCTGGGTTCAGCACAGCGCTGCAGCTGCTCCCACCGTGCTGAAACTCTGCCTGCAGGTGCTTGTCTGCGTCACCATCGCCCTGCGCTGCATGGTGATCTTCGGCCATCTGCGCAAGCTCTGGATGGCGGATGGACTGGCCGGTGACTTCCGGCGCGAGCTGCGCCGGCGCGGTCTGCTGATGACCCCTCCCGCCCTTCCCAGCGATTCCCGCGCCCTGCCCCACCGCGCCGATCCGTGAGCCCGGTCAGCGACGCCTGGAGGGGGCGCCTGCCAAGTGATGCACGGCGTGGATCACGACGCCCCAGAGGTCCGCGCCATCACCACGGCCTTCGCGATCGCTGCCTTCGTCGCTGATCAGCACCAGGGGCGGACTGATGCCGTCGCTGGCCACCAGCCACAGGCCGGTGCCGCGGCGGGCCAGGCGGCGCAGCAGGAAGGCGCCGCCGTGCACCGCCACCACCACCATGCCGGGACGGGGATCGACGCTGCGGTCGATCACCAGCAGGTCGCCGTCGACGATGCCGTCCCCCCGCATGGCATCGCCGCTGACGCGCATGAAGAAGGTGGACAGCGGTCGGGGGATCAGTTCCACGTTGAGATCGATGCGGGCCTCCACGTAGTCGTCGGCGGGGCTGGGAAAGCCGGCGCTGACGGCTTCGGTGGCCAGGGGGCAGAAGAGCGCCGCGGCTCCCTGGCGCGGGGGCAGTGGTATCTGGGGAGGGAGGGGAAGCATGGGTCTGCAGCAGTACAAATGTTCTACTCCGGGTGGTCGTTGCCGCGGGATCATCGGCAACGACCCCCTGCCGTCAGGCCATGGCTTCCCGTCCGGAGGCGTTGATCGCCCGCTTCGCCCTGCAGCCCCATCCGGAGGGGGGCTGGTACCGGGAGCTGCACCGCTCCGTCGGCCAGGTGTGCCGCAGTGACGACGGCAAGCAGCGTGCCGGACTCACGGTGATCGCCTTCCTGCTGACGGAGGGGCAGTGCAGCCGCTGGCATCGGGTTGAGGGGGGCGATGAGGTGTGGCACCACGCCGGTGGTGACCCCCTGGACCTCTGGCGGCTACCGCCGCAGGGAGGCACGGCCGAACGGCTGCTCCTTGGTCCCCTCGCCACTGCGGCGACTGGTGATCCGGATCCGAGCCCCCTGCAGGTCGTGCCGGCGGGCTGGTGGCAAGCGGCCCGCAGCCGGGGGCGATGGAGCCTGCTGCACTGCTGCGTGGGGCCGGGTTTCGCGTTCGAGGATTTCCGGCTGATGGCCGATCTCCCTCCGGCCGAGCGGCCGGCCGGCGCCGATCCGGCACTGCTCTAGACCGTTCCGCCACCATGGGAGGGTGATGGATCGGGAGAGGGATGGGCTGTCCGAAGTGCGGCAGTTGGGCTGTGCGCGCCGACCGCAGCCTGGCGGGTCGCATGGTCTGCGCCCGCTGTGGCGAGCCGCTGGGGATCGGCAGGGCCCGTCGGGTCGCCAGCGGCACGCGCCGGCGCGGGCAGGGGCGTGGCAACGCCCTGGCCCTGCCCCGTCGTTGGGGCCTCTGGCTGCTGCTGGGTTCCCTGCTGACGGTGTCGGCCCTGCTGGCCAGTGTTCCGGAGCGCCCGAGCCGGCCGCCGCAGCGCCGTGGGGCCGACCTCACGGGGGTCCCCGTGCTGCTGCGGCCAGGCGATCCCGGCCGCTTTGGGGTTGTCGCCATCCGCTGACAGGAGCGATCCCGCCCTGATCCCATCAGCGAACATAGGCTGTAACGATTCTTGAAATACCATGGCCAGGACCAACCCGTTTGCGAACCTGGCCGACCTCAGCATGCGCCAGTTGCGCGAGCTGGCCAGAACCCTGGGCATCCAGCGCTACAGCGCGCAGGACAAGGGTGCTCTGGCCGAAGCCATTGCCGATCGCTCGGGCGAGGCCGGCGCGATCCTGGCCGAATCTTCAGGGCAGATGGGGAAGACAGTGGCGGCCTTGGAGGCCGACATGCCCCCGGCCCCCCGGCCCGCCGCCGAGACCCGTGTCGTCTTCCTGCCCCGTGATCCCCAGTGGGCCTACGTCTTCTGGGACATCTCCGAGGACGACCGCAGCGATGCTCTCCATG
>NZ_JAGQCY010000011.1 GCF_024346455.1 Cyanobium sp. Aljojuca 7A6
GATCGGTGTCAGGCGGGCGTTCGGGTGTGTATGCATGGGGGGTGAGGTCTGGGGCTGTTGGGTCGCACCACAACCCTGTCGGCCTCACACCCCTTTGTCAGCCGGAACAACCTGGTGGCACTGCACACTTAGCCATTGGCCGAGTTCATCCAAAGGCAGGATGGATCCCCTCTCCCTCACCACCGTCCAAGGCGTGAGCTTGGCCTCGGCTTTGCCGATTCCATGAGCCATGAGGGCGCGCGGCCGATGGCGATTCGCTGGCGGCTGGAGCGGGCGATCCCGGCGGCGTGGCTGCCTGGCTGCTACGACTTCTTGTAGCTCCTAAACTGAGTGGAATGTGTAACCGCGGCGAGTTTGATGAAGGGAGAACTGACGGCCGTGATTGAGCCTGCTCCGGAGGGTGGCTTTTGGGCGATCTGCCTGGAGATTCCCGGCGCAAACGGCCAGGGAGAATCCATGGAGGAAGCAAGAAAGGATCTGCAGGCCGCCATTGAGCTGCTGCTTGAGGATCGTGAGGCTGATATCAGCCGTGGGCTGCCACCGGATGCCGTGCGCATGCCCCTGCAGATCGGATGAAACGCCGCGATCTGGAGCTTCACACTCCATCTGGATCAACCCGGCGACTGGAGTTAAGGAAGCCATCCCCAGACACAACGAAATCAAGGAACCACTGGCCCGAAAGATTCTCGCCAGCCTCGGTGCGAGTTGAGGACTGAATCAGCGAAAGACGCCCTGCCCTGAGCGCCGCTTCAGGACGAACAGCTGTAATGCGACACCCCTCCGGCGTTGAAAAACTCCCTGGGCTTCAGGCGGTCGTACGTCGCCGCCAGCTCCGCAGGCAGCGCGTCGTAGGGATGGCGGAACACCTCCTGCAGCTCCCTGACCAGGCCGTAGTCACCCTGAGCCGCCTGTTCATAGGCGGGGGCGATCAGCCATTCGCGCCAGGTGATCACGGGATTCACCCGTTGCATTGCGGCGGCTGTCTCGCTGATGTCGCCGCTGCCCGTGATCTGTTCCCGCCAGCGTTGCAGCCACTGGGTCCACTGCCCATCGAGCTCCTCTGAGCAGGGCAGGTAAAAGCTCTCCTGCAGGGCCGAGATGTGCTCGGGGATGGCAGACAGCCTGCGGAAGAAAATCGTGTAGTCCGCCTTGGAGGCCACCATCAGCTGCAGCAGTTCCTGCACCAGCTCAGCGTCGTAGCGGATCAGGCCGAGCTTGCTGGCCCACATCGCCTCGAGCTCCCGGGCCATCGCTTCAGCGAAGCCCTCGCGGATCTCATCCAGCCTTGCCAGCGCCCCTGGGTTGCCCTCGAGCAGGGGCCGTAGGGAGGCCCAGAACATCTGGAAGTTGGCTTCGGCGGCCACCGGCTGGTTGAAGAAGCTGAAATGCTGGCCGCCGCCGGTCCAGGGCTGAAAGCGGGGATCGAACAGTTCGCAGAAGCCGAAGGGGCCGTAGTCGAGGGTGTAGCCACCGGCGGCGCAGTTGTCGCTGTTGAAATTGCCCTGGCAGTAGCCCACCCGCATCCAGTTCGCCACCAAGGAGGTGAGCCGCGTGCGAAACAATCCCGCCAGCTCCACCACCTGATCACTGAAATCCAGGCCCGGATCGATCTCCTGCCGGTAGTTGCGCTCGATCAGGTGCGTCACGATCATCTGCAGCTCGTGGCGCGCCTCCGGATGGGCACCGCTGCGGGCGCGACGGGCGAACAGCTCCAGCTGGCCCACCCGCAGGAACGAGGGCGCCACGCGGGTGGTGATCGCCGCCGGGTTGTCCACCAGGATGTCGGGATCGAGCGAGCGGGAGTTCGGCGCGTACCAGGGCCGGCGCACGGTTTCCGACCCGGACACATAGAGCGTCAGCGAGCGTGAGGTGGGAACCCCCAGGGCGTGCATGAACTCCTGGGCCAGGAACTCGCGCACGCTGGAGCGGAGCACGGCGCGTCCATCGGCGCCACGGCAGTAGGGCGTGGGGCCACCGCCCTTGAGTTGCATCTCCCAGCGCTGGCCGTTGAAGACGCCTTCGAACACGGACATGGCCCGCCCATCGCCATAGCCGTTGCCGGTGCCGAACGGGCACTGCTGGATGTATTCGCTGCCATAGATCGAAAGCGCGTAGCCGGTGGCCCAGCCGAATAGCCGCATCGGCTCGGTGGCCACGCTGATGTCGCCGGAAAACAGACGCCGGAACGGCTCGTCGTGGGCGAGCTCGTCGCCCAGGCCCAGCTCCTGGAACAGGGTGCGGCTGTGCGCCACAAGCTCCGGCGCTGGCAGCGGCGTGGGCGTCACCGGCACGTAATGGCCCGAGAACACCTGGCGGGGCCGGTGATCGCGGCCATCGGCGGTGGCCTGGGGATCCGCCCGCAGGGAATCCAGCAGCGAATAGTCGGCCCGCTGGGCAAAGTCCGCGAAGGTTTTCGTCGGCACTGTGGTGGGCACGGCGGTCGTCACGGGCTCTCGGATGTGGCGCGGCCTGGGCAGGGCCCTGACGCTGGGATCACCATCCTGGCGAGCCTGTCGCCATCAATGACGACGTTGCGGCCATCATGCCGGTTGTGCGGTTTAGCCTTGAGCCATGGACTTCCAAGGGCGGATCACCATCAACCCTGCCGTGCGCTTCGGCAAGCCCTGCGTTCGCGGCACCAGGCTCACGGTGGGTGATGTGCTCGGCCTTCTTGCCAGCGGCATGGGTGAAGCGGAGCTGCTGGAGGACTTCCCGCAGCTCCGCCATGACGACGTGCTGGCTTGCCTGGCCTATGCAGCAGATCGGGAACGCCTACTCCTCAGCCTGACCACGGCGGCGTGAGCGTCCAGCTGCTGCTGGATGAGAACCTTTCCGAGCGTCTGCTGCCTTTGCTCTCCGGTGAGTTCCCAGGTTCAAGGCATGTGCGGCTTCTTGGGATGGGTGGAGCCGACGATCTGGCGATCTGGGATCGGGCTCGGCTTGACGGCGACCTGTTGGTCACAAAGGACGAGGATTTTCTGCGGATCAGCATGAGCCGCGGTTTCCCTCCGAAGGTCATCTGCCTGGCCATCGGTAACGCTGGCAACGCAGCAACGGCTGGGCTGCTGCTTGATCACATCGATGCCATCGATGCTTTCTCGTCCCATCCGGAGGCCGGATTTCTGGTGCTCAGCCCGGGCCCCTAGCCCCCATGGGACTGTCCAGGTTCGCCACCCGCTGCTGGCTGGGAAGGCTCTTGCTTGCCCGTGCCCGGCTCAACCGCCCAGCACCAACCCCCCATACCGCCGCACCGCCCTGCGGTGATCGGCGTCGGCCCGCAGGCCGATGAAGCCATCCGGCCGCACCGCCAGCAGGGTGAGGGGGCCCAGCCCCAGGCTGGGCGCCTCCTCCAGCCGCACGGCCACCACGGCCTCCACCAGCGCCGGCGGCAGCGTGCCCTCCGCTCGATCGGCCTCCAGCTCAGCCTGCAGGCCGGCGAGGGCGTCCGGCGGCACCTCCGGGCCGGCCACCAGCAGCAGCGTGTGGCCGCAGCGGTGGGTGAGCGCGTGCAGCAGGTCCGCTCCGGCTCGGGGAGGGGCCGCGATCGTGCTGGGCAGCCGCTGGCCGGCGCTAAACGGCTGGGCCTCACTGCCGATGGCGCCGCCAAGGGTGATGGCCGAGCCGGCGTAGCTGAGGTTCATCTCGGTTTCCGCCACCACCTCCTGCTGGCGGGCCACCGAATTGGCGAGCATGGCGGCGATCGCCCGGTCGCGGGCGGCGCGCTCGGCGGGCTCCTGCAGCCCGTGGGCCTGCTCGGTGGCATCGCCCGAACGGCAGATCGCCTGCGCCACCGGGCGCCTCTCCTGCTCGTAGCTGTCCAGCAGGGCGGGGTCAGCGGCGCCGTGGTGCACCAGGGCCAGCTTCCAGGCCAGGTTGGCGGCATCGTGCAGCCCGCAGTTCATGCCATGCCCCTCGGCGGGGGAGCACACGTGGGCGGCATCGCCGGCCAGGAACACCGGCCCGGCGCGGAAGGCGCTGGCCACCCGGCTGTGGCAATGGAAGCGGCTGGGGTTCTCCACCCCGGTGAAGCGGGCCTGGGGCAGGTAGCGCTGCAGCACGGCGGCGGCCTCGGCCACCAGATCGCCCTCCTCGGCTTCGGGCCGCAGGTACACCCGCCAGCGCTCCTCGGGCAGGGCCGTGAGGATCAGGGGCGAGGCGTCCAGATAGGCCGCGTTGACCTCGTGGCTTTCGGTCCAGCCCTCCACCGCCGCATCGAACACGGCCCAGGGGCGGCTGATGCCATGGCCCTCGAAGTCGAGGCCGCTCAGCGCCCGGGTGGTGCTGCGCAGGCCGTCGCAACCCACCACCCAGCGGCCCTGCACGGCCTGCTCCTGCTCGCCACAGGCCACCGTGGCGGTCACCCCCTCGCCGTGGGTCTCCAGAGCCACCAGCCGGCAGGAGCGGTGCACGGCGCCCCCCTGGCTCTCGAGATGGTCGGTGAGGATCGTTTCGGTCACCTCTTCGGAGAGGCCGAGGTTGAAGCCGTAGCGACTGCCGCAGTCGGCCAGATCCAGCTCCCCCAGCCGCTGGCCGTCGGCGTGGATGAGGATCCGCCGCTGCCGGCAGCCGGCCTCCAGAAACCGATCCACCAGCCCCAGCGCCTCGAAGATCTCCAGCGAGAGCGGGTGGATCACCGTGGCCCGGTCCCAGTGCAGGGCTTCAGCCCGGGCGTCGATCAGCAGGTTGGGGACGCCGCGGCGCTGCAGCTCCCCCGCCAGCAGCAGGCCGGTGGGACCCGCCCCCACCACGAGCACGCTGGTCTGGTGGGGAAGGGAGGAAGGCATGGCGCCCGGGCAGGTCGAGCTGGCGAGGGCCAGCGCGGGGCACACTAAACGCACCCCGGGGCTCGGTCCTGGCCAACCCATTCCGCTCTCTGCCCGCCGCCCTGGCCATGGCCCTCAGCACGGCCGCGGCGGCTGCGGCCCCCAACGGCACCTGGCTGTCCCAGCCCCAGATCTGGTACTACGCCTCCCGGCAGTCACTGAACGGGGTGATGGCCGACATCCGGGGCAGCGACTTCAAGGTGGTGTTCCTCGACGTCCGCAAGGTGTCGGAGGCGATGCAGCAGGAGGCGGCCCAGGCGGCGCGCCGCCAGGGGCTGATGCCCGTGGTGTGGGTCCAGTCCCCCCAGTACCGGGCCCTGGCGATCCGCGATCTCGTGCACGAAGCCCGCCACGGCGACGCGATCCAGGTGGACGACCACTTCTTCGCCAACTACTCCCTGGAGGACTTCTATCTCCTGCGTCGGCTGTACCCGAAACCGATCTTCTGCAGCATCCAGCCGTTCCAGGCCAGCCTGCTGCCCACGGCGGGCTGCAACCAACTGGATGTGCAGTGCTACAGCGCCCCGCAGTTCCAGCAGTGCCTCAAACTGGCCGACCGGCTCGGCGCCGTGGTGAGTCTCTCCAGCGAAAACACCCTCAAGTACCGGAGCCAGCTGGGCGAGCGATCCTTCAACACCTTTCTCTGGCAGGGGCCCTGACGGGCGGGGCGTCCTGCGGCGCCAGGTGGGCGCCGATCGCACGGAAGAGGTCATCGGCGGCATTGCAGTAGCCCCCGCTGGCGTCAAAGGCCTCTTCGTCGAAGGTCACCGCCACCGCGATCGCGATCTTCTTTGACGGCAGGTAGGCCATCACCCCGGCCTGCCCGGAGAACAGCGGGTTCCGCAGCAGCCAGGGGCCCGAGAGGACGATCCCGATCCCGTAGGTGTAGAAGTCGCCCAGGGTGGCGCAGGTCGCACAGCCCTCGATCGGCCGGCCGAAGCCCCGAAGCTTCGGGGCGATCTGCAACCTGTAGCTCTGCGGCGACAACAGCCGTCCCGTCCCGATCGCCTCGGCGGAGGTGGCCATGTCGTGGATGGTGGTGAACTGCACC
This sequence comes from Cyanobium sp. Aljojuca 7A6, assembly GCF_024346455.1. Classification (GTDB taxonomy): domain Bacteria; phylum Cyanobacteriota; class Cyanobacteriia; order PCC-6307; family Cyanobiaceae; genus Cyanobium. The sequence goes on from NZ_JAGQCY010000011.1 coordinate 5,875, forward strand.
GCACCGCGGGTGATCGTCCACGACGGGTTCCAGAAGGTCGACTCCTCGTAGAAGCGCGTCCCCGCCGGGATGCCGAGGCTCTGGCGCCTTTCGGACGAGAAGGCGTGCAGCACCGGCGGCGCGATCGCGGGTGTTCCGCCCGGGTCCCGCGTGTTGCCCAGCTTCAGGGGCCCGAAGATCCGCTCCTGCATCAGCACAGGCATCGTCTGGCCCGTGATCCGCTCCAGCGCCAGACCCAGCAGGACGTAGTTCGTGTGCGCGTAGTTCCAGCTCGTGCCGGGCTCGTACCAGAGATTCTTCAGGTCCGCGTAGGCAAGCAGCTCCTGCACCGAGAACTGCCGGAACGGGTTCTCGAGCAGCGTCTTCTCGAACGCGGCATTGCCGATCACGTAGTCGCGGTAGCCGGAGGTCATCCGGGCGAGCTGGCCGAGCGTGACCCGCTCCGCATTCGGGATCTCCGGCAGCCAGCGCGCGAGCTTGTCATCGAGGCTGACCTTCTTCTCGTCGACCAGTTGCAGCAGCAGCGTCGCCACGTAGGAGATGGCGATCGCACCATTGCGGACGTGCATGTCCTCGGTGGCGGGCACGCCCGTCATCGACTCGCCCATCGCCTCGGTGACCACCTCCCTGCCGTCGATCGTGACGCGAACGATCACCGCCCTCAGGTGGTCGTCGGCCATGCGCTGGCGAACGATCCGCAGGATGCCCGCCGCCTGGGCCACATCCGCCGCCCGCCCGTCGCTGGTCTTCATGGCCTGAACGGGGGCCGCGCCGGTCAGACAGGCAGCGAGCACGGCGCCAAGAAGGCGCCTCGCAGATCGGGCGAGCCAGCGAGGATTTTCACTTGCTCGTGCAGGCAGCCGCAACTGTCGAAGCACCATGGGGATCTCCTGCAGGTCTGTAGTCGTTCGCAGGCAAGCATGGGCCTGCCGGGAGATGGCCATCGTGCAGCGTGCTGCTTGCGGACAGCGGCACCGCACCCGCGCTGTCCAGCCCGTCCGCCAGGCTCACGTGTGGCCTTCCGGCCCTTCCCCCAGCGCCTGATGCCAATGGCACAGCGGCCCCTGGCCGGCGCCGATCGCCAGGGCATGGCGCAGGCCGCCGGCCACGAAGGACTTGGCCGTGCGGATCGCCGCTTCCAGCTCAGCCCCACGGGCCAGCTCCGCTGTGATCGCCGCCGAGAGGGTGCAGCCGCTGCCGTGGCTGTGGGGCGTGTCGATCGGCTCCAAGCGAAACCACTGGATCCGGCCGTCACGCCAGAGCACGTCGCTGCCACGCAGGCCCTGCAGACCGCCCCCCTTGATCAGCACCGCCTTGGGCCCCTGGGCGGCGATCTGCTCCGCCGCGAGCTCCAGATCGCCGGCGCTCTCCAGCGGCCGCCCGGCCAGAAGCCGTGCCTCCTGCACGTTGGGGGTGAGCAGATCCGCCAGCGGCAGCAACAGGGCCTTGAGGGCCTCGATCGCCTCCGGCTCCAGCAGCACCGCCCCTGTCCGTGACACCATCACCGGGTCGATCACCCGGGCGGCCGCCAGCGGCGCGATCGACGCGGCGGTGGCCTCGATCAAGCCCCGGTTGAGCAGCATCCCCGTCTTGAGCGCCGCCACTGCAAAATCCCGGGTCACCGCGGCCACCTGGGCCCGCAGCGCCTCGGGGGGCAGGGCATCCACCCGCTCCACGCCGAGGCTGTTCTGGGCCGTCACGCAGCTGATCGCCGAGCAGCCATGCACCTGCAGGGCGCTGAACGTCTTGAGGTCGGCCTGGATGCCGGCACCGCCGCCGGAGTCACTGCCGCCGATGGTGAGCGCAATCGGGATCAAGGCCATGGCAGCGGCAACGGTGCACCGTCTCTATCGCAATCCATCTTCAGACGGGGGCTTGGGGCTTCCCGCCTGATCAGATCCCCAGCTCCGTCGCCACCAGCCCTCGCGGTCAGCCACCAATGCGGCAAGGCTTGTCAGCGCGCGGCGTTGCCAGGCCGTCAGGTTGGGCCATGGCTTCAGAGGCGGTTGAAGCACGGTGGATTAAGGGCCAACGGCCTCAAACGGGCGCAGCGAATGATCGGGGGTAACGCTGTTCCGTTGGTGCCATTGGTCACGGGCCCCCGTGCATCCTTGCCGCTCCAGAGGTGATGATTGTCAGGCTGCTTCATTTTGCGCTCCATACAGTCCGTGGGACCCTGCGAAAGTCCTATGCAGTCCTATGGCAATCCTGCTCCCACGTATGACTGGTGGGCAGGCAATTCCCGCTTCGTCAACCAGTCCGGCAACTTCATCGCCGCCCATGCCGCCCATGCCGGCCTGATCATGTTCTGGGCCGGTTCCTTCACCCTCTATGAACTCAGTCGCTATACCCCGGACCGTCCCCTCGGCGAACAGAGCCTGATCCTGTTACCCAATCTGGCCCGTCTCGGCATCGGCGTCGGCGATGGCGGCCTGCTTGATCAACCGGAGGGAATCCTGGCCATCGCCGCCTTCCACCTGGTCAGCGCGGCCGTGCTGGCGGCCGGCGGCATGTGGCATCTGTTCCGCGCTCCGGTGGATCTGGCCGAGGCCAAAGGCCAGGCCCGACGCTTCGATTTCTCCTGGGACGACCCGAAACAACTCGGGCTGATCCTGGGGCACCATCTGATCTTCCTTGGGCTCGGTGCCACGGCCCTGGTGGAGTGGGGCAAGTACCACGGTCTCTACGACACGGCGCTGCAATCGGTGCGCACCGTGATGCCCAACGCGGATCTGGCCACGGTCTGGTCGTACCAGACCCACTTCCTCTCGATCAACAGCCTTGAGGATGTGATGGGCGGCCATGTGGTGGTGGCCCTGATGCTCACCGCTGGAGGGATCTGGCACATCCTGGTGCCGCCCCTGCCCCTGGCCCGCAAGCTGCTGGTGTTCTCCGCCGAAGCGATCCTGTCCTATTCCCTCGGTGGCGTGGCCCTGGCCGGCTTTGTCGCCAGCCTCTGGTGTGCCAGCAACACCTGCGTGTATCCGGTGGAGTTCTTTGGCCCCAGCCTGTCGCTGCAGTTCGGGCTGGCCCCCTACTTCGCCGACACGGTCACCCTGCCCGCCATGGCCCACACGGCCCGGGCCTGGCTCTCCAATGCCCATTTCTTCCTGGCCTTCATGGTCCTGCAGGGCCACCTATGGCATGCGCTGCGGGCCATCGGCTTCGATTTCAAACGGGTGAACCAGGCTCTGGCGGCGATCGAAACGGCCTGAGTGGCTGCCCCTCCAGAAAGGCGATCACCTCATCGCACCAGTGGATCCACTCCTGCTCGAACAGGATGCCCCGGCGCAGGGTGAGATGGCGGTACTGCTCCTGCAGCGGCAGGGCCGGATGGCTGCGGAACAGGGCGTCCTTCTCCTGGTAGGAGGCGAGCTGGCCGGCATGGACGGCACGGCGGCGGTGGACTTCCGCCAGCAGTAGCGCGGGCTCGGCGTAGGGGCCGCCAAGCACCTTCACCAGCAGGTCCTCGCGGATCGGCGTGGGCAGCGAGGGCTCAGCGGCCCAGTGGCGCAGTTCGTCCCTGCCCGTCTCGGTGATGGCGTACACCTTGCGGTCCGGTTTGCCCTGCTGGGGCACCACCTGGCAGCGGACCCAGCCCTTCGCCTCGATCCGGGCCAGCTCCCGGTAGATCTGTTGCTGGCTCGCCGTCCAGTAGCAGGCCATCGTCTCCTCGAACTGCTTGCTGATGTCGTAGCCGCTGGCGTCCCGCTCGCAGAGCACGGTGAGGATCGTGTGCGCCAGGGCCATGGCAGGGGGGAGGTCGCGTCGGCTGGGAGCCGATCCTGGCCCAGCCATCGCCGGACCCGGTTGACCTACTCAACAAGTTGTGCATACACTTTCGCACATACTCAACCTGTTGTGTAGTGACGTCCGTCCCCGCTCCGGCGCCAGCGCTGCCCAGCCCCCTGCGACGGGCCCGCTGGGGCCGGCCCGCGGCCGTTGCCGCCACCGCCACTGCTGCCACCGTCGCCGGCCTTGCCGTGGCCCTGGGCGTCGTGGCCCTGCGTCCCCGTCCTCCCGTGCTTCGCCCCCTGCCGGTGTCGCTGGTGACGGCCCAGCCGGTGAGCCAGTACCTCACCAGCCGTGACTACACCGGGGAAGTGGTGGCCGGCCGCAGCAGCAGCCTCGGCTTCGAACTGCCCGGCAGCCTCGAGCAGGTGCTGGTGGAGCAAGGGGACCGGGTGGAGCGCGGCCAGCCCCTGGCCCGCCTCGACCGCCGCCGCCTGCTCGCCCAGCGCCAGCAGCTCCTGGCCCAGCAGCGCGTCGCGCTGGCCGCCGTGGAGGAGGTGCGCCAGCAGCTGATCCTGGCCGAACTGCAGCGCGACCGCCGCCGCCAGCTCCACGCCCAGGGGGCGATTTCCCGCGAGGATCTCGACCAGCAGATCCATGGCTCGGCGGCCCTGCGCAGCCGCCTCGTCCAGGCCGAGAGTCAGGTCGATGACGCCGGCGGCCGCCTGCGCCAGATCGATGTCGACCTGGCCCGCAGCGTGCTGCTGGCCCCCTTCGCCGGCACGGTGAGCCGGCGGCTGCTCGATGAGGGCGTGGTGGTCAGCGGCGGCCAGGCGCTGATCAGCCTGGTGGAGGCGGCCCCGCAGGAGGTGCGGGTGGGCGTGCCGCCCGCCGTCGCCCAGGGGCTGCGGCTTGGAGAACGCCATCCCGTCCAGGTGGGGGAACGGCGCCTGCTGGCCACCGTCAGCGCCCTCCTGCCGGAGCTCGATGCCGGCAGCCGCACCACCACCGTGGTGCTGCGCCTGCCACTGGACAACCTGCCGGTGGGGGCCACGGCCCGCCTCAGCCTGCGGCGCAGCGAGCGGGGCGATGGCTTCTGGTTGCCCACCACCGCCCTGGTGGCGGCGGAACAGGGCCTCTGGTCGGTGTACGTGCTGGCGCCAGCCGGCACCACGCCGGAGCGGGGCCGGCAGGTGGTCCGGCGGCTGGTGGACATCGTCCACAGCGAGGGCGACCGCTCCCTGGTGCGCGGCACCCTGCGCCCCGGCGAACGGGTGATCGCCGCCGGCACCCAGCGGGTGGTGCCAGGCGTCTGGGTGCAGGAGGCGCTCTGATGCTGGATGTGTTTCACCGCAACCGGCAGCTGCTGCTGCTCACCCTGCTGCTGGTGGTGGTGTGGGGGTTCACCTCCCTGCTCACCCTGCCGCGGCTGGAAGATCCGCTGATCACCCAGCGCAATGCCCTGGTGATCACCGCCCTGCCGGGCGCCACGCCGGAGCGGGTCGAGGCGCTGATCACCAAACCTCTGGAAGACGCCCTGCTGGAGCTGGAGGAGGTGGACGCCATCACCTCCAGCTCCGCCTCCGGCAGTTCGGTGATCTCCGTGGCCCTCAAGGACGAGGTGCGCCAGGTGGCGCCGGTGTGGGGCAAGGTGCGCAGCAAGATCGACGACGCCACGCCCCTGCTGCCGCCGGAGGCCAGCGATCCGGAGTTCCGCGACGGCAACGTCGGGGCCAGCGCCCTGATCGTGGGGCTCACCTGGGAGCTGCCCACCCCCGCCGACCTGGGCATCCTGTCCCGACTGGCCGACGACCTCCAGAGCCGCCTGCGCGCCCTGCCCGGCACCAGCAAGGTGGAGATCAGCGGCGAACCCCAGCAGGAGATCCAGGTCGAGATCGGCGCCCGCGAGCTGGCGCGGCTGGGGCTCACCGCCCGCGACCTCTCCGAGCGCATCGCCGCCAGCGACGCCAAGGAAGCCGCCGGCCAGGTGCGCGGCGAGCGCAACGAGCTGCTGCTGCAGGTGGATGGCGCCCTCGATTCCCTGGAACGGATCCGGGCCATCCCGCTGCAGATCGGTGCGGACGGCGCCAGTGCCCGCCTGTCCCAGGTGGCCGAAGTCAGCCGGGGGGTGCGCCGCCCCGCCGCCCAGCAGGCCCTGGTGCGGGGCCATCCGGCGGTGGTGGTGGCGGCCACGGTGGCCTCCGGCGCGCGGGTGGACCAGTGGGCCCAGGCGGCGCGGCTGCAACTGGAGCAGGTGAGCGCCACCCTCCCCGAGGGCCTGGGGCTCCATGTCGTGCTCGACCAGAGCCGCTACGTGCAGGAGCGCCTCGATGGCGTCATCGGCAACCTGATCACCGGCTCGCTGCTGGTGGTGGCGGTGTCGGTGCTGATGCTGGGCGGCCGGGCCGCCCTGGTGGTGGGCGCGGCCCTGCCACTCACGGCGCTGATGGTGCTCGGCTGCATGCGGGTGCTGGGCATTCCCCTGCACCAGATGTCGGCCACCGGCCTGGTGATCGCCCTGGGCCTGCTGATCGACAACGCCATCATCGTGGTGGATGAGCTGCAGCAACGCCTGCGGGACGGCACCCCGCCCGGCGAGGCCGTGCGGCAGACGGCGCGGTACCTGCTGGTGCCGATGCTGGCCGCCACCCTCACCACCGTGCTCGCCTTCGTGCCGATCGCCACCGCGCCAGGGGCGACGGGGGAATTCATCGGCACGATCGGCCTGACGGTGATCCTGGCCCTGGCCAGCTCGCTGCTGCTCTCGCTCACGGTGATCCTGGCCCTGGCGGCCCGCCTGCACCGCTGGCAACCGCTGGGGCCCGCCGTGGGCTGGTGGGAGCAGGGCGTGGCGATCCCCGCCCTCACCCGTCACTACCGCGCCAGCCTGAAGCAGGTGCTGCGCCATCCCTGGCGGGGTATGGCCCTCTGCCTGGTGCTGCCGGTGGTGGGCTTCGCCAGCTTCGCCAGCCTGGAGCAGCAGTTCTTCCCCCCCACCAACCGCGACCAGTTCCAGATCGAGATGCGCCTGCCGCAGCAGAGCGCCATGGCCCGCACCGAAGCGCTGGCGCTGGCGGCACGCCGCCACATCCGGGCCCATCCCCGCGTCGACGACGTGCACTGGTTCCTGGGCGCAAGCGCGCCGCAGTTCTTCTACAACGTCATCGCCGACGAGGAGAACGCCCCCCACTACGCCCAGGGCCTGGTGCAACTGCGCAGTGCCGAGGGCCTGCGCGACACGATCCGCGCCTTGCAGCAGAGCCTCGACCGGGCCTTTCCCGAAGCCCAGATCCTGGTCAAGCAGCTGGAGCAAGGGCCACCCTTCGCGGCGCCGATCGAGCTGCGCCTGCAGGGCCCCGACCTGCAGCAACTGCGGCAGATCGGCGACGACCTCAGGCGGCGCCTGGCCCAGCTGGAGTCGGTGACCCACACCAGCGCCAGCCTCAGCGAGGCCCTGCCGCGGCTCGCCCTGGCGGTGGATGAGGAGCAGGCACGCCGCAGCGGCCTCGACAACCGGTCGATCGCCCGCCAGCTGCAGGCCGGCCTTGATGGCGCCGTGGGCGGCTCGATCCAGGAGGGCATCACCACCCTGCCGGTGCGGGTGCAGGTGGCCGAAGCCCAGCGGGGCGACGCCGGGCAGGTGGCGGCCCTGGATGTGGTGGCACCCGCCGGCGGTGGCACCGTTCCGCTGGCGGCCGTGGCCCGGCTGCAGCTGGAGCCGGAGCTGGCCTCCATCGCCCGTCGCGACGGCCAGCGCATCAACAGCGTGCTCGCCTACCTCGACGCCGGCGCCCTGCCCAGTTCGGTGCTCGGCGCGCTGCGCCAGCAGCTGGAACGGGACGGCTGGCAGCTGCCGGCGGGGGTTCAGCTCAGCTATGGCGGCGAAGCCGACGCGCGCGGCGATGCCGTCACCGGCCTGCTCTCCACCGCGGGCGTGCTGATGATCCTGATCACCGCCACCCTGGTGCTCTCCTTCCGCTCCTTCCGGATGGCCGCCCTGATCGCCTCGGTGGCCCTGCTGGCGGTGGGGCTGGCGGCGCTGGCCCTCAAGCTCAGCGGCTCGTTGTTCGGCTTCACCGCCATCCTGGGCACCCTCGGCCTGATCGGGCTGGCGATCAACGATTCGATCGTGGTGCTCAACGCGCTGCGCACCGATCCGCTGGCCCGCAGCGGCGATCCGGCCGCCAGCACCGCCGTGGTGCTGCACGCCACCCGCCACGTGGTCGCCACCACCCTCACCACCGTGACCGGTTTCCTGCCCCTGATGCTCGACCCCACCGGCTTCTGGCCGCCGCTGGCGATCGCGGTATCCGGCGGGCTGGTGGGGGCCACCGCCCTGGCGCTCTTCTATGTCCCGGCCGCCCACGTCCTGCTGGTGCGGCAGGCGGCGCAGACAGCGCGCCTGGGTGCAGCGGTAGAAGCAGCAGGCGCAACCCATGCCTGACAGCGATCAATCACCTTGTGCTGGTGGCGGGGCGGCCCGACTGTCAACGCTTTGGCGTCTGCATGGCTGAGCGTGTTTCAGAAACTGATCATCCGAGGCGCATGCTCGATAGAAGCAAAATCTCCGTCTTTGAAGGTCTCCCGTGGGCACCTCGGCCGATCATGGTCGCTCTGGACGTTCAAGAATCGGCCCCTGCCGAAATAAAGCCATGCCCATCCTCCGTGGCCTGGTCCGACTGACTGCCGTTTTGTTGATGGCCGCACCGATCGCCACCCACGCGGCAGGCGGCCTGCCGGCCTCCCCTGTGAGGCTGAAGTTTGCCGACCAGACTTACCTGCTGCGTTGGTCGTCGAAGCACCAGCATGAGTTCACACCATCGGGCCAGGACGATCTGAGCCGCTGGACGGACATGATCACGATCAACACCTATCCAGATGTCAGGGATGGGGACGGGCTGGCCGATGTTGCCAACCGTGTTCTGGGCACCTACAAGCAGAACAATGCCGTGGTGGTTCGCACCTCTTCCGTGCCACGCACCCCCGCCAGGCCCGCCAGGCCCGCCGAGCATCTGATCGTGGTCCTCTTCCCCGTTCGCGACTCCATCGAGGCCGTCTTCGCCAGATTGAGGCTGACCGACGGCCGCGGCACCGCAGTGATTTACAGCCACCGCCTCTATGGACAGAAGGCGGGAGACGCCATGGCGGCATGGCTGAAGGCCAATGGTCCCGCCGTGGAGCGTCGCTTGATGGACCTCCAGGAGATCCCCTCCCACCGCATCCTCGAACCGTCCAGCCCATGACCACCACCCTGCAGGGCCCTGATCGACGAACAGCCGGGATGGATCACGGTCAGATCGTGCCGGTTGAAGTAGGCACTCACCGCATCAACTCCCGCCCCAGACTGCCATCTCCGCCTGTTGCGCCCCGATGCCGTCCCGGACTCTGACGACGCCCCGCCCCAGCCGATCGGCGGCGCGGCTGCTCGGGCTGGCCCTTTCCCTGGCGGTTCCCCTGCCCCAGGCCGTCGCCGCCGATGGCCTGCCCGGCTTCGCCCCCGGCACGGGGCTGGATGCCGTCGGGGCCCGCCGGATCAGCCGCTGGGCCCTGGCCACCTACGCCGTTCCCGGAGCCGCCATCGCTCTGGTGCAGGACGGCCAGCTGACGCTGGTGGAGGGCTTCGGGGTGCGCGATCTGGCCAGCGGCGCCCCCACCACCGCCGACACGGTGTTCCAGCTGGCCAGCGTCTCGAAGACCTTCACCGCCGCCACAGTGGCGGCCCTGGTGGATCGCAAAAAGCTGACCTGGGAGCAGCCGATGCTGTCACTGCTGCCGGACTTCCGCCTCCATGACGCCTATGCGGGCCGCTGGGTGAACGCCCGGGACCTGCTCACGCACCGCGCCGGCTTCCCCGCCTTCTTCGGCGACCTCTTCGATCACCTCGGCTACGGCGACGCGGACGTGCTGCGCCGGATCCGCTATGTGGAGCCGGCCAGCTCCTTCCGCGACCGTCCCGCCTACTCCAACATCGGCTTCTTCCTCGCCGGTGAGCTGGCCGCCAAAGCCGGCGGCCAGCCCTTCCCTGCCCTCACCCGCTCCCTGATCTTCGAGCCCCTGGCCATGACCCGCACGGGCGTGGCCAGCACCCTGGTCGGCAGCGCCGCCGTCCCTGGCAGCCTCACCGATGTGAGCCGCTCCCATGCGCTGGTGGGCGAGCGGCTGCAGGTGGTGCCCCCCAACCTCAGCGCCCTGTTCATCGCCGCCGGCGGCTTCGCCAGCAGCGCCAACGACCTGGGCCGCTTCGTCACCCTGCTGGCCCGCGGCGGTGAGATCGACGGCCGGCGCGTGCTCTCACAGGCGGCCGTCAAGGCGATGTTTGAGCCCGTGATCGCCGAGGAGCCGGGCTTTGCCGAGTTCCCCCCGATCGATGCCGACTCCGGCTTCGACTACTCCCCTGGCTGGGGGATTTACCACTACAACGGCCTCAAGGTGCTGGAGAAGGGCGGCGCCCTCGATGGCATACGCACCCTGCTGCTCGTGGTGCCCCAGAAACGCTTCGCCGTGGCGATCCTGGCCAACCGCAACCTCACGGCCCTGCCGGAGGCGCTGCGGGCGGCCCTGCTGCAGCAGGCCTTCGGCCGCCCCGGTGAGGCCGACCTGCAGCCCCAGATCCGGGCCCAGGCACGGGAGCTTGAGGGCCTGCTGCTGGCCGTGGAGCCCAGACCCGCCCAAGCGAAACCCCCATCCCGCCCCTTGTCGGCCTACACCGGCACCTACGTCAACGACCTGTTCGGCTCCTGGACGGTGGCCGAGCAGGGCGGTGCGCTGGTGGTGCTGGCCGGTCCGGCCCGCTACCGCGCCTCCCTGGGCCCCTGGAACGGCGACACGTTGCACCTGCTCTGGCCTGGGGTGCTCTCCGCTCCGGTGCAGGTGCCGTTCCAGAGCGATGGCGACGGCCGGGTGAGTGGCTTCGACTACCTGGGCTACGGCTTCCGGCGCGTGGCGCCCTGAGCAGCCATTGTGATCGCTGGATCGCCGCGATTCCGCCATGCCGCCATCCCTCGGCCGTCGCCAGCTGCTCTCGCTCTCCGGCCTGGCCCTGGGGGCGGGCCTCTGGCAGCTCTGGCAGCCGGCCGCCGCCCGGGGCGCCACCGCCCTGGCCGCACCACCCCGGGGCGGCACCCGCCTGGTGTTGATCAGCGACCTCAACAGCTCCTATGGCTCCACCACCTACGTCGCCGAGGTGCACCGGGGCGTGGCCCAGATCCCGTCGCTGCGCCCGGATCTGGTGATCTGCGCCGGCGACATGGTGGCGGGCCAGAAGGCGGGGCTGGGCCGCCAGCGGCTGGCCGCCATGTGGGCGAGCTTCGAGCGCAGCGTGCTCAGCCCACTGCGCCGTGCCGGCCTGCCCTTCGCCCCGGCCATGGGCAACCATGACGCCTCCGGCGCCAGCGCCTCGGGCCGCTTCCTCTTCGCCGACGACCGCGCCGAGGCGGCCCGCTTCTGGAACGCGCGCCGTGACGCCCTCGGGCTCAGTTTTGTTGACACGGGCAACTTCCCGTTCCATTACGCCATCCGCCAGGACGACGTCTTCGTGCTGGTGTGGGACGCCTCCACCGCCCAGGTGCCCGCGGAGCAGCTGCGCTGGGCCGAACGGATCCTGGCCAGTCCCGCCGCCCGCTCCGCCAGCCGGCGCCTGGTGGTGGGCCACCTGCCGCTGCGGGCCGTGAGCCAGGGGCGCGACCGCCCCGGGGAGGTGCTGGCACGGTCGGCGGCGCTGCAGCAACTGCTGGAACGCCATGGGGTCGAGGCCTACGTGAGCGGCCATCAGCACGCCTATTTCCCAGCCCGCCTGGGCCAGCTGGATCTGTTCCAGCTCGGGGCCATGGGCAGCGGCCCCCGCCGGCTGCTGGGCCAGAACGCCCCGCCCTTCCAGACCCTCACCGTGCTGGATCTGGTCGGCAGCCCGCCCCGCCTGGTGGACACCAGCTTCGATCTGCGCACCCTGCGGCGCATCGACCCGCAGCGGCTGCCCCGCTCGCTCAGCGATGCCGCCGGCCGGGTGCTGCAGCGGCGGCCCAGCGCCTGAGGCGGCCAGGCCAGCGCCGGCAGTTCTATGGTCGCCGGCATCGCAAGCCGATGTCATGAAGCTGCCGGAAGGTTGGCGGATCTACGCCCTGATCCTCGGATTGAACGTGGTGGCGCTTTCGCTCTGGTGGGTCGATCGCGACGCGGTGCCCCACCCCGCCACTGGCGGCATGGGCGCCTGGATCGCTGCCCGCCTGGGCTCCTGAGCCGCCGGTGACCCCGATGCACACCCCACCAATCCGGCGCTTTTCGGGCCCGCGGCTCCTGGTCGCGTTGCTGGCCCTGCTGCCATCGGCACCGCAAGCCGCCGCCCTGGCGGCGACTCCGTCCCCCTCCCGCCTCGAGGGGACGGCCTGGGTGCTGGAGCGGCTGGGGCAGCGCCAGCCCGTCGGTGGCACCACCGTCACCCTGCGCTTCGAGGCTGGCCGGGTGGCGGGCAGCGATGGCTGCAACCGCTTCGGTGCCCCCGTCATGGTTCGGGGCACGGGGCTGCAGGTGGCGTCCCGGGGCCTGAGCACAAAGATGGCCTGCCCGCCGGCAGTGATGCAGCAGGCGGAGGCCTTCCAGACGGCACTCACCAGCAGCCGGGGCTTCCGCCTCGAAGGCGAGCGCCTGCGGCTGCTTTCAGCCGACGGCCGTCCCCTGCTGGTGCTGGTGGCCCAGTCGCAGCGGCTGGTGGGGAGCACCTGGCGGGTGGCGGGGTTCAACAACGGCCGCCAGGCGCTGGTGAGCCCGATCCTGGGCACGGCCCTCTCGCTGCGGTTCGTCAAGGCAGGCCAGCTGGCCGGCTCAGCCGGCTGCAACCGCTTCACCGCCCCGGTGCAGCTGGAGCGCACCCGCCTGAGCATCGGCACCCCGGTGGCAACCCGTCAGCGCTGCCCCGGCGCCGGCGTGATGGAGCAGGAGCGCCAATTCCTGGCGGCCCTGCCCACGGCCACCAGCCTGCGGCTTGAGGGGGACTCCCTGGAGCTGCGCCGGGCCGACGGTGCCATCGCCCTCAGCCTGCGCCGCGTTCCGGGGCCCTGAGAACAACGTATGGATCTGCCCAGGGTGGTGTTCTTCGGTCGCACCGGGGCTGACGCGCTGGCGTTCTTCAACCTCGATCTGGCCGCCTGGCGGGGCTGCCGCGTGCTGGATTGCCCCGGCGGCCCCGGTTCGTTCACTGCCCTGGCCCGCGCCGCCGGGGTGGAGAGCGTGGCGGCCGACCCCCTGTACGACCTGTCGCTGCCGGAGCTGGAGCACCGCTGCCGCGACGACGTCGCCTTCACCATGGAGCGCCTGGCCCTGAGTCCGACGCTGCGCCCGGACTTCGACCTGTCCCGCTTTCGCCAGGGAAAACTGGAGGCCCTCGAGGCCTTCCTGGCCGACCGGCGGGACCATCCGGAGGCCTACCGAGCCGCGGCGCTGCCCTCCCTTCCCTTCGAGGCGGCCAGCTTCGATCTGGTGCTCTGCGGCCATCTCCTGTTCTGTTATGCCCCCATCGCCGACGGCGGCCTCAGCGAACAGCCCGACTTCGACCTCGACTGGCACCGGCGGGCCCTGGCCGAACTGCTGCGGGTGAGCCGGCGGGAGGTGCGGATCTACCCCGCCCACACGATCGAACGCCACCCCCGGGCCCATCCCTGGGTGGCACCCCTGCTGGCCTCCCTGCCGCCGGGGTGGCAGGGGCAGCTGGAGCCCACGGCTTACGACGAGGGCTTCGAGGGCGAGACGCCGATGCTGCGGCTGCGGCGCCACAGCGCCGCCGGAACCAGCCGGGCAGAGGGCTTTTGATCACGATTTCAACACTTAATTCTGTAAATCTCGATACCAAAAGCCGGGAATGTAACGGGCCGTGGCTTGTTTTCTCCCATAGAGACACACTGACAAAAAATTGCACCAGGAGCGAATTCCCATGACGTATCTGACCTGGAGGCGGGAGCTCGTGCGCTCCGCCATCGATCAGATGCTCGCCGCCACCGATCCCGACCGAGGTCCTTTCGGGGATGGGGGTGTGCTGTTCAACGCGATGATGCAGGACCTCAGCCAGAGCCTGCCGGCCCTCGAGATCGTCTCGGCGGCCGACGACATCCTCACCGCCCACCGGGGGTTCTGCGAGGGACGCAGCTGCGAGGTGGCCCAGGCCCTCAAGGTGTGCCTGTCGATGCCTGCGGAGAAACAGGGCCTGGAACGGCGCCTCGTGCTCGATCGCGAGCGGGTGGAGCAGAACGCCTTTGGCCATGACGCCAACCTGCTGCTGGTCTGGGATGGGCGGCGCAGCAGTGCCATCGAGGAGCTCAGCGCCGCCGGCCTCAGCCAGCGCTTCCCCTGCCAAGGCAGCGAGGCCCGCTGGAACAGCGGCGAGTTCGTGGCCCTGCTGGAGGCCCGAGCCCTGCAGTGCCGCCGCACCCGGGTGGCCCAGGAGATCGTGGCGGAAGATCCCGCCACCGCCCCCTCCGGCGGCACCGTGGTGCTGGTGTTCCCCACCGACGCTGGCACGCGCCCCTGGGTCGCCACCGTGGCCGTGGCCCTGCACTCCGAGGAGCTGGCCGCAAACGAGCCGCCCTCCCTCGACGGCTACCAGGCCATGCGGGTGCTGGTCGGTCCGACCAGAACCTCCGCGTAACGGCCGAAGGCCTCCCCCTCGCTGAGGAACAGCCGGGGGATCACCAGCTCGCACTCCAGCAGCAGCAGCTCACCGCCCTCGTCACGGATGCCGTCGATGCGGGCGTAGGGCAACACCCCGAAGCGCCGCCGCAGGCGCTCCTCCACCGCAGTCGCCCAGCACCGTTCCGCCGCACTCGCCTGTCGCAGCCGGTTGCGGCCGCCGAACCCTTCATGGGCGATCCAGCCCCCCGCCGCCACGCTCTTGGCCACGGCGTGGGAGAACTCTCCGCCCAGGAACACGGCGCTGAACTCCCCCGCCCGGCAGATCCCTGGCAGGAAGCGCTGCACGCACACCTCCCCGTCCAGCGCCAGGCCGGCCAACCAAGCATCGGCGTCCAAGGCGGCGGCGGGGCTGGAGCCATCGGCCGCGGTGATCGCCAGGCCCCGGCCCTGGCGGCGCACCCGATAGGTGTGCCAGCTCTTGGCGCCGATCGCCGGCTTGAGCACCGCCTCACGCCAGCCGCACGCCTCCAGAAGCCCCGTCAACGAACCGCGCCAGCCGCGGGGCAGCCAGCGGCTGGGGATCAGGGCCACCCCCTGCCGCTCCAGCTGGGGCAGGTAATGGCTCTTGGCATGGCCCGCCTCGATCACCGCCAGCGGATTGACCAGCGGCACCTTGAGGACCTCGAGGTGCGCGGCAAGGACCCTGATCCGGGCCAGGAAGTCGGGGTGGCGATGGCTGTCGCGGCAGTCGCGCACGCTCACCCGATCGAAACGCCCCCAGTCGATGCTGTCGCCATCCGTGGCACCGAAATCCGTGGCATCCCAATCGGCCAAGGCCGGCAGGGGCACCAGTTCGCTGGCGATGCCGTGCGCGGCGAGGACGGCTCGCAGCGCCGGCGTCTCGTCGTGGATCCGCCCCAGGTGCAGCAGGCCGATCAGGCCGGCAGGATGCCCCACTCGCGCTTCACCTGCACGCTGGTGATCTCCCAGGCCTCCTCGGCCGCCACAACCGGTCCATGCTGTTCCACCGGCGTCAGACCCCGCCTGGCGAATTCGTTCTGCAGCAGCAACTGGAACAGCACGCTCTGGGACACCAGCCCATGCAAGCGCGCCTCACCCCCCACCCGGGCCATCAACACCGGATGGCCCTGGCAGTCGCGCAGGGCCCGCAGCTGCTGCTGCAGCCACACCCGCTCGTACTGGAGCATCGCGTCGCTGCAGCGGGACAGATTCTCCCGGTAGCAACCGGCATGGCATTTGATGGCCCCTTCCGACAGGCCCGCCGTAGCGCCGGCGCCCTTGAGGAGCTGCATCGCTTCGCTCAGGAAACTCACTGTCCGTTCACCGACATCCTCAATAACCCTAGAAACAGCCGCCATCGATGCCCACCGTCATTGGCAAGCGGCAATGATCCGTAGCGCAGAGGAAGCAAAGCCAAATTTGGTGGCGCTTGCTACACAAGTGCAGCGCTGCGGATCGGCGGCATCAAAGCCACTGCTTGCGGCGGAAATAGAGGTACAGGCTGATGCCGATCACAATCATCACTGCCCACACCGAATAATACCCACCCCGCCACTGCAACTCGGGCATTTCCTTGAAGTTCATGCCATACACACCGGCAATGAAGGTGAGGGGAATGAAGATCGTGGAGATGATCGTCAGCACCTTCATCACCTCATTCATCCGATGACTCAGAGTTGAAAGATAGGTGTCATGCATACCCCCGAGAATGTCGCGGTGGGTTTCCACCAGATCGATGATCTGGATGCAGTGGTCATAGAGATCACGCCAGAACACCCGGCTCTCGGATGTCAGCAGTGCGGATTCACTTTTGCAGATCATGGCCAGCTCCTCGCGGATTGGCCAGACGGCCTTGCGCAGGCTCAGGATGGACCGCTTGAGGCCATGGATCTCCTTGATATCTCCGGGGCGGGGATCCTCCAGCAGCCGATCATCCACCTCCTCAATGATGTCCCCCATCCGCTCCACAGCAAGGAAGTAGTGGTCGACAACAGCGTCCAGCAGGGAGTAGGCGAGGTAGTCAGCCTTCATCCAGCGGATCCGGCCGCTGGAGGCGCGGATCCGATCACGCACCCCATCGAACACATCGCCATCATCTTCAAGGAAGGAGATCACGAAGTGATCGCCAAGGATCACGCTCACATGTTCGATGTCAATCGTCTGGGTATCTTCGTTGAAGGCGATCATCTTCAACACCATGAAGACATAGCCAGGAAACTCCTCCACCTTGGGGCGCTGGGTGGTGTTGGCAATGTCCTCCAGCGTCATCGGATGGATCCCGAAGCACTGACCAAGGCGCTCCACCAGGTCGACGTCATGGACGCCGCTGACGTTCATCCAGGTGATGCTGTCCTGACGCACCACATCGGCGCAACTCCGCACCGATACGTCCAATTCCTCCGACCAGCCATGGCCGTCGTAGTGGATGACATCGATCTGCACCTTCGCCAGCCGCTGCTCGCCGACGAACACCACCGCACCAGGGGAAGATCCGGGCCTGATCCGCTTGCCACGGATGCCGCTGCTGCCGGCGGCCACACGGATGCGCGGGGATTGTCTCGGCGGCCTGGTCTTCATCGGCCGGCCAGGATGCGAAGGAGTTGCTGGGAGCCTATCGGCATCCCAGGTTCAGAGAAAGTCGGGCCTTAGCTGATGGCTGAGCTCCAACGACTGCTGCAGGTCCGACCATTGCTCCCCAGCCACCATCGCCTCCAGGCAGGCCAGGGAATGGCGGTAGTGCCCCAGGGCCTCCAGCAGCGCCGCCCGGTTGGCGCGCGCCATCAACATCCCCAACTCCGGATTGCCACCGCCGACCCGGGTGGTGTCGGCAAAACCACTGGAGGCCAGGGCCCGCACCAGAGCCGCTCCGGCCTCCGCCCCTCCACCCGCATTGGCCGCCTGCAGCAGGGCCGCCCCCACCAGCACCGGCAGATGGGAGATGAGGGCCACGGCCCGGTCGTGGGCCTCGGCATCGCAGCAGAGCCAGCGGGCCCCTAAGGCCTCCGCCAGCTCCCGCACCGCCTCCAGGGCCGCCGGATCGGTGCCCGCCTCCGGGGTCGCCACCCAGGGCCGGCCACGGAACAGGCCAGGCTCCCCCGCCTCCACCCCGGCCCGGGCGGTGCCCGCCATCGGATGGGAGGCCACGAAGCGGCAGGGAGCCGGGCCGTCGCCGGCCGCCGCCAGCAGCTCCCACCAGCGGCGCAGCACCGGCGCCTTCACCGAGCCCACATCGGTGATCACGGCCCCGGCCGGCAGGGCTGCCACCAGGGCGGGGTCCGGATCCAGCAGACGGTCGAGGGGCAGGGCCAGCACCACCAGGCCGCACCCCGCCAAGACCACCGGATCGGTGCTCACCTCGGTGGCCAGCCCGCGCTGAGCGGCCCGCTCGGCGGTGGCCTGTCGGTGCACCAGGGCCCGCACCTGCGCTCCCATTGCCATCAGATCGAGGCCCAGCGAGCCCCCGATCAACCCCAGGCCCACCACACCCACCGGTTCGCGTTGCCAGAGGGGTGTCATCGTCGCTGCGGATCGGCTGGGGCCAGCTTCCTACGATCCAGCCATGTTGGAAGCCCGCGCCCACCAGCACCTCAAGGCTCTCCTGCAGCGAGAGGGGGTGGAACGCTGGCCCCATCACCTCACCCTCAGCCGCCTGGTGGCCCGCAGCCTGCGCCGCGTCGACCACACACTGGTGCGCCTGGCCCCCGGCACAGCCCCCAGCTGGTGGATCAGCCTGCTGGTGCCCCTGGCCCTCAGCGAAACGCCCCTGGCCCTGGTGGTCACGCCGGCCCTGCGCCAGCGGTTGCTGTTGGTGGAATGGCCGCGCCTGCGCAGCGTGGGGCTGGAGCTGCCCTGCTGGGAAGGGCCCGGGGCCCCGCCCGGCAGCCGGCTCTGGCTGCTCGACCATCGGGAGCTGGTGGTGGCCTGGCGCAACGGCGAGCTGGGGGAGCGGCAACTGGTGATCCCCGAGGCCGAGACCCTGGAAGTGGCCCTGCGCCAGGCCCTGGAGGTGGAACTGGAGCCCCGTCACTGGGATCAGCTGCGCCGCGCCCAGCCCAGCGCCGAAGCCTGTCTGCTCAACCTGCACGAACGGCTCAGCCGCCGGGTGATGGCCCATCCGCGCTCCCCCCACCGGCTGGTGGCCCTCGCCGACGACGACGAAGCCCCCCTGCGCCACCTGCTGCACTTGCTCGAGCCGCTGCCGGAGCCCTGGCCCCGCTGGCTGAGCGCCGGCGCCGGCTGGAGCAGCTGGGCACGGGTGGATCCCTCGTTGTTGCAGTGGAACCTGCTGCGCCAGCCGCTCGAACCCCTGAGCGAACTGACCGGCCTGCTGGTGGGACGGGGGGCGGTGCTGATCGGTGAGCTGGCCACCGGCCGGGCAGCGGAGGGCCAGCCCGCCTCCGGCGCCGCCCTGGGGCTGGAGCCCGCGGTGGTGCTGGATCTGGCCGATCCCCCCCTTTCCGACCCCTTGCCCCTGTTCGCCCCCCTGCGCCAGCCGCTGCCCAACAGCCCCCACTACGCCCAGCACCTGCTCGAGCAGGGCCGGCGGCTGGTGCTGGGCCAGAGCGGCCTGACGGTGGTGCTGATCGACGATTCGGCCCTCTGCCTGGGCCTGGCCAGCGGCCTGGCCGCCGAGTTCGGCAGCCGGGTGTGCCACCAGAACACGTCACCGGAGAGCAACGGCGTGGTGTGCTGCAGCTGGAGCTGGTGGCTGGAGCACCAGTCACGGCTGCCCCTGCCCTGCCAGGTGGTGGTGGGACTCCTTCCGATCGCCAGCCTGGAGGATCCGCTCACCGCTGCCCGGGTCGGGGTGCTGCGCCAGCAGGGCCGTGACTGGTTCCGGGAACTGCTGCTGCCCGAGGCCCTCAACAGGCTGCAGCGGGGCGTGGCCGGGCTACGGCGCAGCGGCGGTCGGCTGGCGGTGCTGGACGGTCGCCTGCGGGGCCGCAGCTGGGGACGGCTGGTGTTCACCGCCCTTGAGCCCTGGGTCGAACTGGTGCGACTGCGGCCCGACCCCTAGCCTGCCCCCAGTTGCCGTCTGAACCCTGATGGGGGAAGCCAAACGCCGGGCCGACCAGGGACTGCCGCCCCGTGACAAGCCGCGCGTCAGCAAGGCCAGGGACGTCGACACCTCACCCCGGATCGTCACCTGGCTGCCCCTGACACGCAACCAGGCCTCCCGCTTCGTGGCGATCACCACCAAGGGTGCCTGGATCGGCATCGGCGGCCTGGCACTGTTCTGGATCACTGTGCGCTTCATCGGCCCGGCAGCGGGCTGGTGGTCGCTGTCGGACGGCTGAGGGGCCGGGTGCCGGTCTCCACATATGGGCCTTGGCGCCTGGCATGAATCGGAAGAAATTCTTATGATCTGCCAAACGTCATGGACATCTCTCATGTTTCTCCGGCTGGCCGAGCAATACCGCTCGGCCGTTGAGGATCTGATCCTGAGCCTCCAGGCCTTGGCAGTGTCTCTGAAGAAACAGGGCCATGTGGCCACCTGCTACACCTGCGGCGATGGCCGCGACGGCCATGGCGCCTCCTTCGTGGCCGACCTGGGCGACAACCACATGGTGCGGCTGCTCGTCTCCGATTTCGGCATCAGCTGGGTGGAATCCCGCCACGGCCAGGAGCTGGTCAAGCTGGAGGGCGCCGATGCCATCCAGGAACTGCAGCGGGTGGTGCTGGTGCTGCAGCCCGTCGCATCCCCAGAAGGGGCGACTGAAGCCCTGGCGGCCCAGGCCTGAGCCGGGCCTTCCCCACCCCTGGAGCCCGGTGATCAGCCGGCGGCGGGCAGCTCCTCCAACGCAGCGCCGTCTTCACCCACCTGGGGCTTGGACGCCGCCAGCTTGGCCGCCGCCGCCAGCGGCTTCATCGAGTTGGCAGTGACCTCGGAGCCCTCGGTGAGCTTCTTGCGGGTGAGCTGCTCAATCACCTCCTTCGGCCCGGGGTTCTGCTCCAGCCAGGTGATCGTGTTGTCGCGGCCCTGGCCGATGTTGTCGCCTTCGTAGCTGTACCAGGCGCCCTTACGGGTGACCACACCCGTTTCCTCCGCCAGATCCAGCAGACAGCCCAGGGTGCTGATGCCGCGGCCGAAGAGGATGTCGAACTCGGCGATCCGGAAGGGGGGCGCCACCTTGTTCTTGGCCACCTTCACCTTGGCCCGGATGCCGTACTCCTCGGTGCCGCGCTTGAGGGTCTGGATGCGGCGGATGTCGAGCCGCACCGAGGCATAGAACTTGAGAGCGTTGCCGCCGGTGGTGGTTTCCGGGTTGCCGTAGGTGACGCCGATCTTCTGGCGCAGCTGGTTGAGGAAGATCACCGTGCAACCGGATTTGCCGATGTTGCCGGTGATCTTGCGCATGGCCTGGCTCATCAGCCGAGCCTGGCTGCCCACCGCCAGATCGCCCATCTCCCCCTCGATCTCTGCCCGGGGCGTCAGGGCCGCCACCGAGTCGACGACGACGACGTCGACGGCGGCCGAGCGCACCAGCTGGTCGACGATCTCCAGGGCCATCTCGCCGGTGTCCGGCTGGGAGACCAGCAGGTTTTCGATGTCGACCCCCAGGGCGGCGGCATAGACCGGGTCGAGGGCGTGTTCGGCATCGACGAAGGCCGCCACGCCGCCGCGCTTCTGAACCTCGGCAATGGCGTGGAGAGTGAGGGTGGTCTTACCGGAGCTCTCCGGCCCGTAAACCTCCACCACCCTCCCCTTGGGATAACCACCCCCCAGGGCCAGGTCGAGGGTGAGGGCCCCAGTGGGGACCGTTTCCACCCGCATGCGGGAGGCATCCCCCAGCCGCATGATCGAACCCTTGCCGAAATTGCGCTCGATCTGGGTCAGCACCAGGCCCAGGGCCTTGTCGCGCTCCGCAGCGGCCTTGGGGTCGCCGCTGGGGGCGGCGGCGGAGACATAGGAGGTGGACGTGGAGGGAGAGCCGGAGGAAAGAGAGGCCCTGGAATCGGCAGGCATGGTGGGGATGGGTGATGGAACGGGCCGCAGCAGGCCGGAGCCGTCGAGGCGGTGGGTGGAGGCGGAGATGGGCAGCCGGAACCGGGCGCCGTCGTGCGACCTCTGGACAACCAGTGCCACCCGGAGAGGCCGGCGTATCAATGTGTAGTACGGGCGTACTCTAGCGGCTCAGGGCCATTGCGCCAGGGGGGCCTCGAAACCGGCGGGCTCCAGCCAGCGGATCCCCAGGGGGGCCAACCCCTGCCCGTCCCCCGGGCCCAGATACCCCCATGACACCAGATAGCAGCGCACCGCCTCCAGCCCCGGCGTCCGCCGCACCAGTTCCAGGGTGGGACGGCGGTCCTCCACGAACCACAGGGGGCGCTCGCCGGGATCCCGCTCGGCCACCAGCCGCCCCAGCACCGACGGCTTGCTGCCCTGTTCGTGGCCATAGAGGGCCAGGGGCGTCAGACCGGCGGCGGCCAGCAGACGGGCGGCGAAGGCCCCACCCTTGGTGGTGAGCACGGCCCAGTCCGCCCCCTCCTTCGCCAGCCTGCCCAGGCGCGCCTCCACGCCGGGGTAGAAGCGGTGCAGGGCCAGCCAGGCGTCCACGTCGGTGGCGATGGCCTCCTGGCGCAGGCCCTCGAGCGCCCGCTGCAGCTGCTCGGTGCTCCAGCCCCAGCGCTCCAGGGCCCTGGCCAGGAAGGTGTCGTAGTCGGCCAGGGCGGCGTCGAGATCGATGGCGGGCCGTCCCAGTTCGGCGGCCATCAGCACCATTTCCCAACCCTTGTGGATCAGGGGCCGCAGCCGAGCGAAGCCCGCCGGTGCCTGCTCCGGCAGCTGCCAGGCGGCCGGGGCGCTTCGGGCGCCCTCGCCAGCCACCAGGGCCAGGGCCGCCCGCCGGGCCGACCACCAGTATTCGGCCATGCCGTCCACCAGGACGCCATCGAAATCGAACACCAGCAGAGGGCGTTCAGGCACCGGCAGGAAAGAGAGAAAAAACTGGGCCGCTAGGATTCGAACCTAGGAATGTCGGGACCAAAACCCGATGCCTTACCGCTTGGCGACGGCCCAATCAACCCATGGGATGGGAAAGACGTCGGTCTGGTACCGGCGCCTTGCTAGTTACCCACAGCGGCTGGTCCTTCGTCAACTCGCCCGCGTCCACCCTGCCGGCAGGCCCCCTCAGGCGGGAAAGACGCGCAGCCGCTGCTGACGGCCGCGGCCGAACACAGCACTGCGCAGCCCGTAGTGGTGCACCAGCTCGGCCTGCAGGCCCCGCACCGCTTCGCTGCGGGGCAGCAGCTCCACCGGCCGGCCCTGGGGCAGCACCACCTGCTCCACCGCCAGCCGGCATTCCTCCAGGCCCCCATGGGCATCGTCGAGGCGGACTGCGGCGGGGCTGGCCGGATCTTCCCTTGGCGCCTCGCCTCCCCCCTGCCGCCGCTCCAGCAGGCGCTCCATGGCCCGCTGCAGCTGGTGGGGGGTGTCCGACTTGATTACCAGGATCGGCAGGCCGAGGTCGCGGGCCTGGCGCCGCAGCTCCGGATCAAGGCCCAGCTGGCCGCGCACGCTCAGCACCGCATCCGCCTGCTCCGGCTCCTCCACCACCTGAACCGGCAGCTGGCGGCGGCGCACCGCCTCCTCCAGCTGCTGGGCGGCCAGCCCCACCCCGAACACCCGCAGGGCGGCGCTGGCCACCGCTGGCCGGGGCGCCGCAGGATCGGGCAGGGGGACCATCGCCAGAGGGGCAGGGCCCTGGCGCCGGGGGGCCGGGGCGGTGGCCCAGGCGGGCGGAGGGGCCGGGCGGAGGAGGCCGTCGTCGCGCAGCACCAGGCGGCCGTCGCTGCGCAGCTCCCGCACCTGGGGATGGCTGGGCTGGCCGCGCAGCAGCAGGTCCACGGTGCCGGCCACATCGCGGTGCACGAGCCAGCGGTGGCGGCTGTGCATCTCCACCGCCAGGGGGAAGGTGGGCTCGGCCGCCCGTTCCAGCACGGTCTTCTGGGTGCGGCGGCGACGGGCCTCCTCGTCCCCCAGGGTCACCGACTGGATGCCGCCCACCAGGTCGCTGAGGGTGGGGTTGCGGATCAGGTTGGCCAGTTCGTTGCCGTGGGCCGTGGCCACCAGCATCACGCCCCGTTCGGCGATGGTGCGGGCCGCCTGCGCCTCCAGTTCGGTGCCGATCTCATCGATCACGATGACCTCGGGCATGTGGTTCTCCACCGCCTCGATCATCACCTGGTGCTGCAGTTCCGGGCGCGCCACCTGCATCCGCCTGGCCCGCCCGATGGCGGGATGGGGGATGTCGCCGTCACCGGCGATCTCGTTGCTGGTGTCGATCACCACCACCCGGCGCTGCAGGTCGTCGGCGAGCACCCGGGCGATCTCCCGCAGGGCGGTGGTCTTGCCGACCCCGGGGCGGCCCATCAGCAGCAGCGACTGCCCCGTGTCCAGCAGGTCGCGCACCATCGCCACCGTGCCGAACACCGCCCGGCCCACCCGGCAGGTGAGGCCGACCACGTCACCGGTGCGGTTGCGGATGGCGCTGATGCGGTGCAGCGTGCGCTCAATGCCGGCCCGGTTGTCGCCACCGAAGGGACCGAGGCGCTGCAGCACCGCCGCCAGATCGGAGCGCTCGATGGCGTCGGCCCCCAGGGCCAGCACGCGGCCGGGATAGCGGGCCTCCGGCACCCGGCCCAGGTCGAGCACCACCTCCAGCAACCCCTCCCGTTGCTCCGGCCCCGCCAGGGCCCGTTGCACCACGGGCGGCAGAACGGCCAGCAGACGATCCAGATCGTCGGTGACCCGCTGGGCGGAGAGGGAGGGGTGGGGCGAAGGCTCCAGGGGGGCGCCGGGGGGAGCTGCCCATTCGTTCTAGCCAGACCTCAGGGGCCGGCGACATCGCGGGCCAGCCAGGGGCCCACCAGGGCCACGGCGATCTCCAGGGCCCGGGGCCAGAGCCGGGGCACGTCCAGCAGCCGCCGTCCCTCCGCCTGGGCCTCCAGCAGCAGGGGCTGCAACTGCCGCCGGGCCACGCCACCGAAGGCCACCCCGGCCGCCCGCGGCCCGGCGGCGGAGCGTGCCAGCACGGCCAGGGTGTGGGCATTGGTGCCACCGGCCAGCTGCAGCGGCCCCGGCGGCGCCAGCGGACCCAGCCGCTCCAGCAGCCCCACCGCCGCATGGGCCGTGCCGGCCCCCACATCCCCGCTCATCGGTCGCCCATCCAGCTGCCAGAGCGGCCGGAAGCCGACCCCGCGCAGCAGGCGGAAACGCTGCCAGAGCTCCGCCGCCAGCCCCTCGGCCGTGGCGCCCCCCTCCAGGCCGGCGCTGACCGCCACCCGGCGCAGGCCCACACCGCTGGCGGCCAGCTGCGCCACCCGTTCGGCGAAGGCCTCCAACCGCCCGGGCTGGGTGTGCAGCTCCACCGCGTCGGGGGCCAGCTGCGCCAGCAGGGCCCCCACGGCAGCCGGCTCCAGCACCTGGCTGCGCTCCTCGATCAGCCCCAGGGGACAGGCGGGCAGGCAGCGGCCGCAGCCGTAGCAGCGCGCCGCCACCACGCCGTGTTCATCGATGGCCAGGGCGGGGCAGACCCGCTCGCAGGGCCTCGGGCAGGAGGGCGGACAGCGCCGCGCATCGAACCAGGCCTTGCGGAAGTGGGGATCGAGGCCATCACTGAGGCTGACCATCAGCCACGGGCGCGCCGCGCCATGGGCTTCGGCCCAGGCCAGGCCGCGCCGGGTGGCGGCCACCACGGCAGGATCGGCCGCCACATCGATGCAGTGCACCCCGGCCAGGGCATGGATGCCGGCCAGATCCTCGATGGCAGCCAGATCCTGGTTGCTGGCTCCGCCGATCAGCTTCACCCAGCCCCCCCGGGCCAGGGCCTGCTCCGGGTCCCGGGCCATGCATCGGTTTGGCAACGGGATAGTCCGATCCTGGCACCGCCTCGGGGCTCAGCCGCCCTGGGGCAGCTCCGGCGCCGCCGCGGGCTGGGCGAGCCCCAGGCGGTTCGCCAGCCAGGGGGCCGTGAACCCCTGCAGGCCCACGGTCATCAGAATGGTCAGGAACACCAGCCCCTTGAGGGCGCCGCCGCCGGGGACCTCGGCCCGGTCCAGCTCGAGGGCGAAGAGGCTGACCACCGCCGCGGTGACGATGCCCCGCGGGGCGATCCAGCTGAGCAGCGCCTTCTCCTTCCAGTCGAGGCTGGGCAGGCCCAGGCCCGTCAGCTGGATCAGCGGCCAGCGCGCCAGCATCAGGGCCACGACGCAGCCCACGCCTCCCAGGCCGAGGGGGCTCAGCTCCGCCCAGGAGACATCGGCCGCCAGCAGGGGAAACAGCACGGTGATGGCCAGCATGGCCAGCTGGCGAATCAGTGCATCGAGCTGGGTCGCGGCCGCATCGAGGCGCAGTCCCACCACCACCCCGGCGCTCACCGCCGCCGGCAAGCCCGATTCCGGCAGCAGGGCCTCACAGCCGCTGAACATCAGAAAGAGAGCCCCCAGGGTGAGCTGCAGTTCGAGGCCGTTGGCTTCCGCCAGGGCAGACCCCTCCCCCCCCCTGGTCGTCGCCAGGGTGCCGAGCCGCCGCAGAGCCTCCGAAAGCAGCAGCCCCGCCAGGGCGCCGAGGGCCACCCCGCCCCCCAGGCGCAGCAACAGCCGGGAGGCCACCTCCTGCCAGCCGCCGAAATCGCCCAGGGTCACCTGGAGCAGCACCAGGCCCAGCACGGCGCTGACAGGTTCGAGGATCAGTCCTTCCGCCTCCAGCAGCTGGCCCAGCTTCGGAGCCAGGCGCAGCTGGCGCACCATCGGCGTGACCACCGTGGGACCGGTGGCCAGGGCGATCGCGCCATAAACCAGCGACAGGGACCAGGGCAGACCCGCCAGGGCGTGGGCCAACAGGGCGGCCACAGGCAGCCCCAACACCAGGCGCACCAGCACCAGCTGGAGCACCGAGCGTTGCAGGTCGCGGCCGGCCAGGCGCAGGTTGAGCCCACCATCGAAGAGCACCAGGCTCACCAGCAGACCCACCAAGGGCTCCAGGCCGGCTCCGAGGTTCTCGGGATGGACGATGTCGAAGCCGGCATGGCCCGCCAGCAGACCCATGCCCAACAGCAGCACCACCGCAGGCTGGCCGGTGACCCAGGCCGTGGCCTGGGCGAGGGAGCCGGCGAAGAAGGCCGAACCCCAGATCAGTGCCAGCCGCTCACTCAACGTCAGGGGAGTCCGCGGGACGGGCCCAGGCTATGGGGTGGACCCGGCTCAGGCAGGAACGAGCTGCTCCAGCGGCTGCCAACGCAGGGCCCGGGCGCCTCCCATCTCCACCACCAGCTTCAGCCGCGATTCGCGGCGGCAGAGGTCGCAGAGGGCGCTGAGCTCGGAGCTGCTGAGCACCTGACCCTCCAGCAGCCACAGCAGCACCGGCCCATCGCCGGCCAGCTGGGGGCCCAGCAGGGGCATCACCCGCTGCACCTCGCCCACGGCGGCCGCCCGGCCGACGCTGTGGTGGCCCAGGTGGGGCGGACGGATGCCATGCAACTGCAGGAGATAGGCCTCCGGATCGCCCAGCCCCCGGGCGGAGGTGAGGTGCGCCCGGTAGCCGGCCGCCCGCAGCCGCCGCAGCAGCCGGGTATCGGCGCCCCCCTCCAGGGGGACGAACAGGGCGAGGGCGCCGCAGCGCTCCAGCTCGGTGCGGAAACCACGGCCGGTCATCAGCAGAGGCATCGGGAGCGGCAGGCGGATCGCCGGCTGAGTCTGGCAGCCGGTGAGGGGCCCGGGGGTGGTGGTGCACACCATGGGGTAGTGTTGCTTCTTGTGCTGATGATCTGTGCCCGTCCGCTAGCCGGGCCTCCAGAGAACAGCACGGGGTTTGTCACTGGTGACGAACCCTTCCTGGCCCGTACGACTCCTGCCGCGCTCGTCGCTGCTGTGATCGTCGGGATACTGCCCGAGGCCTCCACGCTTCCGGCAAGTCCCAGCCCGCTGATTCGCCTCGCTAGCCCCTGACCTTCGGGTCAATCTGCGATTCCACGAATTCAGCCCCCCGCCGCCCAGCGGGTCCTCCAAGGGTTTCGGGCCTCGGCCCTTGATCCATGGCGGCACGCCGCGGCCGTCCAGCTGGTGTTGTTCTCCCTCCCATGTCCATCGGCATTCTCGGGAAGAAGCTGGGTATGTCCCAGTTCTTCGACGAAGAAGGCAAATCCATTCCGGTCACCTTGATCGAAGCGGGTCCCTGCCGCATCACCCAACTCAAGAGCGAAGCCACCGACGGTTACACCGCGGTGCAGCTCGGCTTCGGCGACATCCGCGAGAAGCTCGTCAACAAGCCCGCCAAGGGCCACCTGGCCAAATCCGGTGAGGAGCCCCTGCGGCACCTCAAGGAATACCGGCTGGAGGCCATCGATGGCCTTGAGCTGGGAGCGCCCGTCACCGTCGGTGACTTCAGCCCCGGCCAGAAAGTTGACGTCAGCGGCGACACGATCGGTCGCGGCTTCTCAGGCTTGCAGAAGCGTCACGGCTTCAGCCGTGGCCCCATGAGCCACGGTTCCAAGAACCACCGCGAACCAGGCTCCATCGGCGCCGGCACCACCCCCGGCCGGGTCTACCCCGGCAAGCGGATGGCTGGCCGTTACGGCGGCAAGCAGATCACCACCCGCGGCCTCACCATCCTCAAGGTGGATGCGGAACGCAATCTGCTGGTCGTGAAGGGCTCGGTACCCGGCAAGCCCGGCGCCCTGCTCGACATCCGCCCGGCCCGGCGGGTTGGCGTCCCCGCCGCGAACTGAGGAGAACACCCATGACTGACTGTGTGATTCGCGACTGGCAAGGCAAGGAGAGCGGCAAGGCTCCCCTCGACCTCAAGGTCGCCAAGGAAACATCCGCCAACGGTCTGCTGCACAGGGCCGTGGTGCGCCAGCTGGCCCATGCCCGTCAGGGCACCGCCAGCACCCTTACCCGTGCCGAAGTGGCCGGCGGCGGACGCAAGCCCTACAAGCAGAAAGGCACCGGCCGGGCCCGCCAGGGCTCGATCCGCACCCCCTTGCGGCCCGGCGGTGGCGTGATCTTCGGACCCAAGCCCCGCAGCTATGCCGTGGCGATGAACCGCAAGGAGCGTCGCCTGGCCCTGCGCACCGCCCTGATGAGCCGCGTCGCGGACATCACCGTGGTGAAGGGCTTCGGCGCCGGACTGGACACGCCGAAGACCAAGGAGATCATCGCCGCCCTGTCCCGCTTCGGCATCGAGGCCGGCGACAAGGTGCTGCTGATCCTCGACGGTGCCCCCGAAGCGGTGACCCGCTCGGTGCGCAACCTCGAGAAGGTGAAGCTGATCGCCGCTGATCAGCTCAACGTGTTCGATCTGCTCCATGCCAACAAGCTGGTGCTCAGCGAAGAGGCACTGGCGAAGATTCAGGAGGTCTACGGCGATGTCTGAGCGTTTTGCAGGCCGGCTGGCGGACGTGATCCGCCGCCCGCTGATCACTGAGAAGGCCACCCGGGCCATCGAGATCAACCAGTACACCTTTGAGGTGGACCATCGGGCCGCCAAGCCCGACATCAAGGCGGCCGTCGAGCATCTGTTCGACGTCAAGGTTGTCGGCGTCAGCACCATGAATCCCCCCCGCCGCTCCCGTCGGGTGGGCCGCTTCGCCGGCAAACGCGCCCAGGTGAAGAAAGCAGTGGTGCGCCTTGCCGAAGGCAACGCCATCCAGTTGTTCCCTGAGTCCTGAGGGATCTGAAACGTCATGGCAATCCGTAACTACAGGCCCATCACTCCCGGCACCCGCACGCTGGTCGTCACCGACTTCAGCGACATCACGGGCAAGAACCGGGAGCGGGGCCTGGTGGTGTCCAAGCACCGCCACAAGGGCCGCAACAACCGCGGCGTGATCACCTGCCGCCACCGCGGCGGTGGCCACAAGCGCCTCTACCGCATCGTCGACTTCCGTCGCGATAAGCACGGGGTGAGTGCCAAGGTGGCCGCCATCCACTACGACCCGCATCGCAACGCCCGTCTGGCGCTGCTTTATTACACCGACGGCGAGAAGCGCTACATCCTGGCGCCCGCCAACGTGGCCGTGGGCCAGAGCGTCATCTCCGGACCCGAGGCCCCGATCGAGAACGGCAACGCCCTGCCCCTCTCGGCCATCCCCCTGGGCTCAAGCGTTCACAACGTCGAGCTCTACGCCGGTCGCGGTGGCCAGATGGTGCGCACCGCCGGGGCCAGTGCCCAGGTGGTGGCCAAGGAAGGGGACTACGTCGCCCTCAAGCTGCCCTCCACCGAGGTGCGGCTGGTGCGCCGGGAGTGCTACGCCACCCTCGGTGAGGTCGGCAATTCCGAACAACGCAACACCAGCCTTGGCAAGGCCGGCCGCAAGCGCTGGCTGGGCCGCCGTCCGCAAGTTCGCGGCAGCGTGATGAACCCCTGCGACCACCCCCACGGGGGCGGCGAAGGCCGGGCACCGATCGGCCGGTCCGGTCCTGTCACGCCCTGGGGCAAGCCCGCCCTGGGCCTCAAGACCCGCAAGCGCAACAAGCCGAGCAACCGGTTCGTGCTGCGGAAACGACGCCGCACCTCCAAACGGAGCCGTGGCGGACGCGACTCCTGATGACCCACACCGCTCTGCTGTTCGCCTGATCCGCCATGGGACGCTCACTCAAAAAAGGCCCGTTCGTCGCCGACCACCTGCTTCGCAAGGTGGAGAGGCAGAACGCTGCCGACGACAAGACCGTGATCAAAACCTGGTCACGGGCCTCCACCATCCTGCCGATGATGATCGGCCACACCATTGCCGTTCACAACGGCAAGGCCCACGTGCCCGTCTACGTGACGGAGCAGATGGTGGGCCACAAGCTGGGCGAATTCGCCCCCACCCGCACATTCCGCGGTCACATCAAAGACAAGAAGGGAGGCCGCTGATCCGATGGCAACCACCACACCCGACACCCAGGCCCTGGCACACGGCCGCTTCATCCGCGGTTCCGTGTCGAAGGTTCGCCGGGTTCTCGATCAGATCCGGGGTCGCACCTACCGCGACGCCCTGATCATGCTCGAGTTCATGCCCTACCGCTCCACCGGCCCGATCACCAAGGTGCTCCGCTCTGCGGTCGCCAATGCCGAGCACAACCTCGGCCTCGATCCGGCCACCCTGGTCATCTGCCAGGCCAGTGCCGACATGGGACCCTCCCTGAAGCGGTTCCGGCCCCGAGCCCAGGGCCGCGCCTTCGCCATCAAGAAACAGACCTGCCACATCAGCATTGCTGTGGCAGCGCCCACCGCCTGACCCCCGAGGACACCGCCCGATGGGACACAAGATCCATCCAACCGGCCTGCGCCTGGGGATCACCCAGGATCACCGCTCCCGCTGGTACGCCCCAAGCAAGACCTATCCCGTCCTCCTTCAGGAGGACGACCGGATCCGGTCGTTCATCAACAAGAAGTACGCCGCCGCCGGCATCAGCGACGTGCTGATCGCCCGTAAGGCCGACCAGCTCGAAGTGGAACTCAAGACCGCCCGTCCGGGCGTTCTTGTGGGCCGCCAGGGCAGCGGCATCGAGGAGCTGCGCGCCGGCATCCAGAAGACCCTCGGCGATGCCCACCGTCAGGTGCGCATCAATGTGGTCGAGGTGGAGCGGGTCGACGCTGACGCCTTCCTGCTGGCCGAGTACATCGCCCAGCAGCTGGAGAAGCGGGTGGCCTTCCGGCGCGTCATGCGCATGGCGGTGCAACGCGCCCAGCGGGCCGGGGTGCTGGGTCTCAAACTCCAGGTGAGCGGCCGCCTCAACGGCGCCGAAATCGCCCGGACGGAGTGGACCCGCGAGGGTCGCGTGCCCCTGCACACGCTCCGCGCCGACATCGACTACGCCACCAAGGTGGCCACCACCACCTACGGGGTCCTGGGCATCAAGGTCTGGGTGTTCAAAGGGGAGGTGCTTCCCGGTCAGCAAGATCAGCTGCCCGTGGGTGGAGCACCGAAACGCCGGGCCAACCGCCGGCCGCAACAGTTTGAAGACCGCTCCAATGAGGAGTGATCAGGAGGCCTGAACCATGCTGAGTCCAAAACGCGTCAAGTTCCGAAAACAGCAGCGAGGCCGTATGCGCGGCGTCGCCACGCGCGGCAACACGATCGCCTTCGGCGATTTCGCCCTGCAGGCCCAGGAGTGCGGGTGGATCACCTCCCGTCAGATCGAAGCCAGCCGCCGTGCCATGACCCGCCATGTCAAGCGGGGGGGCAAGATCTGGATCCGGATCTTCCCCGACAAGCCCGTCACCATGCGACCGGCCGAAACCCGCATGGGTTCCGGTAAGGGCAACCCGGAGTTCTGGGTGGCCGTGATCAAGCCGGGCCGCATTCTCTTCGAGATGGGTGGACCCGAGATCACGCCCGAAATCGCCAAGGAAGCCATGCGTCTGGCCCAGTACAAACTGCCGGTCAAGACGAAGTTCCTCGCCCTGGCCGATCAGGTGGCAACCGCCCCCGAACCCGCCCTCGCAGTGGAGTCCTGACCATGGCCCGTCCCACCATCACCGACGTGCGTTCGCTCAGCGACGCCCAGATCGGCGAACAGATCGACGGCGTCCGTCGCGAACTGTTCGACCTCCGCTTCCAGCAGGCCACCCGCCGTCTGGAGCACCCGCACCGCTTCAAGGAGGCCCGCATCAAGCTGGCCCACCTGCTGACGGTGCAGGAGGAGCGTCAGCGCTCCACCGTCGCCTCCTGATTCCCCCCTCGATCCCCATGGCACTCAAGGAAAGGGTCGGCACCGTCGTCAGCGACAAGATGGACAAAACGGTGGTGGTGGCGGTGGAAAACCGCTTCCCTCACCCCATCTATCAGAAGACCGTCCGCCGCACCACCCGCTACAAAGCCCACGACGAAGCCAACAGCTGCCGCGTGGGCGACAGGGTCCGCATCACCGAGACCCGTCCCCTCAGCCGCACCAAACGTTGGGCCGTGGCCGAAGTTCTCTCCACAACCAGCGCCGGCTGAGGAACCCCCCATGATTCAGCAGGAAACCTTCCTCAACGTCGCTGACAACAGCGGCGCCAAGCGCATCCAATGCATCCGGGTGCTCGGCACCAACCGTCGCTACGCCCACGTGGGCGATGTGATCGTGGCCGCCGTCAAGGACGCCATGCCCAACATGGGCGTCAAGAAGTCGGACGTGGTCAAGGCCGTGGTGGTGCGCACCCGGGCCACGCTGCGCCGTGACACCGGCAACGCCATCCGATTCGACGACAACGCCGCGGTGATCCTGGGCAACGACAACAACCCCAAGGGCACCCGGGTCTTCGGTCCGGTCGCCAGGGAGCTGCGCGAGCGCAACTTCACCAAGATCGTGTCCCTCGCTCCGGAGGTGATCTGAGATGGCTGCCGCAACCCCCAAGGCCAGGCCCGTTGAGCGCATCAAGATGCGCATCCGCAAAGGTGACACCGTCCAGGTGATCGCCGGCAAGGATCGGGGCAAGACCGGTGAGGTGCTCCGCACCCTCCCCAACGAGAACCGTGTCGTGGTGCAGGGCATCAACCTGCGCACCCGCCACGTCAAACCCGCCCAGGAAGGCGAGACCGGCCGCATCGTCACCGAGGAAGCGTCCCTGCACGCCTCCAACGTGATGCTGTATTCCACCGCCAACAAGGTCGCCAGCCGGGTGGGAATCGTCGTCCAGGACGACGGCAGCAAGAAGCGCCGTCTCAAGAAGACCGGGGAGGTGATCGACTGACCACCCCCCACCGCGTCGCCCCCCACGCCCCACCGTGCGACGTTCCCCCCGCTCCGCGTCCCTGCTCCCCTCCCCCGTCCGCCTTCTGACCACGTCCAGAAGCGCCCCCCCATCCCCCCGTCATGTCACTCAAACAGCGCTATCGGGAGACGATCCAGCCCAAGCTGCTGAAGGATCTCAACCTCTCCAACGTCCACGAGGTTCCCAAGGTGGTCAAGGTCACCGTCAACCGGGGCCTCGGTGAAGCCGCCCAGAACGCCAAGTCCCTTGAGGCTTCGATCACCGAACTGGCGACCATCACCGGTCAGAAGGTGGTGGTGACCCGCGCCAAGAAGGCCATCGCCGGCTTCAAGATCCGCCAGGGCATGCCGATCGGCGTGGCCGTCACCCTGCGGGGCGAGCGGATGTATGCCTTCCTGGAGCGTCTCATCCACCTGGCGCTGCCACGCATCCGCGACTTCCGCGGCGTGAGCCCCAAGAGCTTCGACGGACGGGGCAATTACACCCTGGGGATCCGGGAGCAGATCATCTTCCCCGAGATCTCCTTCGACAAGATCGATGCCATCCGGGGGATGGACGTCACGATCGTGACCAACGCCCGTAACGACGAAGAGGGCCGGGCCCTCCTCCGCGAAATGGGAATGCCGTTCCGCAATACCTGAGCCCCCTCCCGGACACGACCATGGCCAACCACGACCCAGTTTCAGACATGCTCACGCGCCTTCGCAACGCGAGTGAGAAGCGCCACGAGCGCACCAGGATTCCCGCCTCGCGGCTTTCCCGCAGCATCGCCAACGTGCTGCAGCAGGAAGGTTTCATCGCCGCCATCGCCGAAGAAGGCGAAGGCGTGCAGCGCCAGCTGGTGCTTGAGCTGAAATACAGCGGCAAGCACCGCCAGCCCACCATCCGCTCCGTGCAGCGGGTGAGCAAGCCCGGCCTGCGCATCTACAAAAACACCCGCCAGCTGCCCAAGGTGCTGGGCGGCCTCGGCGTGGCGATCATCTCCACCTCCCGGGGTGTGATGAGCGACCGTGATGCCCGCAAGCAGGGCGTCGGCGGCGAAGTGCTCTGCTACGTCTACTGATCCCAGGAGTTGTTCCATGTCTCGTATCGGTAAAGCCCCGATCCCCATTCCCGACAAGGTCACCGTCAGCCTCAATGGCCTGGCGGTCACCGTGAAGGGACCCAAAGGGGAACTCAGCCGCGTTCTCCCGGAGGGCGTCAGCGTCAGCCAGGACGCCGGCACGGTGGTGGTGAGTCCCACCAGCACCCACCGTCGCTCCCGCGAGCGCCACGGCCTCAGCCGCACCCTCGTCGCCAACATGGTGGAAGGGGTCAGCCAAGGCTTCACCCGCAAGCTCGAGATCGTCGGCGTCGGCTACCGCGCCCAGGTCCAGGGGCGCAAGCTCGTGGTCAGCGCCGGCTACAGCCACCCGGTGGAGATGGTCCCCCCCGAAGGGGTCACCTTCTCGGTCGAGAACAACACCTCGGTCTTCGTCTCCGGCCCCGACAAGGAGCTGGTGGGCAACGAGGCGGCCAAGATCCGCGGCATTCGTCCGCCCGAGCCCTACAAAGGCAAAGGCATCAAGTACGAAGGTGAGCGGATTCTGCGCAAGGCCGGCAAGACCGGCAAGAAATGAGGTCTGCTCGAGCGTCAACCGTCTGATCCCCCATGTCTACCCTCTCCCGCAAACAGCAGACCCAGAAGCGTCACCGCCGCCTGCGTCGTCTGCTCTCCGGCACCGCCAACCGTCCCAGGCTGGCCGTGTTCCGCTCCAACAATCACATCTACGCCCAGGTCATCGACGACGACGCCCAGAGCACCCTCTGCGCTGCGTCCACCCTCGACAAGGACCTGCGCACCAGCGTCCAGGCCAGTTCCACCTGTGACGCCTCCGTCGCCGTGGGCCAGCTCGTCGCCCAGCGCGCCCTCGCCAAGGGTATTCAGCAGGTGGTCTTCGATCGCGGCGGCAACCTGTACCACGGCAGGGTCAAGGCCCTTGCTGACGCCGCCCGGGAAGCGGGCCTTCAGTTCTGATCCCTGCTCTCACCATGACCGAAACCAACGACCAGATCCAGACCGGCGCCGTACCTGCGGCCTCCGACGTCCCCGCCGCTGCTGAAGGCCAGCAGGAGCAGCGCCGGGGCGGCGGTGGCGGTGGCCGCGGCGATGCCAAGGGCGACCGCCGGGGCGGCGGCGGCCGTGGCCGCGATAACCGCCGCGGCCAGGAACGCGACTCCGAATGGCAGGAGCGGGTGGTTCAGATCCGCCGTGTCTCCAAGACCGTCAAGGGCGGCAAGAAGATGAGCTTCCGGGCCATCGTCGTCGTCGGCAACGAGCGCGGCCAGGTGGGCGTGGGCGTCGGTAAGGCCGGCGATGTCATCGGCGCCGTCCGCAAGGGCGTGGCCGATGGCAAGAAGCATCTGGTCAAGGTGCCCCTCACCCGTAACAGTTCGATCCCCACCCTCAGCAACGGCCGCGACGGCGCCGCCAGCGTGCTGATCCGGCCGGCTGCCCCCGGTACCGGGGTGATCGCGGGCGGTTCGATCCGCACCGTGCTCGAACTGGCCGGTATCAAAAACGTGCTGGCGAAGCGGCTGGGCTCCAAGACCCCGCTCAACAACGCCCGCGCCGCCATGCAGGCCCTCGAAGGCCTGCGCACCCACAAGGAGACCGCCAAGGAGCGGGGCATCTCCCTCGAGCAGATTTACTCCTGAGGCCCGCCATGACGTCCTTCTCTCTCAACAACCTCCAGCCCCAGAAGGGGTCCCGCAAGCGCAAGCTGCGCAAGGGTCGCGGCATCGCCGCCGGCCAGGGCGCCAGCTGCGGCTTCGGCATGCGCGGGCAGAAGTCCCGCTCCGGCAGCCCCACCCGCCCCGGCTTCGAGGGTGGCCAGATGCCCCTCTACCGCCGGATTCCGAAGCTCAAGCACTTCCCGGTCATCAACCCCACCCACTACACCGTGATCAACGTGTCACGGCTGGGTGAGCTGAAGGCGGGCAGCACCGTCAGCCTCGACTCCCTGGAGCAGGCCGGCCTGGTCACCAGCCCCCGTTACCCGCTCAAGGTGCTCGGCAATGGCGAACTCACGGTGAAACTGACGGTCCAGGCCGCCGCTTTCACCGCCTCGGCCCGCGCCAAGATCGAAGCCGCCGGCGGCAGCTGCGAGATCATCGGCTGAGCCCGGGCCGTTGCCCTGCCTCCAGCCCGGAGCCGTCTGCCCGTAGCCTTGTGCTGCGGCAGGCGGCTCCGGTCGTATCGACCCGTCCCATCCACTCCCGACATCACCATGCTCCTCAGCAGGGGGCGCAATCCGAGCGCCGCTGAAATCCTCGTCCAGCTGGTCCAGTCGAAGGGCCTGCGGGATCGGGTGCTCACCACCCTGGGCCTGCTGCTGCTGGTGCGACTCGGCATCTACATCCCGGTGCCCGGCATCGACCGGGTGGCCTTCCAGGACTTCATCCGCCAGGGCGGCCAGCTGATCGGCTTCCTGGACATCTTCACCGGCGGCGGCCTGTCCACCCTGGGCGTGTTCGCCCTGGGCATCCTGCCCTTCATCAATGCCTCGATCATCATCCAGCTGATGACGGCGGCCCTGCCCCAGCTCGAGGAGCTGCAGAAGAACGAAGGCGAGGCCGGCCGCCGCAAGCTGGCCCAGATCACCCGTTACGTGGCCCTGGGCTGGGGCATCCTGCAGAGCATCGTTTTTGCCCTGATCCTGCGGCAATACGCCCTGCCGGGCCTTCCCGAATGGCTGTTCGTCGTCCAGACGAGTCTGGCCCTGGTCACCGGTTCGATGGTGGTGATGTGGGTCAGTGAGGTGATCACCGAACGGGGCATCGGCCAGGGGGCCTCCCTGGTGATCTTCATCAACATCGTGGCCACCCTGCCCAAGGCCCTGGGCTCCACCATCCAGCTGGCCCAGAGCGGCGACCGCGCCACGGTGGGCGGCATCGTCGTCCTCGTGCTGGTCTTCCTGGTGACGATCGTGGGGATCATCTTTCTTCAGGAAGGCAGTCGCCGCATCCCGATCGTGAGCGCCAAGCGCCAGGTGGGCGGTGCCAGCACCCTGGCCTCACGCCAGAGCTATCTGCCCCTGAAGCTCAACGCCGGCGGCGTCATGCCGATCATTTTCGCCTCGGCCGTGGTGTTCCTGCCGCTCACCATCGCCAATCTCACCAAAAGTGCCTGGCTGATCCGGGTGGCGGGCTATCTCAACCCCACCAGCAGCACCCCCTGGGTCTATGCCCTGGTGTACTTCGCCCTGATCTGCGGCTTCGCCTTCTTCTACGCCTCCCTCACCGTCAACCCGGTGGACATCGCCACCAACCTGAAACGCTCCGGCGTCGCCATCCCCGGGGTGCGCCCCGGCTCGGCCACCGCCGACTACCTCTCGGGCGTGTCCAACCGACTCACCCTGCTGGGCGGCCTGTTCCTGGGCGCCATCGCCATCATTCCCTCGGCCGTGGAGGGGGCCACCCAGGTGCGCACCTTCCAGGGCCTGGGGGCCACCTCCCTGCTGATCCTGGTGGGCGTGGCGATCGACACCGCCAAGCAGGTCCAGACCTACGTGATCTCCCAGCGTTACGAAGGACTGGTCAGGCAGTAGCCCCCTTTCCCCGTCTTCCCTCCCATGAAACAGCGTCTCCTCTTCCTCGGCCCCCCCGGCGCCGGCAAGGGCACCCAGGCCGAGCTCCTGGCCGAACACCACCAGCTGCTGCACCTCTCCACCGGTGAACTGCTGCGGGCGGAGGTGAAGGCCGGCAGCGCCCTGGGCCAGGAGGCGGAGGCGGTGATGGCCCGCGGCGAGCTGGTCAGCGATGCCCTGGTGCTGGCCATCGTGCGCAGCCGCCTGGAGGGGCACCAGGGGGGCTGGCTCCTGGATGGTTTTCCCCGCAACCTGGCCCAGGCGGAAGCCCTCGACGGGCTGCTGGCCGAGCTTGACCAGCGCATCGAACGGGTGCTGCTGCTGGAGCTGGAGGACGGGGTGCTGATCCAGCGCCTGCTCTCCCGCGGCCGGGCCGACGACAACGAAACGGTGATCCGCAACCGCCTGGTGGTGTACCAGGAGCAGACCGCCCCCCTCATCGACCACTACCGCCAGCTGGGCCTGCTCCGCAGCGTTGAAGCCTCCGGCACGGTGGCGGAGATCGGGGCGAGGATCGTAGCCAGCCTTGTTGACTGATGTGATAAGGTAGCTGTTTGCAAATTCGGAGAGCACAACGCCCATGAAGGTGCGTGCCTCAGTCAAGAAGATGTGCGACAAATGCCGGGTGATTCGTCGCCACGGCAGGGTCATGGTGATCTGCACCAACCCGAAGCACAAGCAGCGTCAGGGTTGACTCCCCACGCCATCACGGCTGCCGCCTTCGGCCGCCACCCCCATTGCCCTCTGATCGTTTCCTGACGTGGCTCGGATCGCCGGTGTCGATATCCCTCGTGACAAGAGGGTTGAGATCTCACTCACTTACGTGTACGGGATCGGGCTCACCAGGGCCCGCAAAATTCTCGCCAAATCGGGGGTCAGCCCCGACATCCGGGTGAAGGACCTCAGCGATGGCGACGTGCAGAAGCTGCGCGGCGCCGCCGATTCCTTCGTGCTCGAGGGCGACCTGCGCCGCGAAGAGGGCATGGCCCTCAAGCGCCTGCAGGACATCGGCTGCCTGCGGGGTCGCCGCCATCGCATGGGACTGCCCGTGCGTGGTCAGCGCACCCGCACCAACGCCCGTACCCGCCGCGGCGCCCGCAAGACCGTGGCCGGCAAGAAGAAGTGAGTTCCGGTCCTCCGGGCCCATTCTCCCCTCTCTGCCTGCATTCCTTCCCGGCCCGTGGCCCCTCGCGGCAGCCACCGGGCCCGAGTCCCGCCGGCCTCCCTCTCCGGAGGCCGTCACCGGGACTCCCCCCCAGTCCTCCGATCACCTCCCTGCCTTTGCAGGGTCACCGCCATGGCCAAACCAGCCAAGAAGACAGGCCCCAAGAAGGCCAAGCGCAACGTCCCCAACGGGGTCGCGCACATCCAGAGCACCTTCAACAACACGATCGTCTCCATCACCGATACCGCCGGTGAAGTGGTGAGTTGGTCGTCAGCCGGTGCGAGCGGCTTCAAGGGAGCCCGCAAGGGCACACCCTTCGCCGCCCAGACCGCCGCCGAAGCGGCCGCCCGCCGGGCCCTCGAGCAAGGCATGCGTCAGATCGAAGTGCTGGTGCGCGGTCCCGGCTCCGGGCGAGAAACCGCCATCCGGGCGCTGCAGGTGGCCGGTCTCGAGATCACCCTGATCCGCGACGTCACCCCCCTGCCCCACAACGGTTGCCGCCGGGCCAAGCGTCGCCGGGTCTGAGTCTTCCGGACTCCTCCGGCCTCCCGCCCGATTCCCCCAGGGCCGCTGTCGCGGCCACCTTCCCTTTCTCACCTCCTCAGACCGTGTTGCACTACCAGATCGATCGGGTCGAGCACCAGGTTGCCGACGACCGTTCCCAGACGGGCGTCTTCCTGATCGGCCCCCTGGATCGGGGCCAGGCAACCACCCTCGGCAACGCCCTGCGGCGCGTGCTGATCGGTGGGCTCGAAGGAAGCGCCATCACGGCGGTGCGTCTCTCCGGGGTCAACCACGAGTACGCCACGGTGCCAGGTGTGCGCGAGGACGTGCTCGACATCCTGCTCAACTGCAAGTCGGTTCCCGTCAACAGCCGCAGCCGTGATCTGGAGATCGGCCGCCTGATGGTCAACGGTCCGGCGCGGGTCACCGCCTCGGATCTGCAGTTCTCCCCCCAGGTGCAGGTCATCGATGGCGATCGGGAGATCGCCACCGTGGCCGAGGGCCACAGCCTGGAGATGGAAGTCCACGTGGAGCGTGGCATCGGTTACCGGCCGGTGGATCGCCACAACGAAGACACCACCGCCATCGACCTGCTCCAGATCGACGCGGTCTTCATGCCGGTGCGCCGGGTCAACTACACCGTCGATGAAACGGCGGTCGGCGAAGGCGGTTCGGCCCATGAGCGCCTGCGCATCGAGATCGAGACCAACGGCAGCGTCACCCCCGACGACGCCATGGCCCAGGCCGCCAACCAGCTGATGGAGCTGTTCCAGCCCCTGGCCACCCTCACCATGACCGAGGAGCCCGGCCTGGAGCCCGAGCCTTCGGCCGAGGCCCAGATCCCCCTGGAGGAACTGAACCTCTCCGTCCGCGCCTACAACTGTCTGAAGCGGGCCCAGGTCAACTCCGTCTCCGACCTCATGGGCTTCAGCTACGAAGACCTCCTGGAGATCAAGAACTTCGGATCCAAGTCCGCCGACGAGGTGATCGAGGCTCTCGAGAGGATCGGCATCTCCCTGCCCCAGAGCCGCACCAGCGGCTGAAAGGCGGTTTCCCCTTCCCCGTTACGCCACCCGCCCCGTCCCCACCATGCGACACCAGTGCCGAGTCCCCCTGTTGGGACGCCCCGCCGACCAACGCAAGGCCATGCTGCGTGGTCTGACCACCCAGCTCATCCGTGAAGGCCGCGTCACCACCACCAAGGCCAGAGCCAAGGCCCTGCGTGACGAAGCCGAGCGCATGATCACCCTGGCCAAGGACGGCACCCTCGCCGCCCGTCGCCGCGCCATCGGCTACATCTACGACAAGCAGCTCGTCCACGCCCTGTTCGACAAGGCCCAGGACCGTTACGGCGATCGCCAGGGTGGCTACACCCGCATCATTCGTACGGTGCGACGCCGCGGTGACAACGCCGAGATGGCAATCATCGAGCTGGTCTGAAAAGGATCGCCCTTTCGCTGCAGTACGAGGGCTCCTCGTTCCATGGCTGGCAGCGTCAGGCCCACCACAGCAGCGTTCAGGAAACCCTGGAGGGAGCGATCGCCGCGCTCGACCCCCATCGCCCCGCCCAGGCGGTGGCTGCGGGTCGCACCGACACTGGCGTCCATGCCGCCGCCCAGGTGGTCCACTTCGATGCCAGTGGCCCCATCCCCGTGGCCCGCTGGGCCAAGGCCCTCAACGGCCGTCTGCCACCCACGATCCGGGTGAGGGCCGCCGCCGAGGTCTCTCCCGACTGGCACGCCTGCTACAGCGCCACCTACCGGCGCTACCGCTACACGATCTTCAACGCCCGCACCCCCAACCTGTTCCTGGCCCCCTGGAGCTGGCATCGCTACCAGTGGCGCCTCGATGAGGCCCGCATGGCCCGTTGCCTGGATGCCATGCTCGGGAACCACGACTTCTCCGCTTTCCAGCGGGCCGGCAGCCGCCGCGCCCATGCCCGCACCACCCTGCAGGAGGTGCGGATCGATCGCCAGGGGGATCTGCTGGTCACCGAGGTGCAGGCCAGTGGCTTTCTCTACGGCATGGTGCGCCTGTTGATGGGGCAGCTGGTGGCCGTGGGGGAGGGACGCCTCGAGGCCGAGGAGTTCCTGCAGCGCTGGCGCAGCGGCGCCCGCCACGCCGTGAAAGAGGCGGCGCCGCCCCAGGGGCTCTGCCTGCTGCGGGTGGGGTACCCGGAGACCCTCTTCCCTGAGGCCGCCTGTTATGATTGTCAACCGCGATTTCTGTTGGAATCGCGCGATCCTCCCGCCGATCCGTTCGTCGGTGATCCGATCGGTTGAGCGGCCTGCAGGAGCCCCGTTCCGTGGCCCCATGCGGAGCACGTCTCTGCCGAATTCGCCGGATCCGGCGACACGGTAGGGTCGAATCTCCCTGTCCCGACCCATCCGGCTGCGATGGGCTCACCCCAAACCGGCCCGCCGGCGCGATGAACAAGACAACCACACCCTCCATTGATTCGCTTGATCGCCAGTGGTATCTGGTCGACGCTGCGGATCAGACCCTCGGCCGTCTCGCCAGCGAAGTGGCCCAGGTGCTGCGCGGCAAAAACAAGCCCACCTTCACGCCTCACCTCGACACCGGTGACTTCGTGGTCGTCATCAACGCCGACAAGGTGCGCGTCAGCGGCAACAAGGCCACCCAGAAGATCTATCGGCGCCATTCCGGCCGTCCCGGCGGCATGAAGACCGAAACCTTCGAGCACCTCCAGGCCCGGCTGCCGGAGCGCATCATCGAGAAGGCGATCAAGGGCATGCTTCCCCACAACGCCCTGGGCCGTCAGCTGTTCCGCAAGCTCAAGGTCTATAAGGGCGCCGAGCATCCCCACGCCGCCCAGCAGCCCCAGCCCCTCGCCCTCGATCCCGCCGCCGCCGCCCAATGACCAGCACCTCCAACCGCGTCGTCTACTGGGGCACCGGCCGTCGCAAGACCGCCGTGGCCCGTGTGCGGCTCGTCCCCGGCAGTGGCAGCGTCACCATCAACGGCCGCCCCGGTGACAACTACCTCAACTACAACCCCGTCTACCTGGCGGCGGTGAAGGCCCCCCTGCAGACCCTCGGCCTCGAAGCCCAGTACGACCTGCTGGTCAACGTGCGCGGCGGTGGCCTCACCGGCCAGGCCGATGCCATCAAGCAGGGTGCGGCCCGCGCCCTTTGCGACCTCTCCCCCGACAACCGCAAGCCCCTCAAGATCGAAGGCCACCTGAGCCGCGATCCCCGGGCCAAGGAGCGTCGCAAGTACGGCCTCAAGAAAGCCCGCAAGGCTCCCCAGTTCTCCAAGCGCTGATTTCCGTCATGCCGAAAGCCGACATCCATCCCACCTGGTATCCGGACGCCAAGGTGATCTGCAATGGGGAGGTGGTCATGACCACCGGCTCCACCCATCCCGAGCTCATCGTTGATGTGTGGAGTGGCAACCACCCCTTCTACACAGGCACCCAGAAGATCCTCGACACCGAAGGCCGGGTGGATCGCTTCATGCGCAAGTACGGCATGGGCAGCACCGATTCCGCCTCCGGAGCCAAGAAGGCCGCCAAGCCCTCCGAAGCTCCAGCTGACGCCGTCGAAGCTGAAACGCCAGTCGCCACCGAAGCCTGAACCGTTCAGCCTGAGATTCTCAGGATGAAGCCGGCCGCCCGAATCGGACAGCCGATTCGGCCCGGTCTTTCTCTCGCCGGGTGCCACCAGCACCCGGCTTTTTCCGTTTCGGGTGCCGCCCATGGATTCCGAGCTGCTGCAATCCCGGCTGGATACGGCCTGCCGCACCTTCCAGACCCTGGAACGCCAGCTGGCGGACCCGGCGGTGGCCTCCGATCCGGCCCGCCTGCAATCGATCGCCAGGGAGCGGTCGCGGTTGGAGCCCCTCGTCAATGATTACCAGCGGCTGCGCAAGCTGGAGCAGGAACGGGAGGAGGCCCGCTGCCTGCTGAAGGCCCACCGCGACGACCCCGCCGCCGAGGAACTGGTGACTCTGGCCAGCGAGGAGCTGGTCAGCCTTGAGGGCCTGATTGCCGCCCTGAACACCCGGCTGACCCTGGGCCTGCTGCCCTCCGATCCCCGCGACGAACGCAGCGTCATGCTGGAAATCCGTGCCGGGGCCGGCGGCGACGAGGCCAGCCTCTGGGCAGGCGATCTGGCCCGCATGTACGAGCGCTATGCCCAGAGCCAGGGCTGGCAGGTTCAGCCCGTCAGCGCTTCGGAGGCCGACCTGGGCGGCTACAAGGAACTGATCCTCGCCATCCGCGGCGATGGCGTCTACAGCCAGCTGAAGTTCGAGGCGGGCGTGCACCGCGTGCAGCGGGTGCCGGCCACCGAGTCCCAGGGCCGGGTGCACACCTCCACCGCCACCGTGGCGGTGATGCCGGAGGCCGATCCGGTGGAGGTGCAGATCGATCCGGGGGATCTGGACATCAGCACGGCCCGCTCCGGCGGCGCCGGCGGCCAGAACGTCAACAAGGTGGAAACGGCCGTCGACCTGCTGCACAAACCCACCGGCATCCGGGTGTTCTGCACCCAGGAGCGCTCCCAGATGCAGAACCGGGAGCGGGCGATGGAGATCCTGCGGGCCAAGCTCTACGAGCGCCAGCTGGCGGAGGCGAATGCCGAGGAGCGCTCCGTGCGCCGTGCCCAGGTGGGCAGTGGCGACCGCAGCGAGAAGATCCGCACCTACAACGCCAAGGACAACCGGGTGACCGACCATCGGCTGGGACGCAATTTCTCCCTCGAGCCCGTGCTGGCCGGCCAGATCGAGGACCTGATCGGCGCCTGCATCGCCGAGGAGCAGCGACAGGGTCTTGAGGCGCTCGCCCTCGAGGCCGCCGGCACCGGTGGATGAGCGGGAGGGCGGTTCAGGCGCCGATGACGTACTTGGCCCACTCCTGGTGCTGGCCGGAACGGATGCGGCGGTTGGCCTCGAAACTCAGGCTGCCCAGGGGGCGGCGGGGCTCCCGGGCCAGGGGCATGCCCGCCTCCCTGGGGGTGCGGTTGCCCTTGCGCACGTTGCAGGGCAGGCAGGCGGTGGTGACGTTCTCCCAGACGTCGGTGCCACCCCGGCTGCGGGGCACCACATGGTCGATGGAGAGCTGCTCGCCATTGAAGCCGCAGTACTGGCAGGCGTGACCGTCGCGGTGAAAGACGTTGCGGCGCGTGAGGGGGAGTG
Organism: Cyanobium sp. Aljojuca 7A6; assembly: GCF_024346455.1. Classification (GTDB taxonomy): domain Bacteria; phylum Cyanobacteriota; class Cyanobacteriia; order PCC-6307; family Cyanobiaceae; genus Cyanobium. The sequence continues at coordinate 50,384 of NZ_JAGQCY010000011.1, forward strand.
GCTTGTAGGGCACCCGCACGAACTGACGCAGCCGGATAACCGTGGGCAGGAAATGGTCGGGGCGAATGGCCTTTTCAGGGTCGTGCTCCAGCCCCTCGGCCTTCCCCTTGAGCAACATCACCATGGCCCGACGCCAGGTGGTGATGTTCAGCGGTTCGTAGGACGCATTCAGAACGAGTACGTGGCCCATTCCAGTCCGCTGGATACGCGGCATGCTAACGGGATTCCCATGCATTCCATGGTTCTCCCTTCGCACCGGCGTCCATGACCAGCGCCTCGCTCGCCCCCACCAGCGCGACGGAGGAGTCGGCGCAGCCGCGGCAGCGGGCCTGGGTGGAGGTGAACACCGCCGCCATCCAGACCAACGTGCGCGCCCTGCAACGCCACATCGGACCGGCCACCCAGCTGATGGCCGTCGTCAAGGCCGACGCCTACGGCCACGGCGCCCTGCCGGTGGCCCGCGCCGCCCTGGAGGCGGGGGCCGCCTGCTTCGGCGTCGCCACCCTGGCGGAAGGGGTGCAGCTCCGTCGCGCCGGCATCTCCGCCCCGGTGCTGGTGCTGGGCAACCTCACCCAGCCCGAGGAGCTGCGCAGCTGTCTGCGCTGGCAGCTGATGCCGACCCTCAGCAGCATGCGGGAAGCCCTGCTCTGCCAGAACCTGGCCAGCGGCAGCGGCCGCACCATGGCCGTCCAGCTGAAGCTGGACACCGGCATGGCCCGCCTCGGCGCCGACTGGCAGGAGGGCCCGCGGCTGGTGGCGGCTCTGCAGGGCATGGAGGCCATCGACCTGGCGGGGATCTATTCCCACCTGGCCTGCGCCGATGCCCCTCCAGAGGAAGACGACGGCCTCAGCGACCTCCAGCAGCAGCGCTTCGAGAGCGTGCTCACCAGCCTGGCCGAGCAGGGCCTCACGGCCGGCTGCCGGCACCTCGCCAATTCGGCCGGCACCCTGCGGGGGCACCAGCAGCACTACGACCTCGTCCGCGTGGGCCTGGCCCTCTACGGCCAGCCGCCGGCGGCCCACCTGGCCGGCGTGGTGACGCTTCAGCCAGCCCTGCAGATCCACGCCCGCGTCACCCTGCTGCGCCAGGTGGGGGCGGGGGTCGGCGTCAGCTACGGCCACCGCTTCCGCACCCGCCGGCCCAGCCGCCTGGCGGTGGTGTCGATCGGCTACGCCGACGGGGTGCCCCGCCAGCTCTCCAACCGCATGGACGTGCTCTTCGACGGCCGGCGCCTGCCCCAGGTGGGCGCCATCACCATGGACCAGCTGGTGATCGACGCCACCGAGGCCCCCCGGATCGAGGTGGGCAGCCTGGTCACCCTGCTGGGCGAACAGGGTGGAGAGATCCTCAGCCCCCTCGACTGGAGTGAGCGCTGCGGCACGATTCCCTGGGAGATCCTCTGTGGCTTCAAGCACCGCCTGCCGCGCCTGGCGGTGCCCCCCGAGCCCGAAGCCGCGACCGAGCCCTGATAAGCTCTCGTGGCCACTGGAGAGGTGGCTGAGTGGTTGAAAGCGGCTCCCTGCTAAGGAGTTACAGAGGGCAACTTCTGTCGAGGGTTCGAATCCCTCCCTCTCCGTTCCAGGCCCTTCCGGGGCCATTCCGCCAGGTCCGCTCAGAGCCTGGCGACGCCGCTCCGGCCGAGATAGGCCGCGAATCCCAAGCAAAGGCCGGCATTGATCTGGCCCTGGTGGACCAGGGTCCAGCGGCAGAGCCGCTCGAGGTGGGCCCGCCCCCAGGCCCCCGTGAGCACCAGCACCACCGGGGGCAGCAGCGAGGGCGCCAGGGTGACCAGGCTCACCAGCAGCACCAGGCCCGCCAGGGGGACGGCCGCCAGGCCGGAACGGGCCAGGTCCTGCAGCGCCGGCAGGTAGAGCACCAGGGAGGTGAGGTTGCCCGCCATCAGGACCGCCCCCATGGCAAAGGAGCGGGCCAGGGTGTGCCCATCTGGGGCTGGGGACCCCGTGCCAGCGTCGCGGTGCAGGGAGTGGACACCGATGGCGAGCAGCACGGCCGCCAGGACCAGATGGATCCCGGCAGAGACCGGATCGGCACCGGCAGCTGGGCGGACAGGCAGGGATCCCCCTGACCCCAGACCCACCACCGCCCAGCCCCCGACCACCAGGGCGTTACCGGCGGCATAGGCCCAGCTTTGCTTCACGCCGGATCCCGGGGCCGTGAGGAGGCGCATCTGTCCCACCAGCAACAACGGGCTCACCGCCGCCCCGAGGGCGAGCGGGACCACATCGAACGGCAGCGCAGTCAAGGGGCCGGAGCTCTAGGGACCGATCGTAGGCAGGCTCAGGCGTCCAGCAGGGCAGCGGCGATGGCCGGCAGCAGGGTGGCATCGGCGGCCCGGGCCCGTCCCTCGCTGAAGACAACCAGCAGCATCGGGGACTTGCCGTCCACCTCCACATAGGCGGCGTCATGGCGGGCCTGGCTCATCCAGCCGGCCTTGCTCCACAGCCGGGCCCCATCCGGCAGTGCGGCCCCGAGAAAGCCATCCACCTGATTCTCAGGATCGGCGGCCCGCACCTGGGGATCCAGCGAGCGTTCCAGCAGGGCCATCATGCGGTGGCAGGCCGGCGGGGAGACCGCAGCACCTGCCATCACCGCGTGCAGCAGACGGGCCGTGAAATCCGTGCTCAGGCGGTTGCGGTTCTCCAGCTGGGGCCCATAGAACTCTCTCTCGCGGCCGTAGGGCCCCTCTGCCCAGGTCTTCTGGCAGGCGTTCACCCCCATCACCTCGCTCCAGCCGAGGCGCCCCAGCCAGTCGTTGACCACCTGGCGCTGACGACACCAGGCCGCCGCCCGCCCAGGGGGAAGGGACGGTCCACTGGTGGTGCCGGTGAGCAGATCCACCACCAGGCTGGTGGCGTCGTTGCCGGAGTCGCGCACCATGTCGGCCAGGGCTCGGCGCAGCTCCGGCCCCTCCTCGATCAGCTGGCGTTGCAGCCAGGCTTCGGCGGCCACCAGATAGACCAGCTTCACCACGCTGGCGGGGTAGCGCGGCCTCTCCCCCTCCCAGCCGGCACCGGTCACGGTCTGGGCCCAGAAGGCCTCCTGGCCCAACCCTTCAGCCCCGCCCACCAGCGAAGCCCCGTAGCGGAGCCAGGTGATCGAGAGCTGCTCCCCCAGTCCCGGGCGCCCCTCCTGCTCCAGTTGGCCGATGAGCTGGCGCAGGGTCTGGCCCATGGCCGGATCCGGGCTGTAGAACGCCATCAGCGGCGGCACCTTGCGATGGCGACCTTAGGCACCCTGCCGGCGCCCGGCCGTACCTGGACCCTGACCCGGCCGCTGCCGGCCTACAGCCTGCCGCAGGGCCCGGGCCTGGCCACCGAGATCCAGGCCGGCCGGTACCTGAGGGTGCTCGACAGCGCAGGGCCCCGCCTGCGGGTGCGGCTGCACGGAGACGGCTACCCCTGCTGGGTGGAGGCGCCCGCCCTCGCGAGCCACGGGCACCCCGCCCCGCCGCCGCCGCTGCCGCGCCTCGATCGCGACAGGATCGCCGCCCGCCTTGGGGCGGTGCTCGCCTTCGCCGAGGCCGCCCGTCACCAGCCCAACCGCTACCTCTGGGGGGGCACCCTGGGCCCGGACTTCGACTGCTCGGGGCTGGTGCAGAGCGCCTTCGCCCAGGCCGGCATCTGGCTGCCCCGGGATGCCTACCTACAGGAGCGCTTCTGCCGCCCGGTGGCGGTGGGCAGCGGCATCACCAGCCTGCTGCTGCCAGGGGATCTGCTCTTCTTCGGACCCCCGCAGCGCTGCACCCACGTGGCCCTGCACCTGGGCGGCGGCCGCTATCTGCACAGCTCCGGCCGCCAGCATGGCCGTGATGGCATCGGCATCGACGACCTCCATCCCCGCAACCGGGATCCGGTGGCCTGCCACTACCGGGCCGAGCTGCGGGGCGCGGGGAGGGTGATGCACAGCCACGACGGCAGTCCCCTGCCTCCTTGAGCGGGTACGGTGCAGCCTGAGCTGGGTGGGGCCATGGCGGAGACCGCCAGCCTGTCGGTGGTGGTGCCCCTCTACAACGAGGAGGCCAGCGTGCCCCTGCTCGTGGAGAAGCTGCTGGCGGCCCTGAGGCCCCTGGGACGGCCGTTCGAGCTGGTGCTGGTGGACGACGGATCCAAGGACGGTACCCAGGCCGTGCTGCGGCACTTGGCCGGCCAGGTGCCGGAACTGGTGGCCGTGCTGTTACGGCGCAACTACGGGCAGACCGCCGCCATGGCCGCCGGATTTGATGCGAGCGGTGGTGGGGTGATCGTCACTCTCGACGGCGATCTGCAGAACGATCCCGCCGACATTCCGCTGTTGCTGGCCCGCCTTGAGCAGGACGACCTGGACCTGGTGAGCGGCTGGCGGCACCAACGCCAGGACGGCGCCCTCAACCGGCTGCTGCCGTCCCTTGTGGCCAACCGGCTGATCGCGAGGGTCACAGGCGTGCACCTGCACGACTACGGCTGCTCCCTGAAGGCCTACCGACGGGAGGTGGTCAGCGACATGAACCTCTACGGGGAGCTGCACCGTTTCCTGCCGGCCCTGGCCTTCATCGAGGGGGCCCGGATCGGCGAGGTGCGAGTGTCCCACCAGGCCCGTCGCTACGGCCGCAGCAACTACGGCATCGACCGCACTTTCCGGGTCCTGATGGACCTGCTGACGGTGTGGTTCATGAAGCGGTTCCTGACTCGCCCGATGCACGTGTTCGGCTTCGCCGGCCTGCTGGCCCTGGGGGTCGGGCTGGCCATCGCCATCTGGCTGGTGGGCGAGAAGGTGCTGCTGGGGGTCGACATCGGCAACCGCCCACTGCTGCTGATGGCGGTGCTGGCGATCGTCAGTGGGGTGCAGCTGTTCAGTTTCGGGCTGCTGGCTGAGCTGCAGATGCGCACGTACCACGAGAGCCAGGGCCGGCCGATCTATCGGGTGCGGGCCACGCTGCGCGGCGGCGCCGGCTGAACTTTTATGTCACCCCCGCTTCCCTGAGAAGCCAGGCAGGAAGGGGTCCTTACAGTACCGGCGGTTCCTATTGGCCCAAGCCATGACTGGTGAATTTGCCGTTGCCTGGATGCCGTCCGTGCTGGTTCCCCTGGTGGGAATCCTCGGCGCAGCGGTGGCCATGGCCCTGCTGTTCAACGTGATCGAGGCGACCGACTGACAACCGGCCCAGGCCCCAGCGTCACTCGCCTCCCCTTCTGACGACCCCCCGATCCGCCCCCCCATGACCGTGACCCCCGTCGCCGACCCGACCGTCGGCAATCTGGCCACCCCCGTCAACAGCAGCTATTTCACCAAGGCTTTCCTGAACGCCCTGCCGGCCTACCGGCCCTCCCTGTCCCCCAACCGTCGCGGCCTTGAGGTGGGCATGGCCCACGGCTACCTCCTCTACGGCCCCTTCGCTTACACCGGCCCGTTGCGCGCCACCGAGTTCGCCAGCACCGCTGGTCTCCTCGCCGCCATCGGCCTGGTGTCGATCCTGACCGTCTGCCTGTCGATCTATGGAACCGCCGGCAGCGGTCCCAACGTCCAACCCCCTGACGCCACCATCGACAACCCGCCCGCCGACCTGTTCACCAAAGCCGGCTGGGCTGAATTCGCCAGCGGCTTCTGGCTGGGTGGCTGTGGTGGCGCCGCCTTCGCCTGGTTCCTCTGCAGCACGGCCATCCAATCACCGCTGGCCAACATCGCCGGTGGCGTCTGGAGTGTTGGCTGAGCCAGCCCTGAGCACCTGACATCTGAAAATCTGCTCTAACCCTGCCTCGGCAGGGTTTTTTATTCTCCCTGGGTCTGTGTGTGATGCCAGCAGCCAGCACGGCCTGCTGGATGTGGATGAAAGCGTGCGAAAGAAAAGATGGGATCTCACCCCACCAGCCCGAACAGCGACTTGAGGTGGTTGACGTCCAGATTCAGCACCTCACCCTGGCCAATTTCCTGAAGCCCTTGGCCAGGGCAGGCCGGTTGAGCAGGCTGCCGTTGGCGAGGGACTTGGTGAAGCTGGCCAAGCGCAGCTGCCCGTCACGAAGGTGAGCAGCGCTGTGGGGTGCTGCCGTCGTCAAGCACGAACTCGCTGAGGGCCGTGGCCTGCTCGGCGGTCACGAGACAACGGCCCAGGCCAGCTGCCCTCAGGCCAGCAGCTGGATGTCGTCTCCGAGACCGCCCAGCCTGAGCCCCTTGACCCCCTCCAGCAGCACACCCTGGAGGGGGCGTCCCGAGAAAGTGAGGAAGGTGCCGTTCTGGTACTCCGTCACCTGGGCCGTTCCCAGTCCACCGAGCACCTGAAGCTGGTCGCGACCGGCCTCGAAGCCAAGGATGCGATCGACACCCCCGTCCTCCAGCGCGTAGATGACCGCGTCGGCGGCCCCGTCTCCACCGCCCCCGGGGGCACGCAGGTCGATCAGGTCGCCGCCGCTCACCACCACCCGGCGGGCCGAGCCGCGGCCAGCGAAGCGGAAGCTGCCATCGTCGCCACCGCCGGTGAGGCTGTCTTCCCCGAAACCACCGGTCAGGGTGTCGTTGCGGCGCGCGCCGATGAGGGTGTCGCGGCCCTCGCCGCCATCGGCTTGCAGCCGCACGTTCCCCTGGGTCTCGATGCGGTCATCGCCCTCACCGCCGGAGGCGACGGCCGTGCTGAAGCGGCCGTCGTAGGTGGGGTCCCACTGGGAGCCGTTGCCGGACGGCCGTCCATTGTCGGCCAGCAGCACGTCATCGAGGTCAGAGCTGCCCACCGCGGCGAAGCGGAGCACATCGTTGCCTTCCCCGCCCGACGCCGTGGCCGTGTTGGTACGGCTGGCCCCATCGCTGTGGAACAGCCAGGTGAGCGTGTCGTTGCCGGCGCCGAACCCGATCGCACCCCGCTTGGCTCCCACCACCTGGAGATCGAAATCCAGGGGCGGCGCCGTGGAGAGATCCCAGCGGACGTCCACGAAGTTGGCCACCAGCAGGTCGGTGCCCAGGGACGGTGTCCAGTACTCGGAGCCGAGGGTGAGGTTCTTGAGAGAATTCCAGTAGCTGGTGTTCTCGATCCGGGCCCGGGGGACGCTTTCCCCCGGAAGGGTGATCGGGGTGGTCTGCACCGAGCCGAGGGACCCAGTGGCGAGGGGCTGACCCGCTGGGACCGATCCCGGGGGGTTCCCGCCCACTCGCTGGCTGATGGAGAAGCCGGGGCCATTGATCACCGCCGCCTGCACGGCGGCGCCCTCGGCCAGGTCCTCCACCGTGATGGTGAAGGGCCTGTCGTAGCTGTTGCCAGCGCTGTCGTTGACACGCAGGGTGAGGCGGCGCGCTGCGGCCGCCTCGAAGTCCAGCGGGGCGGTGGTCAGCAGGCGCTCGCCGTCAAGGCGGAAGAGGTCGCCTGGGTTGCCGTTCGGCGCGAAGGAGAAGCTGAAGGTGTCGCCACCATCCGGGTCGGTGGCGGAAAGCTCCCCGACGAGCGTGTCGGCCGGAAGGTTCTCCAGCACCGTGCCGCCCGTGAGCGTGATCACCGGGTCGATCACGGAATCACCGCGCACCGCCAGGCTGAAGTCGGCCGAGCCGGTCACCGTCTCGATCGCCCAGGCCGGCTGGTCGGTGATCGGGTCGATCCCGGAGAGCAGGTGGAAGTCACCGATCACCTGGTCGGTGGTGACGGTGAGATCGAGGAAGCCGCGCCGGTTCACATCGGCATAGGCCAAGCCGCCGATGTAGCCCATGAACAGGCCGTCGAGGCCGTCGACGGCGGGGTAGTTCGCCCGGATGTAGGCATCGGCGCCCGGGAGATACCTTTCGAGGCCCGGCGAGGTGACGCCGGGGGTGGCGAATTCCAGTCCGGCCAGGCTGCCCGTCGTCGTGTCGAGCACGCCGGCCCAGGCGTTGTGGGTGTCACCGGCCAGGCTGATCAGCCGCTTGCCAAGGGCCAGGGCGCTCTGCAGGAGCGTCTCCCGCTCCACCCCGTAGCCATCCCAGGCATCAAGGTTGTAGGGGATCTTGCCGGCTTCGGCGAACAGGGCCCGCTCCGCCGCCGTGAGCTGGTCGAAGGGGGTGCCGGTGGCGAGCTTCTGCAGCGGGGCGGCGTACTTGTCGAGCAGGGCAGGATTGCCGGCATCCAGCAGGAGTTCCGCCGGCACCGCCATCGACTGCATCAGCACCTGTTGGCCCAGCACCTGCCAGGCGGCGGCAGAGCCGGCCATGCGTTGCTGCAGCCAGGCCATCTGGGTGTCGCCGATCAGATCCCGGTCGGGATCGCCCCAGGCCTGCTGAACAGTGGACAGCACCAGTTGCTGGGTGACCAGGGGAGCCAGGGCGGCGGCGAAGCCCGGGACCGCCGCGGGGGAGGTCGGCGGGGTGAGGCCCAGCTGGCTCGCATAGGCCGCCAGCTGGGCCGGGTCGGCGAGGATCGCGCCGATGCGGGCCTGCACCGCGGCGGCATCGGGATACTCCAGCTGCTCATCGCGGGCGGTGAGACGGGTTTCAAGGATGTGCAGCGCCAGCACATCGCCGAAATCAAAGGAGCGGTAGCCCTGGGTGAGGGGCGAAAGGGCCGTGGCCCCGTCCCCGCTCTGGCGCAGGCCGGGCTCCCGGATCGGCAGCCACTCGTGGTAGGCCTTCAGGGCGGCGTCGCGCCGGGCGATCCAGTCGCCCTCGGTGGCGCTCTGGTGGTTCTGGGCGCCACCGGCCCAGCTGTCGTTGGCGGTCTCGTGGTCGTCCCAGATGGCGATCAGCGGCGCCGAGGCGCGCAGCGCCTGGAGATTGACATCGGTGTGGTACTGGGCATAGCGGAGCCGATAGTCGTCCAGGCTGACGATCTCGCGGTTGGGCAGGAAGCCACGGCTGCCGGCGGCGTCCTCCGCCTCATTGAAGCCCCCGGGACCGTACTCATAGATGTAGTCGCCCAGATGCACCAGGGCGTCGTAGGGGTTCACCGCATGGATGCCAGCGGCCCTGGCGTAGGCCAGGAATTCCTCCTCGGCGGTGAAGTTGGCACAGGAGAACACCGCCAGCCGCACCGGACCACTGCCCACCGGCAGGGTCTTGGTCTGCCCCACCAGCGACACCGCATCGCCGGAACGGAAGCGGTAGTGGTACACGGTGTCGGCACTGAGGCCGTCGGCCTCCACCTTCACGGTCCAGTCGCGGGCGACGCTGGTGGTGAACACACCGCGATCGACGATCGAACCGGCCTCGAAACCGGCGCTTGTGGACACCTCCCAGTGCACGTCAAGCAGTCCGGCAAAACTCCCGGGCGGTGTGACCCGGGTCCAGAGGATCACCGAATCGGCATAGGGGTCGCCGGAGGCGACGCCGTGGGAGAAGGCGAGTCCGGCGGGCAGCGCCCGGCCCAGGTCCAGGTCCAGCACCAGGGGGTCGTGGTCGGAGGTGCGGTAGGGATCGGGCGCGAAGAAATCGCGGGCCGCCGCATTGCCGTTGCTGTTGGTGTCGAGGTTGTAGTCGCGGAAGGCGCCCTCGGCGGCGTTGATGCTCCAGTCGGTCGCTGCCACCGCCTGGCTCACCAGGGAGGGGGAGATCAGCATGTGATCGAGGGCCCCGCTCATGTCGACCGGGGTGAAGAAGGCATAGCTCGAGGGGGGCTCGGCCGTGAACGTGGGCAGGGCGTTGCGGAAGCCCGCCGCTTCGAACACACCGATCGGGTCCTCCTTGGCGTAGGCATTGATGTCGCCCAGCACCACCCAGTCGCTGTCGCCGTTGCCGGTGGGATCGGTGCCGATCCAGCGCACCAGTTCGCTGGCCGCCGCGGTGCGGGTGGCATTGAAGGCCGCCTGCCCATCCTGTTGATCCAGATCCAGGCCGGTGGCACCGCCACTGCCCTTGGATTTGAGGTGGTTGACGACCACATTCAGCACTTCGCCGCTGGCCAGTTCCCGGAAGCCCTGGGCCAGGGCCGGCCGGTTGAGCGGGCTGCCGGTGGAGAGGGGGTCGGTGAAGCTGGCGGTGCCGAGCACCCGGGCCGCGCCGTTGGGGGCCACGGCCTGGCTGTCGTAGATCAGCCCCACCTTGATGGCGTCGCTGCCGATCAGGCCGGTGGGCACGAAGCTGTACAGGCGCCCCGAGCCACTGGGCTGGGCGGCGTTGAGGCGGGCCACGATCGCGGCGAGGGTGGCGTCGTCGGCATCGTTCTCCAGCTCCATCAGGCCGATCACATCCGCCTGCAGACCCACAAGGGCCGCAGTGAGCTTGGTGAGCTGGCGCTCCAGTTCTGCGGCCGTGTTGGCCCCGCGGGGGGCCAGGTTGGTGTCCGTGAGGGCGCCGCCGGCGTTGAGGGTGGTGAAGGTGTTCAGCACGTTGAAGCTGGCCAGCCGCAACTGGCCAGCAGCGGCCGGGGCCGGCGCCGGCGGGCGGGGGTTGCCGCTCTCGAAGCTGAGCGGCGCCGTGGGCTGCAGCCGGTACTTGCCGAAGTCGAATCCGAGCACCCCTTCCACCGCGGTGATGGTGTCGCCGCGGCGCAGCAGCTGGTCCCGCACCGGCGCCGCCGGGGTGGCCGCCGCCGCAGGCCGGTAGCTGCTGTTGCTGCCGTCGTCGAGCACCAGCTCCCGGCGGGCCGTGGCCTGCTCGGCGGCAAAGGCCGCTGGGCCCGGCTCCATCACGTTGGTGGGCTGGAGCGGCAGGCCGCCGGCACTGAGCTCCACTTCGCCGAAGCGGAACTGACCGAACAGACCATTAACGCTGAGGGTTTCCGGGAAGCGCACCCACATGCCCTCGTAGGGCTCCAGATCAAGGGGGCTGCTGCGTTGGGCCAGCAGATCGGGAATGTCGACCCGTTGCGTGTCGCCCAGGCGGCCCTGGCCTTCCACCGTCAGGGCGCTGACGGACGTGATCGCCGTCTGGCCGAAGCGCTCGGCCACCGTGCCAGTGAGAAGCACCCGGTCACCGATCACCACATCGGCGTTCGTGCCCGCCAGCGGGTAGGCCACATACAGCCCCTCGGAGGTGAGGTCGCTGGTGTCCCAGTCAGCGGTCTCCTCCTGCAGGAAGAACCCACCCAGTTCGGCGGAGGCCTGGAAGTCGCCCACCACCACGGCCCTCAGCGTCACGCTCTGACCGACCAGGGGGCTGCTGGCGCCGCTGCCCTGGACCGCCGAGATCAGGCTGATGCGGTCGTTGTCTTGGATGGTGATGGCCGCACTGCCCGCTCCGCTGGCGATCGCGTGACCGGCAGGAGCCGTCAGCTCCACGACCAGGGTTTCGGTTCCTTCATCGAGGGCGTCGTCGAGAACCTCGATCGCCAGATCAATGCTGCTGGCCCCGGCGGGGATCACAACCGAACTGGGCAGGGTGCTCAGGTCGTTGGCATCGGCAAACCCAGCACCGCTACCCAGAGTGATCGGCACCTCCAGGGGCGCCACCGTGGAGCCGCTGCGGCTGATACGCAGGCTGGCCCCATCACCGGATTCGCTCGCCACGGCGTCGATGGCCTGGATCGAGACCTCCGGCAGCGCCGGTGGCGTCGAGACCGACAGGCGCAGATCGTCGATGGCCAGGCCGTGGTCGTTGCCGGGATCGTTGATCTCCGCCCAGCGCAGCCAGAGGGTGGCGTCGGCCGCCCAGGGGCTGGCGGAGAGGTCGAGGCTGCCGCCCACGCCAGCCACCCGGCCGGCGCCGTTGCCATCGACGGCACCGGCCGTGCTGCCGGTCACCGGGGTGCTCCAGTTGAAGCTGCCGCCCGGGGTGGTCCAGAGGCCCACCTGCTCGAAGCTGGCGCCGAAGCCCCATTGGAGCTCCATCGTGTGGGCCGTGGTGTTGCCGCCGTTGCGCCACTGCTCACCGTTGAAGGAGAGATCCATGCTGGCGATCGCCGCCCCGCTGGCATTGGTGAGTGCCAGGGCGAACCAGCCCGCCGGCGAACCGCTGGAAGGGGAACCGAAATAACTGCCGCCCGACCCGAGCCCCCCCAGGGCCCGGTCGCTGCTGCCCGTCGACCCGTAGCTCACGACGGCGCCGGCATTGCCCGTGCCGCTGTCGGCGTTGTAGCTGATCAGGGCGACGGGTGCCGCCGCCGGCTGGCGGAACAGGTGCCAGCCCGGCAGGGTCACGTCGTTGGACCAGCCGTTTCCGGAACCGGAGAGGGCCAGGGCATCGAAGCTCTGGCTGTACAGGCCTGTGAAGAGGGCTGGCATGGTCCGGGGGGGTAGGCGAGGGGAGAAGGCGGAGACTGGGAGGGGCTCAGGGGGAATCCCAGGGGCTGGTGGAGGCCGCATCCCTGGTGGAAGGAATGGGCCTCGAGGGCACACTCAGGCCAGGGCGAAGTTGGCCTGGTTGTTGAGAACAGCGGCGCCGAAGTCGGCGCAGTGACCAAGGGAAAGGAGAAGCTGGGCGAACCGGTCAGCAACGTTCACGGCTGTCAGGACCGTCCACGGGACGACATCGACCTGCTGCCCTCAGGCCAGCAGGTCGATGTCGTCGCCGGCTCCGCCCACGCTCAGACCCCTGACACCCTCCAGCAGCACGCCCTGCAGCGGGCGGCCCGAGAAGCTCACGAAGGTGCCGTTGCCGAACTCCGTCACCTGGGCCGTTCCCAGGCCACCGATCACCTGCAGCCGGTCCAGGCCCGCCTCGAAGCCCCTGACCCGGTCCACTCCGCCGTCCGCCAGGTCGTAGATGACCGTGTCAGCCGCTCCGTCACCGCCACCGCCGGGGGCCTGCAGGTCGATCAGGTCGCCGCCGCTCACCACCACCCGACGGCCGGATCCGCGGCCGGTGTAGCGGAAGCTGCCGTCGTCGCCGCCGCCAATCAGGGTGTCCTCGCCCAGGCCACCGATCAGGCGGTCGTTGCGGCGCGCCCCGATCAGGATGTCGTCCCCCTCGCCGCCATCGGCCTGCAGCCGCACGTTCCCTTCCGTCTCGATGCGGTCATCGCCCTCACCGCCGTTGGCGAAGGCCGTGCTGAACCGGCCGTCGTAGGTGGCGTTCCACTGGGAGCCGTTGCCCGCGGGCCGGCCATTATCAGCCAGCAGCACGTCATCGAGATCGGAACTGCCCACCGCCGCGAAGCGGAGCACATCGTTGCCCTCCCCGCCCGACACCGTGGCCGTGTTGCTGCGGGCGGCCCCATCGCTGTGGAACAGCCAGGTGAGGGTGTCATCGCCGCCGCCGAAATCGATGGCCCCCCGCTTGGCACCCACCACCTGCAGGTCGAAATCCAGGGATGGCGCCGTGGACAGATCCCAGCGCACATCCACGAAGTTGGCCACCAGCAAGTCGCTGCCCAGGGACGAGTTCCAGTAGTCGGCGCCGAGGGTCAGGGTCTTGAGGGAATTCCAGTAGCTGGTGTTCTCGATCCGTGCCCGGGGCTCGCTTTCCCCCGGAAGGGTGATCGGGGCGGTCTGGACGCTGCCCAGGGAGCCGGTGGCGAGGGGCCGGCCGCTGGGGACCGATCCCTGGGGGTTGCCGCCCACACCGTTCGTGATCGAGAAACCGGGGGCGTTGATCTCCGCCGCCTGCACGGCGGACCCCTCGGCCAGGTCGGTCACCGTGATGGTGAAGGGCCTGTCGTAACGGGTGCCGTCGCCATCGGTGACCCGCAGGGTGAGGCCGAGGGTCGCGGCCGCCTCGAAGTCGAGCGGGGCGGTCGTCAGCAGACGATCCCCGTCGAGGCGGAAGAGGTCGCCAGGGTTGCCGTTGGGCGCGAAGGAGAAGCTGAAGGTGTCGCTCCCGTCCGGGTCGATGGCGGAAAGCTCCCCCACCAGGGTGTCGGCCGGCAGGTTCTCCAGCACCGCCCCGCCCGTGAGGGTGATCACCGGGTCGATCACCGAATCACCGCGCACCGACAGGTTCTGCAGCCGCCTGTCGAGGGCCGCCGGGGTGTCGGCCGCCGTGAACGGGTTGGCCGGCGAGTGGTTGGCCGCCAGGAATTCGGCCAGGGCATCCTGCTCGGAGCCGTTGGCGGCGAAGGTGGCGACGCCGGTGCGGGGGGCGCCGGCCTCTGTGATGTTGACCCGGTTGGGGTTGGTGAGGCTGGCGAAGGGGTAGCCATCGCCGCCGCTGGCCAGGAAGTCCAGCGTCACCATGCGAATGCTGCGGGTCGGATCCCCCACCACGGAGCCATTGCGCACCACGACGTCAAGGTCGTTGCCGGCGTCGTCCTGGATCGCCAGGTTCACCACCCGGGAGCCGGCCGGCCTGCTGAGGTCATAGCTGAAGGCCAAGCCTCCCACCTGGGGGAAACGGCCCTGGTTGACGCCGGCGGCGATGCCGTGCTCGATCAGGGCCTTGAGTTCGCCGGGGGTGACGCTGACCAGGGACAGGCCGTTGTTGAAGCTCAGGGCGTTGGCAATGTCGTTGCGGGAGATGCCGCCCTCCGGCTTCACCACATTGCCCTGGGCATCGAACACCGCGGCGGTGGGCAGCAGATCGGGAACGCCGTCGACCGAGCCGGTGGGGATCACCGACTGACCGATGGAGTTGCGGATACCGCCACCGTTCTTGAGCGAGACCAGAACGGTGGAATCGATCTGGCGGGCATAGGCGAGGTTGGCGTCGGCGGTGAGGTTGCCGAAGTTGGTCTCCTCGCTGCGCACACCGGGGTTGCGGTTGCCATTGAGGAACACCTCACTGACGCCGAACCATTCCGACTCCTGGGAGACGATCACCGCCCGCAGGTTGTCGACCACCTCCTGCACGCGGGCGTCGATGAAGGCTTCGGCGTTGAGGGCCGCCACTCCAGCGGCATCGGTGCGGAAGGCCCCGCTGATGGTGGGGTCGTAGCTCTCGGGGATGATCACCCCCTGGCTGTCAAAATCGAGCACCAGGCGGCCGAGATACTGGTAGGTGCCATCGGTGTTCACCACGGCCACCGGCTTGCCATCGGCATCGGTCTTGATGATCGGGTAGGGGCCCTGGACGCTGTCGCCGGGGCGGGCCACGTCATCGCTGTCGAACAGACGGGTGTTGGAGCCGCCGGCCACGATGATGTCCACGTGCCGCAGGCGCTCGGCCAGGGCCTGTTCGATGCTGATCTGCTGCATGTGGGCCAGCAGGATCACCTTGTTGAGCCCAGGGTTGGCTGCGATCAGGGCATCCACATCGGTCTGGATCTCCGCGGCGAGGGCATCGAGATCGGCGGCCGTGGGGATGCCGCTGAAGCCAGCCGGTGCAATACCGACGTTGCCAGGGCTGGAGATGGTTCTCAGCCAGGGGGTGGTGGCACCGACCACGCCCACCGTCTCGCCGTTCACATCGAAGACGACACTGCTGGTGATGCTGTTGGGCCGCGGCGCCTGACCGGCGGGGACCACGAGGGAGGCGAGGTTGGCGTCGGTGACGAAGTTGAGGTTGCCGCTCAGGTAGGGGAAGGCGGTGCCGGGGTAGCCTTCGGCCGCATTGGGCCGGATCAGGTCCCGCACCACCGCGGTGCCCTGGTCGAACTCGTGGTTGCCGAAGGCGATCGCCTGGACGCCCAGGGCGTTCTGGATCAGCACATCACCGCGGCCCACGGCGCCATAGACCTGGGCAGAGGCGCCGTAGAAGAGGCCGGGGATCCAGGCGTCGCCGCTGGAGAGGGTGAGGGTGTTGGTGAAGCCGGGGATGCCATCGAGATCGATGTCCTGGGCCCGCAGGGCATTGAGCACGCCGGACAGGCGGGGGGCATTCTCAAGGGCGGAAATGGCCCCTTCCTGATCGGCCAGGTGGAACAGCTGCAGCTTGAAGGCGCTGCCCGCCGCCAGGGGCGCTGCCGAGGTGATGCTCACCACATCGTTGCCTTCGCTGCTGGCGACCACGCCCGCCGGCTCGCCGGCGGCACTGCGCAGGAAGGTGATGCCCTCGATGCGATCAGAGCCGGGGAACACCAGCGGATCGACGGCCGCCACGTTGTAGGGGTCGGTGATTTCGAAGATCGCCGCCACGCTGGTGGTGGTGCGCTCCAGGGCCACGAAGGCGTAAGTGCGGCCGGCCACGGTGGCGATCTCCACCATCTCGGGCTCGGTGCCCTTGTCGTCGTCGCGATTGCTGGCCATCAGGCCGAGGCTGTTGGCCAGCTCCTCAAGAGCCGAGCTGGAATCAAAGACCACGTTGCCCTGGTCGTCGAAGATGCGCAGCGATCGGGAGCCGATGCTGAACGGCTTGTCGATCAGGCCATCGCCGTCGATGTCGCCGTAGTCGTTGAGCAGATTGAGGCGGGTGCGGCTGATCCCCGTGGAGGCCGCAAAGGCGGCATTCAGCGCGGCCACCCCGGGATGGTCGCGGAAGGGGGTGGTGCCGTCTCGCACCGGGGCAGCACTGTTGGCGCGGCTGAGATCGAACCAGATGTTGCCCTGGTCGGGCTCGTATTCGCGCGAATCCCCCTCACCCACGGCCAGCAGGAAGTTGCGGCCCTGGGCATCGGTGAAGGCGGCGATGCCGTCGGGCATGGTGAGGCCGTAGAGCGGTAATCCGCTGACGGGGCGGTATTGGTTGCCGCCGACATCGGTGCCATCCACGTCCCGGTCGGAGCTGTCGAAGCCGGCGCCATCGAAGCTCACCACGGTGATGGTGTTGCCACTGGCGCCTTCGGTGCCGAAGTCGTTGTCGTAGTTGATCACCAGCGCGCCGTCGTCGCGGATGGTGAGGCCTTCCGGCTTGTCGAAGGCCAGGCTGCCGCCGATCGAGGGAAGATTGAACAGCTCGATCTTGTGGGCCAGGCGAATGCCGGCGGCCGCCAGGGCATCGGCGCTGGAGAGGCTGAAGATCGTCGGGGTGGCGGGGTTGCTGTCGTGGTCCACAAGGGTGCGACGGTTGTCGAGCAACTCGGGGCTCACCAGGCCGATCGCACCCAGCCAGCCGTCAGTGGCCTGGTTGGCAGCGGAGGTGAGCGGCAGGGTGTCGGTGGCACCGCGCAGGTCCACCTCAAACACATGCTTGAAACCGGTGAGGCTGCGGCTGCTGTCGCGCTCCAACACCAGGAACACACCACGGGCGGCGTCGAAGGCGACATCGCCGATCTTGTCCTGGCCGGCGCGGCCACTGAGCAGATAGAGGTGCTCCTTGACCGGGGCACCGGTGGCGGGGTCAATGGCCAGGATGCGGGTCAGTTCCGAGCGGCTGCGGCCTTCGGTGACGCCGTCCCCGTTGGCGTCCACATCCAGGGGGCTCTGCATGAAGGCATAGAGCAGGCCGTCGGTGGGGTTGAAGGCCATGCCCTCAATGCCGCGGTTGGCCCAGCGGTTGCCGTAGATGGCCGGCAGGCTGTCGATCGTTTCGGCGCCGATCGGGGTGGCGCCGCCCACGTTGTGCTGGGCCGCAAGCTGAGCCTTCTGGCCGGCGGGGATGTAGCGCTGGATCAGGTTGCCGCTGACCGCATCAAAGATGGAAATCTGGCCCCGGTATTCATCCCCCACAGCGAACACCTGGCGGGCGGCGCCGCCGATGTTGAGGCTGAACAGGGAGACGGTTTCCGAGTCGATGCCAAACGGGTCGTAGCTGAGCGGGGCGTTGACAGCATCGATTGGCACATCGTCCTTGATCGCCAGCTGGGGCAGGCCGGTGAGGGGGGTGCCGTCGGGGCGGTTAAGGCCAATGCGGTCGAGCTCGGTGACGGCGCCAGTGGCGCGATTCATGCCCAGCTTGTAGATGGTGGGCTGGAAATCAGGATCGAGAAACTGACGCTGCCCAGCGATCAGATCGCCGTTGGGGCCGCGATCGGTGATGGAATAATAAACATCCAGCTCCGTGCCATTGACCGTTTCCTTGCCGGCGAAGAACAGGCCGGAAAGACCACCAGCCAGCACGCCAACGGGCTGGTTCTCGGCACCAGCCGCATACTCCAGCTCATAGTTGAAATTCTCGGCGCTGGCAACGCCGCGGGACCAATCCTTGATTCCGGCGGAGAAGATGGTGCTGATCACCGGCGCTGTGCCGCGCAGATCAAGCACGGCGATGGCGTTGTTCTCCTGCAGGGAGATCCAGGCGGTGTTGCCATCGGCGCTGATAGCGATCGCCTCCGGCTCGATGTCCTGGGCCACTGTGGTGGTCATCCGGCGGGTGCCGATGCGCACGCCGCGGTTGATCAATTCCTCGCGGCGGTTTTCCCAGGCTTCAAAACCCACGCTCTGCACATTGGCGGCCGTGGGAGCCAGAGGTGTGGCCGCCAGGTAGCCGCTGGTGTCGATCAGGGAGATCGAACCAACCGGATCAATGGTGTACAGAGAATTCGGCTCTCCTTCATTGGTCACCAGCAGCTTGGTGCCGTCGCTGCTGAACTTGACCATGTCGGGCAGGGAGCCCACGGTCACGGTGCTGAGGTGAACGGGCAGTGCAGGGTTGCTCAGGTCATAGAACTGCACGAAGCCGGGGTCCGTCTTGACCGCGTTCTGCACCGCAATGGCGAGCAGATTGCCGAACACCGCCACGCTTTGGAGGGTTTCACCATTGCCGGTGGAGGTGGCCCGTGCAACAGCAAGTGGGATGGCGGGATTGCGCAGATCGGAAACAACAATCGCTCCAGATCCACCACCGACGGTGTAGAGAAAACCAGTCGTTGGGTTGTAGGCAGAGATTTCAGCGTTGGCCCCAAGACTCCCCAGTGAAATCACTCCATTTGTCGCCTGGATGAAGGGATCCAGTGCGGAAAAGGTGAGAGCCATTGAAATCAGCTGCATTCAGCTTAAACCTGACAGCAGCGGCCTCATGCCAGGTTAAGCCCTGACAAATTCATGTTGAAGAGCTGGGGGCCATTAGCTTGCCCACTACGCGCCCAGGTGTTCGGGGCGACGTACGCGCTGCTCACTCCATACCCTTAGGAGCCCAGGCCCTGTTACCAGCCTCTCCTCAGCCGTCCGCCCCTCTGCCTGGCGCTGTGATCATGGTCAATCTCGTCGCGAACAGCGCGAGTATGTGGCCGTTGGCTATGCCAATGCTCGTTACTTTCTCGCTTCTCGCTGTCAACTGACAGGCGGCTTGTTGCTTCCACTGATGGCAACCAGGAACAGGGCCTGGGAAAGAAACGCACCGATGGACCAGGGAACAATGACCCAGTTCCCTCAGGAACAATTCAGGGGCAGCTCAAGATGGGAGCATCGCTCTGAGCCGAAGCGCTGAGTGACCATGGGGACGATCAACACATCCATGCTGCTGGCCAGTGTGCTGCTGCTGATCGGCATCGCCTCGGGTAAGTTCTCGGCCCGGCTTGGCGTGCCTGAGCTGGTGCTGATTCTCTTCGACGGCGGTTTGCGCACATCCTTGATGAGCGTGCGGCGTGTCTGGAGGCAGGCCCTGTCCCTCTCCACGGTGGGTGTATGACTCACCTCGGCCATCACCGGCCTGGCAGCGAGCTGGGTTCTGGATCTGCCAGAGCGGCATCGTGCGGGTCACCACAACAGCAGGCGAGGTTCAAACCGAACCTTGAGCTTGCAGTTCCAGCAGGTCGGCAACAATCAGCTCAGCCGCCCGCTCGGCAGCATCCAGAAAGGGCAGCAGGGTGCGCTGGGCACCCAGGGATTCCAGCCGGGCCACCTCCGCTTCGTTGTGGGCCGTGGCGATGAAATGGCCGCGAAACCCTGCCGTCTGCAAGCCGTGGCTGATGGCCGCATTGGCCTCCAGGGACGGAAGGGTGCTCACCACGACCGTGGCCGAGGAGAGCGGCAGGGAGGCGGTGAACTCCGGATCCTCGGAATCGCCGTACTGAACGGGCACGCCTTCGGCGGCGGCCTGGCGCAGGGCCTGGGGATCGAAGTCGACACCAAGGAGCGAGAGGTTGTGGGGTCGCAGCTGGCGCTGGATGGCGCCGCCGAATCGGCCCAGGCCCAGCAGAATCACGTCGACCCTTGCCGGCCCAGAGGAGCCGCCGGCGATTTCGCTGAAGGGACGGGCCCGCTCCAGCAGCCGCAACGGTTGCTGCAGCCATTGGTAGAGGGGATCAGAACCCAGGATCATGTAAGTGGAGAGCCCGATGGTGATCACCCCCACCAGGGTGATCAAGCTCACTTCGGCTTCTCCGATCTGTCCGAGCTGCATCCCCAGGGCCGCCAGGATCAGCGAGAACTCCGAGATCTGGGCCACGGTGAGCCCAGCCAGCAGGCCTGTCCGGCGCCGGTAGCCCATGACGCCCATGATCGCCACCACGATCAACGGGTTGCCCACCAGCACAAACAGCGACAGCACCAGCGCTGGCCAGAGCTGCACACCCGCCGCAGCGAGGTTGAGGCCCGAGCCCAGGTCGATGAAAAAGAACAGCAGCAGGAAATCCCTCAGGCCGGTGAGCCGGGAAGCAATCGCCTCGCGGTAGGAGGTTGAGGCGATCGACACGCCCCCCAGGAAGGCCCCCACCTCCTTGCTGAAGTTCACCCCATCGGCGAGGGCCGCCAGCCCCACCGCCCAGGCCACGGCAAACAGCACCAGCAACTCCTGGTTCTGGGCCAACCGGCCCAGCAGCGGCGGCATCACCCAGCGCATGGTGGCGGCGGTGCCCAGCACGAACGCCGTGCCCACCAACAGCAGGCGGATGGCCTGGGCCGCGATCCCCCCCGATCCAGCCGCCGTGAAGGAGGTGAGCAGGATCATCGCCAGGATGACGGCCATGTCCTGCACCACAAGGAATCCCACCGCAATCCGACCGTGCAGGGAGTCGATCTCCCCCTTGTCGGAGAGCAACTTGACGATGATGATCGTGCTCGAGAAGGTGAGACAGACGGCGATGTAGATCGCCTTCACTGGCGCAAACCCCAACCCCAGGGCCAGCAGGAAGCCAAACAGCGAGGTGAACACGATCTGGCCCAGCCCTGTGGCCAGGGCCACCGGGCCCACCGAGCGAATCAAGCCCACGTCGAGCTTGAGGCCCACCACAAACAACAGCACCGAGATGCCGATGCTGGAGAGCAGCTTGAGCTCACTGCCGCCGGAGGCCCACCCCAGCACAGCCGGCCCCACCACGATGCCGGTGAGGATGTAACCGATGATCAGCGGCTGGCGCAGCTTCAACGCGGCGATGCCAATGACAGCGGCGATCATCAGGATCGCGGCCAGCTCGTGAAAGGTGGTGTTGAAGGTCATCACGGGTCTCCGCCTTGGGGCCATCAACGCCTCCATCCAAGCGCCTGTCCAGCCAATCCCATGTCCGGGGTGCGCTGGCGAGGCCGCAGGGAGCATCGCTGCTGCACTGGCCGTCAGTCTCCAGGAAGTGCGCTAAGGCTTGGGTCCAGAACCTGAACCTCCCCAGATGCCGCCCTTGCCCGCACCAGCCCATGCCCGGCCAGCGGCCGATGTGGTGGAGGACCTGCAAAGCGACAGCAACAGCGGCCTGAGCGAGGCGGAAGCCAGTCGGCGGCTCCATGCCCATGGCACCAATACGCTCACGATCCGTGGCGGCAAGCCCGGCTGGCTGAAGTTCGTCCTGCAGTTCAACAACCCCCTGCTGATCACCTTGCTGGTGGTGGGGGCGGTGAAGGCATTGCTGGGCCACCCCCGCGATGCCCTGGTGATCTGGAGCGTCACGGTGATCAATGCCGTGATCGGCTTCGTGCAGGAGAGCAAGGCCGAGAACGCCATCGCCGCCCTGGCGCGGTCGGTGCGCACCGAGGTGGAGGTGGTGCGCGCTGGCGCGCGCCAGCGCCTGGCCTCGGAGCAATTGGTACCGGGCGATCTGGTGCAGCTGGAGGCTGGGGCGCGGGTGCCGGCCGACCTGCGGTTGCTGGAAGCGCGCCACCTTCAGACCGATGAATCGGCCCTCACCGGGGAATCGATGCCGGTGCACAAGGGCACCACCGCCGTCGAGGCGTCCGCCCCCCTGGCCGAGCGGATCGGCATGGCCTATGCGGGCAGCTTCGTGACGAAGGGTCAGGGCCTGGGGCTGGTGGTGGCCACCGGGGATGACACCGAGGTGGGCAGCATCTCCAGCTCCCTGCAGGACCAGGTGGATCTCACCACCCCACTCACCCGCAAGTTCGGCCGCTTCAGTCGCAGCTTGCTGCAGGTGATTCTGGTACTGGCCGGGCTCACGTTTCTGGTGGGGCTGGCGCGGGGGCGCGGCGTCGATGAGATGTTTGATGGGGCCGTGGCCCTGGCCGTGGGCGCGATCCCGGAAGAGTTGCCGGCGATCGTGACGATCACCCTGGCCATCGGCGTGAATCGCATGGCCAGGCGGCGGGCCATCATCCGCAAGCTGCCGGCCGTCGAAACCCTGGGCAGCACCACCGTCATCTGCTCCGACAAGACCGGCACCCTCACCCAGAACCGGATGACGGTGCAGCACCTCTACGGGGGCGGCCAATCGGTGGCGATCGAGGACCTCTGGCCGGGCCAGGGCCAGGCCGGCCCCACGAATGTGGCCCTGCAGGAAACCCTGCTGGCCGGCCTGCTCTGCAACGACGCCCGACCCAGCAACCGTGAGGGGCTGGTGGGGGATCCCACCGAAACGGCCCTGCTGGTGTCTGCTGATGCGGCCGGCATCGACCGCCAGGACGCTCTGGCTCGCCATCCCCGCCGCGATGCCATTCCCTTCGCTTCGGAACATCAGTTCATGGCCACGCTGCACGGCAGCGATCGCATCCTGGTCAAGGGCTCGGTGGAGACCGTCCTGGAACGCTGCAGCCGGCAGCTGGATTCCCTGGGCCAGCCCGAAGCCCTCGACCGCGCGGCGATCGAAGCGGCCGTAGGGGCGATGGCGGCCCATGGGGAGCGGGTGCTGGCCTTTGCCATTGGCCGGGCCGAGACCTCCCAGCAGCAGCTGGAGCACCACCATGTGGCAGAAGATCTGGATTTCCTCGGTCTGCAGGGGATGCTGGATCCACCGCGCCCCGAGGCGATCCGGGCCGTGGCGGCCTGCCAGGCGGCAGGCATCACCGTAAAGATGATCACCGGCGACCACCTGGAAACCGCCCGGGCCATCGCCCGCGAGATGGGCATCGGGCGCACTCCGGTCGGCGAGGCTGAGCCGCTGGCGGCGATCGATGGCCGCCAGCTGGCCGAACTCGATCCGGATGGCATCGCCGCGTGCGTCGATCGGGTGGACGTGTTTGCCCGGGTGGCGCCGGCCCAGAAGTTGCAGTTGGTGCAGGCCCTGCAGGCCAACGGCGAGGTGGTGGCGATGACCGGCGACGGCGTCAACGACGCGCCCGCCCTCAAGCAGGCCGACATCGGCATCGCCATGGGCGCCGGCGGCACCGAGGTGGCACGCCAGGCCGCCGACGTGCTGCTCACCGACGACAACTTCGCCACGATCGAAGCGGCGGTGGAAGAGGGCCGCTCGGTCTACCTCAACCTGCGCAAGACCCTGGCCTTCGTGCTGCCGGTGAACGGTGGCGCCTCGATGACGATCCTTCTGGGGGCGGTGCTCGGCACCGCCCTGCCGGTGACGGCGCTGCAGGTGCTCTGGCTCAACATGGTCTGCTCGCTGACGATGTCGATCGCCCTGGCCTTCGAGCCGATCGTCCCCTGGTTGATGCAGCAGCCGCCCCGGCCACCGCAGCAGCCCCTGCTCACCGGCGGCCTGATCCGCCGGGTGCTGGTGGTGTCGTTGTTCAACTGGGGGGTGATCTTCGGGCTGTTCCTCTGGAGCACACAGCGCTACGGCGACCTGGACTTGGCCCGCACCATGGCCATCCAGGGTCTGGTGTTGGCCCATCTGGTCTATCTGGTGACCATCAGCCAGTTGCGCACCGCTCTGCTGGCCCTGCCGCAGCTGGGCTGGCGTGCCTTCACCCAGGCACCGGCGGTGCTGCTTGGCCTCGCTGGGACGGTGGCGGTGCAGTGGATCTTCAGCCAGAGCGCGGTGATGCATCGCTTCTTCGGCACCGCGCCGCTCAACCTGGAGCAACTGGGAATCTGCGCGTTGCCCATGCTGCTGATGCTGCCCGTGGCCTGGATAGGAGAGCGGCTCGATCCCACCGATGGAAGGGTTCGAAAGAGCAGATGGCGTGGAGCGACCGGCTGAAATCAGACCATGACCAGCGCAGTGCGTGGCGATGACAAACCAGATCAGATCCAGGGTTGGAAAGCAGCACACCGGCCTCTCAAGGCGGATGGGCACGATCAGCAGGAGACCCCCACAAGACGTGCCGTAGCCGAAAGCCGGGTCAGCCCTCAGAGCAGCCCAACCACAGAGTGGGGGAAGCCCCAGGACAGATCACGAAACAGACGCCTGGAAAGCGCCATCGACACGGCTCAAGGCTTAACCATTTATTAAACAGATCTGGCTAATTGAAGGAGCAGAACATGAGCTTCCATGGACTCACGACAGCCTCACATCAGCCTGCGTGACCGTCGGCATGTGGAAGGAATCACCTCGGCGTTCACACAGCGCCGCAGAACCTGGAACGAAAGGTTTCTTGACCGTGGCTTTCGCTGGCTCGCCATTGGCCTGGCGTCCACGGTTGGCGTCGTACTGATCGCCATCCTCCTGAGTGTGTTCGGGGGTTCACTTCAGGCCATGGCCGCCTATGGCCTTGGGTTTCTGGTTTCCTCGAGCTGGGATCCCATCAACGAACAGTACGGAGCGTTCACGGCCATCTATGGAACGCTGGTTACGTCGTTGTTGGCCCTTCTGATCGCCGTGCCATTGGGGGTGGGCTCAGCAGTGTTCATCACCGAAGAGATTCTCCCTTTCAGCATCAGGAAGATCATCGGTGTCATGGTCGAACTCCTGGCCGCCATTCCGTCCGTCGTGCTGGGGTTGTGGGCGATCTTCGTGATGGAGCCCGCGCTTCGGCCCGTGCTCAGTGATATCCATCACAAACTGGGCTGGATCCCGCTCTTCAGCACGCAGCCGATGGGACCAGGCATGGCTCCTGCCGTGCTGATTCTCGTGGTGATGCTGCTTCCGATCATCACCGCGATCTCCCGAGACACGCTTGATCAAGTGCCGATTGAGCTTCGCTTCGCGGCCTATGCGGTGGGCAGCAGTCGCTGGCAGTCGATTCTGAAGATCATCATCCCAGCGGCCATCTCCGGCATCGCAGGTGGTGTCCTGCTGGCGCTTGGGAGGGCCATGGGCGAGACCATGGCGGTCACCATGATCATTGGGAACTCTACAAACTTTTCACCCAGTCTTCTGGCCCCTGGCAACACCATCGCCTCGATGCTGGCCAATCAGTTTGGCGAGGCCGATGGCCTTCAGGTCTCTGCCCTGATGTATGCAGCGTTTGTGCTCATGGTATTGACACTATTGGTGAATCTCTTAGCCGAGTACGTGGTCAGAAGGCTGAGGCTTCGATACCACTGATGGCACGGCACTGGAGCAGTGCTAAAGGCCATCAAACCGCAACGTCGATCCCCTCCAAAGCTGCCCACCATGGAATCATCAACCCAAAGCAATACTGGCGCCAACTGGAGTACCGACAACCCGCGAGCAGAATTTCAAGACGCACCACTCGCCTATGATTTGTTTCTCAAGCACAACCGAGAGGGGATGTTTTACACTCTTCTCTCTGGTGCTTTCGCAGCGATCGCGATTCTACCGATGGTATTGGTGCTTGGCTATGTGATTTTGAGAGGTGGCTCACTAATGAATGTGGCGCTATTCACCCAACTGCCACCTCCTCCAGGACTGTCCGGGGGTGGCATCGCCAATGCCATTATTGGCACTTTAGTCGTCACCGGGATTGCCAGCCTGATCGCGATCCCTGTTGGGGTTGGTGGCGGCATCTACCTGGCGGAATACTCCAGCGTCGACCTCTTCTCAGTGTTTGTACACTACGGGACGAATGTTCTTGCAGGTGTTCCATCAATCATTTGCGGAGTATTCATCTATCTGCTGATTGTTAGTACACGCCTATTGTTTGGAGAGAGTTTTAGTGCTGTTGCTGGAGGCCTTGCCCTGGCTGTGATCATGATACCCACAGTCATCAAAACAACTGCTGAAGCTCTCAAGCTTGTGGAAGACGATCTGCGTTGGGCTGCGATGGCGGTGGGGGCGTCAAAGTTCACGACGATCATGCAGGTGACGGTTCCCGCTGCATTCACTCCCATTGCCACCGGGTCACTACTTGGGATTGCCCGTGCGGCTGGTGAAACAGCACCGCTGATCTTTACAGCCATGTTTGCGTTCTTCTGGCCCGAGGGCCTGCTGAGGCCAATCGCTACGATGTCAGTCCTCATTTTTAATTACTCGATCATGCCCTATGAGTCCCAAAACCAGCTAGCGTTGGCTGCTTCATTTGTTCTTGTGATGTTCATCCTGGGGGCCAACCTTCTTGTCCACCAGCTTGGTCGCCTGACGCGAGGCTGAAAGCGTGAACAGCCCCAATACCAGTCCAGGAAAGAATGAATCACCAGCCAACTGCCTTGAATTTGAAGGTGTGACGATCCGATATGGCCAGATTGAAGCCGTCAGGAATGTCAACATGTCGATACCAACTGGCAAGGTGACGGCCTTCATTGGCCCTTCAGGATGTGGCAAGTCCACAGTCCTCCGAGCGATCAATCGGCTCAATGACCTCATCCCTGGTTGCACACTCAATGGCAGAGTGAGTTTCAAAGGGCATGATCTCTATGCGAAACACATTGATCCTGTTCAGCTGAGAAAGCGAATCGGGATGGTTTTTCAGAAGCCAAATCCATTCCCTAAGACCATCTATGAAAACATTGCCTATGGTGCGCGCATCAACGGGTTCAGCGGCAACATGGACAGGCTGGTTGAAAACTCACTACGACAAGCTGCTGTGTGGGATGAGTGCAAAGACAAATTGGGGGCAAGCGGGCTCTCCTTGAGCGGAGGTCAGCAACAGCGTCTCTGCATCGCAAGAGCACTCTCCATTGCCCCAGAGGTACTGTTGATGGATGAACCCTGCTCATCTCTTGATCCATTATCGACCAGAAAGATTGAGGATCTGATCCGCACTCTGCGTGGCCGCTATACGGTCGTAATCGTGACTCACAACCTCCAGCAGGCCTGTCGCATCTCAGACATGGCTGGATTTTTCAACGTCATTCCATCGGAAGATGGGTTTACGAAAGTTGGCGTGATGGAGGAATTCGGGTGCTCATCTCAGATCTTCAATGCTCCTAAGCAGGAAGCAACCGGAGATTATGTCGCCGGGCTATTCGGCTGAATCCCTGCCAGCTCAACAGTCGACGCAGACTCCTGCTTCAACTGCCCCGCTGGCATCATGATCCGAAGCCAGATGGGCAAAGCAAGAAGAGCGGGAATCATGAACACGGATGCCAATCAACAGGCCTTGGAGGCCTCACAAGACAATAAAAAACCCCCGACGGATACCGGGGGTTTAGAGGTCCCTCGAAGATTCGAGAAGGGGCGTAGACGGTTGTTCGAGAGCCGGAGGCTCAGCCGAACTTGCCTGACGTGGACGCGATCAGGAAGGCCGCGTACGTGAGGATGTAGCCGATCGTGAAGTGGGCGAGACCCACCACACGGGCCTGAACGATCGAGAGAGCGACGGGCTTGTCGCGCCAGCCCACCAGGTTGGCGAGGGGCGTGCGCTGATGCGCCCAGACGATGGTTTCGATCAGCTCCTGCCAGTAACCCCGCCAGGAGATCAGGAACATGAAGCCGGTGGCCCACACCAGGTGACCGAAGAGGAACATCCAGGCCCAGACGGCCAGGTTGTTGGACCCCATCGGGTTGTACCCGTTGATCAGCTGGGAGCTGTTGAGCCACAGGTAGTCGCGGAACCAGCCCATGAGATAGGTGCTGGATTCGTTGAACTGGGCCACGTTGCCCTGCCAGATGGCGAGGTGCTTCCAGTGCCAGTAGAAGGTGACCCAACCCACGGTGTTCAGGGCCCAGAAGACAGCCAGATAGAAGGCGTCCCAGGCCGAGATGTCGCAGGTGCCGCCACGGCCGGGGCCGTCGCAGGGGAAGGAGTAGCCGAAGTCCTTCTTGTCAGGCATCAGCTTGGAACCCCGGGCATCCAGGGCACCCTTCACCAGGATCAGGGTCGTGGTGTGCAGACCCAGGGCGATGGCGTGGTGAACCAGGAAGTCACCAGGGCCGATCTGCAGGAACAGGGAGTTGTTACCTGAGTTGATGGCATCCAGCCAACCCGGCAGCCAGACGGCGCCGTTGTTGGGCCACGCCGTGGAGGCGATGCTGTCGGCGTTCGCGAGCAGCACATCCATGCCGTAGAGGGCTTTGCCACTCGAGGCCTGGACGAACTGGGCGAACACCGGCTCGATGAGGATCTGCTTCTCGGGGGTGCCGAAGGCGACCACGACGTCGTTGTGGACGTAGAGACCCAGGGTGTGGAAGCCGAGGAACAGGGAAACCCAGCTGAGATGGCTGATGATGGCTTCCTTGTGCTCCAGCATCCGGGCAAGAACGTTGTTCTTGTTGGCTTCCGGGTCGTAGTCGCGGATGAAGAAGATCGCACCGTGGGCGAAGGCCCCGCACATCAGGAAGATGGCGATGTACTGGTGGTGCGTGTAAAGGGCCGCCTGGGTGGTGTAGTCCTTGGCGATGAACGCATAGGACGGCAGCGCATACATGTGCTGCGCCACCAGGCTGGTGACGACTCCCAATGAAGCCAGGGCCAGGCCCAGCTGGAAGTGGAGGGAGTTGTTGACGGTGTCGTAAAGGCCCTTGTGGCCAGCACCAAGCGCGCCGCCAAAGGGAGTGCCCTTCGGTGGGTTGTGGGCGTCGAGGATCTCACGGATCGAGTGGCCGATACCGAAGTTGGTCCGGTACATGTGGCCGGCGATCACGAAGATGCAGCCGATGGCCAGGTGATGGTGGGCAATGTCCGTGAGCCACAGCGCTTCTGTCTGGGGGTGGAAACCACCCAGGAAGGTGAGGATCGCGGTGCCGGCTCCCTCAGACGTACCGAACAGCTGATTGGCTGTGTCGGGGTTCTGGGCATAGACCCCCCAGTTGCCGGTGAAGAACGGAGCCAGACCGGCGGGATGGGGCGAGACCGAGAGGAAGTTGTCCCACCCGACGTGCTGGCCCCTGGATTCGGGGATGGCGACGTGGACCAGGTGACCGGTCCAGGCGATGGAACTGAAGCCGAACAGCACAGCCAGGTGATGGTTGAGCCGCGATTCAGCGTTCTTGAACCAGGCCAGGGAAGGCAGGAACTTGGGCTGGAGGTGGAGCCAGCCGGCGAACAGGGCCCAGGCCGAAAGGATCAGCATGAAGATGGAACCCTGGTAGAGCTCCATGTTGGTCGTCATGCCGATCGTGTACCACCAGTGGTACAGACCGGAATAGGCGATGTTCACCGGGGAGGAAGCGCCCGCCTGGGTGAAGGCGTCGATGGCGCCCTGGCCGAAGTGGGGATCCCAGATCGCGTGAGCGATGGGACGTACATGCAGCGGATCGGCGACCCACTGCTCGAAGTTGCCCTGCCAGGCGATATGGAACAGGTTTCCCGAAACCCAGAGGCCGATGATCGCCAGGTGACCGAAGTGGGTGGAGAACAGCTTTTGGTAAAGCCGCTCCTCCGTCATTCCGTCATGGCTCTCGAAGTCGTGAGCCGTGGCGATGCCGTACCAAATACGACGGGTTGTCGGGTCCTGTGCCAGACCCTGGCTGAACGAAGGAAATTTCGTTGCCATTGGGAAAGGTCAGGTGGAGGTCAGCCGACCGCGATGAGTCGGGACAGGAAGAAGGCCCAGGTGGTCGCGATACCGCCCAGCAGATAGTGGGCGACACCGACGGCACGGCCTTGGGTGATGGAAAGCGCCCGCGGTTGGATGGCGGGAGCCACCTTCAGCTTGTTGTGAGCCCAGACGATGGACTCGATCAGTTCCTGCCAGTAGCCGCGGCCACTGAAGAGGAACATGAGGCTGAAGGCCCAGACGAAGTGGGCACCCAGGAACATCAGACCGTAGGCACTGGAGGACGAGCCGTAGCTGTTCAGTACCTGGGCGGCCTGGGCCCAGAGGAAGTCCCGGAGCCAACCATTGATGGTGATGGCGCCTTGGGCGAAGTTGCCGTTGGTGATGTGCTGGACAGTTCCGTCGGCATTGACGGTGCCCCACACGTCGCTCTGCATCTTCCAGCTGAAGTGGAAAATGACGATCGACAGGGAGTTGTACATCCAGAACAGGCCGAGGAACACGTGGTCCCAGGCCGACACCTGACAGGTACCGCCACGGCCGGGGCCGTCGCAGGGGAAGCGGAAGCCCAGATTCGCCTTGTCGGGGACGAGGCGGGAGCTACGCGCGTAGAGCACACCCTTCAGCAGGATCAGCACGGTGACGTGGATCGTGAAGGCGTGGATGTGGTGGACCATGAAGTCGGCCGTTCCCAGGGGGATCGGCGCGGCGGCCACCTTGCCGCCAACGGCAACGACGGCGCCGTTGAACACTTCGCTCACACCGGCCAGCGCGTTAGGAGCGGTGGTGCCGGCGGCAGCGGCGTGCAGACCCTGAATCCATTGCGCGAAGACGGGCTTCAGCTGGATCGCCGTGTCGCTGAACATGTCCTGGGGACGACCCAGGGCACTCATGGTGTCGTTGTGGATGTAGAGGCCGAAGCTGTGGAAGCCCAGGAAAATGCACACCCAGTTGAGGTGGCTGATCAGGGCATCACGGGCTTTCAGCACCCGATCCAGAACGTTGTCGATGTTCTTGGCCGGGTCGTAGTCGCGGATGAGTGCGATGGCCGAGTGGGCACCGGCTCCGACGATCAGGAAGCCGCCGATCCACATGTGGTGGGTGAACAGCGACAGCTGGGTCGGGTAGTCGATCCCGATGTAGGGATACGGCGGCATCGCATACATATGGTGCGCCACGATGATCGTGAGCGAACCAAACAGCGCCAGGTTCAGACCCAGCTGGGCGTGCCAGGAAGTGGTCAGGAATTCGTACAGCCCATCGTGACCTTTGGGCGCAGGGAACAGCAGGGGATCGCCCTTCTGGCCCTCGAGAATTTCCTTGATGCTGTGGCCGATGCCCCAGTTGGTGCGGTACATGTGGCCAGCCACGATGAACAGCACCGCGATCGCCAGGTGGTGATGGGCGATGTCGGTCATCCAGAGGCTGCCGGTCACAGGATTCAGACCACCCTTGAAGGTGAGGAAATCGCTGTAGGCGGCCCAGTTGCCGGTGAAGAAGGCGGAGATCCCCGCGCCGAAGCCGGGGAACAACTGGGTCAGCAGATCCTGGTTGAGAAACTCGTGGGGGAGCGGGATGTCGGCCACCGAAGCGATGGTCTTGCCGTTCAGCACCAGCGGGTTGCCGGCGTCGATGGCGTCCATCAACTGGGTGGTGGGCAGCGACACGTGCAGCAGGTGACCTGTCCAGGACAGGGACCCGAGCCCGAGCAGGCCGGCCAGGTGGTGGTTGAGCATGGACTCAACGTTCTGGAACCACTCCAGCTTCGGCGCTGCCTTGTGGTAGTGGAAGACACCGGCGTTGAGCATGAGGCCGGCCATCACCAGGGCACCGATGGCGGTGCACAGGAGCTGGAACTCGTTGGTGAAACCCCAGGCTCTCCACACGTGGAAGAGGCCGGAGGTGATCTGAATGCCGTGGAAACCGGCACCCACATCGCCATTGAGAATTTCCTGGCCGAAGATCGGCCAGACCACCTGAGCACTGGGTTTGACGTGCAGGGGGTCGGCCAGCCAGCCGGTGTAGTTGGAGAAGCGGGCTCCGTGATAGAAGGCGCCGCTCAACCAGATGAAGATGACGGCCAGATGGCCGAAGTGAGCGCTGAAGATCTTCCGGGAGACCTCTTCAAGATCGCTCGTGTGGCTGTCGAAATCGTGAGCGTTGGCGTGGAGGTTCCAAATCCAGGTGGTGGTTTTGGGACCTTTGGCGAGGGTGCGATCGAAGTGCCCGGGCTTGCCGAGAACATCGAAGTCGACGGGAACGGGGTTCCGGTCAACCATGTCCTTCGCCTTGTTCCCACGCTCTGGTGGGCTGATGGTCATCGAGACGTTCCTCGAGGGACGGGGTCGAGGTGGAGGTCCACCCCTTCGACGGACGCCGGGGACAGGTCATGGGACCGTCCCGGGCCCATCGGTGGGCCCCATGGCCGGGAAGACCCGACCATGGGCACCAGTCGCGAGGTGGGGGAAATCCCTTGCCACGACTGGGGCTTTGGGCCCCGAAAGGGGACCGCTGGCGGAAGTATAGGGGTCGAAAACAAGGCGAATCGGCCGCCAGTTACAAAGGTTTAATCCCAGCGGTTCCAAGGCTGCGACAGCGGTCTGACGGCATGTTGTCAACAACGTAACAATCAGAAATAACGCAGGATTTCTATAACCTGCTGCTGCATTTAACGGCCATTTCGACAGCCGATCTGCCCGCTTCAGGCCCCGAAGCAGAATGGCGCCACGCATGAGGGAGCCCGCGTGAGCGACAGGGATGACAGGCCAGGAGCCGCAGGGCGAAAGGCTGGCAGGGCGTCCTTCTGGGCCGCCCTGTTGAAGGGGGTTCTGTTCACGGGGGTCCTGCTGCTTGTGCTCAGCCTGGCGCCACCGGCCGCTCTCGCTTTCTCCCTGCCGGGCCGCCGGCCGCCCTCGCCGGCCGCCCCGCCCCTGGCTCAGGGGCGTTCCAGCCAGCAGGAAGTGGCGCCCCCCCTGGCGGTGCAGCAGCTGCAGGAAGCCCTGGAGGGGAGGCGGCCGCGGCTGGAGATCCTCTCCCCTGCCGACGGCGCCCTGCTACCGGCAGGTCCCTGGACCCTGGGGCTGCAGGTGGAGGACTGGCCCCTGGTGGACGCTGGCCCCCTCGGACTCGGCCCCCACGTGGTGGTGCAGCTGGATGGGGATCCCCCCCTGCCGCTGACCGGCACCACCACCACCATGCGGCCGCTGGAATCGGGCAGCCATCGGCTCACCGTCTATGCCGCCAGGCCCTGGGGCGAGGCGGTGAAAAGCCCCGGGGCCCAGCGCCAGATCCGGCTGCACCGGGTCGCGGCCAACCCCTTGAGCCAACCCACCCCGGGCAGCCCCCAGCTGATCGCCGTCAGCCCCCAGGGAACTGCGGCCAGCACGCCCCTGCTGCTCGACTGGCTGCTGCTGGAGGCCCCGCTGCAGAACCTGCGCAGCGGTGATGCCAGCTGGCGGCTGCGGGTCAGCCTCAATGGCGACAGCTTCCTGGTGGATCAACAGACGCCTCTCTGGCTGAAGGGCTGGCGCAGCGGCAGCAATGCGATCCAGCTCGACCTGCTCGATGGCCTGGGCGAACCCCTCAACCCACCGTTCAACAGCCTCGTGACGGAAGTGACCCTCCAGCCCGGCGCCGAAGCACCCCGCTGGCAGGGGGGGCGCCTGGAGCCCGCCGAGCTGGCCATCTTGCTGGGAGAGGCCCCGCCGCCTGCCGCGTCGGAACCGGATCCGGAGCCCATGCCCGAAGAACAGCCAGCAACGGCAGAGGAATCTGCCCCTGAACTGGAGACCGAG
This sequence comes from Cyanobium sp. Aljojuca 7A6, assembly GCF_024346455.1. GTDB lineage: Bacteria > Cyanobacteriota > Cyanobacteriia > PCC-6307 > Cyanobiaceae > Cyanobium. Next base: position 83,582 of record NZ_JAGQCY010000011.1, read on the forward strand.
GCCCTGATGGGAGCTGAACCAGACCCTGAAACCAAGCTGGGATCGGAGGACCAGGCTGGGGGCGGGAACCTGGCGGAGATCGAGGCTGCGACAGCGGACCTCGCAGGCCCACCGGAGCCCCCAACCACGATTGAGCTGGCCGAGCCCCCCCTGGATGGGAGCGTGGCACCGTGAACGGCACCCATCGTCACATCGTCGGCCTCGGCTTCGGTCCAACGGCCACACCGATGCTGCAACAACTGACGCAGGCCGGTCTGCTGCGAACGGTGCGGGGCCCGGAGGATGCGGCGGCGGCCACCTGGCTGGCCGAGCACTGGGGGGCGGCCGAAGCGGTGGTGGCCGTCGGGGCCTGCGGCCTGGTCACCCGGCTGATCGCCCCCCTGATCAGCGACAAGGACAGGGATCCAGCCGTGCTGGTGGTGGATCCACAGGGCCGATTCGTGGTGCCGCTGCTGGGAGGCCATGCCGCCGGTGGCGATCGGCTCAGCCAGGAGATCGCCGCCCTGATCGGCGCTGCAGCCGTGCTCACCGGCGCCAGCGCCGCCCGGCGAGGCCTGCCCCTTGATGCCTTCGGCCAGGCCTGGGGCTGGCGCCGGGGGGCAGGGGACTGGCGACGCCTGATGGTGGAGGCGGCCCGCGGCGACCACATCAGCCTGCGGCAGGAGAGCGGCAACACCCTCTGGCAGACGCTGGAGGCCGCCGACACCGCCGAAGCCAGTTTCCCTGAGGCCCTGGTGATCAGCCCCAACACCGGCGACGGCTGTCGCTGGCATCCCCCCGCCCTCTGGCTGGGCCTCGGCTGCGAACGGGACACGAGCCTGTCGTTGCTGGAACGCCTGGTGGCGGAGGGGCTGGCGCAGCAGGGGCTGGCCCCTGAGGCCGTGGCCGGCCTGGCCAGCATCGATCGCAAGGGGGATGAACCCGCCCTGCTGGCCCTGGCGGAGCAGCGGGGCTGGCCCCTGCGGCTCTTTGACGCCCCCACCCTGGCGGCGGTGACCGTCCCCCATCCCTCCGACGCGGTGGCCAGGGAGATGGGCACGGCGAGCGTGGCCGAGGCCGCGGCGCTGCAGGCGGCGGCGGCGGCGGGGGGCGCGGCGCGCCTGCTGGTGGAGAAGCGGATCGAGCGCGCCGGCGCCGGGGAGCGGGGTGCCGCCACCCTGGCGGTGGCCCTGGCCGGACGCCAGTGGGCCCCGCAGCGGGGCAGCCTGCAGTTGGTGGGCAGCGGTCCGGGGCCGATCGCCCTGCTCAGTGGCGAGGCCCGCCAGGCCTTGGCGGCCGCAACGGTATGGGTGGGCTACGGGCTCTACCTCGATCTGCTCGAACCGATCAGGCGACCCGACCAGCTGCGCCGCGAGGGCCGCCTGACGGAGGAGACGGCCCGCTGCGCCGAGGCCCTCGACCTGGCCCGCCAGGGCCTCGACGTGGCGCTGATCTCCTCAGGAGACAGCGGCATCTACGGCATGGCGGGGCTGGCCCTCGAGCTCTGGCTGCAGCTACCCGTCCTCGACCGTCCCGCCTTCACGGTGCACCCGGGACTGTCGGCCCTGCAGCTGGCCGCCGCCCGGGCCGGCGCGCCCTTGATGCACGATTTCTGCACCATCAGCCTCAGCGACAGGCTCACGCCCTGGGAGGTGATCGAACGGCGGCTGCGGGGCGCCGCCAGCGGCGATTTCGTGGTGGCCCTGTACAACCCCCGTTCCCTGGGCAGGCCCTGGCAACTGGGCCGGGCCATCGAACTGCTGGGCGAGGGCCGGCCGGCCACCACGCCGGTGCTGCTGGCCCGTCAGCTGGGGCGCACTGAAGAGGCGATCAGCCTGCACACCCTGGGCACCCTGCCCCAGGAGCAGGTGGACATGCTCACCCTGGTGCTGGTCGGCAACAGCTCCACCCGGGTCCAGGACGGCCGCATGGTGACCCCCCGGGGCTACCCGGGGGCGGCTCTGGCCTGAGGGCTGACGCAAAAAAATCGGGATGACAGGATTCGAACCTGCGGCCCCTTCGTCCCGAACGAAGTGCGCTACCAAGCTGCGCCACATCCCGATGGCCAGACTTTAGGGGATGGCCCGCAGGCCGCCCTGCCTACAGTCCGCCCAGCCCAGCGATGCCCGTGACCCTCAGCGACCCACGGCCCGCCCCTGCCAAGCCGCCCTGGTTGCGGGTCAAGGCGCCGCAGCGGGAACGGATCGGGGCGGTGGCGGACCTGCTGGTCGACCTCAAGCTGAACACGGTCTGCCAGGAGGCCAGCTGCCCGAACATCGGCGAGTGCTTCGCCGGTGGCACCGCCACCTTCCTGATCATGGGGCCGGGCTGCACCCGGGCCTGCCCCTACTGCGACATCGACTTTGACCGCAGCGTGCGAGCGCTGGATCCCACCGAGCCCGAGCGGCTGGGGGAGGCGGTGCGGCGGCTGGGCCTGAGCCATGTGGTGATCACCTCGGTCAACCGGGACGACCTGGCCGATGGCGGCGCCAGCCAGTTCGTCGCCTGCATCGAGGCCCTACGCCGCACGTCCCCCTTCACCACGATCGAGATCCTGCTGCCGGATCTTTGCGGCACCTGGGAGGCCCTGGCGGTGGTGATGGCGGCGGCGCCGGAAGTGCTCAACCACAACATCGAAACCGTGCCCAGGCTCTACCGGCAGGTGCGGCCCCAGGGGGTGTATGAACGCTCGCTGGAGCTGCTGCGCCGGGTGCGGGACGGCTGGCCGCGCACCTACACAAAATCGGGCCTGATGGTGGGCCTGGGGGAAAACGACGCCGAGGTGCAGGGGGTGATGGCCGACCTGCGCGCCCACGCCGTCGACATCGTCACGATTGGCCAGTACCTCTCCCCCGGCCCCAAACACCTGCCGGTGCAGCGCTTCGTGTCCCCCGAGGGGTTCGAAGCCTTCCGCCGCCACGGCGAAACCGACCTGGGCTTCCTGCAGGTGGTGAGCAGTCCGCTCACCAGAAGCAGCTACCACGCCGGCGAGGTGCGGCGCCTGATGCGCGAGCACCCGCGCTGAACACGACGACCTGGCGCCGTTCCCGTCGGTCCGGGTCCGGGTCCGCTCAGGCCGCCACGGCTTCCCGTTGGGCCAGACCCACCGTGGCCTTCTCGCTCGGGGGCACCAGCACCTGGAAGCGGCCTTTCCAGGTGGTCCAGTCGGCGAGAATCGCCGCGGCCTTGGTGCTGCCGGTGGCCTGCAGATGGGCCTCCAGCAGGGGGCGCAGCAACCCTTCCTGCTCGGGGGTCGTGAGGGGCACCAACTCCACCGACTCCGGATTGAGGCGGGCCGCCAGACCACCAGTCTCGTTGAGCAGGAAGGCCACCCCGCCGGTCATGCCAGCGGCCACATTGCGGCCGGTGCCGCCCAGCACCACCACCACGCCGCCGGTCATGTACTCACAGCAGTGGTCACCGACCCCCTCCACCACGGTGCGGGCACCGCTGTTGCGCACGCCGAAGCGCTCGCCGGCGCGGCCGAGAGCGAACAGCTCGCCTCCCGTGGCGCCGTACAGGCAGGTGTTTCCCAGGATCACCTGGGCACCGGGATCGGTGCCACCGGCCGGGGGCACCACGGTGATGCGGCCTCCGTTGAGGCCCTTGCCCACGTAATCGTTGGCCTCGCCCACCAGGCGCAGGTCCATGCCCTGGAGCACGAAGGCGCCGAAGCTCTGCCCGGCCGCACCATGGAAGGTGAGGGCCAGCCCCCCCTGGAAGCCGGTGTTGCCGTGCAGGGCCGCAATCTCGCCGCCCAGCCGGGCCCCCACGCTGCGGTCGGTGTTGACGATCGGCAGCTCGCGCACCAAGTGGCCATGGGCGTCGATCGCCGCGCGCACCTCCCGATCGGCGAGCAAGGCGTCCTCAAGCACCGGGCCGTTGTCGTGGGCCACGTCGTCGTGGCGCAGCCAGGAGCGGTCGGCGGCCGCAGGGATCGGATCCAGCAGGCAGGAGAGATCCAGGGCGCCGGTCTTGGTGAGGCTGATGGCGCGGGGCGCCAGCAGCTCGGTGCGGCCGATCAGGTCCTCGAGGCGGGCCACACCCAGCACGCTGAGCAGCTGGCGCACCTCCTCGGCCACGAAGAGGAAGAAGTTGACGACCTGCTCGGGCAGGCCCGTGAAACGCTTGCGCAGGGCTTCCTTCTGGGTGGCAACCCCCACCGGGCAGTTATTGGTGTGGCAGACGCGGGCCATGATGCAGCCCTCGGCGATCATGGCCACGGAGCCGAAGCCGTATTCCTCGGCCCCCAGCAGGGCGGCGATCAGAACGTCCCAGCCGCTCTTGAGGCCACCATCGGCCCGTAGCAGGACACGATCCCGAAGGCCGTTCTCCAGCAGGCTGCGGTGCACTTCCGTCAGGCCCAGCTCCCAGGGACTGCCGGCGTGCTTGATCGAACTCAGGGGCGAGGCTCCGGTGCCGCCGTCGTGGCCGGAGATCTGGATCACGTCGGCGTTGGCCTTGGCCACCCCGGCGGCGATCGTGCCGATGCCGATCTCGGCCACCAGCTTCACCGAGACCCGGGCGGCGGGATTCACCTGGTGCAGGTCGTGGATCAGCTGGGCCAGATCCTCGATGGAATAGATGTCGTGGTGGGGCGGCGGTGAAATCAGTGGCACGCCCGCCTTGCTGTTACGCAACCAGGCGATGTAGGCATCCACCTTGGGGCCGGGGAGCTGGCCGCCTTCGCCGGGCTTGGCGCCCTGGGCCACCTTGATCTCCAGCTGCCGGCCGCTGCGCAGGTAGGCCGGTGTGACGCCGAAGCGACCCGAGGCGATCTGCTTGATGGCGGAGCAGGCACTGTCGCCGTCGCGCAGGCCGCGCAGGCTGGGGAGGGTGGGCGAATGGCCCTCGCCATCGACATCGTGCAGGGGTTGGTAGCGGGCTGGGTCCTCGCCGCCCTCGCCGCAGTTGCTCTTGCCGCCGATGCGGTTCATCGCCACCGCCAGCACTTCGTGGGCCTCGCGGGAGAGGGCACCGAGACTCATGCCACCGGTGCAGAAGCGGCTGCAGATGCTCTCGACACTCTCCACCTGCTCCATCGGCAGAGGCACCGGGGCCGGCCTGAGCTCGAGCAGGTCCCGCAGGGCCGTCACAGGCCGGTTTTCGAGCAGCGTGCGGTACGTGGAGAAATGGTCGTAGCCAGGGCCCGCGGCGACGGCGGCGTGCAGGGCCTTGGCCATCTCCGGGTTGTTGAGGTGAAACTCCCCGCCGGTGCGGTACTGCACGAAGCCCATGAACTCCAGCTTGGTGCGGTTCAGCTCCGGGTAGGCCTTGGCATGGAAGGCCAGGGTCTCGCTGGCCAGATCCCGCAGGCTCAGACCGGCGACCCGGCTGGTGGTGCCCGTGAAGGCCAGATCGATCAGATCGGCGCCGATGCCGATGGCCTCGAATATCTGGGCGCCGTGGTAGCTGGCGAGCAGGGAGATGCCGATCTTGGAAAGGATCTTGCGCAAGCCCTCCTCGAGGGCCTTGCGCACGTTGGCCTGGGCCTTGTCGGCGTCGAGGGGGGGCAGCTTGCCCCGTTCAATCATCGACTGCGTACGCGGGTGGGCCAGCCAGTGGCGGGTGGTCTCCCAGGTGAGCCACGGACAGACCGCGCTGGCGCCGTAACCGATCAGGCAGGCGAGGTGATGGGTGCTCCAGCACTGGGCGGTGTCGACCACCAGGGAGCACTGCAGGCGCAGGCCGAGTCGCAGCAGGTGGTGGTGCACGGCGGCCACCCCCAGCAGGGGAGGAATGGCTGAGGTGCCGGCGGAGAGGCCGCCAGCGGCGCGGTCGGAGAGCACCAGAATCTGGACGCCACTGCGCACGGCCGCCTCCGCCTCGAAGCAGAGGCGGTGCAGGGCCTGCTCCAGTCCGTCGGGACCGTTGGCCACCGGCAGCAGCGTGGAGAGGGTGGTGATCCCGAGGCCGTGGGAGCCCAGCGCCTGGAGTTCGGCCTCGTTGAGCACCGGCGTGGTGAGGTGCAGCACGGCGGCACCGGAGGCATCCGGCCGCAGGGCCGAGCCGCGCCGGCCGAGGTGCATCTCCAGGCTCATGACCAGCTTCTCGCGCAGCGGGTCGATGGGGGGGTTGGTGACCTGGGCGAAACGCTGCTTGAAGTAGTCGTAGAGGAGATGGGGCTTGGAAGAGAGCACCGCCAGGGGGATGTCGTCCCCCATGCAGTAGGTGGGCTCCTTGCCCTGGCCGGCCATGTCCTCGATCACCAGATCAAGGTCTTCGGCCGTGAAGCCGAAGGCGGTCTGCTGCTGCAGGAGCTCCAGGTCGCCCAGGGAGCGGTCCGTCTGCCAGGCACCGGGGGCGAGGCTGCGGCGATGGTCAAGCAGCCAGCCGGCATAGGGAAGCCGCGCCGCGGTCTCCTCTTTCACATCCCAGTTGCGCAGCAGCCGGTGCTGCTCCATGTCCACCGCCAGCATCTGGCCGGGACCAAGACGCCCCTTCTCGATGATGCGGGATTCCTCCAGCTCGACCACGCCCGTCTCCGACCCCATCACCACGTAGCCGTCGCTGGTGATGCAGTAACGGGCCGGACGCAGACCGTTGCGATCGAGGGTGGCCCCGACCATGCGGCCATCGCTGAACACCAGCAAAGCGGGGCCGTCCCAGGGCTCCTGCAGACAGGCGCTGTATTCGTAGAACGCCTTGATCGCCGGCCGTTCGTCGAGTTCGGGCTGGTCACGGAAGGCCTCCGGCACCAAGGTGAGCAGGCTGTCGGTGATCGGCCGGCCGCTGCGCACCATCAGCTCGAGGGTGGCGTCGAGGTTGGCGGAATCGCTGAAGGCGGCGTTGACCAGGGGCCGCAGGTCCCGGGCGGCATCGCCCCAGACGGCCTCGAGATGGGATTCGGCGGCCCGGGCCCAGTTGATGTTGCCCAGCAGCGTGTTGATCTCGCCGTTGTGGCCCAGCAACCGCATCGGCTGGGCCAGGGGCCAGCGGGGCAGGGTGTTGGTGCTGAAGCGGCGGTGGTACACCGCGAAGGCCACCGTGAAGCGTTCGTCCCTGAGGTCGGCGTAGAAGGCATCCAGCACCTCCGAACGCACCATGCCCTTGTAGACGACGGTGCGGCCGCTGATCGAAGCGAAATAGAGATCTGTGGTGTCAGCGCCCCACACCTCCCTCACCCTGTCAACGGCGCGGCGCCGCAGGCGGAACAGCAGCGATTCGAGGGCGTCCACATCCGCCATGACGCCTTGCACGGCATCGGGGGCCGCCAGCAGCCACTGCTCGATGGCCGGGGCATTCTCCCGGGCCAGGGGCCCGAGCACCTCGGGAACAACGGGAACCTTCCGCCAGCCCAGGCTCAGAAGCCCGAGGCGCTCGGCCTCCTCGTCACAGATCCGGCGGGCCTGATCGCGCCGCTCCTCATCCGCAGGCAGGAACAGCATTCCCAGCCCCCGCACCATCGCCGTGGAGGCCGCGGCCGCCGGCCAGACGGCCTCCAGGAAGCTCCAGGGGATCGCGGTGAGCAGTCCGGCCCCGTCGCCGGAATCGCCATCGCCACCACAGCCGCCCCGGTGCTCCATGCAACGGAGGCCCCGCAGGGCCTGCTGAAGGACCCAGTGGTTGGGAACCCCATCGAGATGGGCCAGGAATCCCACGCCGCACGCGTCCGTTTCTCCAGGGCCTGGGGCCGAGCTGTCGCGATGGGGCCAGACAGGAGAGGAGGAGGACATAGGCCGATGTGGTGCTGCTGAAACGGAGCTGGAATTGGCTTGAAAGCAACAAGCCTAAAGACGCCGGCGGGGAAGGCCTGCCGTGGAGCTGCCGTGTCACCCGTGCAGCAGCCGAGTCCGCAACGACAAGGCAAGCCATCGATCCTAGGCAGGTGCCCCGACCCCCACAACGGTGGGACTAACTTTTTCCATTGACCGGCAGGACAGCATCGATGGCCAGGATCCTTCCCATCGCCCTGGCCCTGCTGGCCCTGACCGCGGCGCCGCCGGTCACCCGGGCAGCCCCGCCACCCATGCCACCACCCGTGCCCGTGCGGCTGGCCCCCGCGGCGGAGATCGGCGGCACCCGGCTGGCGCTCAATGGCCGCAGCCAGCAGGCCGCCTGGCGCTGGGGGGGCCAGGACCCTCGTCAGCCGCAGACGTTGTGGCTGCCCCTGGAGGTGCTGGAAGGCCAGCTGGGCTTCAGCAGCCGATCGAGCCCGGACGGCAGCCTGGCCCTGGAATGGTTCGGCCAGGAGCTGGTGGTGCCCCCCGGCCAGCAGCGCTCGCTGGCGGATGAGGTGGCCATCGACGTGGCGACGATCCTGCGGGACGTGGGCGTGACCGTGGAGCGCCGCGGCGACCTGCTGGATCTACGCCTGCCGGCGCCCCGCCTGCTCCAGGTCCGCAGCTCGGAGCAAGCCGGCTTCCGGCGCGTGGTGCTCGACTTGGACGGGCCCGCCTTGGTGCGCAGCAGCGAAGGCGGCGTCCAGCTGGCCCTGCTCAGCCGGTCTGACCAGCTGGCCCAGCTCACTGCCCGGGGCCTGCGCAGCGGCGCCAACGGGGCGGAACTGAACCTGAGCCTGCCAGGCGGAACCGCCCCCCTGCGCCTGTTCACCCTGGGGGAACCGGCCCGGGTGGTCATCGACCTGCCCCTGAGCGGCACCGCCACCGGCACGGCAGCGCCAGCACCGACGGCTCCTGCACCGATCGATCCCCGGCTGCTGGCGCTGCTGGGGCCCCAACTGCGCTGGGACCAGCAGGTGCGCGCCGTGGGGGGCACCAGGGTCCTGGTCAACGCCGTCAGGGTCGATCCCCGCAGCGGGCCACTGGAACTGAGGACCCTCAGCCGCCCCGACGGCATGGCGGGCCTCAGCTCCCTGGCGGCCCTGGCCCAGCGCCAGGACGCCCTGGTGGCGATCAATGGCGGCTTCTTCAACCGGGTGCGCCGCCTCCCGCTCGGCGCCCTGCGGGACCAGGGCCGCTGGCTGTCCGGGCCGATCCTCAACCGGGGCGCGATGGGCTGGGATCCCCGCAGCCTGCCGCGCTTCGGGCGCCTGCGGCTGGACGAATGGATCAGCGATGACCGTGGCCAGCGCTGGCCGCTGCTGACCATGAACAGCGGCTACGCCCAGCGGGGACTGAGCCGCTACACCGCCGAGTGGGGCCGGCTCTACCAGGCCCTGACCGGCTCGGAGACGGGCGTGATGCTGAGTGGTGGCCGCGTGCAGCGGCGGATCGGCAGCCAGGAGCTGGCGGCCGGAGTGCCGCTGCGGCCGGAAGACACCCTGGTGGTGGCCCGCGGCGGGGCCGTCCTGCCCTGGAGCGAAGGGACGTCGTTGCGCCTCGAGAGCCGCCCCAGCGACCCGTTGGGCAATGCCAACGCCGTGATGGGAGGCGGACCGTTGCTGCTCCAGAACGGCCGCATCGTGCTCAACGGCAGTGCCGAAGGGTTCGGCGCTGCCTTCCTGCGCCAGGGGGCGCCCCGCACGGTGGTGGGCAGCGATGGCACCCTCCTGTGGCTGGTGACCCTGGAGAGCGCCGGTGGCGGTGCCGGACCCACCCTCTCCGAGACCGCCTGGCTGCTGCAGCAGCTGGGACTGGTGGACGCCCTCAACCTCGACGGCGGCAGTTCCACGGGCCTGGTGATGGGCGGCAGCCACCGGGTCAAGGGCCGGGGGGTGGCCGGCTCTGTTCACAACGGACTGGGACTGGTGCCGGTCGGGGACGGCGCGGCGACCAGCCAACTGACCCCCACCAGCCAGCGGCTGGCAGACTGAGCTGATTCGCCTCTCCATCGTGCCCCGGGGCCATAGCCTTCGCCTCACCGCCGCCGCCGCCGCCGAGCTGTGCCGGCAGGCGGCCGTGGCCGGCACCCCGGGGCTCATGCACCTGGAGCTTCTGGAGGGCGCCTGCGAAGCCTGGGCGATCCGGCTGCGCCCGGGTCACCTGGCCGGCACCCCCGTGGCCCGGGCCGACGGCATCACCCTTTATTCCCCCGCGAAGCAGTTGCCCCTGCTGCAGGGTCTGCAGCTCGACTACCGGGGCGACCTCAGCGGCGGGGGCTTTCTGGTGCGTCCTGGGCCGGGCGTGCGCAGCTGCGCCTGCGGGGCCGCCTTCAGCCGCGAAACCTGAGGGGGACGGCGACGAAGTAACGTGACGGATTGACGAAACGGCCGGACAACCGGCCAATCCCCTCAGACGTCCACACCGAGCAGCACCCCGGCCCTCGATGCCCACTATTCAGCAGCTGATCCGCACCGAGCGGCAGCGTCTCACCCGCAAGACGAAGTCGCCCGCCCTGCGCGCCTGCCCCGAGCGGCGTGGCGTCTGCACCCGGGTGTACACCTCCACCCCGAAGAAGCCCAACTCGGCTCTGCGCAAGGTGGCCCGTGTGCGCCTGACCTCCGGGTTTGAGGTGACGGCCTACATCCCAGGCATCGGCCACAACCTTCAGGAGCACTCGGTGGTTCTGATCCGCGGCGGCCGCGTCAAGGATCTTCCCGGTGTCCGGTACCACATCATCCGTGGCACCCTCGACACCTCCGGTGTCAAGGATCGGCGGCAGTCCCGCTCCAAGTACGGCGCCAAGACACCGAAGGCCTGAGCCTTCGCTTCCCCGGCACTTCGCGGCCGGACCAGCTCTCTCCCGCTTTTTCTCCCTCCGTTCCATGTCCCGCCGCAACGCCGCCGAGAAACGCCCGGTTCTCCCGGATCCTCAATTCAACAGCCGCCTGGCCTCGATGATCGTGGCCCGGCTGATGAAGCACGGCAAGAAGTCCACGGCCCAGCGCATCCTTTCCGATGCCTTCACCCTGATCAACGAGCGCACCGGCTCCGATCCGCTCGATCTGTTCGAAACGGCGGTCCGCAATGCCACTCCCCTGGTGGAAGTGCGGGCCCGGCGGGTCGGTGGCGCCACCTACCAGGTGCCGATGGAAGTACGGCAGGAGCGGGGGACCGCCATGGCGCTGCGCTGGCTGGTCAACTTCTCCCGGGCCCGCAACGGTCGGAGCATGGCCCAGAAACTGGCCGGTGAGCTGATGGACGCGGCCAACGAAGCCGGCAGTGCCGTCCGCAAGCGGGAGGAGACCCACAAGATGGCCGAAGCCAACAAGGCCTTCGCCCACTACCGCTACTAAGCCGCCCCAAGGGGCCGGATCCCTGGGCTGATCCGGTTCCCGCAGATCGAACCAACCCCGGTCTGTAAAATTACGCCCGCTTTTTGTCGACCCACCCCCGGAGAACTTTCCCGTGGCCCGCGCCTACCCCCTGGAACGCGTCAGAAATATCGGTATTGCCGCTCACATTGACGCGGGCAAGACCACCACGACCGAACGGATTCTGTTCTATTCCGGCGTGGTCCACAAGATGGGCGAAGTGCATGATGGCGCCGCCGTCACCGACTGGATGGAGCAGGAGCGAGAGCGTGGGATCACCATCACCGCTGCCGCCATCTCCACGAGTTGGAAAGACAACCGGATCAACATCATCGACACGCCCGGCCACGTCGATTTCACGATCGAGGTGGAGCGCTCGATGCGGGTGCTCGACGGAGTGGTCGCCGTGTTCTGCGCCGTGGGTGGCGTCCAGCCCCAGTCGGAAACCGTCTGGCGCCAGGCCGATCGCTACAACGTGCCCCGGATCGTGTTCGTCAACAAGATGGACCGCACCGGTGCGAACTTCCTGAAGGTCTACGAGCAGATCAAGGATCGCCTCAAGGCCAACGCCGTTCCCATCCAGCTGCCGATCGGCGCGGAGGGTGATCTCAAGGGCATCATCGACCTGGTGCGCAACAAGGCGATCATCTACACCAATGATCTCGGCACCGACATCCTCGAAGAGGAGATCCCCGCCGACATGCAGGACGAGGCTGCGGAATGGCGCCAGAAGCTGATGGAGTCGGTGGCCGAAACCGACGAAGAGCTGATTGAAGCCTTCCTCGAGAACGGCGAGCTCACCCAGGAGCAACTGATGCGTGGCATCCGCCTCGGGGTGCTGCAACACGGCATGGTCCCCATCCTCTGCGGCTCCGCCTTCAAGAACAAGGGCGTCCAGCTGGTGCTCGATGCGGTGGTCGACTACCTGCCCGCCCCCGTCGATGTGCCACCGATCCATGGCCTCCTGGCCGACGGCAGCGAAGCCACCCGCGCCTGTGACGACAGCGCCCCCTTCAGTGCCCTGGCCTTCAAGGTCATGGCCGACCCCTACGGCAAGCTCACCTTCGTCCGCATGTACAGCGGCGTGCTGCAGAAGGGCAGCTACGTGCTCAACTCCACCAAGGACAAAAAGGAGCGCATCTCCCGCCTGATCCTGCTCAAGGCCGATGAGCGCGAGGAGGTCGACGAGCTGCGGGCCGGTGACCTGGGTGCCGTTCTCGGCCTCAAGGACACCACCACGGGCGACACCCTCTGCGTCGACTCCGATCCGATCATCCTGGAATCCCTGTTCATCCCCGAACCGGTGATCTCCGTGGCCGTGGAGCCCAAGACCAAGGGCGACATGGAGAAACTCGGCAAGGCCCTGCAGTCCCTCTCCGAGGAAGACCCCACCTTCCGGGTCTCCACCGATCCGGAAACCAACCAGACCGTGATCGCCGGCATGGGCGAACTGCACCTGGAGATCCTGGTCGACCGCATGCTGCGGGAGTTCAAGGTGGAGGCCAACATCGGCGCCCCCCAGGTGTCCTACCGGGAAACCATCCGCGGCAGTGCCAAGGGTGAGGGCAAATTCGCCCGCCAGACAGGCGGCAAGGGCCAGTACGGCCACGTGGTGATCGAAATGCAGCCCGGCGAGCCGGGTTCAGGGTTCGAATTCGTCAACAAGATCGTTGGCGGCATCGTTCCCAAGGAGTACATCGGTCCGGCGGAAGCCGGCATGAAGGAAACCTGCCAGTCCGGTGTGATTGCCGGTTTCCCCATGATCGATGTCCGGGTCACCATGGTGGACGGCTCCTATCACGACGTCGACTCTTCGGAGATGGCGTTCAAGATCGCCGGTTCCTTGGCCTTCAAAGATGGCGTCAAGAAGTGCAATCCCGTACTGCTTGAGCCGATGATGAAGGTTGAGGTCGAGGTCCCCGAGGATTACCTCGGTTCGGTCATCGGCGACCTTTCCTCCCGCCGCGGTCAGGTCGAAGGACAGTCCGTCGACAACGGACAGTCCAAAGTCCAGTCCAAAGTGCCTCTGGCCGAAATGTTCGGCTACGCCACCCAGCTCCGATCCATGACCCAGGGTCGGGGTATCTTCTCGATGGAGTTCAGCCATTACGAGGAAGTTCCTCGCAATGTGGCGGAAGCCATCATCTCCAAGAATCAGGGCAATTCCTGATCTTTCTTTCCATCCAACCCACCCCCCCGATTCTTTCCTTCCATGGCACGCGAGAAGTTCGAGAGGAACAAGCCTCACGTCAACATCGGCACCATCGGTCACGTTGACCACGGCAAGACCACCCTCACCGCCGCCATCACCAACGTGCTGGCGTCCCAAGGCATGGCCAAGGCCCAGGCCTACGACGAGATCGATGGCGCCCCTGAGGAGAAGGAGCGGGGGATCACGATCAACACGGCCCACGTCGAGTACGAGACCAACAAGCGTCACTACGCCCACGTCGACTGCCCGGGCCACGCCGACTACGTGAAGAACATGATCACCGGTGCCGCCCAGATGGACGGCGCCATCCTGGTGGTCGCCGCCACCGACGGCCCCATGGCCCAGACCAAGGAACACATCCTTCTGGCCAAGCAGGTGGGCGTGCCCGCGCTGGTGGTATTCCTCAACAAGAAGGACATGGTCGACGACGAGGAGATCCTCGAACTCGTCGAACTGGAGATGCGTGAACTGCTCAGCAGCTACGACTTCCCTGGCGACGACATTCCCGTGATCGCCGGTTCGGCCCTCAAGGCCCTCGAGTACATCCAGGCGGGCAAGAAGGCCGTGCGTGGCGAAGACGAGTGGGTCGACAAGATCCTCGATCTGATGGATGCGGTGGACGAGGCCATCCCCGAGCCCGAGCGTGAGATCGACAAGCCCTTCCTGATGGCCGTCGAAGACGTCTTCTCGATCACCGGTCGCGGCACCGTCGCCACTGGCCGTATCGAGCGCGGCAAGGTGAAGGTGGGCGAAACCGTCCAGATCGTGGGCATCCGCGACACGCGGGAAACCACCGTGACCGGCGTGGAAATGTTCCGCAAGTTGCTCGACGAGGGCATGGCCGGCGACAACGTCGGTCTGCTCCTGCGCGGCGTCCAGAAAGAAGACATCGAACGCGGCATGGTGCTGGTGAAGCCCAACTCCATCAAGCCCCACACCAAGTTCGAAGGTGAGGTTTACGTGCTCAAGAAGGAGGAGGGTGGCCGTCACACCCCCTTCTTCGCCGGCTACCGCCCGCAGTTCTACATCCGTACCACCGACGTGACCGGCCAGATCACCGCCTTCACCGCCGATGACGGCACCAACGTGGAGATGGTGATGCCCGGCGACCGCATCAAGATGAGCGCCGAGCTGATCTGCCCGGTCGCCATCGAGCAGGGCATGCGCTTCGCCATCCGCGAAGGCGGCCGCACCATCGGTGCCGGCGTGGTGTCCAAGATCGTTCTTTGAGGCTGAACTAGCCTCACCGGGGGAGGAGCACCAAGGTGCTGCTCCCCCTTTCGGAACCACCGGTTCCCTGTGCACCTCGACAATCCGTTTCAGCGGCGCTGCCGCCGCCCTTCGCCCGCGCTTCCCTTCCGATGACCGCCTCCATTCCCCAGCAGAAGATCCGCATCCGCCTGAAGGCCTTCGATCGCCGCATGCTGGATCTCTCCTGCGAAAAAATCATCGAAACCGCCGATCACACCGCTGCCACGGCGATCGGTCCAATCCCCCTGCCCACCAAACGCAAGATCTACTGCGTGCTGCGCTCGCCCCACGTCGACAAGGATTCCCGTGAGCACTTCGAGACCCGCACCCACCGGCGGATCATCGACATCTACAGCCCGAGCTCCAAGACCATCGACGCGCTGATGAAGCTTGACCTGCCGAGCGGCGTGGACATCGAAGTCAAACTCTGATGGCGATGGGGCCATCCGGCCTTCGCCGAGCTGGTCTGTCTTTCTAGGATCAATCAACACTTGAGTTGCTCTGGTTGATCCTTTCCTTCCCGACCTCCGATCGCCCCTCTCCACCTGCCGCCAGCGGCAACATCCTCGCGTGACTGATCTGGCCGTCAGGGAGTTGCCCCTGTTTCCCCTGCCTGATGTGGTGCTCTTCCCCCAGGAGGTGTTGCCGCTTCACATCTTCGAGCCGCGTTACCGCATGATGCTGCAGACGGCGATGTCGGAGGATCGACGCTTCGGAGTCGTGCGCTGGGACCCCCAGAACAAGCGGATGGCGGAGGTGGGTTGCTGCGCCGAAATCCTCCACTGCCAGGTTCAGGACGACGACCGCAGCAACATCGTGACCATGGGCCAGCAACGCTTCCGGGTCCTCAACATCGTGCGCGACACGCCCTTTCGTGTGGGCATGGTCAGCTGGATCGAGGACACCGTGAGCGAAAGCCACGAGGAGCTCGAAACCCTCACCAGCGATGTCACCCGGGCCCTGAGGGACGTCGTTGATCTCACCGGCAAGCTGATCGGCAAGCCCTCGTCCCTGCCCGCCGATCTGCCCGATCTGCCACGGGAGCTGTCCTTCTGGATCGGCGCCCATCTCGGCGGCCCGGTGGCTGATCACCAGCAGGCCCTGCTGGAGATCACCGACACCGGCGAGCGCCTGCGGCAGGAGTACGAATTGCTCGACCAGACCCGGCGGCAACTGGCGGCGCGCACCGTCCTCAAGGACACCTTCTCCAGCCTCGGCGGCGACGACGGCGAGACCTGAACCATGGCGAGCCTGCTTTCGGGCGGTGTGCTGCTGCCCCTCCTGGTGGCGGGGGCTGTCCTTGCCGCCGTTCTGGTGGCCCTGCTCTGGCAGCGCCGGTCGCGGGCCTATCTCTCCACGGCCAGCGTGGCTGCCGCCTATGACCGCTGGACGGACGACCGTCTGCTGGAGCGGCTCTGGGGCGAGCATGTGCACCTGGGGCACTACGGCGATCCCCCCGGATCACGGGATTTCCGGGCCGCCAAGGCCGCCTTCGTCCACGAACTGGTCCGCTGGAGCGGCCTCGACCATCTGCCCCCCGGCAGCCGGGTGCTGGATGTGGGCTGCGGCATCGGCGGCAGTGCCCGGATCCTTGCCCGGGACTACGGCTTCGAGGTGCTGGGCATCAGCATCAGTCCGGCCCAGATCGCCCGGGCCAGGGAACTCACCCCAGCCGACCTGCCCGGCTGCCGCTTCGCCGTGATGGATGCCCTGGATCTGGATCTTCCCGACGGAAGCCCTGATGGTGGCCCCGACGGTGGCTTCGACGCGGTCTGGAGCGTGGAGGCTGGCCCCCACATGCCCGACAAGCAGCGCTATGCCGATGAGATGCTGCGCGTGCTGCGGCCCGGCGGCTGCCTGGCCGTGGCCGACTGGAACCGCCGCGACCCGGCCGTCGCCCCGATGAACCGCCTGGAGCGTTGGGTGATGCGCCAGTTGCTCGACCAGTGGGCCCATCCGGAGTTCGCCAGTATCCCTTCCCTGAAAAGAAACCTGGAGACCAGCCCCTGGAACCGCGGCCTGCCGATCAGCACCGCTGACTGGACCCGGCCCACCCTGCCCTCCTGGGTGGATTCGATCGTTGAGGGGGTGCGACGCCCCGGGGCGGTGCTGGGTCTGGGACCCCGGGCCGTGGTTCAGGGCCTGCGGGAAACGCCGACGCTGCTGTTGATGCACTGGGCCTTCCGCACCGGCCTGATGCAGTTCGGCGTCTTCCGGGGGCCCTTGCCTGCAAGCCATGGCTCCCAAGGTCAGCGGCGTTGATCCCCGCTCCGGTCCTCAGAGCCCCTTGTCCTCGGCGGCAAGGTTGGTGAGGGGGTAGGCGCCGAAGAGGGCCAGATGCTCGCAGAGGGGGGTGAGATCGGCGATGGCCCCGTCCAGAGGGGCCGCTCCCTCGGCAAGCTCGAGATCGACGAAAAAGATGTATTCACCCATTTCCCGCTTGGAGGGGCGCGACTCGATACGGCTCATGTTCAACCCCTGCCGGGCGAAACAGCCCAGGGACTCCAGCAGCGCACCAGGGCGGTTGGAATGGAGCGAGAAGGCCAGGCTGGCATGAGGACCGCGGTGGGAGCGTTCCCCCCGCCGCAGCAGCAGAAAACGGGTGCAGTTGCCGGGCACATCGTTGATCGGGTAAGCCAGCACCTCCAGGCCATGCTCGGCGGCCGCCTCCAACGAGGCGATGGCCCCCCGGAAGCGGCTGCCCCGCACCAGCCGGGCCGCCTCGGCGGTGGAGCTGGTGGGCAGCTGCAGGGCCTGGGGCAGCTGTTCCCCCAGCCACAGGCTGCACTGGGCCAGGGCCTGGGGGTGGGAGAGCACTTCACTGATCGCCTCCAGCGGGCCACTGCCCACCAGGGCATGGCGGATGGGAAGCACCAGGGCCCGAGCCACCGCCAGGTCCGGGTGCTCCCAAAGGGCATCGAGACAGCTGGTGACGCCCCCCTCGACGGAGTTCTCCACCGGCACCACCGCCAGTTCGCAATCAGCGTCGGCCAGGGCCCTGATCACGGCGCGGATGCCCTGCTGGGGCACAAAATCCACCCCCTCCAGGCCCTCCAGGACCGCCAGTCGCTGCGCCGCCTGCTCGCCGTAGGTGCCGACGGGACCGAGGAAGGCAAGACGCATGGCGGTGGGGCGGTCTGGGGTGATCGGTAGGATCATGGCCTGCCGGCCCGCAGGCCATGTCCCTGGCCTTCAGCGCCAGCCAGCAACTCGACCTTCCGGTGCTCAGCGAAGCCGATCGCCTGCCCGCCTATCTGGACGACGAGGAGCGGGTGGTTCACGCCCTGCTCGATCCCCGCCAGCTCGAACCCCTCGGCCCGGGCCGCTACCGCTACACGGTGAGCCAGGTGAAGGTGTTCCAGCTGAAGATCCAGCCGGTGGTGGAGCTGCAGGTCGCGCATCGCGACGGCCGGCTGGAGTTGGAGGCCCTTGATTGCCAGCTGGAGGGGCTGGGACTGGTGGAGGATTTCCGCCTCGGCCTCTGCTCCTGGCTCGCCGCGGCCGACGGCGGCCTGACCGGCGAAGCCAGCCTCTCGGTGACGGTGAGCCGTCCCGCCCTGCTGCAACTGATCCCCCCCAAGGTGCTGGAGGCCACCGGCCGCTCGGTGCTCGGCGGCATCCTGCTGGGCATCAGCTCCCGGGTGAGTCAGCAGCTGCTGGGGGACTTCCAGCGCTGGTGCCGTTCGAGCTGAGAAAGCTGCGGCGGTGCAGGGGGGTGGGCCCCAGCCGCAGGATCGCTTCGCGGTGCTGGGGCGTCCCATAGCCGGCATGGCGCTCCAAACCGTAGCCGGGATAGCGCAGCGCCAGGCGCGCCAGCAGGGCATCCCGTTCCTGCTTGGCCAGCACGCTGGCGGCGGCGATCGCCGCACAACGGCCATCGCCGCCCACCAGGGTGGTCTGGGGCCCAGGCCACGGCCTCAAGGGAAGCACCCCATCCACCAGCAGCAGCAGGGGCGGCCTGGACAGGCGTTGCAGCGCCCGGAGCATCGCCCATTCGGTGGCCAGGCGCAGACCCCAGCGGTCGATTTCACTGGCGCTCGCCTGCCCAAGGGCCCAGGCCAGGGCGTGCTGCCGGATCAGGGGAACCAGGGCCTGCCGGCGCCTGGCGGTGAGCTTCTTGCTGTCGTTGAGGCCCACCGCCACCAGGGGCGCGAGGGCCACCGGCGGCAGCACCACGGCGGCGGCGAACACCGGCCCGAACAGGCTGCCCCGACCAACCTCATCCACCCCGGCACAGGAGGAGGGGTCGAGGCCTCCCCAGACTGGGGCGTCGGATCGCCAGAGGGCCTCGGATCGCCCAAGGGCCTGGGGGCCGCGCCGATCAGCCCGAGGCAGAGGAACGGCGCCGGCGCCGGCGCGGTTCGCCGGCGTCACTGGAGCCGGCCTCGGCCTCTGGCCCAGCGGCGGCCGCCGCCACCGGGACTGGCGCGGCCACCGGCGTGGACCTGCTGGAGGAGCGGCGGCTGGGCAGCGCCACGCTGACGAGCTCGGCAGGAGCAGAGACAGCCTCGACTTCGAACGGGGCCGGTGTGATCTCCAGGATGGGAATCATCTCGTGGTGATCAGGGGCCTCGGTGGATTCGGAGGTGTCGAAGGCTTCGGAGGGGTCAGAAGCTTCGAAGACGTCAGCAACCTCAGTGGCTTCAGCCGAACCATTGCGCCCCTCGCCGTTCCTGCCGCGCCGGCGGCGCCGGGAGCCGCTGGCGGCCAGCTGCTGGCGGGCTTCCTCGATGACAGCCTCGGGATCGGCATCGGGGCGAACCACGCGCACCATCAGGCTCTCTCCGGAGGGGATCGGATCCAGCAGCAACGCTGGGCTCAGGCCCATCCAGCCATACACCAGCTCCTGCTCAGCGTCCATCGGCACGGCCAGCACCTCAGGCTCCTGGCGGCGCTGGGGCGCATCGGTGGAGGGGGTGGGCTCCTGGGGGGCAGGCACCACGGCGGCGCCGTTGCCACCGCCCTCGGCGAACCCACTCGACGCCTGGCCCTCGGCTTCGGTACCCCGGCCACCGCGACCACCGCGCCGCCGCCGGCCACTGCTGCCGGCCTCAGCACTCCCGTTGGCGGGGCTGGCCACTTCGGCCCGGGCCGAGGCCGCCGATCGCACCAGGCCGGAGACCGTGGCCAGGGGCTGGAGGGTGTCCTTGCCGGGGAGCACGGCCACATGGCCCAGGCCCCCACAGCTGGGGCAGGCCCGTCCGAACAGTTCATAGATGTTCTGACCCTGGCGTTTGCGGGTCAGCTCCACCAGGCCGAGCTCAGTGAGCTGGGCGATCTGGGGACGGGCCGTGTCGTCCCGGGAGGCCTGGGTGAAGTGCTCCAGCAGCTGCAGCTGGTCACGCCGGGACTCCATGTCGATGAAGTCGATGATCACCACGCCGCCGATGTTGCGCAGCTTCAGCTGGCGGGCGATCTCCACGGCCGCCTCGCAGTTGGTCCACAGGACCGTCTCACGGGCGTTGGCCGAGCGGGTGAACGATCCGGAGTTGACGTCGATGACCGTCAGAGCCTCGGTGGGCTCGATGATCACGTAGCCGCCGGAGGGAAGATCCACCCGGGGCTTGAGGGCATCGCGGATGGCCGCATTGACCCGATAGTGCTCAAGGATCTCGGTGGATTCGCCGTGGTGCTCCACCAGCAGATTGGCCTGGTCGGAGCCGAGGAAGGCATTGACCCGCGCCACCGCATCGGGGCTGTCGACCACCACGCGCAACACATCGGGGCTGTACAGGTCGCGCAGCACCCGGTGGATGAAATCCTCATCGCGGTTGAGAAGCACCGGCGGTGAGGCCGTCTCAGCGGCCTGCTGAATCGACTCCCACTGGCGCAGCAGACCCTCAAGGTCGTCGATCAGCATGTCTTCGCTAACGTCCTCGGCCTCGGTACGGATCAGCAGACCGGCGCCGGGGGGCTTGATCAGCACGCCGAGGGCCCGCAGCCGGTTGCGCTCGTTCTCGCCATTGATGCGGCGGGAGATGTTGACCCCCTGGCCGTGGGGCTGCAGCACCAGGAAGCGGCCAGGCAGGGAGAGGTTGCCGGTGAGGCGCGGCCCCTTGGTGCCCGTGGGCTCCTTCATCACCTGGACGAGCACCTTCTGCCTCGGCTCGAGCAGCTCGGTGATGCCGGCGCCGCCCTTCTTCAGACGCAGGGGTCCGAGGTCGGTGATGTGGATGAAGCCGTTCTTCTCGCTTTCTCCGATGTTGACGAAGGCCGCATCGATCCCGGGCAACACGTTTTCAACGGTTCCGAGATAGACGTCGCCAATCTGGTAGCGACCCTGGGCGACGATCAGTTCATCGACGCGTTCCTCGTTGAGCACTGCGGCGATCCGCAACTGCTCAGCGATGACGATCTGCTGGGGCATGGAAGAGATGGTGGGCTCTGTGGAGCCCTGCCAGAGGGCAGGTGGAGGGAAGGAATCGGACGCCGACCATGGCGGTCGCGCAGCCACTGAAGAGGAACAGACCAACTCCGGAAGCAATGGAGCCGGCTGTTTGCCTGGTACAGGCCCTTGATGTCAAGGGCCTGAGGAGAAGCAAAGACGTCGTCGGGCCGGCAGCGTGGCGGAAGGGTTGTCTTCCCTTCCCGATGCGAAGCAACGAAGACCGAACCAAGCAGTGTTGACTGTGATCGCGCTTACGCCGAGAAGCTTCTAGAAAGCATCTCTGTTGCAGAAGCGTCTGGGCGGAGGAGGAAGAAGGGAAGGATCCCCGCGATTCCTTTCTCCGTCTAGGGCGAACTTAGCATGCGTCCAGCCGAAGACAACGGCGCTGGACCGCCCCCAGCACCAAGGGCAGGCCGAGGGACTCGCCCAGCCAGTGGCGCAGATGTTCGGGTCGCAGGCTGCGGCCCTGGGGATCCACGGCGGCCTCCAGATCCAGCACCTGCATCGCCCCTTCCGGACCCCGGGCCTCCAGCGGCGCCGGGCGGAGGTCGAGCAGGTAGGGGCGGCAGTCGCGCTGGCGGGGTCGGCCCTTCTTGTCCTGGTCCTGCCAGGGCAGGGTGGTGGCGTCCACTAACGCGGCGATGGCCGCTGACCACTGGGACGGTGCCGGAGCCGGCTGATCCGGCGCCGGAAGCAGGGCGATCCGCCAATGGGCGGTGCGGATCTGCTGGGCCAGGCCGGGGGTCGCCAGGGGCACCGCCTGCACCGAGAGCAAGGTCAGCTCGGGGCTGAGTTCCGCCTGGAGGCGCTGGCGGGCCATCTCTGGGTCGACCGGGGCGGCGAAGTCAAGATCGAGCCACTCGCCCAGGCCCTCCACCCCCAGGGGCAGGGGCAGCGCCACCTGCAGCCGGGGCAGGGGGTGGAATCCGCCCGTGAAACTCACCGGCAAACCGCTGCGCCGCAGGGCGCGCTCCAGCATCCGCAGGGTGTCCAGATGGCTGATCAGGGCCAGGGAGCCGGTCTTGGCGAAGCCGAAGCGCAGCCGGCAGACGCGTTCGCTGGCGGGCGCCCGCGCCGGGATCGGCGGCGGAACCGGGGGGGGCGGGATCACCACGTTGTGGCCAAGCTCGGGGCCGCAGACGCCGCAGCTGCTGCAACCGTCGAAGGAGCAATCCGGCACCACGGCGGCCGCCAAGGCCCGGCGGAGGTCCTCGGCCAGCCAGGCCTTGTCGACGCCGGAATCGATGTGGTCCCAGGGAAGGGGCTGGCGGCAGAAGGCCTCGAGGTCGCCCGTGGCAAAGGCCTCCGCCGCACTCCAGCCGCCCATCTCCAGGGCGCGATAGGAGCCCCCCAGGCCGGCGGCCTCGATGGCGCCGGTCCAGGCGGCATGGGTGCGATCGGCGGATTCGAACCAGGCGTCCAGCCCCGCCCCAGCCCGCCAGGCCGCCGCGATCACCGGCGCCAGTCGCCGATCCCCACGACCCACGAAGTCCTCCACCGCCGACAGGCGCACGTCGGTGAAGTTCGTCTTGAGGCCCCGCAGGGGCCGCAGGGCGTCACGCAGCAACTGCTGCCGGCGACGGAATTCCGCCGTCGACACGCTGTGCCACTGGAACGGCGTGTGGGGCTTGGGGGTGAAATTGCTGATCGTGATGTTGAGCTGCAACCGGCCCAGATCCCGGCACTGCTGCTGCAACGCCCGACAGGTGTCGACGATGCCGAGCACATCGGCGTCGGTCTCGCCCGGCAGACCGATCATGAAATAGAGCTTCACCCGGCTGTAGCCGTTCTCCATGGCGGTGCGGATGCCGCGCAGCAGTTCCGCATCGGTGAGCCCCTTGTTGACGATGTCCCGCAGACGCTGGGTGCCGGCTTCGGGGGCAAAGGTGAGCCCGGCCCGGCGGGTGCCGCCGAGAATGTGGGCGATGGAATCGTCGAAGCGGTCGACCCGCTGGCTGGGCAGGGTGAGGCTGACGTTGTGCTCCGCCAGCCGGTTGCGCAGCTCCACCCCCACCGCCGGCAGGGACAGGTAATCACTGCAGCTGAGCGACAGCAACGAGAAGTCGCTGTAGCCGGTGCGCCGCATGCCCTCCTCCACCGCCTCGATCACCGCCTCGGGCTCCACATCCCGGGCCGGGCGCGTCAACATCCCCGGCTGGCAGAAGCGGCAGCCGCGGGTGCAGCCGCGGCGGATCTCCACGGTGAGCCGGTCGTGCACCGTTTCGATGTGGGGAACCAGGCCCATGGCGTAGTGGGGCATGGGGGTGGCCGTGCGCCGCTGGATCCGGGGGGCCAGGCCAGGCTCCAGTGGCAGCAGGCTCACGCCATCAGGCCCCGGCGCGTACAGGGCCGGCACGTAGACCCCCGGCAGTTCGGCCAGATCCCGCAGCAGGGCCCGGCGGCCCAGGCCGGCGGCCCTGCCCTCGGCCACCACCAGGCCGATCTCGGGCAGCAGCTCCTCCCCATCCCCCAGGGCCAGGAAATCGAAGAACGGCGCGAAGGGCTCCGGGTTGCCGGTGGCGGTGGGACCACCGGCGAAGATCAGCGGCGCTGCCGCCGGATCGTCCAGGGGGAGGTCGCCCCGGTCGGCGGCCAGGATCGGGAGGCCGGCCAGATCCAGCATCTCCAGGATGTTGGTGCCACCCAGTTCGTAGCTGAGGCTGAAGCCGAGGATGTCGAAGGCCGCCAGGGGCCGGTGGCTTTCCACCGCGAACAGGGGCGCGCCCCGCTGCCGCAGCCGGGCCGCCAGATCGGGCGCCGGCAGGTAAGCACGGTCGCAGAGCTGGCCGGGGACGGCATTGAGGATGGAATAGAGCAGCACGTGGCCGAGGTTGCTGGCGCCGACCTCGTAGACCTCCGGATAGGTGAGGGCCCAGCGCACCCGGGCCGCCGACCAGTCCCGGTCCTCCACCCCCCGCTCGTTGCCCAGGTAGCGGGCCGGCCGGGAGATGGTGCTGTCCACCAGCGCGGCGAAGTCGATCGGCGCAACGGTCAAGGCCAGGGCCTGCAGGCTGGGAACCGATGGTAGGCAGGCCGCACCGCGGCATAGGAAGATGCCGCCACGCCCAGCCGCCACGCCTTCCGCTTCCCTCCCATGGTTCAGGTCAACGACAGCTATCTCAAGCTCAAGGCGGGCTATCTGTTTCCCGAGATCGCCCGACGCGTCAAGGCCTTCAGCGAGGCCCATCCCGAGGCGGCCGTGATCCGCCTCGGCATCGGCGACGTCACCGAGCCCCTGCCGGCGGCCTGCCGCGAGGCGATGAAGCAGGCCATCGAGGCCATGGGCACCCGGGAGGGCTTCCACGGCTATGGCCCGGAGCAGGGCTACGCCTGGCTGCGGGAGGCCATCGCCCGCCACGACTTCCAGTCCCGCGGCTGCGAGGTGAGCGCTGAAGAGATCTTCGTCTCCGACGGCTCCAAGTGCGACAGCAGCAACATCCTCGACATCCTCGGGGCCGGCAACCGCATCGCCGTCACCGATCCGGTCTACCCGGTGTACGTGGACAGCAACGTGATGGCAGGCCGCACCGGCGAAGCCGACGATGGCGGCCGCTACGGGGGCCTCACCTACCTGCCGATCACCGCGGCCAACGGCTTCGTTGCCCCCCTGCCGGAGCAGCCGGTGGATCTGATCTACCTCTGCTTCCCCAACAACCCCACCGGCGCGGTCGCCACCCGGGAGCAGCTGCAGCAGTGGGTGGACTACGCCCTGGCCCACGGCGCCCTGATCCTGTTCGACGCCGCCTACGAGGCGTTCATCTCTGATCCGGAGCTGCCCCACTCGATTTACGAGATCGAGGGGGCGCGCCGCTGTGCGATCGAGTTCCGCTCCTTCTCCAAGAACGCCGGCTTCACCGGCACCCGCTGCGCCTTCACCGTGGTGCCCCGGGGACTCACCGGCACCACGGCCACCGGCGAGCCGGTGGAGCTGTGGGGGCTCTGGAACCGGCGCCAGAGCACCAAGTTCAACGGGGTGAGCTACATCGTGCAGCGGGGCGCCGAAGCCGTGTACTCGCCGGAAGGCCAGGAGCAGGTGCGGGCCCTGGTGAGCTTCTACATGGAGAACGCGGCCATCATCCGCCGCGAACTGGCGGCCGCCGGGCTGCAGGTCTACGGCGGCGAGCAGGCCCCCTACGTCTGGATCAAGACGCCAGAAGGGCTGGATTCCTGGGGCTTCTTCGATCATCTGCTCGGCCAGGCCCATGTGGTGGGCACCCCCGGCAGTGGTTTCGGAGCCGCCGGGGAAGGCTATTTCCGCTTGTCGGCCTTCAACTCCCGCGCCAACGTCGACGAGGCGATGCGGCGGATCCGGGCTCTTTAGAGTTGGCCCTAATGAGGACCGGAGCGGCCATGCCCATGACCATCCCGGCGGCGACCGAAACCCCCACCCGATCGCCGGGGGGCGCCGCCGTGATCGAGAAGGCTCCGGAGCGGGTGCGCAAGACCTCGCCCCGCTACAAGGTGCTGCTTCACAACGATCCGGTGAACAGCATGGAATACGTGGTGAACACCCTGCGCCAGGTGGTCCCGTCCCTGAGCGAACAGGATGCCATCGCCGTGATGCTGGAAGCCCACAACACCGGCGTGGGGCTGGTGATCGTCTGCGATCTGGAGCCGGCGGAGTTCTACAGCGAAACCCTCAAGGCCAAGGGCCTCACCAGCACGATCGAGCCGGAGGCCTGAGTGGCTGTCTCCCCGGAGATTCCGCAAGGCCGGCACGGTCCCCGCTGGATGGGGACCCTCCTCTACGTGCCAGTGCTCTACGGGCTGGGTTGGCTGTTGGTTCGGCCCCTGGGCAGCCTCGCCCCAGGGCTACGCCCCGATCAGGTGAACCTGGCCGGGGCGATGGTGTCCCTACTGCTGCTGCTGCTGTCCTTGCCACTGCGGTTGCGGCGGGCCTGGGGGGAATCCCATCCCTGGCGCGCCCTGGGAGTGGTGGCCCCACCGCTGGCGATCCTGGGGGCCTTCGGGCGAGGGCTGCTGACGTCCCTGGTGCTGCTGGCCCTGGTGGTGGGTGCCCTGCTGACCCTGGGCGGCGCTCGCTGGATCGGCCCAGCGGGCCTGGAAGGGGGCGAGAGGCTCAACGCCCTGGCCCTGCTGGTGGGGGTGGGCTTCGCCGAGGAATTGGTCTTTCGCGGCTGGTTATGGGGCGAACTGCAGCGGCTGTTGGCGCCTCGACGGGCGCTGCTGCTGCAGGCAGCCATCTTTGCCTTGGTGCACCCCTGGAGCAGTGCCGGCCTGATGGGAGCGGTGGGGCTGCTCGGTGGCCTGGTCCTGCTGGGGCTGAACCTGGCCCTGCTGCGCCGGAGCGATCAAGGGATCCTCTGGGGGGCGGTCGGCCTGCACGGCGGACTGGTGGGGGGCTGGTTCGCCCTGCAGGCGGGCCTGGTGGAGCTGCTACCCAACGCACCCCCATGGCTGGCGGGACCAGGCGGCAGCCAGCCCAATCCGATCGGCGGGCTGGTGGGATGGGTGGGTCTGGGGGGAATGCTGGCTCTGAGGGCCTGGCGGAAGAGGCGGTGCCGAGAGGACGACATACCCAACACCAACGGTTGACGGTCCCCCAGAGTTCGTAACCAGTCACCCAAGCCCTTCCGGACCATCACAAGGGGCACTGACCCGGGGGCTTCAGTGAAAAGCAGGCTGCCGGCCTGTGACCCAACAAACCTGAGGGAACTTACAGGACGAAGTCGGCGGCATTGAAGTTCTGCAACCCATTCACCTGGATGGTGAATTCGGCTATTGAGGCATCCGTGGTGTTGCCTTCCACAATGGTGTTGGTGCCGTCCTGGAAGTAACGCAACTGACCCGCAGCCGAGAATGCTGCGGTGCCGATGAAGGAGAAGCGCTGGTTGCCATTCAAAACGGTGTTCGCATCAATGGCAGAGAGATCAATTCTATCTCCACCGACCAAGCCTGCACCTGCGAAGTCCGTTATTACATCGCGAGTCGCAGCAGTTGTACCAGAGTCGGCAACGGAATCATAAAAGAAGATGTCATTCCCGAGACCACCCGTCAGCACATCCACCCCCAAACCACCAAACAGAGAATCATTGCCGCCGGCCCCATCCAACGTGTCATTACCCCCCAATCCACCATTCAACCTGTTATTATTACTGCCACCTGTGAGTGAATCATCTCCAGTACCACCATTCGCACTTTCGATGCCGGCGATAGACGAAAAACCAGAGGCCGTACCGGTCGCCAGATTGACAACAACATTGGCTGTCGAACTGTAAATCAATCTGTCATTCGTACCCGTACCAAGATTCGCCGATATCGATTCGATGCTGGCGATGGCTCCACCCTCCACGCTGGTGATCGCCAACCCATCAAAACCGACGGTAAGCGTTTGATTGCCCGTACCAGATGTCAATACCAACGTATCGAAGTCGTCTCCCCCATCCATGACATCCACACCATCGGAGCCAACGGTGTAGTTGAGGGTGTCATTGCCAGCCCCACCCCTCACGGTGTCGTCGCCGGTGCCGCCGGTCAGGGTGTCGTTCCCCGCCCCCCCCAGCAGGACATCGTTCAGGTCACCGGTGGAAATGGAATCATTGCCGTCATCGCCGCTGACCCAGTCGGCGAAGCCGGCGGCAAGGGTGAGGGTGTCGTTGCCCTGCCCACCGGCGGTGAGCTTGGTGAAGGACGCTCCATTGACGGTGGAGGTCCCGACCAGGCTCACGAACTTGTTAACGCCCGGGTCAACGTATTTGAGAGCAAGGCCCGGTCCGCTGAAGACGTTGGTGCCACTCAGGACAGGTAGCACCCCGACGGTGGGGCCGTTGATGCGAAGGCCAAAGCCATCGGCAACGGTCGAAAACGTGTTCGATGTCAGCGTAATGAGCTTGTTGACATCGTAAAGATCGAGATAGGAGCCATTTTCAAACTTGTTTCCGACCAGCGTGGCTTCGACATTGCCCAGACGGTTGCCCGTGGGGCGCACCACGGCCTGATTTGCGGAGCGGGTGAAGGTGTTGCCTGAGATCTGAACCGAACCGGAGGCAACGGATCCGGCGAAGTTGGTGATGTTGAAACTGCTCAGGAAACCAGCTTCATCGAAAGTGCTGTCGAGAATCTGGACCTTGCCGTTGTTGTTCCAGCTGTGCAGGAAGGCACTGCCCCCGGATCCGGTCAAGGGATCGAATCCAGACTGCCCGTTCAGCGTGACCGTGACATCCTCCAGGGTCAGATCCGCCGTGATCGGTGCAGTGGCCGAAAAGGAGGTCAACGACATGTAAAGGTTGCCGTTGCCGTTCCAACCTGTGTGGGTGCCGCTGAAGGTGACATCACGGATCAGGAACGCACCGGCAGAAGTTGCGCTCAGAAGGGCTCCACCATCGGAGAGACCGCCTGCGGTGTACTCCAGGGTCAGGTTCGCGACGGTGCCGGGCCCGTTGTTGGAGCCATCTACGTTCCTCTGGTAGATGCGGGTGTCCTTGATGATGGTGCCCGCCTCGGAGGTGCCGATCACGGCGTAGCCGGAGGCCCGGACCACCCCAGAAACGGAGGTCTGCTTGGCCAGCGAACGGACTGAGGCGTAGGTGCCATCCTCGAGCAGAAGGATGTCCCCTGCTGCCGCCGCATTGATGGCCTGACGGAGTGTGGGGGTTCCGAGAGGGGTGTCGTTGATGGTGGCCATGGGTGAGGGGAGCGCTTGGGGGAAGCCTGGGGTGGAGAAGGCTTGCAGGACAGGCGCCTGAAACCAGTGCGGTGCCGCTTGGAACCGGATATTACCTTAAAATTTCCGAAGCAGCCGTCTACGCGTCATCTTGACAGGCTGACGTCATGGCGTCTTTTCCAAAGGACCTTCCCCATCTTCTCGTCTCCGCCTTTCCTGCCCCCCCTGATTCAGCGCACCGCCGTTGCCAGCGCCCGGCGCCCTTCGACCGGAGCCCGCAGTGCCTCCTCCAGGGGGGCCACGCCGTACTCCCTCTCCAGCAGGGCCATCACGGTGCGGCCGAAATCGGCCGGGTTGCGCTCGAAGGCCTCCAGACAGATCCGGCCAAACACCCGCCCCATGGGCTCTGGGTTCCAGAGCAGCTTGCGGGCTGTCCAGGGCATCAGGCTCATGGGGTCGTAGCCGGGTTTCAGCATCCCCTGATCGAAGGCGTACTGCTCCAGGTGGGTGTGGGGTTGAAGCCCGATGAAGAAGATGGCCGGCTCCACCTTGTCGGCACCGAAGATGCTCTCCAGTTCCCGGTGGTAGGCGATCGTCTGGCGGATGGTCTCGGGCCGTTCATCGATCACGTTGAACGAGTAGTTGACGGACACATGCTCGCGGAACCCGGCCGCCGCCAGCAGGCGGCAGCTCTCCAGCACCGTGCGCAGGTTGTAACCCATGCGCATCTTGCGAACGAGCTCCTGGGATCCTGAGGTGATGCCGATCTCGAAA
This sequence comes from Cyanobium sp. Aljojuca 7A6, assembly GCF_024346455.1. Classification (GTDB taxonomy): domain Bacteria; phylum Cyanobacteriota; class Cyanobacteriia; order PCC-6307; family Cyanobiaceae; genus Cyanobium. The sequence continues at coordinate 112,905 of NZ_JAGQCY010000011.1, forward strand.
TAGCTCATGCCCGTGGCCACCATCAGTTGGGCCAGCTCGGCGTCCAGGTTGTCGGCACGGATGTACGCGGCCCAGCGGATATCCAGGAGGCCCTCCAGCTGAATGGCCCGCAGCAGCTGCTTGGCATCGTCGATGTAGCGCCGGGCCGGGATGAACTGCGCATCGGTGAACCAGAAGCCCCGCACGCCACGGTCGTACAGCTGCCGCATCTCTCTCACCACCTCATCGATGGGGTTGACGCGCACAGCCTTGCCTTCCACCACGGTGTAGACGCAGTAACAGCAGTTGTGGGGGCAGCCGCGCTTGGTCTGGACCCCGACGTAGAAGTCGCCGCCGTCGAGGTACCAGTTGAGCTGGGGCCAGATCGAGGCGATGTAGGCATAGTCGCAGGCGGTTTTCTCCAGACCCGCCGGTTGCTCGTGAATCAGGCCCGGGCGGGGGGCTTCCCCCACCACGTAACAGCGCTCCGCCTGCAGCGACTGGCCGCGGATCAGCTTCTCCAGTAGTCCTTCCCCCTCCCCCACCGACACCACGGAACCGGTGGGCAGGCCGCGGCCCAGCTGCTCGTAGAACACACTCACCGCCCCGCCGCCGATCACCACCCGGGCCCCGGGGTTGTGCCGGCGGGCGCGCCGCAGGCCCCGCCGCACCAGCCGCAGATTGCGCCACAGCTCTCCGTAGTAGGAGCCCATCAGCCGCAGCCCGCCGAGCGCCCCGCGCAGGCGCTTGAGCGGATTGGAGGAATAGAAGACCTCGAAGGAGTTCTGCAGCGGGTTGCCGCCCCGGCCATCCACCGGCGCATAGATCTGGATGTCCCGCCAGGAAAACACCAGCAGGGTGGGGCGGAACTGATCCACCGCCTCCAGCAACACCCGCTGGACATCGAGCAGGGGCACGGCCGCCAGGTCAAGGATGCGCTGGGGCAGAGCGGGGAAACACTTGTGCAGGTGATCGGCCAGGTAGATGGGGCCAATCGGAAAGATCGGGTTGCAGGGCAGCCGCACCAGCAGCACCCGTTGGTCGCTCACGGCTCGCGCGGCTCGATGGGGTGGTTGGACGCTAACAAGCTTGTCCTGACCGCCGGTGGCCGGACGGAAGCACAGCTTTTCTTCATGAAGGCATCGCTCACACTCCGCAACACTCTGTTACAGTAGCTCCAGGTGGGATTCCGCCTCTACCTCCTTCATCGGTTCGGCGTTACGGCGCTGTCCGTTGTTACCTTTTCTCGCACTCATGACCGCCACTCTCCAGCAGCGCTCCGGCGCTTCGGTGTGGAACCAGTTCTGTGAGTGGGTCACCTCCACCAACAACCGCCTCTACGTCGGTTGGTTCGGTGTGCTGATGATCCCC
>NZ_JAGQCY010000012.1 GCF_024346455.1 Cyanobium sp. Aljojuca 7A6
AGGCCGTTGGGAACAGCAGCAGACCGGACCACCCCACGAAAACGAAGCGGTCGCGCTTGAGCCAGTCGTCGAGGACGTCGAACCATCCACGGGTGGCCGGTGCACGCCCTAGGGCGATCGTCATGGGTGAAAGCGGTGCGGATGACCCGCAGGGCTGTGGGTTACCGGGGGATGGTAACAACGTTGATCCGCCCCCCGCGCCAGGCGACACGGGCTGAAACTGACGCCTCCGGCACGCTTCACGGCAGGATGGCCACCCACTGCCCTTTCGTCCCGCATGGCTTCGCCTGGCGTCGCTTCCCCTTCCGCCGACGAGCAGGTGCTGGAGCAACCGGTGCTCGGCTCCCGGCGTCTCTCCAACCTCCTGGTGGCGGCCGCCGTCAGCATCGGAGGCCTTGGTTTCGTGCTCACGAGCGCCTCCAGCCGCTTCGGCCGCGATCTGCTGCCCATTGGCCACCCCGCCGCCCTGGTCTGGGTGCCCCAGGGACTCGTGATGGGGCTCTACGGGGTGGCGGCGCTGTTGCTGGCCATCTACCTCTGGCTTGTGATCGGCATCAATGTGGGCTCGGGCAGCAACCGCTTCGACCGGGGGGCTGGCGAAGCCCGTATCAGCCGCCGCGGTTTCCGCCAGCTGATTGAGGTGGTGATTCCGCTGCGGGAGATCCAGGCGGTGAAGGTGGAGGTGCGGGACGGCCTCAGTCCGCAGCGGCGCCTGGCCCTGCGCGTCCAGGGTCGTCGGGACATGCCCCTGACCCGGGTGGGGGAACCGATGCCCCTGGCCGACCTTGAGCTGGCGGGTGCCCGCCTGGCCCGCTTTCTGGGTGTTCCCCTGGAGGGCCTCTGACATGCGACAGCGCGATGGACGACACCGCACGAACCCCGCGTCCCTGGGCTGGCGGCTGCTGCTGCTGCTGGTTCTCGGCCTGACACCCCTCGGACTGGCGGCCTGCGCCGCCGACACCGGCAACCGACCGCTGGGATGCGAAGCGGCCAACACCCCTTGCCTGGAGGGCACGGCGGTGGTGGCGATGGAGACCAGCAAGGGTCCTGTGGAGCTCCGGCTCGACGGCGCGGCGGCCCCCCTCACCGCGGGCAACTTCGTCGATCTGGTGCGGCGAGGTGCCTACAACGGCACCGTGTTTCACCGGGTTGTGAAGGAGCCGGTGCCCTTCGTGGTGCAGGGCGGCGATCCCAGCAGTGCCGACCCGAAAGTGGCCCCCGGTGACTACGGCTCGGGCAGCTTCGTGGACCCTGCCAGTGGCGAGTCCCGACTCATTCCCCTGGAGCTCAAGCTCAGCGGCGCCCCGGAACCACGCTACGGCGAGGAGATCACCACCCCGACAGCCACGCGCCAGCTGGCCCTCACCCACGAGCGCGGCGCCATCGCCATGGCCCGCTCCGCCGACCCCAATTCGGCCAGCGCCCAGTTTTATGTGGCCCTGCAGGCGCTGCCTGAGCTGGATGGCCGCTACGCGGTGTTCGGCCGGGTGAGCAAGGGCATGGAGGTGATCGACCGGATCCAGCAGGGGGACAAGTTGATCAGGGCCCGGGTGATCGAAGGGGGCACGCTGGTCAAGCAGAAGCCTTGAGGCCCTTTCAGGCCGGGACCCGCTTGTCGGAGACGGTGGCCTTGAGCAGCTCGGTGTTCACCCCCGAGGCTCGCTCCAGGGCCACCTTGCCCGTGCGGGCGATCTCCAGGATTCCGTAGGCCTCAAGCAGCCGCTCCAGGGCTACCAGCTTGCCCGGATCCCCCACCACTTCCAGGGTGAGGGCGTCATCGGCCACGTCCACCACCTTGGCCCGGAAGACCTGCACCAGATCGAAGATGGCGCCGCGATTCTCCGCGGGCGCCGACACCTTGAGGAGCATCAGCTCCCGCTCCACCGCCGGAATGGTGGAGAGGTCGATCACGCCGAGCACGTTGATCAGCTTGTTGAGCTGCTTCGTCATCTGCTCAAGGGTGCGGTCGTCCCCTTCCACCACCATGGTCAGGCGCGACATGCCCCGGTGCTCCGCCGGCCCCACGGCCAGGCTCTCAATGTTGAAACCCCGCCGGGCGAACAGACCGGAAATGCGGCTCAGGGCGCCCGATTCGTCTTCCACCAGCACCGAGAGGGTGTGCTTCATGTCGGGCTCGTGAGCGGGGTGCGGCGGGGGACCGGGGGGAAAGCCGGCACGGTCTAACCAACGGTACGCGCCAGGGGACGTCGTCCCTTCAGCCCGTCTCCAGACGCTCCAGCCAGCGGAGCACCGCGCCACCGAAGGCGTCAGGGGTTTCATCGTGGGGACAGTGGCCGCAGGAGGGGATCACGTGCAGGTCGAGGTCGCTGCGCAACCGCAGGCACTGCTGGGAGACCTCCAACGGCACCAGCCGATCCTGGCCGCCCCAGACCAGCAGGGTGGGCCGCCCCAGCCGTTGCAGCAGCGAGACGGCGGTGGCCCGGTAGGGCCGCAGGGCCATGCCGATGCTCATGGCCCGCAGGGCCCTGACCGCTCCGGGGCGTCGAGCGGGCCGGGCGATCAGCCGACGCAGCTCCTGGTCACCGATCACCGGGTGGTGGTAGGCCGACTGGATGCCCAGGTCGAGCAGGGGGGAATGGGCCAGCAGCGGAACCAGCAGCTCCAGGGGCAGGAGCCGCAGCAGGAGATGGATCACCCCCCGTTGCAGTCGCCGTCGCCAGGGGCGGCGGCGGGGCGGGCGCCGCCCGGCCATCAGCAGGCTGGGATCGGGGAGGGGAGCCGCCACCACGGCCCGCACCCACTGCGGGGCATAGACGCTGCAGGTCAGGGCCACCAGGCCACCGAGGGAATGGCCCACCAGCACCGCCGGCGCCTGGACCACCTCCGCCAGGAACGCCTGCACCTGGCGGGCCCACAGGCGGTTGTCCAGGGCCTGATGGCGATCCAGCCCCGGCTGGCTGGAGGCACCGAAGCCGATCAGATCGAGGCTGTAGACGCACCACCCCGCCGCCGCCAGGGGGCCGGCGTTGCGGCGCCAGTGGCCGCTGGCGGCTCCGAAGCCGTGCAACAACAGCAGCGCCGGTCGGTCAGGGCTCCCCAGGCGGCGCCAATGGCAGCTCTGGCCGCGCCAGAGCCACTGGGCGTGATCGCCCCACTCAGCTCCCTCCTGCGGTGCGACCTCCCCGGGGGCAGGCTGGGGGTCGGCGGACGACACCGATGGTTGCGGCAAGGACCTGGACTTGAGCGAACCCCCTCACTATTGCGAAGGTGCGGCCCTGGTGGAGACCGGTGACGGCTTCTTCCGAGCCGCCTCGCGGCCGGCCAGGGATTTCGGCGTGCTGCTGGCACGGACGCTGGCCGCCCGAGGGCTGGACGGTCCCTTGCGGGTCCTCGATGGCATGGCGGGCTGCGGCATCCGGGCTCTCCGTTATGGCCTGGAGGGTGGTGCCGGGGCGGTGTGGGCCAACGACGCCGACCCGGATCGCCTGCCCCTGCTGGAGCGGAATCTGTCCCGGTTGCCGGTGGGGGTGGAACGGCAGCTGAGCACCGCCACCGCCGAGCAGCTGCTGGCCGGTTGCCTGGTGGAGGGGCGTCGCTTCGAGCTGGTGGATCTGGATGCCTTCGGCTGTCCGGCCGCCCTGGTTCCCCTGGCCCTGGAGGCGGTGGCCTTCGGCGGCGTGCTCTACCTGGCCAGCACCGACGGACGTTCGGCCACGGGCCATGACCGCCGGGCTGCCGTGCGCCGTTTCGGTGCCGCCGCCAGGGCTCACCCCGCCAGCTGGGAGATCGCCCTGCGCCTCCAGCTGGGGTTGCTGGCCCGGACCGCCTGGGCGATGGGGCGGGGGATCCTCCCCATACTGAGCTTCAGCGAAGGGCGGGCGTTCCGCACCGCCGTGCGCCTGGAGCGGCATCCCGCCGGCGGAGAGGAGGCCCAGCTGGGCCTGGTGGCCCATTGCCACGGCTGCGGCGATCAGCAGGTGCAGAGCCTGCTGCGGCTCGGACGCTGGCGGCCTTGCGATTGCCCTGGAGCTGCATCGGGCGAGGCGCCGTCCCTGGCGGTGAGTGGCCCGCTCTGGATCGGCCCCCTCCAGGATCCCGCCACGCTCACGGCGATGCTGCAGGAGGCCGAGGCGGGCAAAGCCCACCTGGACCGGCCTGGACGGCGGCGGCTGGAGCGGCTCCGGGACGATCCGGCCACGACACCCCGCTGCTGGCCGGTGGACGCGATTGCCCGCCGCCTGGGTCAGGGTCCGCCGCCGCTGGCGGCGCTGGTGGCGGCGCTGACGGCGGAGGGTTTCGCCACGGCGGCCAGCGGGGTGATGGCCGGCCAGCTGCGCACGGAGGCCCCCTGGCCCCTGGTCGTGGCGACGGCCAGGAGGTTGGCGGCCGCAACGGCTGCTAGATAGGTAGCCCGTTCCCCTTTGTCCGGGCCATGGCCTCTGAAATCTTCGGCACCGCCGCCATCTTCTGGGTGCTGATCCCCGTCGGGCTGGCGGGCGGCGCCCTGCTGCTCAAGCTCCTCAACGACTGAGCAGCGCGCCGGGGACTGACGCACCCCTAGGCTCAATCTCCTTCCCTTGCAGGGGTCCATGAAGGTTCTGGTCATCGGTGGAACAGGAACCCTCGGTCGCCAGATCGCCCGTCGTGCCCTCGACGCCGGCCATGTTGTCCGCTGTGTGGTGCGCTCCCCTCGCAAGGCCGCCTTCCTTCAGGAATGGGGCTGTGATCTCACCCGCGGCGACCTGCTGGAGCCCGCCAGTCTGGATTACGCCCTGGAGGGCCAGGAGGCGGTGATCGATGCTGCCACGGCCCGGGCCACCGACGGTGGCAGTGCCTATGAGATCGATTGGGATGGCAAACAGAACCTCTTCGCGGCCTGTCGCCGCGCCGGCTTGAGCCGACTGGTTTTCATGTCGTTGCTGGGTGCCTCCAAGCACCGTGGCGTGCCGCTCATGGACATCAAGGCGTGCACCGAAGAGTGGCTTGAGGCCTCCGACCTCGACTACACGATCCTGCGCGGTGTCGCCTTCATGCAGGGCCTGATCAGCCAGTTTGCGATTCCGGTGCTGGAGAGCCAGACCGTCTGGGTGAGCGGGGCGCCGACGCCGATCGCCTACATGAACACCCAGGACGTGGCCCGTTTCGCCGTGGCGGCCCTGGAGCGACCCGACACGATCCGGCAGGCGTTCCCGGTCGTGGGTCCGAGGGCCTGGATCACCGGGGAGATCACCCAGCTTTGTGAGCGCTACAGCGGCCGCGAAGCCCGGGTGTTTCGGGTGCCGCCGGTGCTCCTGGGGCTGATGCAGTCGGTCACAGGCTTCTTCGAAGCCAGCCTCAACGTGGCCGAACGTCTCGCCTTCGCCGAAGTGGTGGGCGGAGGCGAGCCCCTGACGGCGCCGATGGAGGCCAGCTACGCCGCCTTCGGCCTCGATCCGGCCGAAACCACTCGGCTGGAGGATTACCTCAAGGAGTACTACGACACGATCCTGCGGCGCCTGCGGGAGATGGAGTCCGACCTCGACAAGGAAGCCAAGAAGAAGCTTCCCTTCTGAAGCGGTGCCACGCGCCAGTTCGTGTGTACTATTGCAGGGGTTTGCCGGCTGTCATGGCGATTTCCCAGATCAAGAACCTCCAGCGGCGTCTGGCCAACCTGGAGGAGGAGGCCATCGGAGAGCTCACACGGGCCTGTGGCCACGAGCTCTGGGCGTCGTTGGGCTTCGATGCCTTCGACACCCTTGAGGATCCCGATCGTCGTGCCCGGGCGAACTATTACTACGGTCAGCTTCAGACGGTCAGGGAGCTCAAGGACGCCCTGATCTGAGCAGGGCCGCCAGGCGTTCTTGCTCCAGGGGGCTCACGGCGCGCCAGGCGCCGGGGGCCAGGCCGACCAGATCCAGGGGCGGGCCTCCGTCCATCAGGTCGATCGCCGTCCGCAACAGGCGCAGCGTGGGGAGACCCACAGCGGCGGTCATGCGCCGTACCTGCCGGTTGCGCCCCTCGCGCAACTCCAGTTCCAACCAGTCGGTCGGCACCCGCAGGCGGTGGCGGATCGGCGGATCTCTCTCGGGAAGGGCGGGGTCCGCCACGGCCCGGGCACGGGCCGGCAGGGTGCGTCGCCCCTGCACCATCACCCCCTGGCAGAGGCTGTCGAGGGCCGCTGCGGTGATGACACCCTCCACCTGCACCAGATACCGGCGCCAGTGACCCCTGGCCGGATCGGTGAGCCTGGCCTGCAGTTGCCCATCGTCGGTGAGCACGAGCAGTCCTTCGCTGTCTGCGTCCAGGCGACCGGCGGCATAGACGCCCGGCTGATCAATCAGCTCGGCCAGGGTGCCCCAGGGGCTGCCCGGTTCCGGACGGAACTGGCTGAGCACCCCGTAGGGCTTGTGGAGCAGCAGGGTGGTGGTCACGGCCCCGCGGGATCAGGAGCTTTCCCGGGCCCGCCAGAGGTTGACCACGCCGATCGAGATGAGCAGCAGGCCCAGATCCATCGCGATGGGAGGAAGGATCATGGGGTGGGGCCTGGGCGCTTGGTCGGCTGACCCTATCGCTCCGGTCTTCTCACCGTGTGACGGGCTTTGGAGCAGGCACGGCCGACGCTTAAGCTGAACCTCTGTTGTTTTCCTCAGGCCACCCTTCCCGCATGATCGAAACGTCCGGTGTGATCGAAAAGGAGCAGGGCAACGGGTTCTACCTGGTCACCCTTGAGCAGCCTGCCGGTCACCAGTGTCTCTGCCGGGCGGCGGGCAAGCTCACCAAGTTCCGGATCAAGCTGCTGGCCGGCGACAAGGTGTTGGTGGAGATCAGCCCCTACGACCTGACCCGGGGCCGCATCACCTACCGGGAGCGCAACGCCGGAGCCACCGGCCCCCGGCCAGGGGGGAACCGTCCCGGCGGTCCCAGGCGTCGCTGAGCCGGCTCAGATCTCCAGCAGGCCGTCCGTTTCGGGACGGCGGCCGAGGTGCAAGTCTCTGGGCACCATCAGAACATTGGCCTGAAGCAGTTCGGGGTGGTCTTCCAATGTGAGGAGCCACTCACGGAATTCCTCGTTGATGGCATAGCTGTCTTCGAACAGCTCGCGGCCATCGAGGGCAGCCCGGCGGGCCAGGGCCCAGCAGACCGCCACGGTCACGCGGCGATGGACGGCAGCATCAAGGGGGGCATCAAAACATTCGTCCTGTTCGCTGGAATCGCCTCTTGGCCTGTCCATCGGAATGATCTCGGTGGATGTCCTGTGGTGCCCACGTTGGCGGCTGGTGGACGCGTCGACGGTGTTGGTTGTCACATCGTTGCAGGAAAAGCGCCTGCAACAAGTCAAATGAAGCCAATTTTAAGCCAATTGGCGACGAAACACCGGCAGTTCGGGGCCGCTGACGCTGAGCATTCGTCCGGCATCGTCCGCCAGGGCCTGCAGGGGCAGGCGCTGGTCGCCACCCAACGGGCCGGCCGTGCCAGAAGCCGCGTCCGTTGGGCGCGTCCGGATCACATAGGGCTCACTGACGGTCCAGCCCCGGGCATAGCCGATCAGCAGGGGATCGGCCGGTGCAAAGACATAGGACGGCCGTCGCGGGATGGTTTCCTGACTGGAGCGATCCCCATCCATGCGCACGGCCCTGGTGATCGCCTGAACGAAGCGGCTGCGGGTGACCACGGTGGTCAGGTAGGCCACCACCCGTAGTCGGGGGGCATCGAAGCCTTCGGCGCACATGTCGATGCTCACCAGCCAGTCGGCCTCCCCGGCCTGGAACGCTGCCAGGCGCTGGGCCGCCTCCGGGTCCTGGGAGTGCACCAGATGCACCCGGTCCCCTTCCTTGGCCAGCAGGTCGGCGATGGCGCCCGCATGGCCGATGTCGCGGGCGACCACCAGGCCGCCGGCCCCCGGATGCTCCAGCCGGACCCGCTCCAGGCGGCGGCGGGCCTGGAGAAGCAGCCGCAGGGCGATCCCGCCCCGATCCCCCGGCCGGATGGCCCGACGCAGGTTGCGGGCCCGCCAGCTCTCCCGCAGCTCCGCCGACAGGGGGGAGGTCTCGGTGTCCCGTCCGTCTTCCGGGCGCCCGTGTTCCACCCAGCCGTCCTGGAACCGGAATTCCAGGGGCCGCACATCGCCGGCAGCGATCAGGGCACGGGGCTCGACGCAGAGGTCCGGAATGATGCGCTCGGCCGGGCCGTCCTGGTCGTGCATCCGGATCCGGCGGGCGGAACAGAAGCCGAGGTTGTCGGCGCGGAAGGGGGTGCCGGTGAGCCCCAGGCGCAGCTGGGCGCCGCCGCTGAGGCTGCTGAAGGCATGCCCCCACGCCGTGGCCTCCGGTTCGAGGGGATCGAGGCCCAGGTGGTGCACTTCGTCGGCGATCGCCAGCCAGCGCCTGCCCTGATGTTGGCGGCCCAGCTCCCGCTCCAGGCGCAGCCGGTGCAGGGCGGCTGCCTGGTAGCTGAGCAGCAGGCCCTGGCCGGGCGGCGAGGTGGCGGCTCCGCCTGGGGTTTCCCACTCCTGCAAAACCAGGCCGAGGCGGGCGGCGGCGCTGATCCATTGGCGCGCGATGGCGCTGCGGTGGCAAAAAACCATGAACCGATCCAGCCGTCCTTCCCGTTGCAGCTGCTGGAAGGCAAGCAGGGCCCCCAGGGTCTTGCCGGCGCCGGGACCGGCGTGCAGCAGCACGTCCTGCCCCCCGGGACTCGCCGCGACCAGCCGGGCCCGCAGCAGCTGAATCAGGCGCCGTTGCCAGGCCCGGGGCTCGGGGCCGCGGGGGGCGCCGGGGCTCCCCGACACAGCGGCCTCGCGGCGCAGACCCAGATCGAAGGACGGTGGCGCCATGGGCTGATTCTGCTGGGCTGGCGAGGGGGCTGCCGCCAACGGCGGTCGCGTCCGGTGGGCGTGTCCGCACATTGGCGTCTGGGTGCTTGCCGTCCACGGCGGGGCTGTCTATCGCGGAAGAACTGTGTGTGGCCCCGCGTTGGTCAAATTGCTGATTCCCAGGGAGACGGCTCCCGGTGAGCGGAGGGTCGCCGCGACCCCCGAAACGGTCAGGCGGCTGGTGGCCAAGGGGGCGACCCTGCAGGTGCAGCGGGGGGCGGGCCAGTCGGCCGGCTTCCTTGATGACGACTACGCCGCCGTGGGTGCCGAGCTATGGGACGGGGAGGCTGGGGCCTGGGGGACGGTCGACGGGGTGCTCTGCGTGCAACCCCCCCCGAGCGAGGAACTGGGCCGCCTGCGCGATGGATCCCTGCTGGTGGGCCTGCTGGCCCCCTACGGCGCCACCGCCCTGGTCCAGGCCCTCAACGAACGGCGGGCCTCCGCCATCGCCCTCGAGCTGCTGCCCCGGATCACCCGGGCCCAGTCGATGGATGTGCTGTCGTCGCAGGCCAACATCGCCGGCTACAAGGCGGTGCTGCTGGCGGCGGCGGCCCTCGATCGCTACGTGCCGATGCTGATGACCGCGGCGGGCACGATCCAGCCCTCCCGGGTGCTGATCCTGGGGGCGGGCGTCGCTGGTCTGCAGGCCCTGGCCACTGCCCGTCGTCTGGGCGGTGTGGTGTACGTCTCGGATGTGCGGCCGGCGGTGAAGGAACAGGTGGAATCCCTTGGGGGCCGTTTCATCGACCCGCCCCAGCTGGAGGAGGCCCCGGCCGAGGTGGGGGGCTACGCCCGCCAGGCCAGTGAGGCCTTCCTGGCGGCCCAACGCCAGCAGCTGGCCGACCAGCTGGCCCTGGCCGACATGGTGATCTGCACCGCCCTGGTGCCCGGCCGGCCGGCTCCCCGCCTGATCAGTGAGGCGATGCTTGACGGCATGCGGCCCGGTGCGGTGGTGGTGGATCTGGCCGTGGCCCAGGGGGGCAACTGCTTCGGCACGATCCCCGGGGCCACGGTGGAGCGCCGGGGCGTGCTGCTGATCGGGGCCGACACCCTGCCCAGCACCGTGCCCAACCACGCCAGCGCCCTCTACGCCCGCAACATCGCCACCCTGGTGGAGCACGTGCTGGGCGAAGACGGCTTCCGGCTGGATCCGGAGGATCCGATCCTGGATGGCTGTCTGCTCACCCACGCCGGCGCCTGCCGCCGCGACGACATCGTCGTGACCGCCGGCCTGACCCCCATCGGAGCCCGTTCATGAGCGTTCTGACGCAGTCCCTCTGGGTGCTCCTGCTGGGCAGCCTGCTGGGTCTGGAATTGATCGGCAAGGTGCCCCCCACCCTGCACACCCCGCTGATGTCGGGGGCCAACGCCATCAGCGGCATCACCGTGCTGGCGTCCCTCACCCTCATCCAGCAGGCCGGAGACAACACGGCCCTGCTGGTGATCGGAGCCCTTTCCCTGGGCTTCGCCCTCTACAACGTGATCGGTGGCTTCCTCGTCACCGATCGCATGCTCGCCATGTTCCGCCGCAAGGGCGATAGCCGATGACCTTTTCCATGGATGCTTTCGCTGCCGGCATTGATCTGGCGGCCGTGCTCCTGCTGGCCCTTGGCATCAAGGGCCTCTCCAAGGTGAGTTCCGCCCGCGGGGCCAACGCCCTGGCTGCCCTGGCCATGGGACTGGCCGTGGTGGGGCTGCTGATCCAGATCCGGCCCGATCCGATCGCCTGGCTCTTGATCGCCGCCGGCAGTGCCGCCGGCGGCCTCGCCGGTCTGGTCACCGCCCGCCGGGTGCCGATGACCGCCATGCCGGAAACGGTGGCCCTCTTCAACGGCTGCGGCGGCATGGCCTCCCTGCTGGTGGCCATGGGTGTGGCCCTGTTCGATGGCGGCAAGTCCGACATCGTCGCCCTGGTGTCGATCGCCGTGTCGGTGTTCGTCGGCGCCATCACCTTCAGTGGCTCGATCGTGGCCATGGCCAAGCTTCAGGGCTGGCTGGACACCCCCGGCTGGACCCAGAGTCGCCTGCGCCACGGCGTCAACATCTCCCTGGCGGTGCTCTGCCTGGTATCGGCCCTGCTGCTGCCCGGAGATCCGTCCGGCCTGCCCCTGTGGCTGCTGATGGGGGGCTCCACCCTGCTGGGCATCGGCGTCACCCTGCCCATCGGCGGGGCCGACATGCCGGTGGTCATCTCCCTGCTCAACTCCTATTCCGGCGTGGCGGCCGCGGCGGCGGGCTTCGTGGTGGGCAGCCAGCTGCTGATCGTGGCTGGCGCCATGGTGGGCGCGGCGGGCCTGATCCTCACCCAGGTGATGTGCACGGCCATGAACCGCTCCCTGGTGTCGGTGCTCTTCGGTGGGGCCCTCGGGGCCAGCGCCGCAGCCGTGGGCGGTGGCGGCAGCGAGGCCGGCTACACCCGCATCACCAGCTGCAGTGCCGAGGAATGCGCCATGGCCCTGGAGCAGGCCGAGCGCGTCGTGTTCGTGCCTGGCTATGGCCTGGCGGTGGCCCAGGCCCAGCATTCCCTGCGGGAGCTGTCCAAGTTGCTGGAAAGCCATGGGGTGGAAGTGAGCTACGCCATCCATCCCGTGGCGGGACGCATGCCCGGTCACATGAACGTGCTGCTGGCCGAGGCCGACGTTCCCTACGAGCAGATGCTGGAGATGGATCTGGTCAATCCCGAGTTCCCCCGCACCGATGTGGTGATCGTGCTGGGGGCCAACGATGTGGTGAACCCCCAGGCCAAGAACGATCCCACCAGCCCCCTGTACGGCATGCCCGTGCTGGAGGTGGATCAGGCCCGCCAGGTGTTCGTCGTCAAGCGCAGCCTGGGGGCCGGTTATGCCGGCATCAACAACGCCCTGTTCGAAATGCCCCAGACCGCCATGGTCTTTGGTGACGCCAAGGCGGTGCTCAACGGCCTGCTGAGCGAGCTCCGTTCCATGGGCGTGGGCAAGACGAAGGTGGCGGCCTGAGGCTGGGGCCGGGGTGGTGAGCCAACTTCCCCACCATCTCGGCCTGCCGGCCTTCCGGCAGCGCACCCCCTGGATCGGGGGGGATCTGCAGACCCTGCGGGACACCCTGCGGCCCCTGCGCTTCCCCCCCGAGCGCGCCGAGGCGTTGTCCATCCCCCTGGCGGACGGCGGCCAGCTGTTCGGCCTGCTGGACCGCCCAGACGCCAAAGAGCCGCTAGGTCTGGTGGTGGTGCTGCATGGTCTGGGGGGCTCCAGCGATGGCCAGGGCCCGCGGCGCCTGGCCCTGGCCCTGGTCGCCGAAGGCTTCGCCGTGCTGCGCCTCAACCTGCGGGGCGCCGGGCGTGGCCGGCCCCTGGCCCGAGGCACCTACTGCGCCCTCTGCAACGAGGATCTCCGTCCGGCCGTGGCTTGGGCCCGGAAGCTGGCGGCCGAGCTGCCGCTGTTTGGCGCCGGCATTTCCCTGGGGGGCACGGTGCTGCTCAACGCCGGCCTGGGCGGCCTGGGCTTTGATGGCCTGGTCAGTGTCAGCGGTCCCCTTGATCTGGGGGTCTGCGCCGTGCAGTTTGAGCGCCGCCGCAACCGGGTGTACCAGCGCTGGCTGATGCAGCGCCTGCGGGAGCAGACCCTGGCCGATCCGGGGGGGCTCCAGGAGGCGGAACGTCAGGCGCTGGTGGGCCCGAAGCGTGCCCGCACGATCCGGGCCTTTGATGCGGCCATCACGGCGCCGCGTTGGGGGTTCGCCACGGTGGAGGCTTACTACGCCGCCGCCAGCCCCCTGGTCTCCCTGCTCGAAGGCCAGCCCCTGCCCCCCAGCCTTCTGCTCCATGCCGGCGACGATCCCTGGGTGCCGGTGGGCCCGCTGCGGCAGCTGACTGCTGCCGGCACGGGATCGGCCCTGGAGGTGCTGATCACGCCCCAGGGGGGCCACAACGGCTTCCATGCCCCCGGCGACGGGCCGGCCTGTTGGGCCGATCGGCTGGTGGTGGCCTGGCTGAAGCGCCTCAGCCGGGGGGAAGGGGGTGGTTGAAGGGGGTGCGGCGGACGATCCACTCCTCGATCGGCACCCCGCCGACCACATGCTCGCGGACGATCCGCTCGATCCGCTCGGGGGTGACGCCGCCGTAGGTGACTCCCTCCGGCCAGATCAGCAGCACTGGCCCATCGCAACAGAGGCGCAGGCAATCGGCCTTGGTGCGCAGCACCACGCCTTGGGGCCGCCCTGGCTCCTCCAGCCCCAGCTCGCGCACCAGCTGCTTGAGCCGGTCCCAGCTGGCCGCTCCGATGGCCGGGTCGCCACAGAGCGCCTTGGTGGGCGTGGCGCAGAGCAGCAGGTGGTGCTGAACGCCGCTCACGCCGGCAGCGCCTGCAGGGCGGCCGCCTCGACGGTGGCCTGGCGGGCCCAGGCGTCCACGGCCAGCACGTCGTCAAGGGACGGCTCGCCGTGGTGGTCGGCCCGGTGCCGGTCACAGACCCGCTCGATCAGTTCGGGGATGGCGAGGAAGGGAATCGCCTCCTCCAGGAACAGGGCCACGGCCTGTTCGTTGGCGGCATTGAGCACCGCCGGCATGGTGCCGCCGGCGCGTCCGGCGGCGTAGGCGAGCGCCATGCACGGGTATTTCTCCCGGTCGGGGGCACGGAAGGTGAGCTGGCCCACGGCGGTGAGATCGAGGCGGCGCCAGGGGGTGTCCAGCCGCTCCGGCCAGCTGAGGCAGTAGAGCAGGGGCAGCTTCATGTCGGGCCAGCCCAGCTGGGCCAGCACCGAGGAATCGGCCAGTTCCACCATCGAGTGGATGATGCTCTGGGGGTGGATGACGATCTCGATGTGGTCGTAGTCGAGCCCGAACAGGTAGTGGGCTTCGATCACCTCCAGACCCTTGTTCATCAAGGTGGCGGAATCCACCGTGATCTTGCGCCCCATGCTCCAGTTGGGGTGGCTGGTGGCATCGGCCACGGTGGCCTTGGCCAGGTCGGCGGCGGGCCAGTCGCGGAAGGCCCCGCCGGAGGCGGTGAGCTGGATCCGCCGCAGCCCTGGTGTCGGTACGCCGGTGGAGAGACGGGCGGTGTCGGCCCAGGGGGTGCCCTGCAGGCACTGGAACAGGGCCGAATGCTCCGAATCGGCGGGCAGCAGGCGGCTGCCGCTGCGCTTCAGCTCCGGCAGCACCACCGGGCCGGCGGCGATCAGGGTTTCCTTGTTGGCCAGGGCCAGGTCCTTGCCGGCCCGGATCGCCGCCAGGGTGGGCAGCAGACCGGCGCAGCCGACGATGCCGGTGACCACCAGATCGGCGCTGGGCCAGGCGGCCGCGGCCTCCAGCCCCTCCGGGCCGCCCAGCAGTTCCGGCAGACGGGCCGGGCGGGTGACGCTGTCAAGGCTGGTGAGACGGTCGCGCAGCTCGGGGAGGCGCTCGGCATCGGCCAGGGCCACCGCTTCGGGGGCGTGGCGCTGGATCTGCTCGATCAGCAGGTCGAGGTTGTTGCCGGCGGTCAGGGCCACCACCCGAAAGCGGTCGGGGAACTCCTCGACCAGTTCGAGCGTTTGGGTGCCGATCGAGCCGGTGGAGCCGAGCACGGAGAGGGCTTTCATCGGAACGGCCCGGAGCTGCAGGGCGCCAGTCTCCCATTGCCGGCTGCATGGCGACCTCGCCGGGTCTGCAGCGCGTCACACTGAAGCGACTTGCGGCGTGTTGCGTGCTCTGGCTGAAGCGCTGGAACTTCATCGAGCGGGCCCGTATGGAAAGGGAGCTGTGGGAGGCCTTCGAGCGCCGGGAGGACATCGAGGCGATGGTGGCCAGCTGTCCGGCAGACGACGCCTTTCGCCTTGAGGTGTGGCAGACAACCCTGGGCCGGATCCGCAAGATCGAACAACTGATGGCGGGCAAGGCGCCCACACCACCCACCGATTCCTGAGCCTCAGACGGCTGCCTTGGCGGGGGTTGCGCTGTTGCCCTTTTTGGAGCACCGGCCGCCCCTGCCCCGGCAAGATGCCCACACCTCAAGGCCCCTTCCATGGCTGACGCCCCTGCCGCCACACCCTCGCCCGGCTGGCCCTACGTGCTTGGCTGCGGCCTCGCCATGGGTGCGGCCGATGTTGTGCCGGGGGTGAGCGGCGGTTCGATGGCCTTCATCCTTGGCATCTACGGCCGGTTGCTGGAGGCGGTGGCGGGCTTCGATCTCAAGCTGTTGCGGCTGCTGGGCCAGGGGCGCTGGGCCGACGCGGCGGCGCAGGTGCACCTGGGTTTCCTGGTGCCCCTGCTGGCCGGAATCGCCAGCTCGGTGCTGTTGCTGGTGCGGCCGATCACCTGGCTGTACGTCGCCCATCCTGTGTGGCTGTTCGCCTTCTTCTTCGGCCTGATCGTGGGCTCGATCGTGTTGATCGCCCGCCATGCCCACTGGGGCGCCAGCGGTCTGGTGGCGATGGCGGTGGGCGCGGCGGGCGCCCTGGTGTTCGTCACCCTGGTGCCGGTGACGATGCCCCACGACCCCTTCACCCTGTTCTGGAGTGGCGCCGTGGCGATCATGGCGATGATCCTGCCGGGCATCTCCGGCTCGTTTCTGCTGCTGGTGCTGGGCCAGTACCAGCACGTGATGGAGGCGGTGAAGGGCCTTGATCTCGCCACCTTGGTGCCCTTTGCGGCCGGCTGCGCCATCGGTCTGGCGGTGTTTGTGCGGCTGCTGCGCTGGCTGCTGGCCCGCTGGCATGGCCAGACCGTGGCCCTGCTGGTGGGGGTGATGGCCGGTTCGCTCTGGAAGATCTGGCCGTTCCGCACCGTTCTGGAGAGTGCCACCAACGCCAGGGGAAAAGTGATCGTGCTGCGCGATGCCCTGGCGGCTCCCCCCGATGGCGGCGCCCTGGTGGCGGCACTGCTGCTCGCGGCGTTCGGCATCGTGCTGGTGATGGGCCTGGAGTGGCTGCAGCAGCGGGCGGGGGTGGCTGAGATGGGGGGCTGAGGCCGCCGTCGCTCAGTTAAGCGGGCCCGTTCTGTTGCCAGGCCCGCTGCACCAGGGGCCACACCGCCTCGGGGGGCAGACCCTCCATGCAGGCGTGCTGCTCCAGCGGGCAGGCGGGGTTCTCGAAGCGCAGCTGCTGGCAGCCGTTGCAGCGGTGCTGGCTGCGGCTGATCCAGACATGGTCGGCCCGGGGGGCCCAGAGATCCCGGGGGCTGGATCCGAGGCCGCCCGCGTCGGTGCCGAACAGGGCCACGGTGGGGCAGCCGGCGGCCGCCGCCAGATGCAGCGGCCCGGAATCGACGGCGATGCAGAGCCGGCTGTGGGCGAGGGCCCCCACCAGCGCAGGCAGGCTGAGGCGCCCGCGCAGATCACGCAGGCCGGCGGCGCGGGCGAGCAGGGCCCGTTCAAGCCGATCGCCGGGCTGGCGCGGTTCGGCGGGGGGAGGGCCGCCGATGAGGCCGATGCCTCTGGCGGCCAGGCCCAGTTCCAGCTGCAGCTTTTCGAGCAGGGCCAGCCAGTTCTCCAGCGGCCAGAGCTTGGCGGCTCGCTCGCCGTTGACGGCGATCAACACCGGTGGCAGCCCCGGGGGTGGGGTCTCGGCAGGGAGCTCCACCCGCTCGAAGTCGGTGTCCACCCAGGCGACGCGGCAGTGCAGTTCGCGGATGCTGTTGCTGCCGATCCAGCCGCCGTAGCGCTCCATCAGGGTGGGACTGGCCCAGTGGGGATCGAGGGCCAGGGCCTGGAGAGGGTGGTCGCCGGGGGGAATCGGTGCCGCTCCGACCACGAAGCGGGGCGCCAGGGCCCGGGTCCAGGCGGCGGTGTGGGGGGCGTGGCCGTCGGCGTTGATCACCAGAGCTACCCCGTCGCCGTTGGCCCGATCTGGCACAGACCGGCGCCACTGGGCCAGGGCCGCCAGGGCCGCGGGGCCCTGCTCCGCCAAGGGCAGGCTGGCATCGATCCAGGGGTTGAGCCGCTCCAGCTCCCGGGTGCGCTGGCTGCCCACGTAGGTGAGTTGGGCGCTGGGATACTTGTGGCGCAGCCCCCGCAGCAGCGGTTGCAGCACCACGTAGTTGCCCAGCTTGGCGGCCCCGAGCACCACGATCTGCGGCCGGGGGCCGAGGTCCTGGTTCTGGAAGCGGCGCATCAGGCCCGGCAGGGTGGTCATGGCAGCACCGCCTCGACGGGGGCTTCGGCGGCCTGGGGAGGGGCTGAATCCAGGTCCCACTGGCTCAACCACCGCCGTATCCAGCTGCCGCGGTGGGGCTGCTCCAGGCGCCTCTGGCTGTGCAGCCAGAGGCTGTTGAGCAGGAAGGTGGTGCGGTTGCAGGCTTCCAGCCGTGGATCACTGGCGATGGTGGCGCTGGCCGTGGGGTTGGCCCTCAGCTGCACGCTCTGGAGGTCGTCCGGGGTGATCCACGCGATGGCCTCGCAGGCGCGCAGGCGCTCGGCGTAGTCGAGGTCTTCGCAGTAGGCCGGGTGGAAGTTGGCATCAAAGAGCCCCACCCGGTTCCAGGCGGCCGGTGTGATGGCAAAGGCGGAGAACTCCTGCGGGGCCGGCAGCAGCGGCAGGAACTGGGGACGGGACGGCTCGATCCGCTCGATCACCTGGGCCAGGACCCCTGGGGCGAAGGCCACGTCGTTGTTGACCAGCAGGGCGAAGGGCGCCTCGGGAAAGGACGTGAGGATCGCGTTCCAGCTGGAGGCCACCCCCTGGTTGGCGAAGGGCCGCGCCACCCGCACCCGCCCGATGCCGGCGGGCGGCTCCCGCTCGAGTTGGGCCAGCAGCCGGCTGAGGGCGTCCGTGTCGGGGAGGCCTGAGGCGATGCTGTTGTCGACGATGGCGAGGGTCTCGACGGGGTGATCGAGGCTCTCGAGCAGCCGCAGAAGCAGATCGGGCCGGTTGAGAATCGGAATCCCCAGCAGGGGAATGGCCGTGGGCCTGCGGCTGTGGGGGCTGACGCCATCCAGCCGCTGCCAGAAGTCCTCGACCGGCGAAAGGTCGCCGCTGAGGGAGGCGTACTGGGCCAGGCAGCCCCAGAGATCGGGGTTGGTGAGGTCGCAGCGGCTCGGGGCCGCCGGCAGGGTGGAGAAGTAGGTCTTGATCCAGAGAAAAAGGAGGGACCTTGCAGCTGCAAGGTCCCTCCGCTCCAGACATGTGAGGTAGTTACGGGCGAAGCGGGTCTGTTCCAAGCGGGACACCGGTGGCTGGGGTCATCAGCCGAAGGTGATCGAGTCGCCCTGGGCGGAGATGAAGGCCGTCTGGCTGTAATCGAAGGCGTATTCCTCGCCGCCGATGATGAGCAGATCGCCGTCGCCGGCGCCGAAGATCTGGGTGCCGTTGCCGATGTCGCCCCTGGCGTTGAAGAACACCATGTCGATGGCGGAGTCGTTGCCGAGGTCGATCCAGGTGTTCTGAACCTTGGCGGAGAAGTCGAGAACGTCGGCCCCCAGGCCCAGCAGGAAGGTGGAACGCCTGACCTTGCCGCCGAAGATCAGGGTGTCATCACCGGCGCCGGCGCTGATCCTGACGGAATCGGCCTTGTCGGTGATGGTGAAACTGTCGGCACCATTGCCGGCCGAGAAGGTGGTGTCCTTGAGGGCACCTGTGATGGCGGTGTTATCACCTGTGCCGAGAGAAATGGTGCCCTTGGTGATGTCGGTGGCGATCAGGGTGTCATCGCCAGCGCCTGTGCTGATGGTGGTGTTTCTAGCATTGCCGGTGAAGGTGACAGTGTTGTCATCCCCGTTGCCGATATAGGAAGTGTCCTTGGAGGCTCGCGAGAACGTGGTACGCGTGTCACCGGCTGAGGGCTCCTTGATGCCCACATCATCGATTTTGCGGCCCTGGTTGGGGAAGACGCGGGAATTGACGGTGCCACCGTTGAGGCTGGTGAGGACCCTGGCCCCGGAATCGGTTGTTTGGGAGATCGTCTCGCCGGGGTTCGGCACGAAGATCGAAAGGGTATCGGAGGAAGCCATTCGACAAGAACTGCCGCTTATTTGGTTGAGAGCTTAGGGCATGGTTTTTGAGTTATGTGTATCCCAGACATCGTTTTCCTCGATAATTCTTGAACATCTCACCAGCAGTGGATGAAAACTTAACGTTGCCCTTGCTGGGCCTTTGGTGTCTTGTTAGCACCTACATGCAGGTATTCAGGAGATACATTGTTGTCGCTGGGTTCTTTCTGTTTCAGGATTGCTGTCATGCCAGCGCTTTCCGGTGATTCCGACTTTGAGCAGGTTCTTCAGGAAGCCAAGGAGGCGGAGAGCCGGCAGGAATGGTGCGAAGCCGCCTGCATTTACCAGGAACTGATTCAGGCCCATGCAGCAAATGGGCCTCTGCTGCTGCGGACCGCCAATGCCCTCTGGCTCTCGGATCAGCCCGAGGAGGCCCTGGCGCTCTACCGGCGGGCGTCCCTGCTGCTGCCGTCCAGCCCCGCCCCCTTCATGGGCCTCGGCAACAGCCTGCGCGACCTCAACCGCTTTGAGGCGGCGGATCGCGCCTTCCGGGCCAGCCGCCAGCTGCGGGACGGCCCGGAAGTGGCCTGCAACCATGCCTCGGTGCTGATCGGCCTGGAGGCTTACGACGAGGCCTATGCCCTGGCGGAGCGCCGTTTCGAGCTTGCCAGCCACGCCCCAGGACCGGAGGGGGGCGTGGGGGCGGTGGTGGCCAGGGCGCGGCGGCTGCAGGTGCGCACCGAGCAGGGCCTCGGGGATGGCCTGCAGTACCTGCGCTGGATTCCCCCCCTGATGGTGCAGGCGGCGGCCCGGGGCCAGCAGGTGGTGCTGGAGGTGGAGCCATCGCTGGTGGCGCTGCTGCAGGTGGGGCTGGCCTGGTTGCCCCAGCCACCGGAGGTGCGGGCCCGACCCGAACCCAACGGAGACGGCCAGGGGGATCCCGTTGGTCCGGACGTGGTGAGCCTGCTGTCGCTGCCGGCGGCCCTGGGTGGTGCCCCCTGCCCCCAGCCGCCGGGGCCGGATGGGCGGGGCACCTACCTGCAGGGCCTGGACCCCGCCGCCTCTGCTGATGGCTACGGCCGGCCACCGCGGATCGGGCTCACCTGGGCCAGCGGCCGCAAACTCAGTGATGGCTTCACCCGCCGGGAATACCGCAAGCGCAGCCTGCCTGCCGCTGCTCTGGTGCGGCTGGTGGAGGGGCTGGTGGCCCTGGGGTGCGAGCCGGTGCTGCTGCAGCAGGGGGAGGACCGGCAACTGGCGGAGCCGGTTGGCCACCTGTTCGGCGCGGCCATCGATCCAACGGGTGATTTTCTCGCCACGGCCAGGGTGCTGGCCGGCACCGATCTGCTGATCACGGTGGACACGGCCATGGCCCACCTGGCCGGCGCGATGGGCCATCCGACCTGGGTGCTGCTGCCCTTCAGCGCCGATCCCCGCTGGCTGAGGCAGCGGCACGACAGCCCCTGGTACCCGAGCCTGTGCCTGTTCCGCCAGGGCGATGACCGCGACTGGCGGCCGGTGCTGGAGGCGGTGCTGCAGGCCCTTCAGCGCAGCAGGCGCAGGCTGCGGATCAGGGCTTCGAAGGCTTCGGCGGACCGGTTCACCTCGTAGCGGGCCGCGACGGTGGCCCGGCCGGCTGCGGCCACGGTCGCGAAGGCGGGCGGGTCGGCCAGCACGGCCAGCAGGGTTTCGGCGAGGCGATCGGAGTCGTTGAAGGGCACCAGCAGCCCGTTGTGGCCGTGCTGGATCACCTCGTTCAGCGGTGGGTTGTCGGAGGCCACCACCAGGGCGCCGGAGGCCATCGCCTCCAGCAGGCTCCAGGAGAGGGCGTAGGGATAGGAGAGATGGACGTGGGCGGCACTGATGCGGAACAGGGCCAGCAGGTCGCGGTGCGCCAGGGGCGGCAGGACATGGACGCGATCCAGGGGCAGTCGGTGACCGAGCAGGGCCAGCAGTTCGCCCTTGTGGCCCTCAGGGTGGGACGAGGGGGCGCCGTAGCCGCTGCCGGTGCCCCCCACGATGACGGCCCGGGCGTCCGGGCGGGCGGCCAGCACGGCCGGCAGGGCCCGCAGCAGGCTGCGGAAACCGCGCAGGGGTTCGAGGGTGCGGCTGGCGAAGCTGATCACCGGATCGCCCTTGACCAGGGTGGGGCCGCCCTCCAGCCGCAGGCTTGTGCTGCCGCTGGCGGCGGGCGGCAGGGCGAGGCCTTCGTGCAGCACGTGGAAGCGGCGGCGCAGGTGGGCGGGAAAGGTGTCGCGGGCGAAGCGGGTGGGCACGACGCAGGCGTCGGCGTCGGCTACGGCCGCCAGGCCCATCAGGTTGCCGCGGCGCCACTGGGCCCGCAGGGCCAGGGAGGGTTCGCCCAGATCGGCATCGAAGCCGTAGCCAAGCAGCAGCGGGTTGGCAAAGAGCTCGGGGTAGGCGATCAGCACCGCCTCGGGCCAGATGTCGCGCAGGTAGAGACATTCCCCCCAGCCGCTGTGGGCGAGCACGGCCTGCGGGCGGTAGCCCTGGTCACGCAGCTGCAGGCAGCGCTCCTGGACCCGGGCGGCCCGGTGCAGGTTGGTCTCCAGCAGCGGATCCACCAGTCCCGCCGGCAGGGCGGGCGTCTGCCAGGCGTAATCGAGCCGCTGGCCGCGAGGCGTGGCACCCAGACCGAGGACGCGGTGGCCGCGGCGTTCAAGGGCGGGGGTCAGATCACGAAACTGGCCGGGATGGTTCTGATGGATCAGCAACAGTTCCATCTGCTAACGCTATTACAATCCCGCTGCCTGAACTGACCTGCGTGATGTCGCTCTGGAGCCGTCTGTTCGGACGCCGGGATACGGTGAGCTGGGGTGAAAAAAAGCTGCAAAAAGATAGCGGTCTCCTGGATACACTGGTGAGTGATCCAGGCACCATCCCGATGGAGATGGATCGCCGGCCCCAGATCACGCCCTGGTCGGCGGCGCGGCTGGGCACGATCTTCATGGATTTCGCCCACGAAGCCACCCCCACCCGGCTGGCGGAGGCGCGGCTGGCACGCCAGTGCCTGTCGAAGTTCTGGTTGAGTGCACCGATCGATGCGCTGGAGCTTCTCTATGGCTCGGCGGTGGGCCAGAGCTATCGCCAGATGATCGGGACTGAGCTGGCCTCCCAGCCCCTGCTGCGCGATGAAGAGAGTTGGAGAGACCATCTCTCCGAACGGCTCCAGAGCGGCTTCGATCGGCCGGAAATGGCCAATGTGTTGCTGGCGGTGATGCCCTATTTCCGCCGCGGCAAGATGAAAGTGCGCAACTGCGAACAGAATCTTCCCGACTGGCTGCTCGAGGACTACGCCAGCCTGTTCGAACCGGAACTGCTGCCGCGCCTGCGCCAACCCAGCCCCCTCGAGCGCCGGGCCCTGGCGCCGGCTGGAGCTGGGGCTGGGGGTGTGGCGTCGGTGGCCCCAGAGCCGGAGCTGCCACCGTTGCCGCAGCTCTCGGCCTTCACCGGTGCCCAGGCCCTGCAGCTCACCGGCAGCGAGGAGTTCCTCACCCGCCTCAACGGGCTGGTGAATCTGTTCGAGATCGACCCGGACGACGGGGCCATCCTCAAGGAGCTGGGCGGTTTCCGTCGCCAGCTTGGCCAGATCTGGCTGGACACCCCCGACGACCAGCTGCAGCCCCTGTTCGAGAGCAGCTTCGGCGACCTTTACCGCAAGTTCCTGCGCAGCGGCTACGCCGGAACCCCCCTGGCGGAGGAAGACCGGCAGCTGCGGGGCCAGCTGGCCCACTACGTGCGCAACATGACCCGCCCCAAGGCCACCCAGGTGGTGCTGGCGGTGCTGCCCTTCTATCCCCCCGGCAAGATCGGCTTCGCCGGCGGCGAGCAGTTCATGCCCCAGTGGCTGCTGGGGGCCCTGCCCAGCCTCTACGCGAAAAGCTAGTCCTCATTCGTGGAACTCCTTCCACAGCAGCCAGTAGGTGAGGTAGCCGAGCAGGGGCAGCAGGATCATCGGGGCCAGGGCGAACAGGGCCACCACCGGCGGCAGGTGCAGCACCAGCCAGAGCAGCACCAGGCCGTAGGCGAGGAAGGCCACGGTGATGCCCACCGA
This sequence comes from Cyanobium sp. Aljojuca 7A6, assembly GCF_024346455.1. Classification (GTDB taxonomy): domain Bacteria; phylum Cyanobacteriota; class Cyanobacteriia; order PCC-6307; family Cyanobiaceae; genus Cyanobium. Next base: position 22,766 of record NZ_JAGQCY010000012.1, read on the forward strand.
CCGTCGGCGCAGGCGTTCCCTGAGGCGCAGGCGCCAGGCCTTGAAGCGCCGCCGGCGGCGTTGCTCGGGCGGCACGAAGCGCCACCAGTCGCCTTTGGGCCTGTCGCTCACTGGAAGCGCAGACGCTGGAGATTGCGGCGCTGATCTTCAAACAGGCCGGTGAGCAGGCTGATCACGCGCCGCTCGCGCAGCTTGATGTCGGCGGTGAGGGCCATGCCGGCCTGGAGCGGCACGCTGCCCGCGTCGGGCAGGGGGATGGTCTGGCGGCCGAGCTTGAGGATGACCGGAAAGTGGAGACCCTCCGCCTGGGTGCCGAGCACCTTGGTCTGCTCCTCGGGGGTGAGGGCATCGGAGCCGATGCGCTCCACCTTGGCCGGCAGATAGCCGAAGGTGCTGGCGGGGAAGGTCTCGATCGAGAGCTCGGCGCTCTGGCCCACCTGCACGAAGCCGATGGCCTTGTTGGGCAGGTACACCTTGGCCCGCAGGGAATCCTGGGGAACCACCTTCAGCAGGGGCGTGGTGGCGGCGGCGCCGACCACGCTGCCGGCGCTGGCGTCGACGTCGAAGACGAGCCCATCGGCGGGGGCGGTGAGCAGGCCGTACTGGATCTGGAGGCGGGCCTGGCGGATCTGGGCGTCGAGATCACTGATCTGGCGCAGGTTGGCTTCGATCGTGGTGCGCAGCTCCACATCGGTGCCGGAACCGGTGTTGACCAGCTGGGAGCGCAGGCGGGCGATCTCGCTCTCCTCTTCGGCCAAGTTGGTGCGCAGGTCCTGCATCCTGTTGCGGGCCTCGAGCAGCTGCACCTCGCTGACGGCGCCATCACGCACCAGGGACTGGTAACGGCGTTCGATGTCGGCGTAGATGCGCAGGGAATCGCGGTAGCCGGCCAGGCGGGTGGTGCTCTTGGCCAGTTCCTCGCGGGCGGCCTGCAGGCGGCTGCTGAGCTCGCGGGCGCGGTCGCTCAGCTGGCGCTGCTGGTTGGCGGTGAGGCCGGCGGTGGCGGCCTCTTCGCCCAGGGTCACCTTGGCGACGCGGTTCTCGTTGAGCAGCCGCTCGCGGATGCTCTCGGCGGCGGCCAGCTTGCTGCGGGGTTCGCGCAGGTCGAAGCGGATCAGGGGCTGGCCCTTGGTCACCGCTTGGCCTTCCTTCACCAGCACCTCCTCCACCACACCAGGGACAGGGGAGGCGACGTCCTTGACGGTGCTGGTGGGCTCGAGCTTGCCCGGCACGGCCACGGTTTCGGAAATCGGCGCGGTGACACTCCAGAGGCCGAGGGCGGCCACCCCGCCCACCCCCGCCCAGACCAGCAGGCTGGAGCTGCGGCGGCTCTTGCGCAGCACCACCGTTTCCCGGAATGACCACTCCTGGACGTTCTCGGAGCCGGTGGTGGCCAGGCCACTGCCGAAGGGGTGGCTGACGGTCGAGGGATCGCTGGGGTCGCCGGGGGGTGGGGTCTCCACCGTGGGGGCTCCGGCGGGCAGGGAGCCCTGGCCCACCAGATCGACGCGCACCGGAATCACCGGGTGGCGGCGGCGGGCGCGGGGGGAGCGCAGCCAGTCGACGCAGCCGTCGAGCAGGGAGACCAGGCGGGAGGCGGGATCGGAGGAACGTGGTGGGGCGGCCATCAGCTGAGACCCTCCTGGTTCTGGCTGCGGAAGAGGGCGTAGTACCAGCCGCGTTGTTGCATCAGCTGGCGGTGGTTGCCCTGCTCCATCACGGCGCCTTTGTCCATCAGCACGATCAGATCGGCGGGCTGGACGGTGGAGAGGCGGTGGGTGATGAAGAAGACCGTGCGGCCGCGGAAGGCCTCGAACAGGTTGATGCACACCTGGCGCTCGGTGCTGGCGTCGAGGGCGCTGGTGGCCTCGTCGAGGATCAGCATCCGGGGGTTCTGGAGCACGGCCCGGGCCAGGGCGAGGCGCTGGCGCTGGCCGCCGGAGAGGCCGGCACCCCGTTCGCCGACGCTGGAGTTGTAGCCCTGGGGCATCTGCATGATGAAGTCGTGGGCGCAGGCGATGCGGGCGGCGCGGATCATCTCGGCGGCGGTGGCATCGGGCTTCACCATCAGCAGGTTTTCGCGGATGGTGCCGTCGAAGAGGAGCGAATCCTGGGGCACCACGCCGATCTGGCGGCGCAGGGAATAGAGCTCCACCTTGCCGATGTCGAGGCCATCGATCAGCACGCTGCCCCGCAGGGGGGCGTAGAAGCGGGAGAGCAGCTTGAGCAGGGTGGATTTGCCGCTGCCGGAGCCCCCCACCAGTCCCACGAAAGAGCCGGCGGGGACCTCCAGATCCACGCCATCCAGCACCAGGGGGCCCTGGTCGCGGAAGCGGAAGCCCACATCCACGAACTGCACCCGGCCCTGCAGGGCGGGCAGGGGAATGTTGCTGGCCTGTTCGGCGGTCTGCTCGGTGTCGCGGTCGACAACGTCGGCCACCATGCGAAGGGCCTGGGTGTTGAACTGGAAGTCCTGCCAGGTGCCCACCAGCTGCACCAGGGGCTGGCGGATGTAACTGGCGAGGATGTTGAAGGCGAACAGGGCGCCAATGTTGAGTTGGCCCTGGATGATCAGCCAGATCGCCACGGCGATCACCACCAGCTGACCGAGGTTGCTGAGGAAGTTGGACAGGTTGGCGATCGCTTCGCGGGTCACCTTGAGCTTGAAGTCTTCGCCGATGTAGGCGGAATAGCGGTTCTGAAATTCCCAGCGGGTCTTGAGTTCGGCGTTCTGGGATTTGATCGTCTGGATGCCGGTGATCGCTTCGTTGAGGAAACTGGAGGCCCGCACGGCCTGGGCCATGGTGCGGTTGATCTGGCTGCGCACCAGGGGATTGCTGACCAGGCCCACGGCGGCGATCAGGGGCAGGGTGGCCAGGGTCACCAGGGTCAGCAGGGGGCTGATGGCGAAGAGGATCGCCAGGTAGATCAGGCTGAAGGCGAAGTCCACCAGGGTGGGCAGGGTCTGGCCGAGCAGGAAATCGCGCAGGCGATCGAGCTGGGAGAAGTAGAAGGTGATCTGGCCCACGGGGCGGGCATCGAAGAAGCCCTGGGGCAGCCGCACCATCTGGTCGAGGATCGTGGCCTTGGCGTCCTGGTCGACGCGGTTGGCCAGATCGGTGAACAGGAAGCTGCGCAGCGTTTTGAAAATGCTCTCCAGCAAGGTGGCGAGCAGCATCACGCTGGCGATGCTGACCAGGGCGCCGATGTTGCGGCTGGCCACCACGCTCTGGATCAGCACCATCAGGCCGAGGGGGAAGACAATCCGCAGGGCGTTGATCAGCACCGAGGCCGCCAGCACCTCGATCAGCTCGCGGCGGTGCTGGCGCAGAAAGGGGAAGTACCAGCTCCAGCTGAAGCGCTGCTGCTTGGCATCCGGTTTGCGATCGAAGAGCAGCAGCTCCACCAGGCCGCCGTCGTGGGTGATCAGCTCCTCGGCCGGCACCAGCAGGGCGCCGAGCTCGGCCTCCAGCAGGCGGGCACGGCCATCGGGCTCCACACCATCGAGCAGGCCGAAGTGGCCGTTCTGGTACAGCAGGGCCGGGGCGGGCACGCGAGCCAGGCGGCTGGCGGGCACGCGGGAGAGCACCACCCGCAGGCCGAGGGTGTCCATGATCTGACCGATGTTGACCAGGTTGAGCTGGTCCTGGCGCTGCAGGATGGCGTCCACTTGATCGGCGAGGGCGTCGCGGTTCAGGGGCAGACCGAAGTAGTCGGCCAGGGCCTGGCAGAGGGCGATCGGTACGGCGCGGTTGCCGCTGGCGCGGCCCAGGGCGAGCTGGCCGCTGCGGTCGCCGGCGCGGCGCGGCGGCGGTTCGAGGGCGGGGGCATAGGTGCCGCCGGACTCCTCGGCCAGCACGGTGGGAGCGAGGGGTTCGGGGCCGAGGCTGATCGGTGCTTCCGCCTCCCGGGGGATCGCCAGGCCCACCAGCCGCAGCCAGGGGGCCTCGGGGCCAGGGGGCACCAGCGGCCGATCCGACCAGGGCTCGGCCAGGGGGAGGCCGCTGCTGGCGTACCAGCGGAAGCCGGGGGGCAGGCCCAGCTCGCCCGGGGCGCCGGGGCGCAGGCTGCGCAGGCGCACCTGCTCGGCGGGCAGGGGCCAGTCGTCGAGGAGGGCTTCGCCGTAGGCCTCCCGCTGGGCCAGGGCCAGCAGCAGGGTGTGGAGCTCGGCGGCGCTGGGCTGGTTGGCGAACCAGGCGGCGAAATCGGGATGGCCGGCCAGCAGATCGCGGAAGGCGGCCGCCGGGAGCTGGAGGGCCTCCACTTCGGTGGTGGCGCGCAGGTGTTCGCAGGGGTCGCGGCGCAGCAGGCCGGCCCAGCCGGCCAGGGATCCGGGGCCGAGGCGCTCGATCGTGCGCAGGCCCCGGCCGCTGGGGCTGGGGCCGAGGCTGCGCAGCTGGCCGCTGCAGAGCAGCAGCAGGCCATCGGGCAGCACATCCGGGCGCAGGACCGTCTGGCCGAGGCGGAAGCGCAGGGGCTCCAGCAGGGAATCGATCGCGTCGCGGCGGGCGGGGGGGAGGCGGTCGAAGGGGGCGAAGTCGTTGAGCAGGCCGCTGATGGCTCCGGGGGAGGAGGTCATGGGCTGTCGTCCTCCTGCAGCAGGGCGAGCATCGCGTCGAGGGGCGGCAGCGGCTGGCCTTCGAGGAGGAGCCGCGCCCGCTGCTCGAGCCATTCCTCGAAGAGTTCGCCCATCATGCGCTCCCTGGTGGGTTCGTTCAACTCGGCGGGCAGGAACTGTTCGAGCCTGAGCACCACCCAGCTCTCGCCGGCCTGGAAGGGTTCGAACAGCTGGCCGGGGCGGCCGCGGCGCAGGCGGCTGACCAGGCTCTCGTGGCCGGCGGCCAGCGGCAGGGGGCCGATCTGGCCGCGGCAGTGGCGCTCGGGGCCTTCGGAATGGAGTGGCGCCAGGCCGTCGAAATCGGCTTCCCCCTCGGCGATCTGGTGGTGCAGTTCGGCGGCGAGGTCCTCGCTGTCGACGCGCAGCAGCGAATAGACCACCTGGTCGAGCTCGGGCTTGCGCTGCAGGAAGCGCACTTCCACCTCGTCCTCCCAGCGGCAGCGCACCAGGCGCTGCAGGCGCTGCTTCTGGGTGGCGAGGATGCGCAGGTCGTCGAAGACCAGGCCGCGCTCCTGGAGCCAGCCGGGCACGTGCTCGTCGTCGTGGATGCCGCGGCGCTCCAGGAAGGCGGCCATCAGGGTCTTTTCCTCCTCGATGGGCAGGGGGATGGCGTGGACGAGCTGGTCGAGCACCCAGGCGCGGGCCAGGGGCCTGGCCTGGCCCTGCTGGCGGATGAGGCGGTTGAGCTCGGAGAGGGCCATCCAGGGGCGGCCGGGGGGCAGTTCCACCACCGCCGGCTCGGGCAGGCCGGAGAGGGGTTCGGGCAGGGTGTCGCGGGCGGTGCTCATGGGGAGGGCGGCCGGTGGGGCAGCTGCAGGCGGGTCAGCGCGTCGGCCATCAGGGCCAGGCCGCGCTCCCGGCTCCAGGTGGCGCGGGCGTAGTGGAAGGCGGCGGCGGCCATGGTGCGCCAGGTGTCGTCGTCGTCGGTGAGCTGGAGCACGGCCTGGCACCAGTCGTCGGGGTTGCGGGCGATCAGCACCTCCTGGCCGTGGCGCAGGCCGGTGGCTTCGGCGGCCAGGGGGCTGAGCACCTGGGGCAGGCCGTGGGCGGCGGCGGCCACCACCTTGCCCTTGAGACCCGCACCGGAACGCAATGGCGCCACGAAGACGCGATGGCGGGCATACACCGTGGCCGGATCGGCCACCCAGCCCTCCACGACCACGCCGGCTTCGGCAGCCCAGCGGGCGGCAAGTTCAGCTTCGAGGCCGCTGCCATAGAGGTGCAGCCGCAGTTCGGGCCGCCTCTGCTGCAGCGCGGGCCACACCTGCAGCAGGAAGGCCTCGACGGCGTCGCGGTTGGGGGGATGGCCGTAGCTGCCCAGGAAGGCGAGGCCCGTGCGGCCCTCGAGGGGGGCGGGAGCCTCCGGGCCGTGCACCACCCAGGGGCAGGCGGCGGTGGCGGCCTCGCCGAGGGTTTCGGCCTCGATCACCGCCCGCTCCACCTCGGAATAGCTGAAGGTGAGATCCACCTGGCGCATCACCGCCAGCTCCTGGCGCTTCACCTCCTCCACCGCTTCGAGGGCGCGGCGGCCCGCCTCGCCCTCCAGAGCCTCGGCGCGGGCGGCCCGCAGCTGGCGTAGGTGGTGCAGATCGGCATTGCAGAAGAGCAGGCGGGCCTGGGGGGCGTGGCGCTGGATCAGGGGCCGGGCCGGGGCGGCCACCGTGTGGCGGGTGAGATAGATGAGGTCGAACTCGCCGCCCCGTTCGCTCAGGAACTGCTCCAGGGACAACACGAAGGGGGCGTGGAGGCACTCGATGCCGCGGCGCTGCAGCGCGTCGCTGTAGTTGGCCAGCCAGGCCAGGTTGAGGGGGAGGAGTGACACCTTCCAGCCCAGGGCCTGGAGCAGTTCGATCTCCACCAGGGCGGCGTGGCTGCCGGCATCGCGATCGGGCCGGGGGGTTTCCTGGTCGAGGAACAGGGCGCGGCCGAGGATGCCCCGGTCCTTGATGGTTTCGGCGCCGGCGTGGCTGGGCTCAAGGCTGCCCTCAAAGGCCGCGGCCCATTTCTGCTGGAAGACGGGGCCGTTGACCGCCTGGAAACGCTTGAGGCCGGTGGCGGCACCCGTGTCGGTGCCGCAGCTCAGGCCCTCGTGGTGGATCACCCGGGCCAGGGGGGCATAGCGCACGGTGTGGCCGGCCTGGCGCACCTTGAAGGCCAGGTCGGTGTCTTCGTAGTAGGCGGGGGAGAATTCGGGGCTGAAGCCGCCGAGCTGGTTCCAGAGCTCGCGGCGGATGGCGAGGGCGGCGGCGCTGACGTAATCCACCTGGCGGCCATAGGCCATGCGGGGGTCGTGGGGGTTGCCGCCGCGGCCGTAATTCCAAGGCTCGCCGTTGCCCCAGACGATGCCGCCGGCCTCCTGCAGGCGGCCGTCGGGATAGAGCAGCTGGGCCCCCACCAGGCCGATGTCGCCCCAACGGTCGAAGGGATCGAGCAACTCCTCCAGCCAGGCGGCGCAGGGTTCGGTGTCGTTGTTGAGCAGCACCAGAAAGGGGGCGCGGGCGGCGGCGGCGCCGCTGCAGCAGGCCTGGTTGAAGCCGCGGGAAAAGTCGTGGCGGATGACCTTCACCCCGGGGGCCTCGGCGGCCAGGGCGTCCGCCGTGCCGTCGCTGGAGCCGTCGTCGACCACCAGCACCTCGAAGGGAACACGGGTGGGGGCGTAGGCGATCGCCGCCAGGCAGCGGCGGGTGACGCCGTACTGGTTATGCACCGGGATCACGATCGACACCAGGGGATCGGCCGCGATCGGCAGCTGCAGGGGCTGGCGCGGCACGGCGCCGCCGTCGGGGCCGGTTTCCTGGTTTGAGGCGCCGCGGGGCAGGGGGTGCTCGAGCAGGCGCTGCAGCAGGGGCAGGTCGGCGGGCAGGGGCGTGCCGTGGGCATCGGCCCAGCAGAGCCAGGTGCGCAGGCTGCGGTAGCGCTCGCGGGCCAGGGGCGAAAGCTCGTCGGGGAAGGGGGGACGGGCGTGCTGCTGCAGGGCCGCCCAGGGGGTGAGGTGGAAGGGCAGCAGCTCGAAGCGCTGATCCAGCACCTGGCCGGCACCGGTTTCCAGCTGCAGGTGGTGGATGGTGCCGTCGGCGAGGGCGGTGGGCAGCAGCAGCTGGAAGGGCCAGGGCCCCTGGGGCAGGGGCTCGGGGGGGGCGATCGGCAGGGTGGTGCTGCCGTCGAGGCGCAGCAGCAGGGGCTCGGGGCCGCGGCCCCAGCCGTGCAGCAGGGGGGTCTGCAGCTGGGTGAAGGCGCCTTCGCGGATGGGACCGTGCTGGCGCTGCTGGTCGATCTGGCTGTAGGTGTCGGCATCAAGGCGCATCGGACTGCCGGGCAGTTCGGTGCCGCTGGCCTCGACCAGCACCCGCAGCACCAGCCCCTGGGAATAGGCGGGCAGGGGGTGGGAGGGGCCCCACCAGAAGCGGAAGCCGCAGGGTTGCTCGATGCCCAGTTGCAGCAGATCAGGCCGGGCCTGGGCCGCCATCAGCTCGGCGATCAGCCGGCGCTGGCCTGGATCGAGCAGGTCGTCGAGCACCAGCTGCAGGCGCAGGGGCGCGGCCTGGGGCTGCAGGGGCCAGGGGCAGGCCCAGCCGGCCAGGCCGCTCTGGGGGCTCCAACCCTCCAGCTGGCCCACCAGGCCGGGGCGACGCCATTCGGCGAGGGAGGCGGTGGTGGGTTCCAGGGTGCCGGGCGGCTCGGCGAGCATCGCAGCCATGCTGGAATCGTTGGCGGAACCCTATTGCCCCTGTCCCGCTTTGTCTCGTTCCGCCATGGACCCGGCAGGCGGTGAACCGATGCTGCGGGTGCCGTTGCGGTTGCTGCGGGAGCTGGCGCTGCCCTACCCGGCGTATCACCAGCTGATCGCCGCGCTGCGGGCCGAGGCGGGCGTCGCTGCCGACGATCCCCTGCTGGCGGAACTGACCGAAGCCAGTGCCACGGCCCTGCGGCAGGCCCTGGAGCAGCGCCAGCTGGAGGCGGCCCTGGCCGCCCACGACGACCTGCTGGACCACCTGATCGAGCTGGCGGCGGTGCGGCCGCAGGTGGCGGCGGTGCTGTGGCAGCGCTACGGCGATCTGCTCGGCCAGCTGACGGGTCAGGTGCACGAGCGGTTGGTCCCCCGCGACGGGGCGCCGGTGGATTTCAGCCTTGCCGAGCGGGCCGGCGACGGGGCGCTCTGCCTGCGCATGGCGGCGATCCTGGAGCCGACGGCGGCCCAGCCCTGGGCGGTGCCCGATTGGTTGCCGGTGCTGGAGCAGCAGCTGGTGCAGCATGGCGCCCTGGCCTGGCAGCAGAGGGTCCCGGTGGAGGCGGCCGCCGCCGGGCCCTGCCTGGATCTGTTCCTGCGCCTGGGCCAGCTGCTGGATCCCGTGCCTGCGTGGGTGGAGCTCGCCTGCCGCGCCGCGATGGGCCAGGTGATCGAAGCGGTGCCCCCCGCCGGCGCCCTGGAGGAGTCGGAGCTGGCCCTGCTGGTGGCGCGGGTGGGGCGGCTGCCGGTGGCGGCGGAGCAGCGCGCGGCCTTCGATGCCGCCCTGCTGCGGGCCCGCTTCAGCCTGGAGCTGCTGCAGCAGGGCCGCGGCACGGTGGGCCGACCTGCCGCCGAGGGCCTGGAGGTGCTCGAGGCCGAGTGGCTGGAGGAGGACGACGAGGCGCCGGCGCCCTCCCTGCCGGCGGTGGAGTGGCGCCCCGGCGCTCTGGTGGTGGAGCTGGATGCGCTGGAGCTGCAGCTGCTGCGCCACGCCGAAGGCCCCCCCGAGAGCCTGGAGGAGGCCCTGGCCGAGCTGCGCCGCCGCCACCACGACAGCGACTTCTGGGGCGCGGCCGCTGGGGAGCCCGACCCGCTGGAGCTGCTGCGCCGCTTCGAGCTGGAGGCCGGCTTCTACGCCACCACCCAGGCGCCGCTGGAGAGCCTGCGGCAGTGGGCCCGGCCGGCGCTGCAGGCCTTGCTGCAGGCCCAGGTGTGGAGCGGCGACGGGGCCACCCTGGAGCTGTGGGAACCGTGGGGGCAGGCGGGCCAGCGGCGCCAGCCGCCGCGCGGCTCCGAGCTGCTGGAGCGGCTGGGTGGTGGTGAGGTGCTGCTGGTGGGCGAGACCCCCGAAGCGTCCGAGGTGCTGCTGGCGGCCCATCGGGCCGGCCGGCTGTTTGCGGGGGGGGCGTTTGGCCTGCGCTGCCTGGCGGTGCCCGAGAGCCGGCATCCGCAGCGGCCCGCGGCTGGCTTCGAATACAGCCTGGAGGCCCTGGTGGCGGCGGTGGAGGCGCTGTACCAGGAGAGGCCGTTCACGGTGCTGCTGGCCGGGGGCGGGGCCTACCGGCTGCCCCTGGCCCAGACCATCGGCAGCCGCTACGGCGTGCTGGCGGTGGCGGGGGCCACGTCGCTGGCGGCGTGGCTGGGGGGCGAGGCGGTGCCGGAGCTGGGCCGATGAGCGACCCGAGCGGCAGGCAGACCGACTGGCGGGCGGTGATCGCGGCCCACCCGCTGGAGAGCCACGAGGCGGCTGAGTGGTTGCGGTACGGGGTGGCCCTGAGCCAGCTGATCGAGCCCTCGGCCGAGGAGCGGCAACAGCAGCAGCAGGTGGGGCTGGCCTTTGCCCACGCCGAGGCGCTGGGGGCGTCGAAGGAGGCGGTTGCGCTGAGCCAGCGGCAGGCGACGCTGCTGAGCCTGGCCCAGGCCCTGGAGCTGGCCGGCGCGGGAACCGCGGCGGCGGCGCTGGGGCGCCTGGTGGACTGGCCGTGAATGGCGGCGTACCTGGCTTACTCTGGTAAGGCTCCGCGCCGGAGGCCGCCCATGGATGCCCTGCTCACGTTGTCTTCCAAGGGGCAACTGGTGATCCCGGCCAGGTTGCGTCAGCTGCTGGGGCTGCGGACGGGGGATCGGCTGGCCCTGAGCCTGGAACCGGATGGGCTGCGCCTCACGCCACTGGGCACCAGCGCAGGAACATCGGCCCATGCGCTCATCGGCTGCCTTGGCTACCGCGGACCAGCCGTGCCGCTGCAGCAGATGGATCCGGCCTTGTATGCCGCCCGATGAGCCTGCCTGTCGCCCTCGACACGAATGTTCTGGTGAGGCTGCTCACCAATGACGATGCGGAGCAGGCCCGGCGTGCGGCAGACCTGATTGATGCGAGTGTCGGCTGTTTTGTGCCGATCACGGTGGTGCTGGAGCTGGAGTGGGTGCTTCGAGGCGCCTATCGGCTGCCACGGGAGGCCGTGATCCAGGCGGTCGAAGGCTTGATGGCCATCCGCCAGGTGCATGTGGAGCAGGAGGAGCTGGTGCGACGCGCTCTGGGCTGGCATCGGCAAGGCATGGACTTTGCCGATGCCATGCACCTGGAGCGCAGCGAGGGCTGTGGAGCCATGGTCAGTTTCGATCGTTCCTTTGCCAGCCTGGTGGTGGATCTGGAGATCTCGCCCAGGGTGACGGAGCCTCCAGAGGCGCTGACGTAAGGCTTCCTCACAGCGACGCGGGCATCTTGGTATTGGAGAAGCGCACCAGCTGTTGGTGCCGGGCGTGAATGGCGGCGGGCGCGGCGTTGTGTACAGCCTGTACAGGTCTGTCGTCGGCCCCCGCGAACCCGGCGTGTTCCCCTCGGGATCCTCCGGACGGTCTGGCGTCCACGGCGCTTACGATGACGTCATCTGATGACGGGCATGTCGTGCGCACCATCGTGGATTTGCCCGAGGGCGAGCGCGATCAGCTGGATGCCCTCTGCTCCCAGCGGGGCATTTCCCGGGCCCAGGCGCTCCGGGAGGCCCTGACCCTCTGGCTGGAGCGGGAGCGGCCACGCCACGGGGAGGTGTTCGGGCTCTGGAGCGAGCGTGACCTCGATGGGGTGGCCCTGCAGCGGCGGATGCGGCAGGAGTGGGACGAGCGCTGATGGGGTTGCTGCTCGACTCCAACATCCTCATTGATGTGTTGCTGGGCAAGGATGTTGCCTTGCGGTGGATCCAGGCCCAGCCCCGCTGTTCCATCAGCGTGATCACCTGGATCGAGGTGCTGGTGGGTTGCGGCCCTGGCGAAAGCGAGGCGGTGGAGGTGTGGTTGCGAGGGTTCCACTGCCTGCCGCTCGATGGCGCCGTGGCCCGGGAAGCGGTCGACTGCCGTCGCGCCCTGGGGCTGAAGGTGCCGGACGCCATCATCCTGGCCACCGCCCGTTGCCATCAGCTGCGGCTGGCCACGCGCAACACCCGGGATTTTCCGGAGGAGCTGGTGGGTGTGGTTGTCCCCTACACCCTCTGAGGCATCCCGTGGCCAGCAAGCGCAGCCTCAATGCCCGCAACCTGGAGGCCCTGGGGGCGGCGGCGTTGGCGGAGCTGCTGATCGAGGTGTCCAGTGGCCAGGCGGTGATCCAGCGGCGGCTGCGCCTGGCGCTGGCGGCGGCGGAGGGGGCCAGTGGCGCGGCGCAGGAGGTGCGCAAGCGGCTGGCGGCGATCGATCGGGCCCGCACGTTTGTGAGCTCGGCCCGGCGCCCGGCGCTGCTCAGGGATCTGGAGGCCCAGCGGCAGGCGATCACCGGCCCGATCGCCGCCGAAGACCCGCGGGGGGCCTGCGAGCTGCTGCTGCGCTTTCTGGAGATCTCCGCCGGGGTGCTGGCGCGCTGCTCCGACAGCACCGGCGCGGTGAGCGGCGTGTTTGAACGGGCCGCTGAACAGCTAGGACCGCTGGCGCTGGACGCCCAGCTGGCGCCCGAGACCCTGGCCGAGCACGCCGCCGAGCTGCTGCTGGACAACGACCACGGCCCGTTCGATGGGCTGGTGCCGGCCCTGGCGGAGGCGCTCGGCGACGCTGGCCTGCAGCGGCTGGAGCGCTGCTGCCGTGAGGGCGGCGCCCGCGGCGGCAGCCGGCTGCTGATCCAGATCGCCGTGGCACGGGGGGATGTGGAGGGCTACCTGGGCCAGTTCAGCGCCGCGGATCTGCGCCGGCGCCCGATCGCCGCCGCGGTGGCCCAGGTGCTGCTGGCCAACGGTCGGGCGGTGCAGGCCCTGGAGATCCTGGATGGCGCCAGCGCAGACAACCCAGGCCGGCTCGATGGCGCCTGGCTGGACAGCCGCCTGGCCGTTCTCGAGGCCCTGGAGCGCCCCGCCGAAGCCCAGGAGCTGCGCTGGCAGTGGTTCAGCCGCTCCCTCTCGATCCCGCATCTGCGCGACTACCTGCGGCGCCTGGAGGCCTTCGAGGATGGCGAGGCGGAGGAGCGCGCCTTTGGGGTGGCCGAGCAGCATCCCAGCCGCCTGCTGGCGCTGGAGTTCCTGGTGGGCTGGGGGGCGCTGGCCCGGGCCGCCCGGCTGGTGCTGGCCCACACCACGGAGTGGGACGGGGAGGCTGTTGCGATCCACAGCGCCGCCGCCGAGCGACTCAGTGCCGACCACCCCTTGGCGGCCACGCTGCTGCTGCGGGCGATGGTGTGGGGGGCGCTGGAGCTGGGCCGCAGCCAGCGCTACCGCTACGCCGCCGAGCACCTGCGCAGCTGCGATCTGCTGGCCGACCGCCTCGACGACTGGCAGGGCCACCCCGACCATGCCGCCTTCGTGGCGCGGCTGCGGGAGCGCTTCGGGGGGCGCTGGGGCTTCTGGAGGTTGGTGGAGGCGTGAGGAGTCGGATGGGCTAGGGGACGTGGAGCAGCTCAGCGGCGAGGCCCTGTTGCTGCAGAAGGGTCACGGCCTGCCGATCAAAGGACAGGAACGTGTCGCCACCGAGCCACTGACCCTGGTGGGCGATGACCGCATCGGCGAAATCACCGCCGGCCTCCAGTTGCCACAGACCCACCTCCACGGCAGCGCGATCGAGGCTGACGTTGCCGGCGGCCATCAGGGCCCGGATCGCGGCGGCGATCTCAGCCACCTGGAAGGCGTAAACGCGGCGCAGCACCCAGACGAACTCGCAGAGGGCCGGCAGGGCCACGGCGATCTGCTCGGCGCTGCGCAGTGCCGCGATCGCCGCTTTCGACTGGGAGGGGTCGTCGCCCACCACGGCGCGTACCAGCACGTTGGTGTCGGCGGTGATCCTCATGGCTCCCCGGCCCAGCCGGCCGCGGCGGCCGCCTGGATCTCCTCGAGGCTGGCCACCTTCGGGCTGCGGCCCGCGAGGTGGCCGATGAAGGCCTCGATGCTGCCGGGGGGCTGGGCGGCGCGCACCTCGATCCGTCCGCCCGGAAGCGTCGTCACCTCGATCTGCTGGCCCGGCTGCACCCCGAGATGGCGCAGCAGCTCGCGGCGGAGAGTGACCTGGCCCTTGGCGGTGACGGTGAGATGGGCCATGGGTACACACCACCAGCCATTCAATTGTAAGGCATTCTGCCCTTACTGCCGATGGCCGATGGCACCAAGCGCTCTAGGCAGGTCGCCTGTCGGCTGCAGGTGGGTGCCGGGGCTGCGGTTGGTGGGGCTGCGTTCGGTGGGGTGGGGTCGGCGGATGGATGCGGCGATCTGTACAGGCTGTACAGGTCTGGGCCCGGCCGGGCGGACAGGACCCTATGGCCTTGAAGCCCCGGAGATGGATCAGCGTCAGCCCGCAGCTTTGCCGCATGCTCGTAAGGACGCCTTACGACAAGGAGGCTTCCGGCCTAGGGTGAAGTCCAGTGATTGGTTTGCCAGCGATGCCATCGATGGAAGTCGCCACACTCACCGCCAAGGGGCAGGTCACGGTGCCGAAGGCGGTGCGTGAGGCCCTGGGATTGCGGCAAGGCGATCAGCTCAGTTGGGAGTTGGAGGACGGCTCGGTGCGTGTGCGGGCCGTGGCGCCGTTGGATCTTGTCTATCTGCAGGGGCTGGAGAGCAGCCTGGGCGAGTGGAGCAGCTCGGAGGATGAGGAGGCGTTCCGCGATCTATGAGCACCTTCGACAGGTACGCGGTGGTACGGGTGCCGTTCCCTTTCACGGATCGGCAGGTCCAGAAGCTGCGGCCCGCGGTGGTGCTCTCCCAGAGCGACTTCCAGCGTGGTTGCGGCCATCTGCTGCTGGCGATGATCACCTCAGCGCGGCAATCCTCGTGGCCCCTCGATTGGCCCCTGGCAGATCTGCAGGCTGCAGGTCTGCCCCAGCCCTGCCTGGTGCGCTTCAAGTTGTTCACCCTTGATGAGCGGCTGGTGTCGGGGGGCTTGGGTTCTTTGGCCCCCGCCGATCGCGCCGGTGTGGAGGCCCAACTGGGCAAGCTGTTGCCCACCGCGACCTGAGCGCTGCCAAGGCCTCATGGTGGTGGTGGTCCTGCGGAAGGATCCGGCGTTCTGTACAGGCTGTACAGATCCGGGATCTGGCCGGGCGGACAGGAGCGGATCGCGCCCGCAGGCTTCAGCACCGTGCCCTGATTGATGTGCTGGAGGGCCGCGAGCCGTGGGTCCATGGCGTCAAGCAGGCGCTGGCCGAGCTGGTGGCCACCGACCTTCGCGGGCAACACAGCTTGCGCGCGCCGGATGCGCTGCAGGCCGCCTGTTGCTTGCCGCTCGGCAGGTGCCGGGGCTGCGGTTGCTGGTGGTGTCCTGAGTCGATCCGCTGTGCACCCCTTCACAATGGCGTGATGAACCGTTCCGCTGACTGGCTGCACCAGGCGTCCGCCGATCTGGACCAGGCCCTGGTCAGTGCCGGGGCGGGTCATCACGAATGGGCCTGCTGCACCTCAGCCTCGGACAGCAGGTGTGGGGTCATGGGCTGGCCCGATCAGGTGATGCGCCAGGTCAAAACCTGGGCGGTGCAGCAGGGTGAGCAGGCTCCCTCGCGCTCACCCCCGAGGAGCACGCCGCCCTGATGGCGGCTGGATCACGCTTCGCGATGGCGCTGGGACGCGAGGCCCGCTGGGTGTGGTTCCGCCGGCCGGGCGAGGCCAACGGCGACTGAGGCCCAGCGGGGGTGATGACCACTACTGGGCCTGGACCTCAATTTCCTGTTTCGAAACGACGCCATCACCGTTCTCATCGGTCATGCTGAAGGCCCGGCTATACATGCCGAAGCGTCGGATCCTGGGCGCCCGGCCGAGGCCCTGGTCTGCGTTGAGATTGACGAAGGCCTTGAATTCAGCGAAATCGAGTTGCTTGTCCTGATTGGCGTCGGCCTTGAGGAAATTGGCCTGGGCCTGGGCGCGCTCGGATGTGGCGGTTGCCGGCAGTGCCAGCGCCATCCACAGGGCCGTTGCCGAGGCAAGACGGGTGGCGAAAGAGCGTTTGGTGTTCATGGTGGTAACTCCGATGGGATTGACTGAGGTTGACTGTTGGGTGGCGGCAGCCGCTGATGACGACAGACCGATTAACGATGGCTTTGGATGCGAACGCAAACGATTAGGCGGACTGGTGTCCAGCACCCGGGGGCCCGAACAGGATGGAAAGCCGTTGTTTCCAGCCGGACTTCGCTGCCCTGAATTCAGCGAACATGGCCAGCCACTCGCCAAACACGATCTTGAAAGGATTGAGCGTTCTGGCTTGGCCGGCCAGTCCGTAGCGGAGCGTTTCCTTGGCCGGATGCTCCGTGAAGGTGCCGAAGAGCCGGTCGAAGACAATCAGTGTGCCACCAAAATTCTTGTCGAGGCATGTTTCGTTGCAGGCATGGTGGAGCCGGTGATGGGACGGGCTGTTCAAGATCCATTCCAGGAACCCAAGGCGTGGCAGCCACTCGGAATGGATGAAGAACTGGTAGCCGAGGTTGAGGCTGAGAGCGATCAGAATGGCGATCGGGTGGAACCCAATCAGAGCCAGCGGGACGTAAAAGAGATAGTGACCGGATAATCCCGCCGTCCATCCGAGCCGAATGCCAGCGGTCAGATTGATCCGGGTGGGGGAGTGGTGCACCGCGTGGGACGCCCACAACCAGCGCACCTGGTGGGAGGCACGGTGATGCCAATAGTAGACAAACTCCACGATCACAAAGAACGCGATCCAGGCCAGTGGCGATGCCAGATCAATGTCGAAAAGTCGATGGTTGTAGGCCAGGAAAAGGGGCACCGAGACGATCGCGGCCTCCATCGTCCGGATGATCTGGTGGCCGAAGGCGATCACGAAGGACGCCGCGGTTTCATCGATGTCATGGGTGTCGACACGGGCGAGGCGGCTGGCGGTGTATTCCAGTGCCATGAGCCCGACGACGATGGCGAGTAACAGGGGCCCCAATGCAGTGCGGGCGGCCGCAATCGGACTGGGATCAACCATGGGATTCAGCACGTGGTGCGAGGTGGCCAACCAAGAAGGTAAGGGGCCAACTTGACGGGGGTTTTTCCGTGTGGAGGCGTTTTGCGGAGATTTGTGGCCAGACCTTGTCAGTTTGTGCATGAGCCACACCAACGCCTGCCGAACGGCTACAGAGGGTGCACCTCGCCGAGCCTGGGAATGGGCGCAGAGCCAGCCAAGATCCTTGTGGTCGATGATGATGACGATATCCGAGGGCTCCTCATCGGCGCCCTGAGCGAGGAGGGGTTTGCTGCCAGGGGCGTTCCCGATGCGGGACGCATGGACGCCGCCATCGCGCTCGAGCGACCCGACCTCGTCATCCTCGATCTGATGCTCCCCGGTGAGGACGGCCTGTCGATCTGCCGGCGGCTGCGCGCGGCCTCGTCGATTCCCGTGATCATGCTCACGGCCCGAAGTGCCGAAGTCGATCGCATCGTGGGACTCGAACTCGGTGCCGATGACTATGTGACGAAGCCGTTCTCCAAACGGGAACTGGTGGCCCGGATTCGATCCGTGTTGCGCCGTGGCGGACCGCCGGCAGGACGCAACCCGCCCCAGGAGGTGCTCCGGTTCCATCAATACACGGTGGATGTGAATGCGCGACGTCTTTCCGATGCATCAGGACGGGACATTGCCCTGACCAGCGCTGAATTTGATTTGCTTGTCTGCTTCGTGCAGGCACCCCAGCGCGTGCTTTCGAGGGATCTGCTGCTGGAGAAGGTCCATCAGCGCCGAGGGGATCCCTTTGACCGCTCCATCGATACCTTGGTGTCGCGGCTGCGGAAGAAGATCGAAGCGGCCAGCGACAACGAACGGCTCATCGCCACGATCCGAAGTCATGGCTATCTGTTCACGCCAACGGTGCAGGTTGTGACGGGATGAAAACGTCCCTTGTCGTTCGCCTCGGCCTGACCCTGGTGGTCACGCTGCTCACGATCTCCGTGATGGCCGCGGCCTATGTGTTGCGTCGGTCGCCCATCAACGGGCAGGCAACGCTCCCCTCGCCGGCCAAGGTGGCGGCGATGGCTGATCTGCTCGACGGGCTCTCCGACGAGGCGCGGGCGAAGATCCTGCCGGCGCTGTCGACTCCAACCCTCGAAGTCACGCTCGAACCCCATCCGGGGCCCGCGCTCAGTCCGGCGGCGCCGGACGAGCGGCCACGGAACGAGCTTGCCGCTGCCTACCGGGCGGCGATGCCGAACCGTTCCATCGGGCTGGATGTCTGGCGAACCGGGCGGCCGATGGACGGCCTGCCATCGCTGCTGCGCAGCGCCGATGAACGACGCGTTCTGAGCACCAGCTTGGACCGCAACACGCTGCTCGTTCTGCGATCCCGGGAGCTGTTTCCTGTGACCAATCTCGGCTTACCCCTCGGCTTCGGCGCCGGGCTGCTGGGGACGATCTTCGCCACGCTCATGCTGGTGTTCCTGTTGCGTCAGATCCGTCCGCTGGAAGAGCTGGCGCGTGCCGTCGACAGCATTGATCTGAACGCTGACCCCCAACCGATCCGGGACGTGGGGTCAGCGGCGCCGGAGATCCGCGCCCTCGTGGGAGCCTTCAACCGGCAACAGGAGCGGCTGTCGCGGCTGTTGCAGGCGCGCCTTGCCCTTGTCGGCGGTCTCCAGCACGATGTCAGGACATTGGCCACCAAGGTACGGCTGCGTTTGGAGAACGCACCCACCTCCCAGGGGCTGGACCATGCCATCGCGGACCTCGACGACATGGTGCGCCTGCTGGATGATGCCCTGCTCGCCACCCAAGGGACCGAGACAGCGACGGAGGATGGGCTCGAACTGGTCGACATCCACGCCTTGCTGAGCCTGGAACTGGAGGCGCGACTGGACCAGGGCGTCAGCCTCGACGGGGTTGGGGATGGGCCGACGCCTCGGCTCTACGTGCTGGGGAACCGCCTCGCCCTGCGGCGGGTTTTTGCCAACCTGATCGACAACGCCCTGAAGCATGGTCACCAGGCGCGGATCGGGGTGGCCAGGATGCCGCCTGATCGGGTCGTGGTGACCATTGATGACCGCGGGCCCGGCATTCCAGCGGCGATGCGTGAGTGGGTGCGCGAGCCGTTCGTTCGGCTTGAGCGTTCGCGGGCGCGAACGACCGGTGGCTCCGGGCTTGGTCTCGCCATTGTCAGCAACCTGGTGGCCCGTCACCATGGCCTCTTCACGATTGCGGACGCACCTGGGGGCGGTGCCAGGGTCACCGTGGAACTGCCGCAGTTCCGGGCTGATCGGGCTTGAGGGCCACGGTGGCCGGGCGGCAGGGTGAGCCGCTTCTCGTTGTCGAGTGCTCTGATCGGCGCCTCGAACGTTGGATGCGAATGTTCCGTCGCCGAGATTGATGATGACGTGGTCTCCAAAGTCTTCGACATGGCCGTAGCGGCGCCAAGTCCGGACTGCTTGACTAGTACGCCAGTACCAGGGGAGGCGCATCCGTGGTTCCCCTTGGTGATGGGTTCTGTGGGCGGATCCGGCGTTGTGTACAGGCTGTACAGGTCTGGGATGTGGCCGGGCGGACAGGGTCGGATCGCGCTCAGCTCTCCGCTTCGAGCCGAGCATGGTGTTGGCGGCCAGGTGCTGCGGGGGAGTCACCGCCCACAGGCCGGCAACCCAGGCATCAGGCGGCACAGGGATGGATGCAGCGGCGACCCCGGCGGCAGCCAGAGCGGGCTGGAGCCGCGAAGGACGGACAGGCCGATCAGCAGGGCCCAGAGCCAGGTGAAGCGGGAACCACCGGGGAGAATCATTGGCTGATGGTGGTGGCGCACGTGGCGACTCCTGCTTAGGCTTCCACCATCAATCATGAGTAGTATTGGTGCAAGCTGGAATCCGTCCGCAGCTTATGCCCAACGAAGGGATCTTGGCGCTGCACGATTTGCGGCGCAGCTACAGCAGCTTTGAGGAGTTTCAGCCTGATCTTCCGTCGCTTCTGCAACAGGGGAGCCTGCTGCCCGATTGCATCGAGGTAACCCGGGCTTTGGGGATGCTGGAGCCGCTCACTGGCGAGCACATCCCACCGGAGTTGATTGAGGTCCAGGGCACCAACTACCGCGAATCACTGATCGCCAATGGGCTGTTGAGTCGTAACCGGGCGCTTCTGCTCGTACTAGAGCAGGCCTACGGAACCCTAGACAAACTGGCTAAGCAGGACATTTACTTGGTGGAGGCTCTCTCTGGCTTCGCTTTGTGGTTGCAGCATCACTTGGGAGAAGAGAGATTAATTTGCAGCGAGTATCTTGAGCAGGCAGAGCAGACATTCACTGACATTCTCCACCAAGATCTATGCGCCCTCACCTTCAGTGATGCCAGCTTCGACTTGGTGATCTGCAATGAGCTTTTCGAGCACGTGGCTGATTTGGAGCTAGCCTTTAGGGAAATTGCTCGGGTGCTGCGGCCCGGGGGGCGGCTGCTGGCTACCTGCCCGATGGCATTCGGGCAATGGGAGTCGATCGAGAAGGCTCAGTCTGATCCTCACGGAGGCCAACCGCTGCTGTTTTCTGAAGCTGAGTTGCATGGGGATCCGATTCGGCCTGAGCTGGGCTCGCTTGTGTTCCGGATCCCTGGGTGGGAGGTGCTTGAGAAGTTGAATGCTGCAGCCTTCGGAGTGGTTACGATCGAGCACGTTGCTAGCTGGAAGCACGGGGTTTTGGGCTCTGATCTTCCAGGGGTGTTGGTGATTAATGCAGTGGCAGTATAGAACTCTGAGCGCCTTCAATCCGCTCGCTTGCCAATCCATTTATGCTTTTCCATTCAATTCACCTGTAAGCGTCAACAACAATCTGAGCTAATGAAAGTCCTAGAACAGGAAACACTGATGGATCTCCGGATCGATATATTGAGGGAGCCAATGATTCTTGATCACTGGCGGAAGCTTTACAGGAATTACTCAGACACTAGAGACGCAAGAGCAACAGATCTTGCGAATATCGTATCAAGACTTTCCAGGGCAGAGATTGACCTCAAGCCATTGGGAGCCAATCCGTATCTCATCGACATTCTCACTTCAGGTGATTCCAAGCACATCCAAAATGAAGATATTTCTGGCGCTGCTGATGATCAATCTGACCTTGAACCTGAACTTGAAGAGGCTCATAGACTTTGCGATTCTGGCGACTTTATTAAGGCGAAGCGAATCTTGGTAAAGCTGGTCAAGTCGAAACAGATGCACATCAGCTCTTGGGCACAATACTTTCTTGGAAAGTGCCTGTACGATCAATATCAACTGGTCGCTGCGTTGAGCACTTGTCAGAATCTTCTATCTGCTGAAGCGGCTCCATTTGATGTGGTTGCTCGCGCTCAGGAGCTTATGAGGTCAATTCAGGATGGCCTTAACTATCAAGTAGAAACATGTTCAAGTCATATAAAGCCTTCATTTTATCATAAGCAGCTGCTCAAAATGAGACCTCTTACTACGATCTTGCTCGAAACTAGCTATGAATGCTATCTCCACTATCAACGCGTTGGATTCAGACTTGGCATCAATCCAACGCCGTGGTTCGAAACTAGAACGTATCTTAAGAATAACCAAGACATATCTCATGCAGGATGTTGCCCCTTCTTCCACTATCTTGCAGCTGGTCAAAAAGAGGGGCGTATCGCCGCTGATCATGGTTCAAGATTTTCTTCTCAAGTGCGCAATCAGGCATCTTTGACGAAGGATCTGTATGAAGAGGCTCGAGGATGGCTAAAGACTCTAGAGTGTGATAAGCAATTATCGGACGACGAGCTAGCGAAACTTCTTGAAACTCCTTATGTCTTATCTATTTCACACGATAGCTACTATTCGTCGCCAGGAGGTATTCAGCTTTGCATCCAAAGAGAACAATTATGCTTCGAAAAAAAGGGAATCCAGTACGTCCATATTTACCCAAGGCAGCCATCGCCGATGCCTCTGCATGAAAGAAATCCATACTCAGAGATAGTTGTCAGCCGAAACGGTGTTAAGCAGGGAATTTCAACAATGCATAGCTTTTGGCATGCAATCAGTTGCTATCCATCAGAAGCATTTGTGATTCACAGCTTGCTCGGCATTTCTCCAGAAGACATTGTATTGCTGATATCTCAATGCCCAGCAAATGTCCGACTCCTCTATTGGATGCATGATTACTCTGCTCTATGTAGCTCTTATCAGCTATTGAGAAATAAGGTCTCATTCTGTGGGGCACCATCTCTTGATTCAAAACAGTGCACATACTGCTTTTTTGGTAATAGTAGAATTGGTAATGTGCGTGGTCTCAGCATGCTCCTAGGTCTTCCCCAGGCTGAGGTTATTTTCCCGTCCCATGCAGCGCTGACAGTATGGAGGAATGGCGCGGATGCTTCATCTTTGATGTTTCCAACAAAGTATAGTGTTATTAACCATATCTGCTTGAATAGATCAGAAAGTATAAGCCGAGACTATGAAAAGCGACTTCCTCGGATTGGATATCTTGGGCATCCGACCTACGCGAAGGGCTGGGATACCTTTGAGAGCCTTATTAGAGATCCGGAACTTTTTAACCGATTTGACTGGTTCCATCTTGGTGCGACTACTGCAAGTCTTTCGGCTGACATTGAGTTTGTTGATGTGAATATATCGGACTCTTTAGATGCCATGATTCGTGGGGTGAGGGATGCAGAAATAGACTTTGCTTTGATTTGGCCTCAATGGCCTGAAACCTTCTGCTTGACTGCCTATGAAGCGGTCATTGGAGGTGCTAACATTATTACGAATGTAGACTCGGGCAATGTTGCCGCTTTTGCGGCGTCAATTCCCTATGGCCATGTTTTGAAAAATGATTACTCAACCCTAAAGTCATTTCTTTTGGACCTGACTTCTGAAATGCTGTTAGCACTTAGCTTCCCATATCAGGTAGAGTATGAATATAGTCAAATGACGGCAGAGATGTTCCAATGAATATGAAAAAGTGCTGCTACACCTCTGTAAATCTCGCGTATTTGTCGCGAGCACGTGTCTTGGCGTCTACATTTAAGAGCTTCCATTCAGACATCGACTTTATTCTCGTACTTTCAGATATTTATCCGACTGGCATTTCTCTTGACATACAAGCAGAGCCATTTGATCAGATTGTTTTTAGCCATGAGTTGGGTATTCCCGATTTCTGGCAGTGGAGCTTTAAACACAACGTTGTTGAGCTGTGCACAGCTGTAAAGCCTGCCGCGGGCCTATTCTTTCTTTCTCTTGGCTACGATCAGGTGATGTATATTGACCCTGACATAGCTGTGTTTGCATCGCTTGAGTCCCTCTTTGCTCTGCTTGGTACGCACTCCGGATTACTAACGCCTCACCAACTCACCGTGGCACCAGGAGATCTGCTATCGATTAAGGATATTGAGTTGTGTACTTTAAAGCATGGTCTTTATAACTTAGGATTCTACGCTGCTCGAAATGATCAACAAGGCCGAAGCTTTTTGGAGTGGTGGAACTCAAGAGTCCAAAGATTTTGCTACGAAGACGTTCCATCTGGAATCTTCACAGATCAGAAATGGTGTGACTTTGCTCCCATTTATTTCGACAACTTCTTTGTGGTAAGAGATCCTGGATGCAATGTCGCTAGCTGGAATATTCATGAACGAGCAATCTCAATCACAGATACCGGCCCTGTAGTCAACACGAACTATCCGTTAAGATTTTATCACTTCACGAAGTTTGGCGGGGCTGGACTTGTAATGACGCAGCAATATGCAAAGACAGCCGAAACTATTGAGATCTGGTTCTGGTATGGGAGAATGCTACAAGAGATGTCACATAATCTTCCTCCTAGTGGTCATTACTACTATGGACATTACCAGGACGGCCATAAGATTCCACAGGCAGAGAGAGATCTGTATCGTACATGCCCTGAAATATTCCCGTCAATTCCATATAAGGCCCGAAGATCTGCTTGAGGTTAGATATCGTTATCATGACTTGAGGAGCTTGTAAGCCCTTAAACTACCACATGAGTCTTTTCAAACTTTCAAAGCCCGCTTTGGGTAAGCTAAGTTACTTCCTAGCCCATTAATGTCTCCTATATGACTTAGATCACACATTTATACCACTTGCTCTCTACCAAAGTAACTAGATTCATCTATCTTGATTCCAACATGCAGCATCTGATAATAGAGTGAGCATGTTCGATACAGTGTCACTTTGATTTGCGGCCGACTAGCAGTCTTTAAGCTAGTTAGTGGTGACATCTTCTTTTGGAGCTGCTAAACATCTGGGTTCTAAATCATTCAACGTGCTGCATTGGATCTCACGTCCTTCATTCTTGAGAAGCATCAATTACATATAGGCGTACATGGCCATATTGAATTGGATTGATGCGCTAGCCGCGTCAATGGATTCTAATTAGTGTTCTCCGCTAGACAGGAGACTTATGACTTGGCTAAGGCTGACTTATAATCTTGTTAGACGTCTGCATTTCCGCTGTTGTCCCTTGGTTTTAAGACTTGCCGTTATACTTGCTTATGAAGCCTCACGGCTCGTAGAGATCTTCCTCAAGCCGTTGTGGCGTTCCGTTGCTGGTAAAGGCAGGTTCCTTAGATCTACACAAGTAATCTATTAACCTGTCTAATCATTATCCCAATCAAACGAGCATAGAAGCACACTATCATGAAAGACCTGTCAATCAACTGTGAGCTATGTGCTTGCAAAGTTGCATACAAAGCGATCGGCTGTAATCACAATCACAAAATCTGGACATACTTGCCGAATAATTGCTGAACGCAGATCAAAGCCACGGTCCCAAATAGATATTACTTCATTAAAAATGAGAGATAGAGAGGGCAGGATATTTGTTGCAGTGTAATCTCGGAAGACTAGAACTCTCTTTTGTATGGGTGCTTGAGGATTTCTGAATACCAGCTTTGGCCGTGTTGGCGAAAGGAAGGAGAAGGCCGTTGTGTCAAAATCGCTTTGATGAACAAAATCTGGAAGATTTTGCGGGAAGTGAACAATGTATGATGTATTCTGAAGGCCTGTCTGGTCACGTGGGAGATTTTTGAAGTGACTGTAACAGATCCTTGTGTAGGATCGAAGATCTTCTTGCGTCTGTACTGCAAGATCTCCAAGCCAGCTTCCAAGGCAAGGAACTGAGAAATTGTCTGGGATATCATCTAGATATATTTTAAGATCTGAAAGCATAATTGTTACCATTAGCCTCAGGAGCTGCAGGGACCCTAATGCAGTTGTATGCGTATCTCCATGATAGTATAAATCACCATATCCCTTTTTTGTTACTAAGAACGGAGCGGTATTAACAAAGTAAGGGCGATTACTGCCAATATGCATTGATGGATGATCTTTTATGGCCTGCTGAATATCGCTAATCCACGGGCCAGAGAGGCAATATGGAAGAAACTCGGGATATACTGTATATTTCTCGGGAATTGAGAATACTCCATATGGAATATTCATTGATAAGCATGAATCGCCAAGTTCATCAAAATGAATAGTATTTGCTTTGAGTTTAGCGTTGTTGGGGCCATTCAGCCCCAAGTACTGTCTTATTGAGTATGATGCGTCATTGATTAAGTAATAGTGTGAGCTCTCAGCGGGCATGCTCTTGGTTGGCGAACAGGCCTGTTCGAGATAGCAAGCAGTTTCGTAGAGGCTAGATCCACTTGGTGGTGTGTATAGCGAGTAAAACCCAATTCTCATCCTTGCGACGCCTGGAAGACTATCAATGTAGGAAACTCCATACTTGTGAGAAGACTGATTCTCCCTTCCAAGGATAATTGTTTTGCTTGAATCTAGGCATAGAAAACATCTCAACAACTCAGCTGCATTAGGCTCGGAACTAAGATCGATGTTGAGGAAACTTAGATGTGAGTTCTCAGAGAAGAAGCACGTTATCTCTTCCTCCTGCTTTTTGTGATCTTCAAGCCACTTAAGGGCTGTGCTGTTGTCAAAGCCGAAGTAACTGGATACTGACTTTCTAAGTAAGTCTGTGCTCCGATATGTATTAATAAAGAAAGCATCAGGATGTGCCAGGCTAAGCGCCTTGTAGTGTCTTCTTGTCGGGTGGTCGGTAAATGCTTCATAACCAGAATTGGCAACATAGCTGAGAATGGCTTCAGTCTCATTTTTGTTAGACATCTCAATCTGTTGTTTGACCGCCCATTCATAATGATGAATTGACTTGAATCCTGCAGCTTTCAAAAAATAGTGCATAGATGTTGTGCCCGTCCTGGAATTGCCAATGCAGAAGATCTTCACTGATGGACCCCTCTCATCAAGAGTATTGGCAGGACTTTAGCACTCTTGGGTGTCTCCGTCAAAGTATATGTTGCTTCAATGATTCTGTCGGTATTCCTTTAGTGAAGGCTGAGGTTTTGTGTGCTTCCTTCAGTGGCCTGCGGTGCCTATTGATGCATGCTTTACGTCCTGCCGACCCGCTGCGCACCATCAGATGCCCCAGCGTGAAGAATGTAATAATTCAAGCCCGGGCATTGCGGAGTAGACATGGACCCAAATGCAGGCAAAGTTTATTTTAAGGGCAATACTATAGGCCGGTAATGGTAGGGTCAAGCGCCAAGAATCACAAATGCTACAACCGAAAGTCGCCTATTCTCTTGGAAATCTGTGTCTACCTATGTGCATCTGATAGGCATGCATTAATGGTGTCTGCTGTGTTTTGGGGCATTGCTTCAGTATTGCGTTTGTCCTCCAGAATCTGTATCAAGTGATGGCCGTACCCGGATTTCTTCAACGGCTGGGCAAGTCGCTCTAGTTGAGGGTCACTGATCCAGCCCTGGCGCCAAGCTACTTCTTCGGGGCATCCCACCTTGAGCGCTTGGCGGTGCTCAAGTGTGCGGATATAGCTGCTGGCCTCATGCAGTGAATCGCACGTGCCGGTATCCAGCCATGCCATTCCTCGTCCCATCAGCTCAACCCGCAGCAGTCCGTCATCGAGATACTGCTGGTTGAGGTCGGTGATCTCAAGCTCGCCCCGCGCCGAGGGCCGCACACGTTCAGCCCTCTCCACCACAGTATGGTCGTAGAAGTAAAGTCCTGTCACTGCATAGCGCGACTTGGCCCGAGTAGGCTTCTCCTCCAGACTCAGCACTCGGCCTTCAGCATCAAACTCCACCACCCCATAGCGCTCTGGATCACTCACTGGGTATGCGAACACCGTGGCCCCCTTCCCACTGCCATTACAGGTTTTCAGTTGCCTACTGAGGTCATGGCCGTGGAACAGATTGTCACCCAACACCAGCGCCGCCGGTGCGCCAGCCAGGAAATCAGCTCCGATCAAAAAGGCTTGGGCCAGCCCATCCGGGCTTGGTTGCGGTGCGTACCTGATTGTCATCCCCCAGGCACTGCCATCGCCAAGCAGTCTTTCAAAGGCTGCTTGATCCACCGCCGTGGTGATCACCAGCACCTCCCGAATTCCCGCCAGCATTAGGGTGCTCAGCGGGTAGTAGATCATCGGCTTGTCGTAAACGGGTAGCAACTGCTTGCTCACCGCCCTGGTGATCGGATGAAGCCGTGTTCCGCTCCCGCCCGCCAGGATGATGCCTTTACGATCGTCCGTATTGCTCAAACTAGATCAGCTTCCTTTCGACACACTCTGACCCAGATTCGCCGCTGAGCCGTGTCGTAAAACACAGATGCTGACGATTGTGATCCAGCCCTGACCTTCCAATCATGTACGGCCATGGGCCAAGCGTTTGCCGTAGTGATCAAACCCCATCGCACCTGATCGCCCTTCGCTCAGTTTCCGCCCTTGGCCAGCTCCAAAAGCTGGTCAGCTAATAGATACTTCTCCTGCTGGCGATTGCCGTCCACCAGCCAGCGATGCCGCCGGTAGAAGGCGATTGAGGCGCCCAGCTGCTCCTCCAGCGTCCAGCTGTTCTCCCAGTCGCGGCGCCCCTCGGCGGCCGCCCACCCCGGCAGGGCGAGCGCCTGGCGCGTCCAGGGCAGGATGGCGTGCCGCTGCCGGCCCAGTTGCTCCACCGGGCTGCCCAGGCCAGGCCGCTCCCCGCCGGGTTCCTGCCCCAGCCGGCCGATCAGATCCTCCAGCAGCGTCTCCAGCACCTGGTTGCTGGGGTGGTTGAACGTGTGGAACAGGGCCATCGGATGGCCTTCCCCGTTGTGGTTCGCCTCCAGCCACGGGGAGATCCGCAGGTCGCATTCCTGTTCCCGTCGCGCCAGCTCCTGCAGGGAGCGCCGGTGCCAGGCCTGCAGCAGCGCCTCCATCTCCAGGGTGCAGGCCAGCGCCAGGATCTCATCGGCCTCCAGGCCGCGCTCGGCGGCCGCCATCGCCAGGAAATCGTGATAGTCGCCCAGGGGAGATTCGCTCGCCAGGCCGGGCAGTTCGCCCCGGTCGTCGTGGGCGTAGCCGATCGTGGGGTGGTAACCCTCGTAGTGCAGATTCGGCAGCACCACAGCGCCAGCCCCCTTCGGCAGCAGGGCCTGCAGGGTGGCCCCATCCAGGCCGATGCCGTCGCGGTAGCCCGGTGTCACGCGGTGCATCACCAGCACCTGCGTGTCGCCCAGCACCCGGTGCAGCTCCGCCACATCCTCCGCCGTGGCCATGTGCACCGGCGCGCAGTAATGGAAGCGATGGGAGGGCAGGGCCCGCTCCAGCCCCAGAAAGATCGGGTGGCTCTGGCAGTTCCCCACGATCGTGATCAGGCTGTCCGCCGCGGGCCAGGGGGGCGCTCCGGCGCCGGCACCGGGCATCGCCAGAAGCGCCTCCCGGTACACCGGCACCCAGTCCGGCAGGGGATCGTGATACGTCCCCAGCGTCTCGAGCATCTCCAGGGCCGTGGCGCCCAGCTCCTGCCGTTGCCGGGCGGGGGTGTCGTCGTCGCGGCTGGTCAGTTGCCGATGGATCCAGATGGATCCGTAGCGGCAGAACTGCTCATGGTGGATCGCCACCCACGCCGCCTGGGGGGAGCCCTGATCCAGCAGGTGGCCGAACAGCCGTGCGCCCCAGCAGGCCAGGGCAATCGCTTCATCGGGGTCGCTCTCGGCCACCGCCAGCATCTGCTGGTAGCAGGCCAGGCCCAGGTCCCTGAGCAGCTCCTGCTCGTCGGCCTCCAGCGGGGCCTCGGAGGCGGTCACCCCGTCCCACACCAGCTCCGCCACCCTGGCCAGCCCCTGGCGCCGCAGGCATTCCCTGGCCAGATCCAGACAGGCGGCCCGACCCCTGGGCGTTTCGGCTGGCAACGGGGTGTGTGCCATCCAGAGGCTTCGGCCCCCCTGCCGGATCGATCAGGATCGGCCCATGATGGCGGCGACGCACGGGTGCCAGAGTTGGCTGTGCTGCACCGAAGCCATGGGTGACGCCCGCCAGCTCGCGGAGGCCTGCCGGCAGCTGTCACCCCTGGCCGTGCTGGAACCGGCCGAACGCGACCGGTTGCGCCAGCTTGGTGCCGCCGGCCATCAGCGCATGCTGGACCTGCCCGAGGAGCAGCGCTACGAGGCCATCGCCCTCGCCCTCGATGGCGCCCGGCTCTACCGCTGGCTGCAGGACACCAGCCCCGAGGAGCCCGGCTGGGTCGCCGTGTTCGAGGAACAGTTCTGCCGCTATGGCGCGCTCTGGATCAAGGACCAGGGCCGATCCGATCCCCATCTGGCCGCTCAGGCGCTGCCGCTGATCGACCGTCTGCTGCAGTTCCATCCGGCGCAGCACGACTGGATCCACGCCACCCGCCAGCAGCTGGAGCAGGCCGCTGCCCCCATCCCCCTGGGCTTCTTTGCACCGCCCCCGGCTCCAGCCCCCTTCCCCTGGCCGGAACCCCTCCACACCTACCGGCTCAGCCACCGCCTGGCCGGCAACGCCATCGTGCTGCCCATCGGCGCCATCGCCGACGGGGAATGGTTCAGCGACTGCCTCCAGTACCTCCCCGCCGGCTGGCCCGAGGCCCCCTGGATGCAGCAGCTCGCCGGCTACCAGCTGCAGCGCGATGGCGACAGCCTCAGCCTCCGCCCCCTGCCCGATCCGGAGCCCGCACCCCTTCGCCTGGAGGGCACCTGGTGCGTTCTCAACGACATCGTCGGCCACCGCAACCTGGGCCACTTCTTCCACGACACCCTCCCCCAGCTGGCGGCCATCCGCCGGCTTTCCAGCGAGCTGGGGGAGTTGAAGCTGCTGGCCAACCGTGAACGCTTCGCCAACCTCGCCCACCTGCGTCGCCTGCTCTGGCCCGGCGCGGTGCAGTTCAGGGACGAACTGCCGGCCTCCTTCAGCGTCGAGCGCCTCGTGCTCCAGCCGGTGGCCTGCAACGGCGGCAGTGGCTTCCATCCCCATCACCAGCGCACCTGGACCTTCGCCATCGAGGACTACCGCGACGGGGTGGACCTGCTGCGCCGGGAGCTGCATCAGCCCACGCCGCCTTTCGCGCTGCAGGATCACTGGATCTACTTCAGCCGCAATCTGGCGGCCCCCACCGAAGTTCCCCATGGTCGTGACTTCAGCAACCACGCCGAACTGCTCGAGCAGCTCAGCAACCACGGCGTGCTGCTCCTCGATCCGGGATTCCACGACATCCGGGCTCTCCATGGCCTGATCAGCCAGGCCCGGGGCTTCCTCGGCATCCATGGGGCCGGCCTGGCCAATGCCCTGCTCGCCCCGGAAGGCACCCCGGTGATCGAAATCCGCCCCCACGGCGGCGCCTGGCTGATGCTGGAACTGGCGGGCCGCTCCGCCGGCCTCGACTGGCAGGTGCTCAACTGCCCCGCCGATCCAACCGTGCCAGGACGCAGCGTGCTGCCCATCCAGGACCTGCTCGAGCGGCTCCGGTAGGCGCCTCAGCTCCGCACCCAGTCGGTCACGCCGCCCGGCCGGTCGATCAGCTCGATGCCCTCGGTGGCCAGTTCGGCCCGGATGCGGTCGGCGGTGGCGAAATCCCTGGCGGCCTTGGCGGCCCGGCGCTCCTCGATCCGCTGCTGGATCGCCGTTTCCGCCGCCGCCGCCTCGGCCGGCGTGCCGTCCGCCGCGCTGCTCGCCGCCTCCGCCGCCAGCCCCAGCACACCGGCCAGTTCGCCCAGCAGCCGCCAGCGGGGTTCCAGCGTCTCCGCCTCTCCGGCCGCCCCGGCTTCGGTGTCGCCCCGCTCCAGCCGGTTGGCCAGGGCCCGCAGGGGCCGGGCCAGCTCGAACAGCACGGCCACGGCCGCCGAGGTGTTGAGGTCGTCGTCCATGGCGGCGGCGAAGCGGCCGCGGGCCGCGGCCAGCTCCTCGCTGATCTCGGCCGCTGGCGTCGCTCCCCAGCCCAGGGCCGCCCCGTGGCGGTCCCCTAGCCCCAGGGCGGCGTCCAGACCCTTCCAGCCCGTGGCGGCCGCCGCCAGGGCCTCGGCGGTGAAGTCCAGCGGCTTGCGGTAGTGGGCCTGCAGCACGAACAGCCGCAGCGTCATCGGGCTGACGCCGCTCTCCAGCAGGGCGCGGATCGTGGTGAAGTTTCCCAGCGACTTGGACATCTTCTCGCCGCCCACGTTCACCATGCCGTTGTGCAGCCAGAAGCGGGCCAGGGGCTGGCCGCTGGCCGCCTCCGACTGGGCGATCTCGTTCTCGTGGTGGGGAAAGATCAGATCGGCCCCGCCCAGGTGGATGTCGATCGTGGTGCCCAGCTCCTCGCGCACCATCGCGGAACACTCGATGTGCCAGCCCGGCCGCCCCGGCCCCCAGGGCGACGGGAAGCTGGGTTCCCCGGGCTTGGCCCCCTTCCACAGGGCGAAATCAAACGGATGCCGTTTGCGCGCCTCCTCCGCTTCGTTGGTGCGGCCGCTGGCCCCCTCCTGCTGCTCCTCCAGGGTGCGGCCGCTGAGCTTGCCGTAGCCGGCCTGGCGCATCACCGTGAAATACACATCGCCATCGGCGGAATAGGCCGCCCCCTTGGCCTCCAGTTCGCCGATCAGCTGCCGGATCGCGTCCAGGCTGCGGGTGGCCCGCGGCATCCGGTCGGGGGGAAGGATGTGCAGGGCGGCCATGTCGGTCTGGAAGGCGGCGATGTTGCGCTCGCTCACCACCGCCATCGAGCTGCCCTCCTCTTCGGCCCGCTGGAGGATCTTGTCGTCGATGTCGGTGAAGTTCTGCACGAAGGTGACGGCATAGCCGCTCCACAGCAGATACCGCCGCAGCACGTCCCAGACGATGTAGCTGCGGGCGTGGCCCAGGTGGCACAGGTCGTACACCGTGACGCCGCAGCAGTAGATCGACACCTGCCCGGGCACCTGCGGCTCGAAGGTCTCGCAGCGGCGGCTGAGGGTGTTGGTGAGCCGCAGGGTCAATGCCTTGCCCCTGTTGTCGCCTGGCCCAGGCGGCCGCCGCCGTAGCCGGCCCGGCTGCGCACGTTGGTGCACCAGTCGCCGTGCTCCAGATACCACTGCACCGTTTCCCGCAGGCCCTGCTCGAAGTCGTGGCGGGGCTGCCAGCCCAGTTCGGTGCTGATCCGCGCCGGGTCGATGGCGTAGCGCCGGTCGTGGCCCGGCCGGTCGGCCACCGGCGTGATCAGGCCGGCGTGGGGAGAGCCGGCGGGCCGCAGCTCGTCCATCAGGGCGCAGATGGCGTGCACCACCTCCTTGTTGGTGCGTTCGCCGTGGCCACCGACGCAGTAGCTGCGCCCCACCTCGCCGCTGGTGGCCGCCAGCAGCAGGGCCTCCACGTGGTCCTTCACGTACAGCCAGTCGCGCACGTTGGCCCCGTCGCCATACAGGGGGATCGGCTCACCGGCGGCGGCCTTGAGGATCACCACCGGGATCAGCTTCTCCGGAAACTGCCAGGGGCCGTAGTTGTTGCTGCAATTGGTCAGCACCACCGGCAGCCCGTAGGTGTGGTGCCAGGCCTGCACCAGGTGGTCGCTGCCCGCCTTGCTGGCCGAGTAGGGGCTGCGCGGGTCGTAGGGGGTGGTCTCCGAGAACCGCCCCGTGGCCCCCAGCGAGCCGAACACCTCGTCGGTGCTGATGTGGTGGAAGCGGAACTGCTCCCGCCGCTCCGTCTTCAGCCCCTCCCAGTGGGCCCGCACCGCCTGCAGCAGGTGGTAGGTGCCCATCACGTTGCTCACCAGGAAGGCGCCCGGATCGTCGATGGAACGGTCGACGTGGCTTTCCGCCGCCAGGTGAAGCACCAGATCCGGATCGGCCTGCCGCACCGCCGCCGCCACCGCCTCCCCGTCGGCCAGGTCCACCTGCAGCAGCCGGTGCCGCGGCCCATCGGAGCGTTCGGCCGCCTCGCCCAGTTCCGCCAGGGTGTTGTACACGCCCAGCAGATCGCTGGCGTAGCCCATCTTGTCGAGGTTGAACACCGTCACGGTGCTGTCCCGCAGCAGCCGCCGCACCAGCGCCCCGCCGATGAAGCCCGCCCCCCCCGTCACCAGGATGCGGCGACGGCCGGCGAGCAGCACCGGCAGGTCGAGGCTGGAGTAGGGGTTCATCGGGGTGGGGTGAGACGACGTCAGGAGGTGTTCAAGCCGGGGGCAGGGGGATCTGGGCCAGCACCTCGGCCAGGGCGGCCTGCCAGTGCTGGCCCTCCAGCTCCAGTGCATGGCGGGTGGTGCTGGTCTCCAGAAGCGAATAGGCGGGACGCCGGGCCGGGGTGGGGTAGTCGGCGGTGGTGATCGGTTTCACCCGGGCCGGGGCGTCGATCAGCCCCCGCGCCGCCGCCTGGGCGCCGATCGCCACGGCGAAGTCGTACCAGCTGGCGGCGCCGCAGTCGCTCCAGTGGTGCCGCCCGCTGAGGCCCCCCTCGATCACCCGCCAGCAGGCGGCCGCCAGCCCGGATGTGGCCGTGGGGCAGCCCACCTGGTCGGCCACCACCTTCAGGGGTTCGCCGGCGGCGGCCTTGGCCCGGTGCAGCCGCAGCATCGTCAGGCAGAAATTGGCCCCCACCGGCCCGTACACCCAGCTGGTGCGCAGCAGGCAGAGGCGCTCCGCTGGCAGGGCCGCCGCCGCCCGCCGTTCCCCCTCGGCCTTGCTGGCGCCGTACACCCCCAGGGGCGCCAGGGGCTGATCGGGCGCGTAGGGGTGGCCCTGCTCCCCGTCAAACACAAAATCGGTGCTCACCTGCAGCAGCCGCCCGCCGCCGCTGGCCAGGGCTGCGGCGAAGGCCCCGGGGGCGCCGGCGTTCACCGCCTCGGCCAGCTCCGGTTCCGACTCGGCCCGGTCCACCGCCGTGTAGGCGCCGGCATTCAGCACCCAGTCAGGCCGGTGCTGCTCCACCGCCGAGCGGCAGGCGGCCGCATCGGCCAGATCCAGCGCGTCCCGGCCCGTGGCGATCAGCTCCACGCCGGCCGGCACCGAGGCCACCAGGGCCTGGCCCAGCTGGCCGTGGCGGCCGGTCAGCAGCACCCGCACCGGTTCAGGCATCGATGGCGGGGGAAAAGCTCAGGCGCAGCCTACCTTCGCGTGGCTATTTCGCCTCCATCCAGTTGGGGCCGACCCCGGTGTCCACCGCCAGCGGCACCGTTAATTGCACCGCCTGCTCCATCGTGCGCCGGGTGAGCTGTCGCACCTCCTCCAGTGCCTCCGGCGCCGCCTCCAGCACCAGTTCGTCGTGCACCTGCAGCAGCAGCCGCGCCGGCAGGCCCGCCGCCGTGAGCGCGTGCTGCAGGCTCACCATCGCCAGCTTGATGATGTCGGCACTCGACCCCTGGATCGGGGCATTGGCGGCCGCCCGCAGCTGCTGGGCCTCCATCCCGCCGCGGCGCGCCACCTCCAGGTCGATCTCCAGCGGATCCTTGCCCCGCAGCCGCCCCAGGCCGCCGGGGTCGAAGTGGAACGGCCGCCGCCGCCCCAGGATCGTTTCGACGTAGCCGCGGCTGAGGGCCAGCCGCTCCTGCAGCTCCAGGTACAGGAACACCCGGGGGTAACGCTGCTTGTACAGGCTCAGGAACTCCTTGGCCCGTGCCTGGCCCATGCCGGTTTCCCGCGCCAGCCGCTGGGCCCCCATGCCGTAGATCACGCCGAAGTTGATCGTCTTGCCCAGCCGCCGTTCCTCCGGCGTCACCGTGTCGGTTTCCAGCAGCAGCCGGGCCGTCAGGGCGTGGACGTCGTCGCCCTCGTTGTAGGCCTGCACCAGCACCGGTTCGCCCGAGAGGTGGGTGAGGATGCGCAGCTCGATCTGGGAGTAGTCGGCGCTGATCATCCGCCAGCCCTCCTGGGGCAGGAAGGCCTTGCGGATGCGGCGGCTGAACTCGGTGCGGATGGGGATGTTCTGCAGGTTGGGGTTGCTGCTCGACAGGCGCCCGGTGGCGGTCACCGCCTGGTTGAAATCCGTGTGCACCCGCCCGGTCTCCGGCTCCACCAGCGCCGGCAACGCCTCCACATAGGTGCTCAGCAGCTTGCTGAGCGTGCGGTGCTCCAGCACCAGCTTCACCACCGCATGGTCGTCCTCCAGCTTCTCCAGCACCGCCGCGTCGGTGCTCCAGCCGGTCTTGGTGCGCCGCGACTTCTTCCGGTCCAGCCCCAGGGTGTCGAACAGCAGTTCACCGAGCTGTTTGGGGGAGGCCAGGTTGAAGTCCACCCCCGCCGTTTCCTGGGCCTCCCGCTCCAGCCGCACCAGGGTGCTGCTCAGCTCCTCGGCCAGCTCCTTGAGGTAGGGCACATCGATGCGGATGCCGGTGGCCTCCATCTGGGCCAGCACCGGCTCCAGGGGCAGTTCCACCTGTTGCAGCAGCACCGGCAGCTCCGGCCCCATCGCCGCCAGCTGCGCCGCCAGCAACGCCCCCAGGCGCCGGGTGAGGTGCACGTCCATCCCGCAGTAGAGGGCCGCCGCCTCGATCGGCACGTCGGCGAAGTTCTGCCCCTTGGCCACCAGATCGCCGTAGGCGGTGGGCTGGAAGCCGAATTCGCGGGCTGCCATCGCCTCCAGGCCATGCTTGTCGTTGGCATCCCGCAGGTAGTCCGCCAGCAGGGTGTCCATCACCACACCGGCCAGGGGCAGCCCATGGCGCAGCAGGATCAGGCGGTCGTACTTGGCGTTCTGGAGCGCTTTGGGGTGGTCGGCGCTGGCCAGCCAGGGTCCCAGGGCCAGCAGCACCGCATCCAGGGGCAACTGCTCCGGCGCCGGCGGCGGCGTGCTGAGCAGATCGGCGGCCGGCGGGCTGTGGTGACCGATGGGCACGTAGGCCAGATCCGCCAGCCCCTCCCCCCAGCAGACGCCGATCCCCACCAGCTCGGCCTTGAAGGGATTCAGCGAGGTGGTCTCGGTGTCGAGGGCCACCGGCGCCGCCGGATCGGTGCAGGCCAGCAGCCGCCCCACCAGGGCGGCCAGGGCCTCGGGGGTGGTGACCAGCTCCGGCCGCAGGGCGGGCAGGCCGTCCGTGGTCGCGGGGCTCACGGGGCTCTCGGGGCTCTCGGGGGCCTCCGGTGCCGCCGGATCGTTGGCGGGGGCGTCCGTGGCTGCGGCGGTGGCGGCGGGCTCGGGGGGGTCCGCCGAGAACAGGCGGGCGAAGCCCTCGGTCTGCTTCACCAGGCTGAACAGCTCCAGCTCGGCCAGACGCGCCCCCAGCCCCTCGCTGTCCACCCGGCCCAGGGCCAGGCGCGGCTCTTCGGGCAGGGGGATCTGCACCAGGATCTCCGCCAGCATGCGGGAGCGGAAGGCGTTCTCCCGGTCGGTTTCCAGCTTGGTTTTCAGCGCCCCCTTCTGCTGGTCGAGGGCGGCGTAGATGCCGTCGAGGTCGCCGTGGGCCTTGAGCAGGGTGAGGGCCGTTTTAGGGCCCACCCCCTTCACCCCGGGGATGTTGTCGGAGCTGTCGCCGGTGAGGGCCTTGAGGTCCACCACCCCCTCCGGCGGCACCCCCAGCTTCTCGATCACCTGGGCGCGGCGGATCTGGGTCGGGCCGCTGTTCTTGGCGTAGGGGCCGCCGCCCATGTACAGCACGGCGATGTCGCGCGCGTCGTCCACCAGCTGGAACAGGTCGCGGTCGCCGGAGAGGATCCGCACCCGCCAGCCCTCGCCCGCCGCCCGGTTGGCCAGGGTGCCGAGCACGTCGTCGGCCTCGTAGCCCGGCGCCATCGACAGGGGCAGGTCGAGGCAGTCCTTGAGGATGGCCTGCAGGTTGGTCAGGTCGGCGAAGAAGTGCTCCGGCGCCTCCTCGCGGTGGGCTTTGTAGGCGGCATCCGCCTCATGGCGGAAGGTGGGTTCGGCCGTGTCGAAGGCGATCACCACCCCCTGGGGGGCCAGGCCCTTGCAGTTGTCGAGCAGGGCCTTGAGGAAGCCGTAGGTGACGCTGGTGGGCACCCCGTCCTTGGTGGCCAGTCCCCCCTCGCCGCCCTTGGCGAAGGCGTAGAAGCTGCGGAAGGCCAGGGAGTGGCCGTCCACCAGCAGCAACAGGGGCTTGTCCCGCTCCATGGCCGTTTCCGGGATCCGTCCGCCGTCCGCCACAGCCTGCCATCCGGCGGCCCGACAGCGCCGTGACCGCCACCGGCCGGGCCGCCTTCAGCCGCTGCCGCCAGTACCGCTGGTGGCTGGAGCGGGTGTGGCAGCCACAGGGCAGCCGCCTGCTGTTCATCGGCCTCAACCCCTCCCGCGCCGACCACCGCCACGACGACCCCACCCTGCGGCGGCTGATGGCCTTCGCCGCTGGCTGGGGTTACGGCGGCCTGGAGGTGCTCAACCTCTTCGCCCGCATCAGCCCCAGCCCGGCGGCCCTGGCCCACAGCGACGATCCGGTGGGCGCCGCCAACGGGGCCTGGCTGCGGCGGCGCCTGCGGGCCGCTGATCGGTGCGCCAGCCCCAGGCTGATCTGGCTGGGCTGGGGCAACGGCGGCCGCCGGCTGGGCCAGGACGCCCGGGTGCTGGCGCTGCTGGCCCCCCACCAGCCGCGGCTGGTCTGCCTCGGCCTCACCGCCTCTGGCGCCCCGCTCCATCCCCTCTACCAACCGGCGGCGAGCCTGTTGCGGCCGTATGGGCCATCCTGTGGGCGTTCAGCCGCAGCCGCTGCTCCATGGCCCGCACCCCCCGCCGCTATGCCATCCACCTGTTCCTGATCGGCGGTCACCACCAGGAGGTGCACTTCAACACCCTCGAAGACTTCCAGGCCTGGTACGGCGGGGTGCTGAACGCGGCGGCCCTCGACGCCTTCGTCAACGTGCCGATCAACGACCTGACCAGCGAATTCCTCGTGCTGCGGGCCGGCAGCGTCCAGGCGATCCGGGTGGAGCCGATCTACGGCGCCCTCGACGACTAAGGCTCAGAGGGCTGGGGGTCAGAGGGCCGTGGCGATCCGCTCCCGGTCGCTGCCCAGCCGGTGCAGCAGCAGCCAGGTGGTGAGCAGGTCGGGCCCTTTGAGGCTGCCCAGCAGGGCGGCCCGCAGCCCCTTCATCAGCACCCCCTTTTTAACGCCGGCGGCCGTGGCGGCCTCCGCCAGCAGCCCCTGGGCGGTCGCGGCATCGAGCGGGCCCTCCGGCAGCCGCTCCAGCAGGGCGCCCAGGGCGCCGCGGCTGCCGGCATCGGCCCGCAGTGCCAGGGCCGCCTCATCCGGCTCCGGGGCGGCGAAGAAGGGGGCGGCCTGGTCGACCCCGTCCGCCAGCAGGCTGAGCGAGGGTCCCAGCAGGGCGCAGAGATCCTCCTGCCAGGCGGCGTCGGCGCCGGCCACCGCGTCCCAGCCCCGGGCCTGCCAGAGGGGCAGCAGCCGCTGGCGCAGCTCGCCGGCCGCCAGCCCGTGCAGCACCTGGGCGTTGAGCCAGTTGAGCTTGTCCCAGTCGAAGCGCGCCCCGGCCCGGTTCACCCGCTCAAACGAGAACACCGCCGCCGCCTGCTCCAGGCTGAAGCGCTCGCCGATCCCCTCCGGCGGCGACCAGCCCAGCAGGGTCATGTAGTTGACCAGGGCCTCGGCGGTGTAGCCCATGGCGCGGAAGTCGCCCACGGAGGTGACGCCATCGCGCTTGGAGAGCTTGCGGCCCTCCGGGTTGAGGATCAACGGGGTATGGGCGAACACCGGCGGCGTCAGCCCCAGGGCGGCGTAGAGCAGCAGCTGTTTGCCGGTGTTGGCGATGTGGTCCTCGCCCCGGATCACATGGCTGATGGCCATGGCGGCGTCGTCCACCACCACCACCAGGTTGTAGAGGGGGTCGCCGATGGCATCGGCGGGCGCCCGGCGGGCGATCACCATGTCGCCGCCCAGGTCGCTGCCCGCCCAGCGCATTTCGCCCCGCACCAGGTCGTTCCAGGTGATCGTGGCGCCGTCGTCGATGCGGAAGCGGATCACCGCCTCGCGGCCCTCGGCGATGTAGGCCTGCTGCTGCTCGGGGCTGAGGTCGCGGTGCAGGTTGTCGTAGCGGGGGGCGCGGCCCTCGGCCTGCTGGCGCTCCCGCATCGCTGAGAGCTCGGCGTCGCTGGCAAAGCAGCGATAGGCGTGGCCGCTTTCGAGCAGCTGGCCGATGGCCTGCCGGTGGGCCTCGATGCGCTCGCTCTGCACCACCGGTTCCTCGTCCCAGCTCAGGCCCAGCCAGCCCAGGCCATCGAGGATGTTGGCAGTGAATTCCGGCTTGGACCGTTCCCGGTCGGTGTCCTCGATGCGGAGCAGGAAGGCGCCCCCCAGGTGGCGGGCGAACAGCCAGTTGAACACCGCCGTACGGGCGGTGCCGATGTGCAGGGTGCCGGTGGGGCTGGGGGCCAGACGAACGCGTACAGGAACCGTTGCGGGCACGGAAGCGGCTCCAGATGGTGAGAACGGGACTGACGGGGCTCGAACCCGCAACTTCCGCCGTGACAGGGCGGTGCTCTAACCGATTGAACTACAGTCCCAGACCGTCTTTCGAGGCTCGAATCGCCCCGTGGGGTGGATCCGGCGCCGAGGGGCGATCGCGACGACGCGGACGCCGACTAGGGAAGTATCCATCGTCACCCGTCCTCCCGTCAACGCAGCCCGTGAACGCTGGCTGGCGCGAGAGCAGGGCGCCGCTGGCCACACAAAAAGCCCCGTGCAGGGCACGGGGCAAATTGAGCGATGCTGCCGGGAAGGCAGGCTTGGACGGCGGTGCCGGAACGCCAGAAAGCCCTGGGCCCTCAGGGGCGGAAGCCGGCAGGTTCAATCAGGCGCACCTGATTGCCCCGGGCGGTGAATTCCCGCCCCTGGTCGCTCTGAACCACGACCCGACCTCCGGACTTGACCCGGATCACCCGGGCCCGGACCCAGCCAAGGGCAGCTGATTCCAGCACCTTGACCACATCACCGGGCTGTAGATCCAACTCCATGTTCGGAACCACGAAACTGCAAATGGGACCATCGAACGCGCCGTGGAGGACTTGAACCCCCGACATCAGGTTTTGGAGACCTGCGTTCTACCAACTGAACTAACGGCGCAAGGCGATGGTTCCTGGAAAGCGTGAGAGGGAGACGCGGGCAATGAAATCCCGTGCAACCAGGCTTCAGCGATCGAAGCGCTGTTTGACGCGAGTGGCTTTACCCACCCGGTCACGCAGATAGAAGAGCTTCGCCCGACGCACCTTACCGCGCCGCTCCACCTTGACGGAAGCGACCTGGGGGCTGTGCAGCATGAACACCCGCTCCACACCGATGCCCTGGAAAATGCGGCGCACGGTGATGGTCTGGTTGAGGCCGCCGTGGCGCTTGGCGATCACCACGCCCTCGTAGGGCTGCACCCGCTCCTTGTTGCCTTCCCGGATCCGCACGCCCACCTTGACGGTGTCGCCCACGTAGATCTCGGGCAGGTCGCTCTTCAGCTGGGCCGCCTCGAACGCGTCGATCAGGGCCCGGGCGCTGAGCTTGCCGGTGGTGACCGTCACGCTCTCAGAGCTGGTTTCCGCTTGCACCGACTGGGGCTCCGCGTCTGGGGTTTGTGGGTCCACTTCTGTGGACGGATCGATCTCGGTTGCCATCCCTGTTCTCGGAGCGCCAGGCCAAACCAACACCCTACCGCCTCAGGTGACCCCCTTCCCCCCACGCCGCCGCCAGTCCCGCCGCAATCGCTCCCAGGCCATGAAGCCGCCGGTGACGAGCATCCACAACAGCCCCAGGCCGTTGAGCAGCACGTAAAGCGTCTCGCCCACTTCGCCCACCCAGCCCTGGAGCCATTCGCCTTCGTGCAGCACCATCAGCGGATGGGCCTGGTCCCGGCTCAGTCCGCCCCAGTCGCGCAGCAGCCGGTAGCCCACCCCCGTGACGGCCGAGAGCAGCAGGGGGGCGAGCACCAGCGGCGCCAGCCAGGCATGGGCCTGCCGCAGACGGGCGCCCCAGGACGGTGAGGCGGGCCGTGGGGGTGCGCTGGGGGTGGGGCTCGACACGGGGAACCGACGGCGGAAGGGACGCCATTGATAACTTGAATGTCCGGCTCCGACTCCCACCGCATGAACCTGTTCGCCGATCTGCTGGCCAGCACCAACGGCGTCAAGGGCGGTGGCACCCCTCTCACCCAGGCCGGCCCCCGCATCCAGAAGGGCCGCCGCGGTGTCGAGGTGAAATCGGCCAGAGAGATCGCGATCATGCGCCAGGCCAGCCGCATCGTCGCCACGGTGCTGCGGGAGATCATCGACATGGCCGCCCCGGGCATGACCACCGGTGACCTCGACCGCCACGCCGAAACCCGTATCCGCGCCATGGGGGCCACCCCGAGCTTCAAGGGCTACCACGGGTTCCCCGCCAGCATCTGCGCCAGCATCAACAACGAGGTCGTCCACGGCATCCCCAGCGCCAAACGGGTGATCAAGGCCGGCGACCTGGTCAAGATCGACACCGGCGCCTACTTCGAGGGCTTCCATGGCGACAGCTGCGTCACCCTCTGCGTCGGCGAGGGCGTGCCCGAGGAGGCCCGCCGCCTCAGCCGCGTCGCCCAGGAATCGCTGATGCAGGGCCTGGCCACGGTCAAGGCCGGCAGCACCCTGCTGGACCTCGCCGGTGCCGTCCAGGACCATGTCGAGGCCCACGGCTACGCCATCGTTGAGGACTACACGGGCCACGGCGTCGGCCGCAACCTGCACGAGGAGCCCTCGGTGTTCAACTACCGCACCAGGGATCTGCCCAACATGCAGCTGCGGGCGGGCATGACCCTGGCGGTGGAGCCGATCCTCAACGCCGGTGGCAAGGGCTGCCGCACCCTCAAGGACCGCTGGACCGTGGTGACAGCCGACGGCAGCCTCTCGGCCCAGTGGGAGCACACGATCGTCGTCACCGGCGACGGCTGCGACATCCTCACCGACCGCGACTTCTAGGCCCTCACGGCCGCCTCAGCAGGCCCACATAGGCCCAGCGGCCCAGGGTGGCCAGGGGCATCAGCAGGTAGGTGAGCGGGTTCGGCGTCACGATGATCAGGCTGCAGTTCCAGTCGGCCTGCCGCAGGATCTCGCCGGCCACCCAGTCGGCCCCCATCACCCCCACCGGATTGAG
This sequence comes from Cyanobium sp. Aljojuca 7A6, assembly GCF_024346455.1. Lineage (GTDB taxonomy): Bacteria > Cyanobacteriota > Cyanobacteriia > PCC-6307 > Cyanobiaceae > Cyanobium. Next base: position 64,788 of record NZ_JAGQCY010000012.1, read on the forward strand.
GGCGGAGCGGAATGGCCCCAGCACCAGCCGCCGCAGCCGCAACGTGGGCGCCAGCTCCGGCGCCCGCAGGCTGAGCAGCTGGCCCAGCAGCCGCTTGCTGATTTCGTAGAGGGGGCTCACGGCCGGCTGGATCTCCGCCTCCGAGGTGTTCACCCACACCTCCGCCCGCCGGCGCCCTTCGCGTCGCGCCGCCACCACGGCGAACAGCTCCAGCAGCCGCCAGGCGCTCAGGGCGTTCACCTCCAGCGAACAGCCGGTGGCCGCGGCGCTGCAATCGCCATGGACGTTGATGCCGTGGTTGATCACCAGCACGTCCACCTGCGCCAGCAGGGGCTCCAGGGCCGCCTCCTCCCCCACCTGCCAGTGCACCTGGCGCAGGGGGATCGGCGGCCCGTCCGGGCCGGCCAGCTGCAGCGGCGCGAGGCCGTGGCAGAGGGCGATCAGCTGGGCCCCGCGGCCGTGGAAGCGGCGCAGCAGGGCCTGGCCCAGGGCGCCGCTGGCCCCGGTGATGGCCACGGTGAGGGATGGGCTCGACGGGTCCGGCATGGGCCTGCGGTGGACGTGCTGCCTAGATTGCCCCCCACCTGCAGGACCCGGCGAGGTCAACCCATGTCCATCCCCCTGCTGATCGGCTCCTGCGAACCCTTCAGCGGCAAGTCGGCGGTGGTGCTCGGTCTTGGCCGCCAGCTCGCCCGTGGGGGGGTGCCCCTCGCCTTCGGCAAGCCGCTGGTCACCTGCATGGATGACCCGCTCGATAACTTTCCCGATGCGGCGCCGGGGAATCCCCTGCTGGATCCCGATGTCCGTTTCATCGGTGAGACCCTCGGGCTCTCCCAGGAGCAATTGATCCCTTCGCTGCATGTGCTGGATCCGGCGGCCGCCCGGGAGCGGCTGCTGGCGGGGGATCTGACCCCGGGGGAGGGGCTGGCGCTGCTGCAGCGGCGCATCCACGACGACGCCGATCGCCTGGTGCTGCTCGAAGGGGCCGGCAGCCTCAGCGAAGGCCAGCTCTACGGCCTCGGCCTGGTGCAGCTGGCCCAGGCTCTGCAGGCGCCGGTGCTGCTGGTGCATCCCTGGAGCGACAGCCGCAGCGTCGATGCCCTGCTGGAAGCCAGGCGCCAGCTGGGCGATCTGCTGGCCGGTGTGGTGCTCAACGCCGTGCTGCCCGAGATGGTGCCGGAGGTGCGGGAGGCGGTGCAGCCGGCCCTGGAGCGGCTTGGGATTCCGGTGCTGGGCGTCATGCCCCGCAGCCCCCTGCTGCGCAGCGTCACGGTGGAGGAGCTGGCCCGCCGCCTCGAGGCCACCGTGCTCTGCTGCCACGACGGCCTCGACCTGCTGGTGGAGACCCTCTCGATCGGCGCCATGAACGTCAATTCGGCGATGGAGTTCTTCCGGCGCCGCCGCAACATGGCCGTGGTCACCGGCGCCGACCGCACCGACATCCAGCTGGCGGCCCTGGAGGCCTCCACCCAGTGCCTGATCCTCACAGGGGCCGGCGAACCCCTGCCCCAGCTGATCAGCCGGGCCGAGGAACTGGAGGTGCCGGTGCTCAAGGTCGACCACGACACTCTCACCACCGTGGAGGTGATTGATGGCGCCATTGGCCATGTGCGGCTGCATGAAGCGGTGAAAGCCACCTACGCGATCCGCCTGGTGGAGGAGAACTGCCACTTCGAACGGCTGTTCGGCCGGCTGCGCCTGGCGGTCCCTGCCTGAGGGCGCTGCTAGTTTCAGTTCGTTGGTTGTCGATAACGGGTGACCCGGTCCCTAGATATTCCGGCCCTGGACCGGATCGATACGCTCGCCCAGGAGCTGGCCATGCTCCAGGACCGGGGCAAACGCAGAATCGCTTTCCTCGGCAGCCGCCATGTGCCGGTGGTGTCGATCCATCTGGTGGAGCTGGTGGCCCGCTCCCTGGCCCAGGAGGGCCACAACCTGATCACCTCCGGTGCCCAGGGCGTCAACGCCGCCGTGATCCGCAGCGTGCTGGAGGTGGATCCGGCCCGGCTCACCGTGCTGCTGCCCCAGAGTCTGGAGCGCCAGCCCGGCGAATCCCGCAGCCAGCTGGAGCGGGTGCTGCATCTGGTGGAGAAGCCGGAGCACGACGAGCTGCCCCTGCCCATGGCCAGCAGCCTCTGCAATCAGGAGATCATCAACCGCTGCGACCAGCTGATCTGCTACGCCTTCCACGACAGCGAAACCCTGCTGTCCAGCTGCCGCACCGCTGAGGACATGGGCAAGGTGGTCAGCCTGATGTTCTTCGATTAGCCCGGCCTGATCTAGCCCGGCAGCGACCCCTGACGCGGCAGCACCTGCAGCCGCGTCCCCTCCCGGCCCATCACGGTCACCTGGGCGCCGGGGAGCAGGAGCTGGTCCGGGGCGAGGTTCTGGGCGGCCCAGCTCTGCCCCTGCCAGCGCACACGGCCATCACCGTTGATGTCGAACGCGGTGGTCACCTCCGCCAGTTCGGCGTGTTCACCGGGGGGGATCGGCTGGGCCTGGCGGCGGGCCGACCAGCGCCGCATCCACCCGTAGCCCGCCCCCACCAAGGCGCCGAACAGCAGCACCTGCATCAGCGGCGGCACCACCGGCACCAGAACGGCAAAGAGGGTGAGCAGCAGGGCGGCCACGCCGCCGATGAGCAGCAGGCCGTCCGTGTCGGCGCCCACCAGCTCCAGCAGCAGCAGCACCCCCGCCAGGGCCAGCCAGAGGATCGGGGGTGCGGGCATCAGCAGGGGGCGAAGGGGCGCAGACTGAGCGGAGACGGTGGCAACGAAAGCAACGGGACCGTTGGCCTTCCCCCCCATCCTGCCTAGCGTTGCCCCAGTGAAGAAGCCTGCATGGAAGCGCTCATCATTCCGGTGCTGGTGGTGCTGGCCGGCCTGGGCATCAGTGGTGTCAAGGTCACCAGCAGCAGCCGCTCGATGCTGGTGGAGCGCCTCGGCAAGTATGACCGGCAGCTGCGCCCCGGCCTTTCCCTGGTGATTCCCGGCCTGGAGCGGGTGGTGAGCCACGAATCCCTGAAGGAGCGGGTCCTCGACATCCCCCCCCAGCAGTGCATCACCCGCGACAACGTCTCGATCGAGGTGGATGCGGTGGTGTACTGGCAGCTGCTGGAGCACGCCCGCGCCTACTACGGCGTCGACAACCTGCAGGCGGCCATGGTCAACCTGGTGCTCACCCAGATCCGGGCCGAGATGGGCAAGCTCGACCTCGACCAGACCTTCACCACCCGGCAGGAAGTGAACGAGACCCTGCTCAAGGAACTCGATCAGGCCACCGATCCCTGGGGCGTGAAGGTGACCCGGGTGGAACTGCGCGACATCCAGCCCTCCAAGGGGGTGCAGCAGGCGATGGAGCAGCAGATGACCGCCGAACGGGAGAAGCGGGCGGCGATCCTGCGCTCCGAGGGGGAGCGGGAATCCCAGGTGAACGCGGCCCGGGGCCGGGCCGAGGCCCTGGTGCTGGATGCGAAGGCCAAGCAGGAGGCGGTGCTCCTGGATGCCGATGCCCAGGCCAAGCAGCAGTTGCTTCTGGCCAAGGCACGGGCCGAGGCGGCCACCGAACTGGCCGCCGTGATCGAGGCCCATCCGGCGGCCGCCGAGGGTCTGCGGTTGCTACTGGCCAAGGACTGGATGGCCATGGGCCAGCAGATGGCCGCCTCCCAGGGGGGATCGGTGCTGATGGTGGATCCCCAGAGCCCGGCGTCGCTGCTGGCGGCCCTCAAGGGGTTTCAGGAACGGGGATAGACCTGATTCTCCAAGGTGCATTCTGCGACCAGCGGCTGGTTTGGCCTCCTCCTAATGTCTTGGGCCATGCCGCTTCTGACATCGGCTCGCGGAGGCCCATTGGTCCAGAGGCAGTCAGTGGCTTCGGCGTTTCTTTGATTTCGATGGCTGCCAATCTGTCGATCTGGCGATCGGGAACGCAGCTCTGTGATCAGCATCCAAGGGGTGTCTTGGTCGTGACCAAGGGCGGAAACAGAAACCCTGTCACCTCCCATGGCGTTCGCCAAGACGGTAGATGTTGAACAAGGACACATCAAGTCATTGGGGTCTGAACGAAGTAGCATGGGGTGCGATCCAAGGTCATTCCTAGGAATAGAGGAGATAGGAACAGCCCAGTATCGCCGTTGTTGCGTGTTGCTCCTTCAACCAAGTCATCAGATGATTTCCAAGCCCGGCTGGTGCTGCTTCGGAGACGGGTTTCTGTTCCTCGTCTTTGGAACTCCATTTCTTCTGACCCTGGTGGCGCAACTTCTCTATCTTGTCAGCTTGGTTGGCGATCCGGTAGGCCTCGTTAAGGGGTAAGGGATAACGGAATGGCTAGTTAATTATGAAGCTGGATTTGTGCGTCGGGGGCTGCCGGGGTCCATTCTGCATTTCTTTTATGAGAGGTTTGCACTCAATCCTTCTGCCCTGATTGTCTTCTCTTCCATTGTCCTTTACTTCTTTCTCTTCGCGTACATATGGAAGGCGTCACGGTTAATGATTCCTCGCTGGGCTTTGTTCACGACTCCCTTGCTGGGGTATCCAGTTTATGTGGATGACATTCTCATTCGTAAGGATATTCTGATTTTGCTGATCTTCGCTGTGGTGGTGAAATTTATTCTTCATGTCCCCTCGGCTCGCGCTAGGGACGCCATGGCAGTTTTGATTCTGACAGCAGGAGTTCTTAGCCATGAGTTGCTTGCATTCATTGGCTTGCCTTCCGTAGCCATGATCATGCTGATCTCGTCTCAGTTGCATCATTGGGACGCCAAGGAATTGAGTCAGAAGCAGGCTGTCCTTCATGCGCCCGTTCGGTTCAGAAGCCTCAGGTCCTTGTTGTGGCTGCTCATTCCACTGGGCGGCATGCTGTCCATCCTGGCTTGGAAAGGGACCCGAGCTCAGGCTTACAGGATTGGTTTGTCCTGGATTGACTCCAGGCTGGCAGCCAATCCACAAGGGATTCAAGGTGGTGCCATCGGCTGGATCGGCATGCCTAGCGAGAAATTTGTTGAGGATACCCAGAAGATGATCTCTCAGCTTCACTTCGGTATCCCCACATGGAGCCTTGTGATCGTGCTGAGTGCTGGTGGTGTGTTTCTGGTTGCCAGTGCGATTGCGCGCAGGGATGCCCAACGCGCATGGCTCTATGTCCTTGCGTGTCTTTTCCAATTTACGGTGATGATTCCTATCTTCTATCACGCGATGGATACGGGAAGATGGGTGATCATGTGCCTGTTTAGCGCCTTCATTCTCACTATTGAGACTCCCGACCCTTTGATAGATAGGCTGGGTCAACTTGTCCCATGTCCATCTTTTCTGTATCGCTTTTCTACTCCTCCATGGCTGTGCCCTGTGTTTCTTGCCTTGTGGGGGATGCCGATCACATTATGGAAACCATGGCAATTTGTGTTGCATGCTCCCGTGGGCTTCGTGGCGAAAACTTATTTTTATCTGAGGATCCTGGGAATGCCGCGGCCAACCGAGCTCTTGGGGTGAGGGTGATGAAGGGAACGAATGCCAAAAGAATGGCTGTGCAGGCGTGGGCTCCTGCAAGCAGAAAAGACAGAGAAAGGACGCGTTGATCATCCAGCCAGCACGGCCCGCAAGCCTTCGCTGTAGAGCAGGGCAGTGCAGAGGATGCCGCCGGCCCAGCAGAGGCTGCGCACGGGCGGGATGTTGGCCACGTAGGCCGCCAGGTAGCCCAGCCGCAGCAGGGGGTGCAGCCAGGCCGCCAGCGCCAGCCACGGCGCCGCCGCCAGCACCGAAGGCGCCACCACCAGGCACAGCAGGCAGGCCGGCGCGTGCAGGGTGAAGGCTTCGAAGCTGTTCTGGTGGGCCCAGTTGGCCCGCTTGCCCCAGGCCGGTAGTCGCTCGAACATCGCCCGGGGGGCGGCCAGGTCGGAGGGTTTGAAATCGGCCTGGGAGCGGGCGGCCCCCAGGGGGATCAGGCTGAGCACCACCACGGCGCCCGAGAGCACCAGGGACCAGGCGAAGGGCCCGCCCGCCGCCGCCGGCAGCACCGGCAGGGCGATGCTGGCCGCCAGGAGGGGGCTGAGCAGGGAGGTGGCCATCGGGACAGGGCGGCAGGGGTCTCTTTTCTAGGCTGGCGCTGCCTTGCCTTCGCCCGCCCCATGGCCGACAGCTATTCCTTCGACGTCGTCTCTGACTTCGACCGCCAGGAGCTGGTGAATGCTGTCGACCAGGTGCGCCGGGAGGTAGGCCAGCGCTACGACCTCAAGGACTCCAACACCGAGATTGAGGTGGAGGAGGCCAGCCTGACGATCACCACCGCCAGCGACATGACCCTCGACGCGGTGATGGACGTGCTGCGCCAGAAGGCCACCAAGCGCAACCTGTCGCTGAAGATCTTCGACCTGCAGACCCCCGAGCCGGTGGGCGGCAACCGGGTGAAGCAGGTGGTGAGGCTGCGCAAGGGCCTCAGCCAGGAGCTGGCCAAGACGCTCAGCAAGCTGGTGCGCGATCAGATCAAGAAGGTCACCGTGGCGATCCAGGGCGAGAGCCTGCGGATCACCGGCAAAAACAAGGACGACCTCCAGCAGGTGATCACCCTGCTGCGGGCAGAGGACCTGGAGGTGCCCCTGCAGTTCGAGAACTACCGCTGAGGGGTGGCGCGGATCCTGCTTTTCAGCTTGCGGCTGAATCGGAAGGCGGCGGCGACGCCGAGCAAGGAAAGCGGGCCGGGGACGGATGGGTCAGTGGGGTCGCCGCGTGGGGGCGGATCCAGCCGACCACCCATCGGCTCAAGGCCCGGGCCAGGGATCGGACATTGATCAAGATCGCCAGCCTGTTCATAGCCTGGGCAATAGATCAGTGATCCGTAGAGAGTGGTGTCATCCGGCAATGGATTGGTAGAAGTACTGGGGGCACCTTGTCGTCGTGCGTCAGGAGCATTCGGTGGCGAGGATGTGATCAGAAGCTGCCAGCCAGCGTTGTGGCCATGAAAGAAGGCTGGGGTTGTGAACTTGGAACCATCGACAGTCACCGATACAAATCCACAGTCTGGAAGCAGGCATCGAGGTGCCGTGGCATACAGCCCCTTGGCAGATCCCGAAGATGAAGCGAAGCTGATCTCGACTTCGCCTGGTGGAAAACCGTTGGACACTCCAGGTGCTAGTCGGCGGAACGTGCCCAGCGCTCCTTCAAAGACAAATTTCAACTCCAGCGCGTGGGTGGACGGCGGGGCCAGCAGGATGATGGCGAACGCTGTAAAGATGGCAGGGGGAAAGGCCAGAAGGCTTGCCGGCTTCATGGCGGCTGACTCTTAACTCCATATCATCATCCCGTGATAGGGCTCCCCGCGCTGTTCGATTGACTGCATCTTTATCATTCATTCAGATGTGTTGCCGGGGTGCATCACATCGGGCGTGTGTGCCGTTGGCTGGGGTCAGTTGGGGTCGCTGCCCTTGTTCCCAGAAAGGGTCCTGCCGTTGATCCTTTCCTTTGGCTTGCGGCTGTAGCCGAAGCAGGCGGCCGCACCCAGGAAAGGGAGTGGTCTTGGAACGGCTGACGTTTCAGGATTGACGAGATCAGGGAAGCTAGGCACAAGCGTGTTCTTGTTGCGCAGGGTACGGCCGCCATCCAGGCGGAAGCTGATCGAGCTGATCGTGATCGGTCTATGAAGGATCGTGGTGCCCTTGCTGCGATGGTCGTCGAAGATGATCGTTGACGCTCCGGTCACCGTCACCGTACCGATGCAGGAGAAGCTGCCAGAGTTCTGAGCGACCGTATTAGAACTACTTGCACCATGCAGGAAGAGAGTGATCGCCAACCATGGAACGATCGAAACCGACAGATGCCGCGCCGGGTTAAACTCAGAACACCTCCACAATCGGTCAGATTGCTTCCTGATATAAGCGTCTTTATCTTGAGGCTAGTACGAGGAGCCAATCCGTTAAAGATCGCTGTCCCCTAACCTGCCGCCATCAGAATATCATCGCAAGAACTGGAAGAATGTTCGTATCCCAGCTTTCTGGCAAGTTTCCAAGACCGCTAGCTGCTCCACTATCCCATGTCCTGGATGCCATGGCTGACATCTGGCTTTGCGACAGGTTCTTTCTGGCTTACAAAATGGTTGATGTTGCTGAGTATGGCGATAGCATGGAGGCTGGATAAAGCCATTGGGTCACACCTTTTGGTGCCGAATAGTAAGGTTGAGATCAGTATTGGAATTGGCCACACCGACGGCACACCAGAGGAAGCCAAAAATAGACTCGCTGATCAATAGCAGCCGTCCTACTCTTCAAGTTGCCGCCCTTCACCTATGGTATCAGCGCCACCATGCCTCGTGTGAATAATGAATGATGTCATGACTGCTTACTTCTAAACGATGCAAAAGCACTCATGGCTCTTCATGGGCTGGACCGCTAGTTTAGTGGCATGTCACCAGAAGGTACGTCCCCGTTCTCCAAGAATTTGGTTGTAGCTATCTCTACCGGATGGCCACGTCAGTGCCGAGAGGCCACGACCAGCTTGCTGCAGGAGAGCCAGGCCGATCGGGAGCCGGACCACCAACAGCGTCATCCCCACAGCCTCCAAGACTTCAGATAAGGGCCAGGCATAAGTGGTAGCTTTGGCCATCGCCTTTACACAATATGTCCGGCTTTTCGCCGGGCTTGGCTCTGCCAGGACATCGCCATGGAACAACTAACGGCCCAAGGTTTTGAGGTCGTCAACGACCTGGCTCAGCGTTATGGCTTCAGCCAGGACGCCGTGTTGCACATGACCTTTGCGATGCTCAAGGGCCGTGGCGGCATGGCCCAGTTCAACCACCCGGAATTTGCCGGCTCCGGCCAGTGGATGAACGGCGGCATGATGATGCTGGGCGACATGTTCAACCATGGGCTCAAGGCCCGCGTCGATGGCCTCTGCCGCGAGCTCGCCGCGGTGATCGCCAGCCAGCCCGAGCTGTTTCCGCGCGGAAGCTTTCAGTCGCAGAGCCAGAGCGGCGGCGCCCAGCAGGTGTTGGTGGGGGCTCCCGGTTTGCAGCAACAGGCCAGCAGCGGTGGCGGTCAGCAGATGCAGGTGAGTAGTGGCATGGCGCCTATGGCCCCGATGCCGCCGATGGGTTTCGGCTCCGGTCCGCTGTTCACCCCGGATCCCCTCGACAACTGGTGGCCCCCCGAGCTGGGAACCCCCAGCTCCAGCGGCGCCCAGAACGAGGTGCGCTACGCCTACTTCCCCGCGGCCGGGCGACTGGCGGTGGAAGTCAACGGACAGGTGATTGTCTACGACACCAGCGGCCATCGCATCGCCGGCATCTCCTCCCAGCAGCAGTCCGCTGGAGGCGGTCTGGTGTTCAGCACCGCCGACGGCAGCATCAGCCTGGCGCACCTGGCCGCCGTGGTGGCACCTCCGCAGTCTTCGCCCCCCGCCACAGCAACACCACCGGCAGCCGTTGCCGCCAAGCCCGAACCCACGGTTGGCGAGCCGGCCACCGACGTGTTCGCCACCCTGGAGCGTCTAGCGGCGCTGCAGCAGAAGGGCATCCTTACCGAGGAGGAATTCGCCGCCAAGAAGGCCGAGTTACTCAGCCGTCTCTGACGCCCGTGGCGAACGGCTGGCGCTTCTGGATCGACCGCGGAGGCACCTTCACCGACGTGGTGGCCCGTGCCCCCAGCGGTGAACTTCTGGTGCGAAAACGACTCTCCGATCCACCGCGCCTGCCAAACGGTGCACCCCCGCAGGATCCCGCCGTCGCCGCCCTGCGCGAGCTGCTCGCCCTGGCGCCTGACCAACCCATCCCCCCCGGCCTCGTTGCGGAGGTGCGTCTGGGCACCACCGTGGCCACCAACGCCCTGCTGGAGCGTCAGGGGGCACCGGTGCTGCTGCTGGTGAATCGTGGCTTCGCCGACCTGCAGCGCATCGGTGACCAGCACCGCCCCGATCTCTTCGCCCTGGAAATCCGGCGGCCCGTTCCCCTGCCCCTGCGGCTGATCGAAGTGGGCGGCCGGCTGGCGGCGGATGGCGCGGAACTGGAGCCCCTGCAGCTCGATGACGCCCTGGAGCAGGCTCTGGAGCAGGCCCGGGCGGATGGCTACCGCAGCGTCGCCGTGGCCCTGCTGCATGCCGGCCGCTATCCGCTCCATGAGCAGGCCCTGGGCCGCTGGCTGCAGGCAAAGGGCTTCGCCCCTGTGCTGCTCTCCCACCAGCTCAGCCGCCAGCCCCGGTTGGTGCCCCGTCTCGACACCACCGTGCTGGAGGCGGCCCTGGCCCCGGTGCTGGGCGCCTATCTCGATCAGGTACGCGCCGCCATCGGGGCGGACATCCCGCTGCGGGTGATGACTTCCGCTGGAGCCCTGCGCGCCCCCGCCCTGCTGCAGGCCAAGGACACGATCCTCTCCGGCCCCGCCGGCGGCATGGTGGCGGCCGTGGCGGTGGCGGCGGCCGCCGGCTTCGGCACCGATCCGATCCTCGGCTTCGACATGGGCGGCACCTCCACCGATGTCTTCCACTTCGATGGCAGCCGCGGTGAGGCCGCCTGGGAACGCAGCAACGACACCGAGATCGATGGTCTGAGGCTGCTGGCACCGATGCTGCCGATCCACACCGTGGCGGCCGGCGGTGGCTCGGTGCTGCACGTGCAGGACGGTCGCCTGCAGGTGGGTCCCCGGTCCGCCGGCGCCAACCCCGGCCCCGCCTGCTACGGCCGCGGTGGTCCCCTGGCGATCACCGACGCCAACCTGCTGCTGGGCCGGCTGCCGGTGAGCGCGCTGCCGCGGCTGTTCGGCCCCGGCGGCGACCAGCCGGCCGATCGGGAGGTGGTGATCCAGCGCTTCGAGACCCTGGCCCGAGAGCTGGGGGCGGGCGGGCCGGAGGCGGCGGCCCAGGGGGCGCTGACGATCGCCATCGAGCGCATGGCCGAGGCGATCCGGCGCATCTCGATCCAGCGGGGCCACGACCTGCGCGGCGCCGTGCTCGTCACCTTCGGCAGCGCCGGCGGCCAGCTGACCTGCCCCCTGGCGGACGCCCTGGGGATCACCCGGGTGCTGCTCCACCCCCTGGCCGGGGTGCTCTCGGCCTACGGCATCGGCCTGGCCCGCCCGTCCCTGCTGCGGGAGCGCACCCTGCGCCAGCCCCTCGATGAGGCCCTGGGGCCTCGCCTGGAGCTGGAGATCGAGGCGGTGGTGGACGAAGCCACCGCCGCCCTGCGCGGCTCCGGTGATCTGGCGCCCGACCAGGAGCCGCGCTGGCAGGCCCGCCTGGAGCTGCGCTACCAGGGCAGCGACCAGGGGCTGGAGCTGCCCCGGCCCGCCATTGCTGCGGACGGCCTGCTGGCCGAGCTGCGCGCCGGTTTCGAAGCCCGCCACCGGCAGCGCTTCGGCTTTGCGGTCCCCGGCGAGCCGCTGGTGCTGGAGCGGCTCCAGGTGGAGGTGGGCGCCCCGCCGCCCGAGGTGGCCGCGCCAACGGCGTTGGCGGAGGCCCCCGAAATGCCGCTGCCGGCCGAGCCCGCCGAAACGGTGCCGCTCTGCCTGGGCGAGGCGCACGGTGCCGGGATGCACTGGCGGCAGGTGCCCCTCTGGCGCCGGCAGCAGCTGGTGGCGGGCCAGCGGATCGCCGGGCCGGCCCTGGTGGTGGAGACCACGGGCACCACCGTGCTGGAGCCGGGCTGGGGCGGCCGGGTGCTGGCGGGGGGCGAGCTGCTGCTGGAGCGGCAGGCGCCGCCCGCTGGTGCGGCGCTGGCCAGCAGCAGCGACCAGGCGGTGGATCCGGTGCGGCTGGAGCTGTACAACCACCGCTTCAGTGCCATCGCCGAGCAGATGGGGGAGCGGCTGCGCCAGTGCAGCCGCTCGGTGAACATCCGCGAGCGGCTCGACTTCTCCTGCGCCCTGTTCGACGGGGCGGGCCGGCTGGTGGCCAATGCCCCCCACATCCCTGTGCACCTCGGCTCGATGGGGGACAGCGTCGCCAGCCTGCTGGCCGCCGTGGCCGCCGGCACCCTGCCGCCGCTGGCGCCGGGCGATGCCTACGCCGCCAACGACCCCTTCGACGGCGGCACCCACCTGCCCGACATCACCGTGATCACGCCGGTGTTCGCCCCCGAGGGCGGGGCGGCGCCGCTGCTGTTCGTGGCCTGCCGCGGGCACCACGCCGACGTGGGCGGTCTCACCCCGGGCTCGATGCCCCCCTTCAGCCGCCATATCGCGGAGGAGGGGCTGCTGCTGCGCCACGTGCCGTTGCTGCGCCAGGGCCAGTTCGATGCGCCGGCCTGGCGTCAGCGCCTGGCCGCCGGTCCCCATCCGGTGCGCAACCCCGACCAGCTCCTGGCCGACCTCCAGGCCCAGGCGGCCGCCAACCAGCTGGGGGTGGACGAACTGCAGCGGCTGCTGGCCCGCGACGGCACCGGCGAGGTGCGCGCCTACATGGGCCACGTGCTGGCCAACGCCGAGGCGGCGGTGGCCGAGGCGATCGCCGGCCTCACCGGTGGCGAGCACACGCTGGAGCTCGACAACGGCAGCCGTATCGTCGTGGCCGTGCGCATCGACCGGGCCGCCCGCCGCGCCCGCATCGATTTCAGCGGCACCTCCCCCCAGCAGCAGGGCAACTTCAACGCCCCGCTGGCGATCACCAAGGCAGCGGTGCTCTACGTGTTCCGCTGCCTGGTGGGCCGCTCCATCCCGCTCAACGCCGGCTGCTTCGCGCCGATCGATCTGGTGGTGCCCGAGGGGTGCCTGCTGCACCCGCTGCCGCCGGCGGCGGTGGTGGCCGGCAACGTCGAAACCTCCCAGGCGGTCACCAACGCCCTGTTCGGGGCGCTGGGGGTGATGGCGGCGGCCCAGGGCACGATGAACAACCTCAGCTTCGGCGATGCCCGCTGCCAGTATTACGAGACGATCTGCGGCGGCACCGGCGCCGGGGTGCGGGCGGATGGAAGTGGTTTCGCCGGAGCCAGCGCGGTGCAGAGCCACATGACCAACTCGCGCCTCACCGATCCGGAGATCCTCGAGGACCGTTTCCCGGTGCGCCTGGAGCGCTTCGCCATCCGCCGCGGCAGCGGCGGTGCCGGCCGCTGGAGGGGCGGGGAGGGGGTGGTGCGGCGGATTCGCTTCCTGGCGCCGATGACCGCCTCGATCCTCTCCGGGTCCCGGCGGGTGCCGCCCTTCGGCCTGGCCGGGGGCGGTGCCGGCGCCGTGGGGCGCAACCGGCTGGAGCGGGCCGATGGTTCCTTCGAGGAGCTGGGCGGTTGCGCCCAGGTGAGCGTCCAGCCCGGTGATCTGCTGGAGATCGCTACCCCCGGCGGCGGCGGCTACGGAGCGCCGCTGTGAAGGCGGTACTGCTGCCGCTGCTGCTGCTGGCGGGGACGCTGGCCGTGCCGGGGGCCCAGGCCCAGGCGCCTGCGGTGCTCGCCGCATCGGAAAGCAACGTGCTGCTGGAGGGTGAGCAGCGCTTCCGGCCCCAGTGGTCGGCCCGGGGGCTGGTGGCGGCCCAGGAGCCGCTGGCCTCGGCGGCGGGGGCGGCGATCCTGCGCCAGGGGGGCAACGCGGTGGACGGGGCGGTGGCCACCGCCTTCGCCCTGGCGGTCACCCTGCCCCAGGCCGGCAACCTGGGCGGCGGCGGGTTTCTGCTGCTCTGGCTGCCGGGCCCCTCGCCGGCTCGCCAGCGGGGCTGCCTGGCCGGAGCGGCCCCCGAGCTGGCCATCGGCGGCGGCACGGCGGTGGCGGTGAACTTCCGCGAAACGGCCCCGGCGGCGGCCACGGCCACCCTGTTCCTGGGCCCCGATGGCCAGGTCGACCGGGCCCGGGCCACCCGCAGCCTGCTCAGCACCGCCGTGCCCGGCAGCGTCGCCGGCCTGGCCCTGGCCCAGCGCTGCTACGGCCGCCTGCCGCTGCCCCAGGTGATGGCGCCGGCGATCCGCCTGGCGGCGGACGGCTTTCCGGTGAGCAAGGAGCTCAGCGATTCGCTCGCCGCCGCCGCCCCGCGGCTGCAGGCCGATCCTGTCTCCCGCCGCCAGTTCCTCCCGCCCCCGCTGCCGGGCACGCGGCTGCGCCAGAGCGAGCTGGCGGCCACCCTGCGGCGCATCGCCGCCGAAGGGGAGAACGGCTTCTATCGGGGGCCAGTGGCGAATGCCCTGGTGGCGGCCATGGCGCGCGGCGGCGGCCTGATCAGCCACAACGACCTGCGCGCCTACCGCGCCCGGCTGGTGCGGCCGCTGCGGCGGGAGTTCCGCGGCCATCCGGTGCTCTCGATGCCGCCACCCGGGGGCGGGCTGACCCTGCTGCAGCTGCTGGGGATCCTCGAGCCCTTCGACCTGGCCGGCAGCGGCCTGAATGCCGCCGCCAGCCTGCATCCCATGGCGGAGGCCATGAACCTGGCCTACCGCGACCGCAACGCCCTGCTGGGCGACCCCGACCAGGTGCCGGTGCCGGTGGAGCGGCTGCTGTCGGCCGCCCATCTCGACGCCCTGCGCCGCCGCCTCGATCCCCGCCGCCACATCCCGGCCCCGGCGCTGGAGGCGGCCGCCGCCCGCGAAGGCACCAACACCACCCACCTCTCGGTGGCCGATCGGCAGGGCGGCCTGGCGGCCCTCACCACCACCCTCAACTTCCCCTACGGCAACGGCATCAGCGTGCCGGGGATGGGCTTCCTGCTCAACAACGAGATGGACGATTTCACCGCCCTCCCGGGCAGCGCCAACGCCTTCGGGCTGCGCCAGGGGGCGGCCAACGCCATCGCCCCCGGCCGGCGGCCGCTCAGCTCGATGGCCCCCACCCTGGTGTTCCGCCCCGATGGCCGCCCCTGGATCGCCACCGGCAGCCCCGGCGGCAGCCGCATCATCACCACCGTGCTCCAGGTGCTGCTCAACCGGATGGTGCATGGCCTCAACCTGGCGGGCGCCGTCGCCGCGCCCCGGATCCACAGCCAGCTGTGGCCCGATCGGATCGATGCGGAGGAGGGGCTCAGCCCCGACAGCCGCCGCCTGCTGGAGGCCATGGGCCACAGCGTCCGCCAGGCCCCGGCCATGGGCGCGGCCAACAGCGTCGAGGTGCTGGCGGCGGGCGGCAGCCTGGGCGCGGTGGACCCCCGCCGGGCCGAAGGCCCGGCCGTGGCCGAATGAACCTCAGCCCTCGGGCGCGGGCGCGGTTGGGGCGGTGATCAGGTTGAAGGCGGAGAAGGCCAGTCCGAAGCCGAACAGGGTGCCGATGGCCCAGAGGCTGTCGGAGGGCCACTCGGCGATCAGCATCCCCCCCAGCACCACGGTGACGATGCCATCGAGCAGCACCAGGCCCCGGGCCGGCCCGGCGCCGGCGGCGGCGCCCGCCAGCTCCATCACCCCCTCGACGGCCAGCAGGACGCCGATGAACAGGGTCAGGCTCACGGTGCTGGCCACCGGGAAGGCCACCAGGCCGATGCCGCCGACCACGTAGAGCACCCCGGAGATGGCCCGGAACACCTTGCTGCGGGTGTCATCGGCCGAGGTGAGCCGCAGCAGCTGGGAGACGCCCGCCGCCGCTGCCACCCCGCCCAGGGCGATGGTCAGCAGGGTGGCCGACACGAAGGGAAGCGCCAGGCAGAGGACGGCCGCCACCAGCAGCAGACCGGCGGTGACCCAGCGCAGGGTGGGAGAAGCGGGGACGGACAAGGGCTTGGGGAGGCTGGTGGGAGGTTAGGCCGCTTTCCCCGGGCCGACCGCCATGCTCAGCTGGTGCGCGGCGGGCCGTTGTAGAGGATCGCCACCACCCGGCGGCCGTCCGGGGCGATCTTGATCTCGGTTTCCGTGGTGGCGGGGAGCCCCTTGGCTTCCCAGCCGGGGGGGCCTCCGAGGAAGCGGTAGACGAAGCCGTCAGCGTCGCTGCGCACCAGGCAGGGGTTGGTGGCCGCCGAGGTGGTGAACATGCAGTTGGCCGGGGTGTACACCGTCAGCCCGCCGTTGCTGAGCACGGCCGCGTTGCGGGCCAGGTTGAGGGCCCGGATCTCGTTGAAGGGGACTCCCTGGGACAGGGCCGGGGCCAGGGGGGCCATCGCCAGCAGCAGTCCCGCGGCAGCGGGCAGCAGGCGGGTCGCGGGTCGGAAGCGGAAGGCCATCGGAGTCCTTGCGGATGTCTCCAGTATCACGGTGGTATCCGAATCCGCGTCTCAAGGCTGCTGGGCTCCGCGGGTGTTGAGGAAAAGGGAGTACAGGGATGATGTGGCGCAGATGAACAGCCGGTTGCGGAAGGGCCCCCCGAAGCAGAGATTGGCCACCCGCTCCGGCACCAGCACCCTGCCCAGCAGGGTGCCGTCGGGGGCGAGGCAGTGGACGCCGTCGCCGGCGCTGCTCCAGACGTTGCCGTGTTCATCGACCCGCAGACCGTCGGCCCAGCCGGGCTCGATCGTGTGGAACACACGGCCACCGCTGAGGCTGCAGCAGTCGGCCGCCACGTCGTACAGCCGGATGTGCCGCTGCGGCGACGGATCCCCCGCAGCCCCACTCTCCACCAGGTAGAGCCTGCGCTCGTCGGGGGAGAAGGCCAGACCGTTGGGGCCGCCCACGTCGCTTACCACCCGCCGCAGCGCGCCGCTGACGGGATCGAAGCGGTACACAGCGGCCGGCTGCTCGGATGCCTGTCGGCCCCCTGTGTAGTCGTTGGCGATGCCATAGAGGGGATCGGTGAACCAGAGGGTTC
This sequence comes from Cyanobium sp. Aljojuca 7A6, assembly GCF_024346455.1. Classification (GTDB taxonomy): domain Bacteria; phylum Cyanobacteriota; class Cyanobacteriia; order PCC-6307; family Cyanobiaceae; genus Cyanobium. The sequence goes on from NZ_JAGQCY010000012.1 coordinate 81,400, forward strand.
CGTCCGAGTGCACCACCACGTCGTTGGGGGAGTTGAGTCGCTTGCCGTCAAAGTGGCTCACCAGGGTGGTGAGACGCCCGTCGATCTCCTGCCTGGTGAGGCTGCGGGAGCGGTGATGGCAGGTGATCAGCCGGCCCAGAAGGTCCCGGCACTGACCGTTGCTGAAGTCGGTGCCGGTACGGAACAGCGTCAGCCCGCCCTCCTCGCTCCAGCGCAGGGTGCGGTCGTTGGGGATGTCGTTGAAGAGCAGGCAGCGGTGGTCAGCCAGCCACACCGGTCCTTCGCACCAGCGCATGCCGCCGGCGAGTGTCTCCAGCTCGGCGTTGAACAACACCAGGGCGTCGAAGCGCGGATCGTGGCTGACGGTGCAGGTCATCGGACAAGTCTGCAGCGGGTCACAGCCGAGTCTCGGCCTACCTTGTCGTTTCTGAGTCCACCGCGTCCGTGATCCGACCCCTGGCAGCGCCGGTCACGCCGGAAGCTCTGGCGCGACGGCGGCATCGTTTCTACCGCCGCCTGCTGGTTCTGTGTCTGCTGGTGATGCTGAGCCTGGCGTTTCCCCGCACGCTGCGCCTGGCAGGGGCTGCGGGCTACTTCCTGATCACGGCGCTCACCACCGTGGAGCTGAGCGGCTTCCTCGCCGGCCGGCTCGGACGCACCTGGAGTGATCGGCTGTTCCTGGCGCTGGGCTGCGCCAACCTTCTCTCCCAGCTGTTCTGGTTGCTGACACCCGAGGGGCAGCGCCTGTCGGGAGTGCCCCTGCTGCTGATCACCACACTGTTCATCGGCTGGAGCCTGCTGCGGCTGGTGCGGGTCCTCGGCCGTGAACCCCGGGCCACCCAGGCGGTGGTGAGCGGTGCGGTGGCCGGTTACCTGCTGCTCGGCCTCAGTGGTGGCCTGGTGCTGAGCGTGCTGGAGACGATCGAGCCCGGCAGCTTCCTGGCCAACACCGCCGATGGCCAGGCCGCCATCGTTCGCTCCGATGCGGGGGTGGCTGTCAGAAGCCGATGGGAGCTGGACTTCGCCCGCATCAATTACTTCGCCTTCGTCAGTCTCACCACCACCGGCTATGGCGATATCACCCCGGCCCGGCCCCCGGCGCGGATGGCCAGTGTGGTGCTGGGGATCACCGGGCCGCTCTACATCGCTGTGATCCTGGGGGTGCTGATTAACCGGTTCAAGGGTTCGGAGGGGAGCGCCCCCGGCGACTGAGTCACGCGATCCGGCGGCACGGCCCGCTCCAGGCCCACATCGACGCCGATGTGCTGGTCGGGCCGGCCGGTGATCAGCAGCGCCGTGCGCTGGCGGGTGGCGATCTGCCACATCCATTTGCTGAACAGGGCGATGCGGTTTTCCGTGTCGGGGATGAAGGCGAGGTGGGCCAGGGCCCAGAGCACCCAGCCCGCCAGCCCGCTCACATGCAGCCCGCGCAGATCGGCCACCGCGTACCAGGGGCCGATCACGGCCATGCTGCCGAGATCGAACCAGCGGAAGGGGTCGCTGCGGCGCCCCTCGAGCCCCGCCAGGATGTCCCGCGCCACCCAGGCGCCCATCTGCACGGCTGGGCCCGCCATGCCCGGCAGCACCGTGCCGTCATTGGTGTGGGCGTAGTGGCAGAGGTCGCCCACCGCCCGGATCTCCGGATGACCCGGCAACGAGAAGTCGGCCTCCACCTGCAGCCGGCCGCCCCGATCCACGGGGGCGCCGGTGCGTTCCGCCAGCAGCCGGCCGAGGCGGGAGGCGCGCACGCCGGCGGTCCAGCAGATCGTGGCGGCCTCCAGCTCGCCGATTCCATCGGCGCCGGCGTCCGCCTCGCCAGCGGCGGCGTTCGAGGGGCGCTTGAGGATCACCCGACCGGGCTCGATCGAGGCCACCATCGTGTTCAGGCGCAGTTCGACGCCAGCCCGCTCCAGGTAGTCCGCCGCGTCCTTGGACAGGTTGGCGGCCATCGCCGGCAGCACCCGGTCCACCGCATCCAGCAGGATCACCCGGCACTGGGCGCGTTCGAGCTGCTTGAAGTCCCGGTCCACGGCGCGATGCATCAGCTCGATCAGGGAGCCGGCCAGTTCGCAGCCCGCCGGCCCTGCTCCCACCACCACCACCGATTGCAGGAAGCGGCGCCGCTGGGGGTCGAGGGTCTGCTCGGCTTCTTCGAGGGCCATCAGCAGCCGGCGGCGGATCTCATCGGCGTGCTCCAGGATCTTCATCGGCGGCGCCAGGGGGCGCCATTCCTCATGGCCGAAGTAGGTGCTGCCCGAACCGCTGGCCAGGATCAGGTGGTCGTAGGCGTAGCGGTGGTCGTTGAACACCACCTCCCTGGCCTCGGTGTCGATGTCGACCACCTCGCCCAGCAGGATCTGGATGTTGGCGGCCTCCCCCACCATCTGGCGCAGGGGCGAGGCCACGTCGGCCTCCGACACCAGACCGGAGGCCACCTGGTACAGCAGGGGCTGGAAGAGGTTGAAGTTGCGCTTGTCGATCAGGGTGACGCGCACCGGCTTTCCGGCCAGGGCGTTGCAGGCCTTGAGCCCGGCGAAGCCACCGCCCACGATCACCACGTGGGGCCAGTCGCGCATGGCCTCCAGGGGCGGATCCAGCTGGAGGAAAAAGCGTTCAGGGGCCATCGTCCGCCATCCTCAGAACCCGACCGTAGGCAGCCCGCCCTTCCGGGGCGGTAGTGAAGGACGCGGTTTGCGTTGAAGCGCGGACGCCCATCCCGAGACTGCTAGTTTGATAATGATTCCCATACCTGGCCCGGCGCTGTCGGGACACTGCCCCCATGGCCTCCCCTCGGGATCGCTTGCCTGTCACCGTCCTGACCGGCTACCTCGGCTCCGGCAAGACCACGCTGCTGAACCGGATCCTCACCCACGAGCACGGCATGAAGGTGGCCGTGATCGTCAACGAGTTCGGTGATGTGGGCATCGACAACCAGCTGGTGATCGAGGCCGATGAGGAGATCTTCGAGATGAACAATGGCTGCATCTGTTGCACTGTCCGTGGTGATCTCATCCGCATCATCGGCAACCTGATGAAGCGCCGCGACCGTTTCGACCACCTGGTGATCGAAACCACCGGCCTGGCCGATCCCGCCCCGGTGATTCAGACCTTCTTCGTTGATGAGGACCTGCGCGATCAGCTCAAGCTCGACGCCGTGGTCACCCTGGTTGATCTCAAGCATGTCGAGCAGCACTGGGACAGCGAGGAGGTCCAGGAGCAGCTCGCCTTCGCCGATGTGCTGCTGCTCAACAAGATCGATCTGGTCGATGTTGAGGCCTGCCTGGCCATCCAGCAGCGGACCCGGGCTCTGAATCCATTGGCCCGGGTGATTCCCACCTGCCAGGCCGATGCGGCCATGGATCAGATCCTTGGCGTGGAAGCCTTCAGCCTGGAGCGGGCCCTGGCGATCGATCCGGAGTTTCTGACCTCCGACCACGACCACGAACACGACGGGGCCATCGGCGCGGTGGCCTTCATCGAAGAGCGTCCGATGAGTTACAAGAAATTGGGGCTATGGATCGATCGGTTGGTGACGGAACGGGGCCCGGATCTGTTTCGGATGAAAGGCATCATTCAGTTCGCGGGAGAAACCAACCGCTACGTCCTGCAGTCGGTGCACATGTTGGTGGACAGCGCCATGGATCGCCCCTGGCGCGACGGCGAAACCCCCAGCACCCAGTTCGTCATCATTGGCCGCGATCTCGATGAGGCCGCCCTGCGGGCCGGCTTCGAGGCCTGTGTGGCCTGAGCGCGCCATGGCTCCCCCCCAGACCCTGGTGCAGGAACGCCTGGGCGGTGCCTGCAGCAACGCCATCACCGCCCAGGCCTGGTCGGCCGATGGCGAGCTGCTGGCCATGGCGACGGCTGGCGGTGAGCTGCTGCTGATCGATTTCCGCGCCGGCTGCGAGGAGCTGCTGCGCGGTGAGCGGGACAGCAGCCTCAATGTGGTGGGCTTCAGCGCCGACGACCGCTTTCTGATGGCGGCGGGCCAGGGCGGGGAGCTGCTGCTGTGGGAGCTGGGGGGCTCAGGCGTGCGCCCGATCGCCTTCGATCCCTTGCCCCTGGGGGGCCACTGGCTGGATGCGGCGGCCTGGCAGCCCCAGGGCTGCCTGCTGGCGGTGGGGGCCGGCAAACAGGTGCGGCTGTGGGATGGCGCCAGCCGGACGCTGCGGGTGGAAAGCCAGGAGCTGGAGGGCACGGTGCTGGCCCTGGCCTGGAGCCGTGATGGCCGGCGGCTGGCGGCGTCCTGCCATGGTGCGGTGCTGCTCTGGTCTCCGGACGACCCTGGCCAGCCGCCCCAGCGCTGCGCCACCGCTTCGGCGGGGCTGGCCCTGGGCTGGTCCGGCCAGGGCAACCTGCTGGCCAGCGGTCAGCTGGACGGCTCGCTGATGCTCTGGCCCGACGGCGGGGCCGGCCGCGGCTGGCAGTTCAGTGGCTTCCCCGGCAAGGCACGGGCGCTGAGCTGGTGTGATCAGCCGGGGCGCCTGGCGCCGCTGCTGGCTGTCGCCTCCGCCGACATCGCCGTGATCTGGAGCCAGCAGGATCCCGGTGCCAAAGGCTGGAAGCCGGAACCTCTGGTTCTGCATGAAGGCCGCGTCCATGCGGTCGCCTTTGCCCCCGGCAGCCGCCTGCTGGCCACCGCCTCCAGCGATGGCACGGTGGCGCTCTGGGATGGCCGGGGCCGGCTGCAGCAGCTGCTCGAGGGCGACGGCCAGCCCTTCAACAGCCTCAGCTGGCGACCCGACGGCCGCCATCTGGTCGCCGGTGGTGCGCAGGGCCAGTGGTGGCTCTGGCCCGTCGCCCTGCCCGCATCCGTTCGTACCCGACCGCCCCGTTCCGGAGGATTTGCCCCATGAACCAGTCCCGAGCCCGTCGTCCCCTGCTGGCCCTGGCCGCGGGTCTGTCCGCCCTGGTGTTGGGCTGCCGTCCGGCGGTGGAGTCCCCGGCGCCCCAGGCCGGCCGCGCCGATCGCCCCAAGGTGGTCACCACTTTCCTGCCGATCACCCTGTTCACCCGCGCCGTGGCCGGCGATTGCGCCGAGGTGACGGCGCTGATCCCCGCCGCCAGCGGCCCCCACGACTTCCAGGCCAGGCCGGGGGATGTGGCCGCCATCAGGAACGCCAAGGTGCTGGTGAAGAACGGGCTGGGCATGGAGTCGTTCCTCGACAAGCTGGTCAAGGGCGCCGAAAACCCCGCTCTCCAGGTGATCGACTCCAGCCGCGGCGTCGCCACCCTGGAGAACCCGGACAAGCCCGGTGGGGACCACGACCACGACCACGGCCATGATCACGACCACGGCCACGACCACGGCCACGACCACGGCCCGATCAATCCCCACATCTGGCTCGATCCGGTGCGCGCCGCCCAGCAGGTGGACAACATCCGTGATGGCCTGATCGCGGCCGATCCGGCCTGCGCCGATGGCTACCGCCGCAATGCCGCCGCCTTCAGCGGCGAGCTGCGCCAGCTCAACACCGAGTTCGAGACGCAGCTGGCGCCATTCCGGGGCAAGACCTTCGTGGTGGTCCACGATTTCGCCCCCTACTTCGCCGAGCGCTATGGCCTCAAGGCCGAGTCCATGGTGGATGTGCCGGAGCAGAACCCCTCCCCGGCGGATCTGGCGCGGGTGGCCGAGACGGTGCAGCGCAGCCAGCTGCGGGCCCTGCTCAGCGAACCCCAGGAAGGCAACCGCTCCTTCAACGCCCTGGCCGGCGATCTGGGGATCCGCATCAGCGTCTTCGACCCCCTGGAAACCGGCACTGAGGAGGCCTCCTTGACCCCGGCCACCTACGCAGAGGTGATGCGCCGCAATGTCACCGACCTGGTGAGTGCGTTCCGCTGATGGCCGTTCTGGAGCTCAAGGGTCTGCGGATCGGATGACGGAGTTCTCCCCGCTGGGCACGGTGATCGGCCAACCCTTCATGCAGCGCGCCCTGGTGGGGGGGCTGCTGACAGGGACGCTGGGTGGGCTGCTGGGCAGTTTCGCGGTGCTGCGCCAGCTGTCGTTCTTCAGTGATGCCCTGGGCCATTCCGCGCTGCTGGGCCTCAGCCTGGGCATCCTGCTGGGTCTCAACCCGATCCTGGTGCTGATCCCCTTCGCGGTGGTCTTCGCCCTGCTGGTGAATCTGCTGGTGGAGCGCAGCCAGCTGCCGGCCGACGCGCTGCTGAACATCGTCTATTCCACGTCCCTGGCCTTTGCCGTGGTGGCCCTCAGCCTGGTCACCACCTACCGGGGCGGCATCCAGCAGCTGCTGTTCGGCGACATCCTGGGCATCTCCTGGCTGGATCTCGGCCTGATCGCCGTGCTGTTGCTGGTGGCGGTGGCCTACCTGCTGGTGAGCCTGCGGGCCCAGGTGCTCGTCACCCTGCATGCCGATCTGGCCGGGGCCTTTGGTGTCGGCAATCAATGGCATCGCATCGCCTTCATCCTGCTGCTCGCGGTGGTGGTGGCCGTGTCAATCAAGGCGGTGGGGGTGCTGCTGATCAGCGCCTTCGTGGTGATTCCCGCCTGTGCCTCGCGGCTGGTCAGTCGCCACTTCGGGTCCTATCTGGTGCTCTCTTCGCTGATCGGTGGCAGTTGCGCCGTGCTGGGACTGCTCGGCTCGGGCCTCACCAACCTGCCCTCGGGCCCCTGCGTGGTGATCGTGCAGTTCTTTGGATTCCTGTTGGCCCTGGGCGTGAGCTTGTGGCGGCGGCAGCGGGGCCGATCGGCCCTGGCCTAGCCGGCCGTCGCGTCCTGGCCCGCCGCCAGCACGATATTGGCGCAGGCTTCGGCGTCGGAGAGGGCGTCGTGATGCTGGAGCGGCAGACCCAGATGGCGGCACACATCCGGCAACTTGGTGGGCCGAAGGTTCCAGACCCGCCTGGCCACCTGGACCGTGCAGACAAAGGGTTGGCTGGGAGGCCGCAGGCCGGCCTGCTCGCAGCAGGCCCGCATCACGCCGGCATCAAAACTGGCGTTGTGGGCGGCGATGAAGTGCGCCCCCTCCAGGCAAGCCGCCAGCTGCGGCCAGAGTTCGCCAAACGTGGGTGCATTGGACACCTGCAACCAGCTGATGCCGTGGATGGAGGTGAACTGGAAGGTCCGCCGCGGCGGGCGAATCAAGTGGTGCTCGCGCTGCACGATCCTTCCCTTCTCCACCCGAACCAAGGCAATCGAGCAGGCGCTGTCCCGGCCCTGATCGGCCGTCTCGAAATCCAGAGCCACGAAGCAACCCTGTGGAACGTTCCCCAGGGCAGGGCCGATCACGGGCGCGGGCGATGGTTGCCGCCGGGGCAGGGCGGCTTCGGCGCTGCGCAGAAAGCGCCGCTCGTCGCGGTCCAGATTCGCGGCACCCCAGCGGCTGCGGTACGCCGACAGTTGCTCATAGCGACGGACGTCCTGCTCCGCCCAGCCCACCGCCCTGAGTGCAGCGCCAAGGCTTGGCTCATCCATGGGTCTGACGGCTGGCGTTGGCTCCTCCCTGCTTACCAGAGGCCGCGGATCGACGGGGTGGCAGCCGCTCGGGGGGCACCGCCGAAGCGCCAGCGCACACCGCCGCCGTAGCTGAGCTCATTGACGTTGCTCCTGAAAGAACCCCCCCCGGCGTAAAGGGAGAACTGATCGAAGGTTTCCAGTTCCACGTTCAAGGCGACGTTGAGGTCGTTGGCCCCGGAGTTTCTGAAGTTGAGGCTGCCCTCGAGGCCGGCCTGATCCGCGAACACACCAATGAAGGTGCCGTTGTTGAGCGGCAGGATGGGCCAGGGCCGCGGCGCCACCACTTCCTTGGCCAGCCACGTGGTGCTGGACGTGGACGTGCCGGTGAAGCTGGTCCAGACTCCCCCTCTGGCAAAGGATCTGTTCAGGACCGGATCCCACACAAACCCATCGAAAGGAAGGGCGCTGGCGTTGAACTGGGCAGCACTTCCTGACGGCCAGACAACATTTGGCCCCAGGCCCGTTCCCAGGACAGGATTGGGAAGTCCCAGCTGATCTCCTGTGGCTGCCGAAAGTGCGTGGCTCCACTGCAGCCGCCCAGGACCGTGCCAGGGGCGAAAAACTTGGACAGATCGATGGTATCAATCAAGCCATTGAATGTGCCTTCCAGTGGCGCTGCACTGGAAGGCAGCGGCAGGACCGGCATCAGAAGGCCCATGGCCGTGGGCATGGCCATGGCGTCTGGCACCGCAACTCTGAGTGGCTCTTTCAGGAGTTGTCGGTGTTGGCTTTGCCCTGCACATCGCACCTGGACTTCTTGGCGCTGTCTATCACGACAGTTGACCATCTTCTGCTGAGGGCTTGGGTTGGCCACATGCCTTTGCCCTCTATCGGCACGGTATCAGAATGCACTAAGTCTGTGGCCAATGCCTGTTCAATGTGACTTCTTTTGTTGTCTTTGCCGTTGAAATGTAAGGGAAGCGCACATTTCTGATCCATCGCAGCACGTTGGCGGTGGTTTGTGGCTGGGGTTGCCTTGAGCGTCTTGGCTGTTGCCGCTCCCGTCCTCAGTGCTGGAACCCAGGCCATGGCCTGGATGCGCCATCGATGGACCATGGCTAATCGATTCGCTTGACATCAATGTTCGCTATCTGAAGATGGTTATTGGCTTTGCAGATGGCCGATCCTTTGCCAATTTCTCCGTTCTTCTGAAGGCTTGAAAACGTCCAGCGGATGGTGCGCTGTGCCCCATCATCATCAGTCTCAGAAAAGCCGCTGGTCATGATGTGACTTTCTGGAAACAGAAGTTTCTCCTTCAAAAGATCCTCACAAAGGGTCCGTTGCTCTGTAAGCTTCTCCTTACCCGCCTTTGCTGGTGATGGGGGATTGAAGAAAGTAGAACTGGCAAGCAGACCCAGGCTGCCGAACAGGATCAAGCCAAGAACGAGAACTCCCCGCTTGAGTATTGTTGAATGTTGGCCGACTTGACGACTTCGGTTGCCACGAGGCGTACGGAGACTGCTTGGCCTCTTGACAGGGCTCTTTCTGGCTGAGCTCGCCTTGCGTGCCTGGCGACGTCGCGCTCTGCGTTTGTACCAGGCTGAGAAAGGATTGACGGGATGGGGCATAAATCGAGCGAAAGGATTGTACCGATGTGATTCGGAGGATAAGACCCAAGATCTTGGGATATCGTTTGCGTAGCTGCAGCCTCCAATAATACGATTCTGACGAGCTTCGGAAACACTCTGTTTCTAACAGAGGGCTGGCCCCTCACCGACAAGCCTCGTGGCTGGAGCCAAGGGACGCAACAGTTCATAGTCCCTCCCCACAGAACTTGCAGTGACGAGCATCCTGATCGTGCCCTGTCCTCAGGCACTTCTGGCATACCACTTCCGTCTTCAGGCTCTCCTCGTGCTGGCGGACGCTGGCTTGGCCGATCTCGGCACTGATGATGCCCGTGGGGACGGCGATGATGCTGTAGCCCAGCAACATCACCACCGAGGCCAGGAAACGGCCCAGGGTGGTCTGCGGCGTCACGTCGCCATAGCCCACGGTGGTGATGGTGACGATCGCCCAGTAGATCCCCACGGGGATGCTGCGGAAGCCCCGTTCCGGGCCCTCGATCACGTACATCAATGAACCGATCACTGTGACCAGGGTGATCATCGCCAGCAGGAACACCGAGATCTTGCGCCGACCCGCCACGATCGCCTCCCAGAGAAGATTGGATTCCCTCAGGTATTCGCCAAGCTTCAACACACGAAAGACGCGCATCACCCGCAGCATCCGCACCACCAGGAACACCTGGGCGCCACTGACCAGCAGGCCCAGGAAGCTGGGCACGATCGAGAGCAGATCCACCACGCCAAAGAAGCTGCGGGCATAGAGCAGCGGCGATCTCACGCACAGCAGTCGCAGCAGGTATTCGAGCGTGAACAGCAGCGTGAATCCCCACTCCAGCAACTGGAACTGGCGGCTCCAGGCCAACCGCAGCACCGGATCACTTTCGATCACCACGGCCCCCACACTCAGCACAATCGCGATCAGCAGCACCACGTCGAACGTCTTGCCGGCGGGAGTGTCGGTTTCGAAGATCATGCGGTAGAGAAACACCTTCCCGACCGTTCGGCGGATCAGCAAGGCCAGCAGCAGCAGGCCGCCCAGGATGATGGCGATCAGTTGGACCGGTGGCATCAGCTGCTGTCCCCCAGGTACGAGGCCCGCAGCCCCGCATCAGCCAGCAGGGACTCAGCGCGGCCTTCCAGGCTGATGCTGCCAGCCTCCAGCACCACGCCGCGGTCGGCGATCTCCAGGGCGGCGGTGGCGTTCTGCTCCACCAGCAGCATCGACAGTCCTTCGCGGTGCAGCGCCGCCAAAGCGGCCATCACCTCGGCCACGAGCTTCGGCGCCAGCCCCAGGCTGGGCTCATCCAGCAGCAGCAGGCTGGGCCGGCCCATCAGGGCCCGGGCGATCGCCAGCATCTGCTGCTCGCCCCCCGACAGATGGCCGGCCAGCTGGCGGCGCCGTTCCGCCAGACGCGGAAACAGGCTGTAGCAGCGCTCCAGGTCGGCGGCGATGCCGGCCCGATCGCGCCGCAGCCAGGCGCCCAGCTCCAGGTTGGTGGCCACGGTCTGGCGGGCCAGCACCCGCCGCCCCTCCGGGCAGTGGCCGATGCCGAGTCGCACCGTGCGGTGGGTGGGCACTCCCGCCAGGTCGACGCCGCGCCACAGCACCTGGCCGGCGGCGGCGCCCACCAGCCGGGAGATGGCCCGCAAGGTGGTGCTCTTGCCGGCGCCGTTGGCCCCGAGCAGGGTCACCAGCTCGCCTTCCTGCAGCTGCAGATCGAGGCCGCGCAGGGCGGTGAGGGGTCCATAGCGCACGGTGAGTCGGCGCAGCTCCAGCAGCGGCGTCATCGCCCCTCTCCGGCGGCGCTTCCCTGGCCGCCGCCCGAGCCGCCCAGGTAGGCCTCGATCACGAGCGGGTCGCGGCGCACCTCGGCGGGGCTGCCGAGGGCGATCCGTCTGCCGAAGTTGAGCACCGCCAGCCGATCGCAGAGGCGCATCATCAGCGGCACGTGGTGCTCGATGATCAGCACCGTCAGGGAGTAGTGGTCGCGGATCCGGCCGATCAGCTGCCGCAGGTCGTCCTTCTCGGCCGGGTTCATGCCGGCGGCGGGTTCATCCAGCAGCAGCAGCCGTGGCGCCGTCGCCAGGGCCCGGGCGATCTCCAGCCGGCGGCGGTCGCCATAGGGCAGATCCCCGGCCCGCTGCTCGGCCAGGGCTTCGAGCTCCAGCAGCGCCAGCAGTTCCATCGCCCGGGCCTCCAGCCGCCCCTGGTGGCGGCGAAAGGCCCCATGGCCCAGCAGCGCCCCCAGCAGGGGGGCGCGGGCGGCGTGGTGCAGACCCACCAGTACGTTCTCGCGCACCGAGAGGCTCTCGAACAGGCGCAGGTTCTGGAAGGTGCGGGCGATGCCAAGCCGGTTGAGGCGGCAGGCCCCCAGCCCCGCGGTGGGCACACCCCGCCACAGGCAGCGGCCGCTGCTGGCGGTGGTGAGGCCGGAGATCACGTTGAACAGGGTGGTCTTGCCGGCGCCGTTGGGCCCGATCAGGCCGAAGATCTCCCCCTCCACCAGCTCCAGGCTCACCCGATCGAGGGCCAGCAGGCCGCCGAAGCGGCAGCTGATCCCCTCCACCTGCAACAGGGGAGCTGCGGCCGCGGCGATGCCATCGGAGCTGGCGCTCATGGGGCCTGCGGCGCTCGGCCCAGCAGGGCGCCCAGCCCCCGCAGCCGCTCTGCCGTCACCAGTCCCTGGGGAAAGAACAGCGGTCCGAGCAGGATGACGGAGCCGAACAGGATCAGGCGCAGGTCCCCCACGGGCCGCAGCAGCTCCGGCAGGGCGGTGAGCACCAGGCCCCCCAGCACCGGCCCCAGCCAGTACCGCGAACCGCCGAACACCACGAAGGCCAGGGTGGTGATGCTGGCGTCGAAGCTGCCGGCCCGGGCGTTCCAGGCGTTGAGGAAATGGGCCGCCAGTGCCCCGGTGACGCCGGCGAGCACGGCACTGGCCACGAAAGCGATCAGCTTGGTGCGCGGCGTGTCGATGCCCACGCTGGCGGCCGCCAGTTCGTCGTCGCGGATGGCGGCCATCGCCCGCCCCAGCCGCAGGACCTCCAGCCGCTGACACAGCCAGCAGGCCAGGGCCAGCAGAACCAGGGTGAACAGCACGTAGCCGTCGGCCTGCTCGAAGGGCTGGGGGATGGCGAAGATGCCCATGGCGCCGCCGGTGAAGGGCAGGTTGAGGTTGAGCACCCGCAGGATCTCCACAAGAGCGATGGTGGCGATGGCCAGGTAGATGCCCCGCAGCTGCAGCACCGGGCCGCCGATCGCCAGGGCGATCAGTCCCGCCAGGATCCCCCCCAGCACCATCTCCGCCACCAGGGCCCACAGCGGTGAGGTGGCACCGCTGCCGGCGAAGGCGGCAACGCGGGTGGAGAGCAGGGCCGCCACATAGCCCCCCACCGCATAGAAGCCGGGGGTGGCCAGCGACAGCTGGCCGCAGCGCAGGGGCAGGTAGACCGAGAGCGCCAGCAGGGCGCCGAGCAGCATCTGTTCGAGCAGGGCGGCGTCCATGGCCTCACACCTTGGTGGGCAGGGGCCGGCCCAGCAGCCCCCGGGGCCGCAGCAGCAGCACCAGGAACAGAAAGCCATAGCTCACCGCATCCTTGTAACCCGACCAGTCGGCCGGCACGAAGGCTTCCGCCAGGCCGACGATCAGCCCGCCCAGCACCGCCCCCGGCACGCTGCCCAGCCCCCCCAGCACCAGCACCGCCAGCCCCTTGAGGCCGTAGCCGATGCCGAAGTAGGGGCCGGCGATGCTGACGCTCAGCCCCACCAGCCCGCCGGCCACCCCGGCCAGGAAGCCGCTGAGCCCGAAGGCCAGCCGCACCATCGCCGTGCTGTCGATGCCCAGCAGCTGGGCGGTTTCGGGGTCCTCGGCCACCGCCTGCAGCCCCCTGCCGTTGCGGCTGCCCTCCAGCCAGAGGCTGAGCAGGGCCAGCAGCAGCACGGCGACCCCCAGCAGCAGGGCCTGCACCGTGCGCACCCGGGCGCCCAGCAGGGGGAAGGAGGCCGGCAGGCCGCCGAGGACGCTGGTGGGGATGGCGTAGCTCTCCGCCCCCACCAGCAGCTGGATCAGGTTCACCAGGATCACGCCGGCCCCCAGGCTGGTGATCAGGGCCAGCAGCGGATCGGCCCGGCGGCGACGCAACGGGCGGAAGGCCACCCGCTCCACCAGCAGGGCCACCAGCGCCGCCCCCAGCCCCGCCAGGGGCAGGGCGCCCCAGAACGGCAGGGCGAATGGCAACTGGAATCCAGCCATCAGACCATTGGCCCCTATCGCGCCGCCGATCAGCAGATACGTGAAGTAGGCCCCGAGGGTGAACACGGCCCCGTGGGCGAAGTTGATCACCCCGAGCACCGAGAACACCAGGGTGTAGCCCAGGGCGAACAGCCCGTACACCGCCCCCACCGACAGACCGTTGACCAGGATCTGGATCAGGTCCACCCGGCGATCACTTCAACAGGGCGAAGCGTCCGGAGCGCCCGCCGGGATCCATGCGCACCTGGGCCACGGAGAACTGGCTCTGGATCACTTCACCCTCGGGGGTGAAACGGATCTCGCCCAGGGGGGTGGCATAGGTGCCGGCCAGGATCTCCTGCATCAGCTGCTTGCGGGCCGCCGCCAGGGGGGCGCCGGCCAGGGGCTGGCGTTTGTCGAGGCGCACCAGGGCCTCGCCGATCACCTGCAGGGCCGTGTAGGCCTGGGCGGTGAGCTGGGGCGGGATGGCGCCGCCTTTGGCCGCCTTGAAGGCCTTCAGGAAGGCCGCATTGGCGGGGGTGTCCAGCTCGGGGCTGTAGGCCTGGGCGATCAGCAGCCCGTCGCAGTACTTCTGGCAGATCGGATAGATGTTGGGGGTGTTCATGCCGTTGCCGGCCACGATCAGGCCCCGATACCCCAGCTCCCGCAGCTGGCGGATCAGGTTGCCCCCATCCACCGCCTGCAGCGACACCACGATCAGATCGGGTTTTTCCCGCAGGGCCGCGCTGATCTGGTTCTGGAAGTCCTGGTCGTTGAGCTGGGTGCGCTGCACCGTCACCGGTTCGAGGCCCTTCTCCTTGAGGGAGGCCTGGAAGATGGTGGTTTCGGCGGTGCTGTAAGCGTCGTCCTGGGCATAGAACACAGCCGCCCGCTTCAGCCCCGGCTGCATCTTCAGGGCCTGCGCGATGGCCATCGGCGCGATCACCGCACTGGAGGCGGAGACCCGGCTGATGAAGAAACCGATCTCGGGGATGCCGTCGGCGGTGTTGGAGGGGGCCACCACGGGGACACCGCGGCGCTGGGCGATGGGGTCGGCGGAGAAGGCCTGCTGGGAGAGGGTGGGGCCGACGAGCGCCAGCACGCCCCGGTTGATCTGCAGGGTGAAGGCCGCATTGGCCCCCGGTTCGTCGCTGCCGCTGTCCTCCAGGGCCAGCGTCAGGGGGCGGCCGTTGATGCCGCCACTGGTGTTGCGCTGCTGGAGGGCCAGTTCCAGGCCAACCTTCTGGTCCTGGCCGTAAACGTTGGCGTTGCCGGTAAGGGCCAGCACCGCTCCCACCGGCACTCCGCCCGCCAGAGCAACGGGCTGGTCGCCGGGATCGGAGGCACAGCCCGCGAGCAGCAGGGTCAGGGTCAGCAGCCCCGTGCCGACCCGCTGCAGACCGCCGACGCTCACGCCAGCGAGAGGAAGACGTCGCGGAAGGCGGCGATGGTCGCGTCGATGTCGGCGTCGCTGTGGGCCAGGGAGGTGAAGCCGGCCTCAAAAGCGCTTGGTGCCAGATAGACACCACGCTCGAGCATGCCGCGGTGCAGCCGACCGAAGCGGGCCGTATCGGCGGCCTTGGCCTGCTCAAAGTTGTGCACCGGCCCCTCGCAGAGGAAGAAGCCGAACATGGCGCTGATGCTGCTGCCACAGCAGGGCACACCCGCCTCGGCGGCGGCGGCGCGGATGCCGTCGCTGAGCCGGCGGGTGATCGTCTCCAGCCGCTCGTAGGTGCCGGGTTGCTTCAGCAGCTGCAGGGTCTTGATGCCGGCGGTCATGGCCAAGGGGTTGCCGCTCAGGGTGCCGGCCTGATACATCGGCCCTGCCGGCGCCACCATGGCCATGATGTCGGCCCGACCGCCGTAGGCCCCCACCGGCAGGCCGCCGCCGATCACCTTGCCCATGGTGGTGAGGTCCGGGGTGACGCCGAAGCGGGCCTGGGCACCGCCGTAGCTGATGCGGAAGCCTGTCATGACTTCGTCGAACACCAGCAGGGCGCCGTTCTCCGTGGTGAGCTCACGCAGGCCTTCGAGGAAGCCGGGCTCGGGGGTGATGAAGCCCGCGTTGCCCACCACCGGCTCGAGGATCACCCCGGAGATCTCACCGGGGTTGTTGGCGAACAGCTCTTTGACCGATTCCAGACAGTTGTAGGGAGCGGTGAGGGTGCCGGCCGTGACCGCCCGCGGCACCCCGGGGGAATCGGGCAGGCCAAGGGTGGCCACCCCGGAGCCCGCCTTGACCAGGAACATGTCCGCGTGACCGTGGTAGCAGCCCTCGAACTTGATCACCTTCTCGCGGCCGGTGAAGGCGCGCATCAGCCGCAGCACCGCCATGCAGGCCTCGGTGCCGGAATTCACAAAGCGCACCATCTCCACCGACGGCACGGCGGCGATCACCAGCTCGGCCAGCTCGTTCTCGAGCACGCAGGGGGCACCGAAGCTGGTGCCCTTCTCCAGGGCCTCGTGAAGGGCGGCGATCACTTCCGGGTGGCTGTGGCCGCAGATGGCGGGCCCCCAGCTGCCGACGTAATCGATGTAGCGGTTGCCGTCCACATCCCAGGCGTAGGCGCCCTTCACGCGGTCGAACACGATCGGCTGGCCGCCCACCGACTTGAAGGCGCGCACCGGCGAGTTGACGCCGCCGGGCATGAGGGTCTGGGCGGCGGCGAAGATCTCCTCGGAGCGGGTGGTGAGGAGAGCAGGGGCCGAGGTGGGCGCTGAAGGGGTGGCCGAACTCAAGGCGGGATCCGCGGAGGGTGGACGCATTCGTTTCCCATCCTGACCCAGAAGGGTGCCGGGGTGTCTGGCCTCAGTAAGTTCGGAAGCAATGCCCCCCCTTCCCCGTCCCAACGGAGCCCCTGTGTGACGATCGACTGGGCCGCGATGGAGCGCCACTGCCGCGCCCTGCTGCCGGCACGGGCGGTGGTGGCGGCGCCCCAGGAACTGCTGGCCTACGACTGCGACGGGCTCACCCTGCACCGGGCCCAGCCGTCGCTGGTGGTGCTGCCGGAGACCACCGAGCAGGTGGCCGCGGTCCTGCGGCTCTGCCACCGCTTGGGGGTGCCCTTCGTGGCGAGGGGCAGCGGCACCGGTCTCTCCGGTGGTGCCCTGGCCGAGAACGGGGCGCTGGTGATCGCCACCACCCGCATGCGCTCGATCCTGGAGGTGGATCTCGCCAACCGGCGCATCACCGTGCAGCCCGGGGTGATCAATGGCTGGGTCACCCGGGCGGTGGCCGGCGACGGCTTCTATTACGCCCCTGACCCCTCCAGCCAGGTGGTGTGCAGCATCGGCGGCAACGTGGCTGAGAACTCCGGTGGGGTGCACTGCCTCAAGTACGGCGTCACCAGCAACCACGTGCTGGAGATGGAGGTGGTGCTGCCCGATGGCACAGTCACCACCCTGGGCAGCGGCCTGGCCGAAACCCCCGAGCTGGATCTGCGCGGGGTGTTCATCGGCAGCGAGGGCACCCTCGGCATCGCCACTGCGATCACCCTGCGGCTGCTGCGGGCCCCCCAGGGCGTGGCGGTGCTGCTGGCCGATTTCACCGCCATGGAGGCCGCCGGTGAGGCGGTGCGCCTGGTCACCGCCGCCGGGGTGCTGCCGGCGGGGATGGAGATCATGGACAACGTCACCATCAACGCCGTCGACGATCTGTTCGGCCACGACGAATACCCCCGGGATGCGGCGGCGGTGCTGCTGATCGAACTGGATGGGCAGGAGCGGGAGGTGTCGGCGGCCGTGGAGATCGCCGGTGAGCTGTGCCGCCAGGCCGGCGCCCGCACGATCCGGCGCGCCTCCAGCGAGGCCGACCGGGCCCTGCTGTGGAAGGGCCGCAAGTCCGCCTTTGCCGCCGTTGGCCGGATCACCCCCACCTATTACGTGCAGGACGGCGTGGTGCCCCGCAGTGCCCTGCCCTCCGTGCTGGCGGCGATCGAGGAGCTCAGCCGCCGCTACGCGCTACCGGTGGCCAACGTGTTCCATGCCGGTGATGGCAATCTCCACCCCCTGATCCTCTACCGGGCCGACGAACCCGGCGTGATCGACCGGGTGCAGGCCCTCGGTGCCGACATCCTGCGCCTCTGCATCGAGGCCGGCGGCAGCATCACCGGCGAGCACGGGGTGGGCAGCGACAAGCGCTGCTACCTCGACTGGATGTTCGCCCCCGACGACCTGGCCACCATGCGTCTGGTGCGGGAGGCCTTCGATCCGGCGGGTCTGGCCAACCCCGGCAAGATCTTCCCCACGCCGCGCAGCTGCGGCGAATCGGCGCGGCGCCAGGTTGCGTTGCAGACGGTTCGGCTGGAGGAGGCCTGCCGCGAGCCGATGGACGTCTACTGAGCCATGTCCAGCTGGCAGACGTTTCTCTCCAGTCCCGCCTATGTCATCAATCTGGCCTCCCGCCCCCAGCGGCTGGAGCCAACGATTCAGCGTCTTCAGGAAGCGGGATTCTGCAATGTCAGACGGTGGCCGGCGGTGGATGGAACCACGGCGGATCTAGCGGCTCTGTTCGCGAGTCATGGGTTCAAGGCGCTGGCCGATGTTGATGACTTTCTGATTCGACCAGGTTCCCAGGGATGCTTCTTGTCCCACTTCAGATTGATGAAACATGCCATCGAAGCAGGCCATGAGCTGGTGCATATCTTCGAGGACGATATCGTTTTCCCCTCCTTCTGGCGAAGTTACGCCGAGCGCTTCCATGCCGCCACCCCCCGGGACTGGAACGTGCTTTTCATGGGGTCCCAGCTCGATTTCGACTATCTTCCCCGGCTCTCGTTGGCGCGGGTTCTGGGTAAGTGCCAACGGAAGATCCCTCGCTTTCCTGCCATCCATGGGCCCGTTGCCTGGATGCACGATGTGGTGCGCTTGCCGTTGTTCTGCACCCATGCCTATACCTTGACACGCAAAGCCTGCATGGAACTGACCGAGTGGATCGGGAGCCAGGCCCATCCCTACGCGATCGATTTCATGTATTACGACGGCATGAGGGGGCATCCGCGCATCAGCTGTTTCCCATTGGCTTGGTATGCCTGGAACAGCAGGCGTCTGTTTCCCCACACCAAAGAGAGAGGCAGGACGATTCACTGGATCAGGCGAAATTCGGGGCTGGTGTTTCAAGACGAGGATTACGGCTCGGACATCATTCAGCGCTGAGCCTTGACGGATGGACCCAGGCGCAGCAGCCGTTCAGTGAACGGCCTTGCGGCAGAGTCCATCGACGCACCGTGCCGCCGTCCCATCCCTATGCCTCGCCCCCTCCCCGCTACCCTGGCTCTTGGCCTCCTGATCGGGGCGGCCGCCCCAGCCCATGCCCAGTCCCCGGTTGTCAACCTGGTGGCCAAAAGGGTGGTGGAGCGCTACCAGAAATCCACCTGTGACCAACTCTGGGCCGCCCGCAGTGAGCGGCGTGGGTCGCAGGAACAGCGGGTGCTCGACATGCTCAATGACGATCCCCAGATGCGCCAGACCTTCATCGATCAGATCGCCGGCCCGGTGATGAACAAGTTGATCGTCTGCGGGATGATCCCCTGAGCGGCCCCCTCGGCTGGCAGCCCTCAGCCAGCAGCCGTGAGCCACCAGCGCCCCAGGCCCACCACGGTGGCGATGCCGATCACGGGCAGGGCCCCGAGGCCCCGTCCCAGCAGCGCCACAGCCGCCAGCAGCACCGCCACGGCGCCGCCATCGAGAGTTCCGGCTGGGGCCAGGGCAGGCCCGGCCAGGTAGAGCGCCAGGCTCAGGATCACCCCCACCACGGCGGCGGTGATGGCGGTGAGGGGTGCGCCGACGCGCAGGTCCTCGCGGCTCGCCTCGACCAGGGGACCGCCGGCCAGGATGAACAGGAACGACGGCAGGAAGGTGAACCACACCACCACCAGGGCGGCCACCACGCCGGCCGAAAGGGTGCCGCTGCCGTTCCAGCCCCCCATGAAGCCCACGAAGGCCACCACCATGATCAATGGCCCAGGTGTGGTCTCCCCGAGGGCCAGGCCGTCCACCATCTGGCCGGCCTCCAGCCAGCCGAAGCTCTCCACCGCCCCCTGGGCCACGTAGGGGAGCACGGCGTAGGCGCCCCCGAAGCTGATCAGGGCCACCTTGGTGAAGAACCGGGCCATGGTGGCGAGCTGGCCGTTCCAGCCGCCCGCCAGGCTCAGCAGGGCCAGGGGCAGGCCGAGGGCCACCCCGCCCCCCAGCAGGGTGAGGCCGAAGCGGCGCCAGTGGAAGCGGGCATGGGCGGGCGTGGGCGTGTCATCGCCGTGCAGGGCGGCGCCAGGGGGAGTGGCCCCTGGCGTGGCATTCGGAGTGGCGCTGGCTACAGCCCGCGACGGGGCCTGGAACAGGGCTGGTCGCAGCCGGCCACCGATCCAGCCCACCAGGGCCGTGGCGAGGATCAGGGCCGGGTAGGGCACCCGAGCCACACTCAGGGCCAGACAGGCCGCCGCCGCGATCAGCACCAGGGCGGGGTTGTGGAGCGTGCGCCGCCCCAGCCGCCAGGTCGCCTGGAGCACGATCCCCAGCACGGCCGGTTTGAGCGCCCAGAACACCGCCACCAGCACCGGAAGCTGGCCCCAGAGGGCATAGATCGCCGAGAGGCTCAGCAGCACCAGCACCGAGGGCAGCAGGAACAGGCCCCCGGCGATCAGGGCGCCGCCCAGGCCGTGCATCAGCCAGCCGAGATAGGTGGCCAGCTGGGTGGCTTCCGGCCCCGGCAGCAGCATGCAGTAGTTGAGCGCGTGCAGAAAGCGCCGCTCCGACAGCCAGCGCCGGCGCTCCACTAGCTCGGCGTGCAGCAGCCCGATCTGACCGGCCGGCCCACCGAAGCTGACCAGCCCCAGCCGCAGCCAGAAGCGGGCGGCGCTGGCGAGGCTGAAAGGATCCTGCGTCATCGTTCAGCCATTCCAGGTGCACACCTTAATCAGCCTGGCGGTTGTCGAAGCCAGCTCACGGAGTCCATCATCGGGCCTGGGAATCTGATGTGCTTTCACTTACACCTTGCCGACCAAAGTGGAAGCAAGATTCGCTCAGTTCTGGTGTCTGTCTCGCCAGCCTGAAGCCGATGCGACGCCAACCCCGGATCGATGAGTTATCGGAGCCATCAGGGGAATCCAGTGACCGTACCTTCTTCAGTCCCTGGACGAATTGGCGGGCCTGGGTCGTGATTCTTGGTGGTGTTGTCATCGGTTATGGGATCGGCTTTTCGCCCCAGTTGTTCATCGTCCTGGCGATGGTGTGTCTGGCTTGCGGCTGGTTCTTCGGGCGTTGATCCGCACCCAAAGTCTTTTCACACCCTGTGGCCATCCATGCTCATGTCAGTTGATTCGACTCCATCGTCAGTGGTCCATGCCCCGGCGCTTCAGCCCCTGCCCAACATCCTCGGCCCGACCCTGCTGCTGGTTGTTGGGTTCCTGATGGTCCCCATCAACCCACCCCCTGCTCTGTGTCGGATTCGGCCATCAGGACGCGATTCAATCCTCAGCCGTGCAGCTGGCGGAGCAGCTGCTCAACCTCGGCTACCGCCATGTCTTCTGTCTGGCCTAGGCGATTCGGGGGGTGACGGGATCCGGTGGCTGGTGCCGCACCACCTCTCCGTCCACCAGCAGCACGGCTTCCCCCGCCTGCAATGGAAGCCATTCCTCGTCCGTGGTGAGTGGTTCGGTGCTGACGATCGTCACGACGTCATCAGCGCCGGCCAGCTCGGAGAAGTCGACGCTGAGGTCGTCATCGGCGAGGGTGGCCCGGCCGAAGGGAGACCGGCGTGTGATCCGGTGCAGCCGGCTGCTGGCGTGGGCGAACAGCCAGCTGCCGTTGCTGATCAGGCAGTTGAATGTGCCCAGCTTCGCGAGTCGCCGCGAACTCTCCACCAGCGTGGCGAAGCTGGCATCGAGGTCCTCCGGATCGGCCCCGGCGGCGTTCAGCTGCTCCAGGATCCAGCAGAAGGCGATTTCGCTGTCGGTGGATCCCTCCGGCCGAAACAGGTGCGTGTCCGGCAGGCCCCCCAGCAGGTTGCCGTTATGGGCGAACACCCACTCGCGGCCGCGCCAGCGGCGGTGGAAGGGGTGGCAGTTCTCCAGGGCCACCACCCCCTGGGTGGCCTTGCGGATGTGGGCGATCGAGCAGCGGGAGCGCAGATCCAGGCGGGCCACTTTGGCGGCGATGGGCGAGAAGGCAGCCGGGGCGTCCTCCCGGTACAGATGCACCCCACGGCCGTCGGGGTCGAAGCTGGCCACCCCCCAACCGTCGGCATGGCACCCGGTGGCTCCTCCCCGCCGGGTGAGGCCATGGAAGGAGAAGCGCATGTCGGTGGGGGTGTTGGCGCTGAGGGCCAGCAGTTCACACATCTCCCGAGGTCCACCGTCGCCCCCATTGTCTCCGTCCGGATCAGCGCGAGCTTCTGAACAGCTGGTCCCAGACCCCGTCCTTGGCGAAGAAGGTGGCGTTGATCGTGTTCCAGCCTCCGAAGTCGCCGGCCGAGAAGACCTGCTTCACGGGGGCGAAGCGGCCCTTGACCCGGCTCCAGACGCCGGGATTGACCGGACGGAAGCCCTCCTCGGCGAAGATCTCCTGGGCCGGCTCGCTTTGCAGGTAGGCGGCCAGAGCTTCGGCGGCCTTGCGGGTGCCCTTGCGGTCCACGTTGCGGTCGATGACGGTCACCGGGCCCTCGATGCGGATGTTCACCTCCGGCACGATGAAGGGCGCTTTGAGATCACCGGTCCGTGTCGCCAGGATCGCTGCGTTCTCGTAATTCAGCAGCACGTCGCCCTGGCCGCGCTTGAGGAACACGTCGCTGGCCTCGCGGGCGTCCCTGGGCAGGTTGTCGACGTTGCGGTAGACCGAATTCACGTAGGACTTCGCCTGGGCCTCGCTGCCCCCGGTCTGGCTGATGGAGCCCCAGAGGCCCAGGAAGTTCCAGCGGGCGCCGCCGGAGGTCTTGGGATTGGCCGTCACCACGGTGACGCTGGGCTTGGCCAGATCCGCCCAGGTGCGAACACCTTTGGGATTGCCGTCGCGCGTGACGAAGGCCACCACCGAGTGGGTGATGATCGATCCGCCCGGCAGGTCCTTCTCCCAGCCCGGCTGCACCAGGCCCTCCTCCTGAAGTTTGAGCACGTCACCGGCCAGGGCCAGGGTGGCCACGTCGGCATCGAGGCCATCGATGATCGCCCGGGACTGGGAACCGGAGCCGCCGTAGCTGGCCTTGACGGCAATGGCCTGGCCGGTTCTGGCCTTCCAGTCGGCTTCGAACTTGGGCAGGATCCGGTCGTAGGCCCCCTTGGTCACGGCGTAGCTCACCAGCAGCAGCTCCTGGGGAGCGTTGCTGCCGCCGGCACCGGCGCCTTCCTCGGGCCGGGGGCTGCAGCCGGTCAGGGCCAGGCCCCCGAGCAGGAGACCGCTGATGGCGAGGGGGGCGGTGGAACGAGCGAAGCGGGAAACCACGGTTCTTTGATCGACAATTCGGCAGAGCATACACCGGTTTTCCGATCGTCTATTCAGTCTCCTGTGCCCCTGGCTTCCCCCCCCCCCCCCCCCGCTCAGGGGGTCAGCTCCTGGATCAGCGGGACTTGGAGAAGATCGAATCCCAGAGACCTCCTTTGCCGAAGAACCGCTTGTTGATGGTCTCCCAGCCGCCGAAGTCCCTGGCAGTGAACAGCTTCGAGACCGGAGCGAATCGAGATCTCGTCTCGCCCTTCACCTTGGCGGTGACGGGCCTGAATCCTTCCTCGGCGAAGGCCCTCTGGGCGGAATCGGTGTAGAGATAGCGGGCGAAGGCTTCAGCCACCTTGCGGGTTCCCTTGCGGTCCACGTTCTTGTCGACCACGGCGATCGGCCCCTCGATCAGGATGTTGGTGGTGGGAACGATGTACGGGGTCTTCCAGGTGCCGCTCTTCCTGGCCAGGATCGCTTCGTTTTCGTAGTTGAGCAGCACGTCACCCTGGCTGCGCTTCACGAAGACGTCGGTCGCCTCCCGGGCATCCTTGGGCAGGGTTTCCACATTTCGGTAGACGTTGGTGACGAAGGCGCGGGCTTTGGCCTCAGTGCCGCCGGTTTCCGTCACCGAGCCCCACAGGCCGAGAAAGTTCCAGCGGGCGCCGCCGGAGGTCTTGGGATTGGCAGAGATCACTTCAACGTTCTTGTTGTCGAGATCGCTCCAGTTGCGGATCTTCTTGGGATTGCCGGGCCGCACGAAGAAGGCGACCACCGAGTTGGTGATGATGCTGTTGTTGGGGTTTTCCTTTTCCCAGCCGGGACGGATCAGGCCCGCCTCCTGGAGCTTGAGGGTGTCGGCCGTCAGGGCCAGGCCCACCACATCCGCCGCCAGGCCGTCGATCACCGCCCGGGTCTGGGATCCTGACCCGCCGTAGCTGACGCGGATGAGGACGTTCTGGCCGGTTCGCTTCTTCCAGTCGGCCGTGAAACGGGGGATGATCTTGTCGTAGGCCGCCTTGGTGACGGCGTAGGAGACCAGCAGCAGTTCCTGATTTTTCGCCGGTTGCTGGGCCTGGGCCTGCAGGGGCAGCAGGGTGCCGGAACCCCCCAGGGCAAGGGCGACCGCCAGCGGAGTGGCGGCCAGGGGGGCGGCCACCAGGCCGGGAAGCCAGGGGCGGCGGGTGGCTGGGGCGGCCGGCGAGGAGAACGAACCAAGCACGGTTATCCGATGGGTGAACCGCCGAAAGCTATCCGGCGGTCCGGCGCTTCGATGTAGGGCGGATTACAGCGGCATGGGGCCTGGCAGGCGGCTTCGGCAGGGTCGGTGGCTGTCACAATCCCCGTACGACAACCGGGGAATCCCTTGGCCTTCAGTGCGAAAACCGGCTACGGCCTCGTCTCGCTCATGGAGCTGGCCGCCATCCATTCCCGCGGCGGGGTGCTGCAGGTGGCGGAGATCGCCCAACGCCAGGGCATCCCCGATCGCTACCTGGAGCAGATGCTGGCCAGCCTGCGGCGGGGTCAGATCCTGCGCAGCATCCGTGGCCCGAAGGGCGGCTACCAGCTGGCCCGGCCGCCGGCAGAGATCCGCGTCGATGCCATCGTCAGCTGCCTGGAGGGGGACGTTGCCCCCCGCTCCGGTGGCGAGAGCGCCACGCCCGAATTCGAGGTACTCAGCCGGCTGGAGCAGCGGTTGGAGGAGGCCCGTCTCGAGATTCTCTCCGGTACCACCCTGCAGGACCTGCTTGACCAGCGGGACCACCTGGCCCAGGCCCAGGCGATGTACTTCATCTGAACCAGGGCCCGCTCTGGATCGTTAAATAGACCACATTACCGATGGGGAATGTGAGGTATGGTTTGGGGGTCCCCGCAGGCTCCCCATGTGCTGTTGTCGGCGAATGCCTGTTGCCAGCCGATCGCTGGCCGTTCGCTCTGCCCAGATGACCCCGACCCCATCCCTTCTTTCCTGCGGCCATGACCACCTCACGAACACCCCAGGTTCTCCGCCTCACGCTCCTGCCCAATGACGTGCTGCCCGATGGGCTGCACTGGCGAATCCAGGACGGCTACATCCGCACCGTCTCCCACGACGAGGAAGGGGACTCCTTCACCCTGGGCCTCTGGGGTCCCGGCGACTGGGTGACCAATGCCTACTCAGCGCTGCGGCCGGTGGAGATCCAGTGCCTGTCCACCGTCGTGGTGGAGCAGGCCCATCCCAGCGAGGCCGAGATCCTGGCCTTTCTGCATCACCAGATCCGGAACACCGAGGAGCTGTTCGAGATCAACCGTGTCCGTGGTGCTGACTCACGGCTGCTGAGGCTGCTGAGCTGGATCGGCATCCGCTTCGGACAGGTCAGCAGCCGGGGCTACAGGCTCTCGCTTCGCGACATGAACCTCACCCACTAGGCCCTGGCGGAGATCTGCGGCCTCACCCGGGTGACGGTCACCAAGACCCTCAACCATTTCAAGCGCCTCGGCTTGCTGAATCAGGTGAGTGACACCGACCTGATGGTCAGCATCACCTGAGCGCTCCTGCGGGCCTTCCCCTGCGGGGGGCCTGCCACTCCTGCTGACCCCATCCACCCCACGACATCCATGGCCGCCCAGTACTTCCGCTCCAGGCTCAATGAGCCCCAGCCCCAACGCTTCACCCTCGTCTTCCGCAACGGCGAGCTGCTGCGCCACCAGGATCCCCTGGCCGTGGCCCAGTACCTCGCCGATGCCCGCCTGGCGGAGGTTCATTCCGAACCTCCCCGCCGCCGCGCCGCCGCATCTCAGATCGAGTAGTCCGGCTGGAAGGCGTGGGCCTGGCGACTGATCACATGCAGTCGGTCGCCAGGTTTCAGGTTGGCGTAGTCGACTTCTTCGCGGGGGAACTGGGCCACCACCACTTCTTCGGTATCGAGCACCAGTTCCGCCTGCAGGTCGCGACCCATGTGGGTGAGGCGACGCAGGCGTGCCGGCACGGTGCCCGGCTGGGGGGTGGCATGAACCTGCACGTGGTGGGGGCGCACGAAGATCCGCCCCTCCGTCGGCAGCGGCGGCACGGCGCCACGGTGCACGGGAAGGGCGCCGCTGGGCAGCTCGTTGACGGCCCCCACGAAGCTCATCACGAAGGGGGAGGTGGGATGGTCGTAGATCTCGGCCGGGGAGCCGATCTGCTCCACCCGCCCTTCGTTCATCACCACGATCCGATCGGCCACCTCCATGGCCTCCTCCTGGTCGTGGGTCACGATCACGGTGGTGACGTGCATCTCGTCGTGGAGGTTGCGCAGCCAGGCGCGCAGTTCCTTGCGCACCTTGGCATCGAGGGCGCTGAAGGGCTCATCGAGCAGCAGCACCCGGGGCTGCACCGCCAGGGCCCGGGCCAGGGCCACCCGCTGGCGCTGGCCGCCGGACAGCTGGGAGGGGAAGCGGCTGCCATAACCCCGCAGGTGCACGAGGTCGAGCAGCTCGTCCACCCGGCGCCGGATCGCCTCGGGCTTCCAGCGGCGCAGTTCGAGGCCGAAGGCCACATTGCGGCGCACATTGCGGTGCTTGAACAGGGCGAAATGCTGGAACACGAAGCCCACCTGACGCTCCTGCACCGACCGCTGGGTGGCCTCTTCGCCAGTGATCCAGATGCGGCCCGTATCGGCCTCCTCCAGCCCGGCGATCAGGCGCAGCAGGGTGCTCTTGCCCGACCCGGACGGCCCCAGCAAGGCCACCAGGGAGCCGCTTTCCACGTCGACGCTGACGTCGTCCACGGCGCGGAAATCGCCGAAGCTCTTGCTGACGTTGGCGACGCGAATGCCCATCGGAACGGCCTGGGTGGCGGTGGAGAGCCGAATATACCGCTAAACGCACCGTCAAACCGTCCTTTGGGGTGATACGGTCAGCGCCTCCCCGCCGATCCGGCGCCTTGATGACCCCCGCCCTCCTGCGCCGCTGGCGCCCGCCTGCCCTCAGCCTGCCCAGCTGGCCCTGGCGCCTCACCTGGACCTACCTGGGCCTGATCCTGTTTCTGCCCCTGGGGGCCATGCTGCTCAAGGCCGCCCGTGTCGGGCCCGTCGGCTTCTGGGAGATGGCCACCACCCCGGAGGCCCTCGCCACTTACAGGGTCAGCTTCGGCCTCGCCCTGGTGGCCAGCCTGATCAACGGCGTCTTCGGGCTGGTGGTGGCCTGGGCCCTGGTGCGCAGCAGCTTCCCAGGCCAGCGCCTGCTGGATGCCCTGATCGATCTGCCCTTCGCCCTGCCCACCGCCGTGGCCGGTCTGGCGCTCACGGCCGTGTACAGCACCAATGGCTGGCTGGGGCAACCGCTGAACGAGGCCTTCGGCTTCAAGGTGGCCTTCGCCGCTCCGGGCGTGACGGTGGCGATGGTGTTCATTTCGCTGCCCTTCGTGGTACGCACGGTGGAGCCGGTGCTGCGATCCCTGGAAAAGGAGCAGGAGGAAGCCTCCTGGTGCCTGGGGGCCACGCCCCTGCAGACCACCGTGCGGGTGGTGCTGCCCCAGCTGATGCCGGCGATCCTCGGCGGGGTGGCCCAGGGCTACAGCCGGGCGGTGGGGGAATACGGCTCGGTGGTGATGATCTCCAGCAACGTGCCTTTCCGTGACCTGATCACCCCCACCCTGATCATCCAGAAACTCGAGGAGTACGACTTCGAGGCCGCCACCGTGATCGGTTCGGTGATGTTGATCTTCTCCCTGTTCAGCTTGCTGGTGATCAACCTGCTGCAGGTGTGGGGCCAGCGCTACCAGGGCGATGCGGCCTGATGGATCTTCTGTCTTCCTTCCATTGATGTCTTCACCATGACGATCGTCGTTCCCAGCCTGGAGAGCCCCAGGCCCACTCCCGCTCCAGCCAGGCGATCGCGCCGCCAGGGCCTCGACCTGCCCGGGATCCTGATTCCCCTGATCGCCTGCCTCTATGTGGGGGTGGTGATCCTGCTGCCTGCCCTGAGTGTGGTGGTCTCGGCCTTCGCCAAGGGGGTGGGCCCCTTCCTGGAGAACTTCCGTTCCCCAGAACTGCTCTCGGCCCTGAGGCTCACCCTGTTCGCCACCGCCGTGGCCGTGCCCTGCAACGTCATCTTCGGGCTGGCTGCCGCCACGGCCATCGCCCGCCGTGAGTTTCGCGGCAAGGCGTTGCTGCTCAGCGTCATCGACCTGCCCTTCTCGATCTCGCCGGTGGTGGTGGGCCTGATGCTGGTACTGCTCTACAGCCCCACTCAGGGGTTGCTGGGCCGTGTGGTGGAGAGCTTGGGCTGGCGCATCATCTTCTCCTGGCCAGGCATCGTGCTGGCCACGATCATCGTCACCTTCCCCTTCATGGCCAGGGAAGTGATCCCTTTGCTGGAGGAGGAGGGCTGGGAGCAGGAGGAGGCGGCCCGCACCCTGGGGGCCACGAGCTGGGAGGTGTTCTGGAAGGTGACGCTCCCCTCGGTGCGCTGGGCGGCCCTCTATGGCCTGATCCTCACCACGGCCCGGGCCCTGGGGGAATTCGGGGCTGTGGCTGTGGTCAGCGGCAACATCGAGGGCCAGACCCAGACCCTGCCGCTGTTCGTGGAGGACGCTTACAAGAACTACCAGACCGAACTGGCCTTCGGCGCGGCGATGGTGCTGGGAGGTGTGGCAATCGTGTCGTTGCTGCTCAAGATCCTGGTGGAGCAGGTCCTGGAGCAGGACAGGAAGGCGAGCCGGAACCCTCTGGACGGCTGATCCGCTCTTCCGAGCAGCCCCCGGGCGGTTCGATCTGGATCGTGCTGTGGGTGATGCCCAGGTCGGCCAGCCGTTCCTGGGCCAGCTGCAGCAGCTCCCCATCACCTCCGCCAGCGGTGGCGCGGCCCAGGTGGGCCGTGAGCGCAGTGCGGGAGGTGCTCATGCCCCAGACATGCAGATGGTGCACGTTCTCCACACCGGGCAGGCTGCGCAGGGCCGCTTCCACCGCGGCCAGGTTGATGTCCCGGGGCACGGCGTCGAGGGTGGCACTGAGGGCCTCACCCAGCAGCTCCCAGCCGCTCCAGGCCACGGCCAGCCCCACGCCGATGGCGGTGGCGGCATCCAGCCACATCCAGCCCAGCAGCCCCACCAGCACGGCGCTGACAAGAACTGCGGCTGAGACGGCGGCATCGGTGAGCAGGTGCACCACCGCAGCCCGCCGGTTGAGATCGTGGTGGTGGCCGCTGCCGAACAGGCGGGCCGAGAGCAGATTCACCACGATCCCGGCCGCCGCCGCCCAGGCCACCGGGCCGCTCACCACCGGCACCGGATCGATCAGCCGTTGCACGCCTTCCACGATCACCACCCCGGCTGCCATCAGGATCAGGGCCGCGTTCATCAGCGACGCCAGCTGGGTGCTGCGGCCGAAGCCGTAGGTGAAGCGGGCCGTGGCCGGACGGGAGCTGAGCCGCTCGGCCCCCCAGCCGAACAGCAGTCCGGCCACGTCACCGAGGTTGTGAATGGCATCACCGATCAGGGCCAGGGAGCCGAAGCCGATGCCGATCGCCAACTGCAGCCCTGAGAGGGCGCTGTTGAGCACCACCCCCCAGAAGAAGGCCCTGGGTGCGCCCCGCTGGTGTTCGTGCGGGGAGTGGGAATGGCTCGTCATGCAGGCGTCTTAGCAACGTTGCCGCCCTGGGGACGTCAGCTGTTGAAGTGGGAATCAACCCAGCAGCCGGGCCAGCACCCGTTCCTCGAAAGGATGGAACAATTGCTTGACGTTGAGCACCTCCAGCAGGCTGGCGTCATCGTTGTGGCGTACCTTCAGAACCATCTCCCAGCACCGCTTGTGGTCCCCTTCAGCCTGTTGGTGCTTCGGTGCCTCGAAGGAACAGGACCGTAACGATTCCCCTCGCCGCTGCTGGGCCCTTCGCGTCTGATCTCCGTTCCATGGCTCATCACCAGATCCTGATCGTTGGCGGAGGGGCCGCGGGCCTCACCGTGGCTAGCCAGCTCAAGCGGGCGCGGCCTGGCCTGGAGATCGCCATCCTGGAGCCCTCCCCCGACCACTACTACCAACCGGGCTGGACCCTGGTCGGCGGTGGGGTCTTCACCCTCGAGCAGACGCGCCGCTCCGAGGCTGATCTGATTCCCGAGGGGGTGCGCTGGATCCGCGCCGCCGCCGCCGGTTTCGATCCGGTGGCCGGCACCGTGGCCAGCACGGACGGGGAAACGCTCCACTACGACGTGCTGGTGGTGGCCACCGGCATCAAGCTCTGCTGGGACCGGATCAAGGGTCTGCCGGAGGCCCTCGGCTCAGGCGGCGTCACCAGCAACTATTCCAAGGATCTGGTTGATTACACCTGGAAGACGATCCAGGCCTTCTCCGGCGGCAACGCGATCTTCACCTTCCCCGACACGCCGATCAAGTGCGCCGGGGCGCCCCAGAAGATCATGTACCTGGCCGACGACGTTTTCAAGCGTTCGCCGGCGGTGGCCGCGGCGACCAACGTGATCTTCGCCACCGCTACCCCGGGGATCTTCGGCATTCCCACCTTCGCCGAACCCCTGCGCCAGGTGGTGGCCCGCCGCGGCATCGAGCCCCGCTATCTGCACACCCTCCAGGAGGTCCGCGCCGCCAGCAAGGAGGCGGTGTTCGCTGTCAAGGACGGGGACACGGTGCGTGAAGAAGTGCTGCCCTTCGGCATGCTGCACGTCACCCCGCCGATGGCGGCCCCGGATGTGGTGGCCACCAGCCCCCTGGCGGTGGCCGGGCCGGGCGGCTGGGTGGACGTGGACAAATTCACCACCCAGCACGTGCGCCATCCCAACGTCTTCTCCCTCGGCGACGTCTCCTCGCTGCCCAACTCCAAGACCGCCGCGGCGGTGCGGGGCCAGGCCCCGGTGCTGGTGGCCAACCTGCTGGCCCACCTCGATGGCCAGCCCCTGGCCGCCCGCTACGACGGCTACGCCTGCTGCCCGCTGATCACCGGCTACGGGCGCGTGATCATGGCCGAGTTCAACTACGACGGCCAACCTGTTCCCTCCTTCCCCCTCGACCCCACCCAGGAGCGCTGGAGCATGTGGGTGGTGAAGAAGGACGTGCTGCCCTGGATCTACTGGAACCGCATGCTCAAGGGGTATTCCCACGAGCGGCGTTTCATGCCTGGGGTGGCTGGCTGAGGTCGCTGCCGGACTGCTTCAGGTGGCCAAGGCGATTTTCCAGGCTGAAGAGCATCTCCAGGGCGAACATCGGCAGCTCCTGAAGGGCGAACAGGAACTCCTCCCGGTTCATCTCCAGCAATTGCGTGTCGCGCACGGCCGTGGCGGTACCAACGCGTCGATGCTGGTTGTCCACCAGCGCCCCCACCCCGAAGCTGCTGCCAGGGCCGAGGATTTCGCCATCGTGGTCGTGGCCCCAGTCGATCGCGACCTCCCCATCGACGATGCCGAAAACCGACGCGCCCACATCGCCGGTGCGGAAGATCACCTCCCC
The DNA here is from genome assembly GCF_024346455.1 of Cyanobium sp. Aljojuca 7A6. GTDB lineage: Bacteria > Cyanobacteriota > Cyanobacteriia > PCC-6307 > Cyanobiaceae > Cyanobium. Next base: position 112,511 of record NZ_JAGQCY010000012.1, read on the forward strand.
AGCCGCGATCGTCCGCAGGTTCTGCTCCTGGGCCAGGAGCCGCATGGTGGTCAGGGCGCCTGGGGAGGGGGAGGTCATGGAAGAGTCCTGGATCCGACCACCTTGCAGAACGACGGTTAAGGATCAGTTGGGACCTGGGCCTCCTGTCATGGCCACTGGAGAGGGCTTCACGTCCCAGATCCTCTCCGCGTACTCACCGATGGCGCGGTCGGAGGAGAAGAAGCCGCTGCGGGCGGTGTTCAGCAGGGCCATCAGATTCCAGCGGCTGCGGTCGGCCCAGGTGGCGTTGATGGCGTCCTGGGCCCGGAGGTAGTCGCTGAAGTCGGCCAGGACGAAGAAGGGATCGGCCCCCCGCAGCTGGTCCGTCAGGGGGCGGAACCGTTCCGTGTCCCCCTGGCTGAAGTGCCCCTGCCCGATCAGGTCGAACACCTCGGCCAGCACCGGATCGTTCCCGAGCCACTCCCAGGGCCTGTAATGGCCGCGCAACTGGGCGATCTCTTCGGCGCTGCGGCCAAAGAGGAAGAAGTTGTCGGCGCCGGCCTGCTCGCGGATCTCGACGTTGGCGCCATCGAGGGTGCCGATGGTGAGGGCACCGTTCATCATGAATTTCATGTTGCCGGTGCCGGAGGCTTCCAGGCCGGCGGTGGAGATCTGCTCGGAGAGGTC
>NZ_JAGQCY010000013.1 GCF_024346455.1 Cyanobium sp. Aljojuca 7A6
AGGAGAGGGAAAGGAGCTCGAAAAGCGGAGCCAATCAGGCTGTCCATGCCTCAACCAGTCGTGCAGGTTCAAGCCGAACAATTTGCCGCCCAAGGCGCTGTTCGTAGCCTTGTTGCCCAGAGTTTCCCTAAGGACACGGACGCTATTGAAATCTCTAGCGTGCAGTTTGGCCGGTCATCAAGCAAATTGGGGAAACGCCAGTTTCACTTGTTCAGCGGGTGCAACTGCAGCAGGCCTCGAGCTCATACTCCTCGCTTCGCACCCGAGCGGGTCTGCCCCATGCCCTTCCGCTTCCGCCGCAGCGCCCGCCTCGGCCCGCTGCGCTTCAACTTCGCCAGCAGCGGCCTCAGCTCCATCTCGGTGGGTGGCCGCGGGGCGTCCTTCAACATCCCGGTGGCCCGCGCCGGCGGCCCTCGCAGCACCGTGGGGCTGCCGGGATCCGGTCTGAGCTGGAGCGTCGAGCACGGCCCCGCCGCGGGCCTGCCCAACAGCCGCCGCCTGCGGCCCGGCCAGCTGGATGCCTTCCAGCAGGAGTGCCTGGGCCTGTTGCAAAAGAAGCTGTTCGCTGCCGGTTCCCAGGGCCAGCTGCTGTGGGACCTGAATCTGATCACCCGCCTGCTGGCCGATCCCGCCATCGGCGTTCGCACCCAGGGGCTGCTGGCCGTGATCGAAACCCCGGAAGCGCTGCAGGCCTACCTGCTCCGCGCCCGCAGCCAGGACGACGTGAAACGCCGGGCCCATCGCTGCGTGGAGGCGGTGCAGGAAGTGCTGCGGCTGGCGAAGGCCCGGGGCTGGCTCAGGGCGTAGGTCGCCAGGGTGCTCCTCCAGGCGTGTGATCCTGCTGTTGCGCCGCATGCGGCGGCATTTACAGAGACTTATGGCTCGGCCATAATTATTTCCCTTCCATAAACCTCCATAGCCTTGGCCGCCGTCTTCCGCCGTCCCCGGCTGGCCGCTGAGTTGGCCGGCCGTCTGCTCCATCCCGGCGTCCTTGACGAGGGCCTGCGGTCGGGGCTGTTCCTGTCGGGGCTGCGTCGTACGGGCAAAACCACCTTCCTCCTGACGGATCTTGTGCCCGAACTGGAGGCCCAGGGGGCGGTGGTGATCTACGTGGACCTATGGAGCGACATCAAGGTCAGCCCGGCGACGCTGGTCTATGCCGCCGTTCGCCGGATGCTGACGGATCTGGTCACGCCAGCTTCGACGCCCCTGGCCCGGTTGGGCCGGCTAAGGGGACTGGATCTCGGTGGGATGGGCTTTCGTTTCGGGTTCCAGTTGGAGCTGCTGGGGGAAACCGGTGGGGCAACCCTGGCTCAGGCCCTCACAGAGGTGGTCGATCAGGCCAGGGGCGATGTGGTGCTGATCGTGGATGAGGTCCAACAGGCCATCACCACCGAGGAGGGCCATCAACTGTTGCTGGCCCTCAAAGCCGCCCGGGACGCCATCAACCCCAGACCAGGCACGCCGGGGCACTTTCTGTTTCTCGGCACCGGCTCCCACAGGGCCCTGGTGGGTGAACTGACGGCCCGGCGCAATCAGGCCTTCACCGGGGCCACGTCGCTGCCCTACCCCTTGCTGGATCTGGAGTACGTGCGCCATGTGCTGCAGCGTCTCGCCCAGGAGGATGGGGCGTCGCTGCCGTCGGAGCCGGTGGCCTGGGACGCGTTTCAGACCCTGGGCCATCGACCTGAGGAGTTTCTGCGGGCCCTGGCTCAACTCAGGTTCAGCAGCCGCAGTGGCGCGGGGCTGGAGCCGGATCAGCTGTTGCCCGTGATTGCCGCCACCCTGCGCGGCACGGCCGCTGACCTGGAGCTCCAGAAGGTGGAACAACTGGGCGGGCTGGCCATGGCGATCTTCGAGCGGGTGGCCCGGGAGGAGGGCCCTGCCAAGGGCCTGTTCTCAGCGGAGGCCGCGTCGGCCTATGCCGCTGCGATCGGCCGGGAGGTACGGGTGGAGGAGATTCAGCCGGTGGTCAACGAACTTCTTGCCGACAACCTGCTGATGCGGCTGGGCCACGGCCTGTACGGCGTCGCCGATCCGCTGGTGCAGGAGATCTGGCGGGAACGGCGGCGCTGATGGCAGGACATCGATCTCAGGGTTCCGTCTGGATCGTGACGTCCAGATCGGCGTCTCGGTTTGAGAAATGTGAATGGATCTGTGGCCTTCCCTCCATCTCCGGTGCTGTGCTGGTGGTCGCGTCACTGATCCGATGACCAACAGCGAGCAAGGGGAGCTGAGCCTCCTCCTGCCAGATCCTGAAGCGATGCCGGTGGCGTCCGATCCAGCCCAAGCCGCGCTGGCCTGCAAGGGCATTCGCTCCACCAGCGATTTCCCCGCCGATCTCAGCGCCCTGAGCCGTGAGCAGATCGAGCACCACTACCAGGCGATGCGCAACAGCCACGCCTCGCTCACCCGTTCGAGGGCCCAGCTGCAACGCCGCTCCAGGGAGCTCACGGTGGCTCGCGAGCGTTTTCTGGAGACCCTGCGCAGCTACGAGGGCCGATTGATGGCCCTGGGCCAGGAGAAGGCGGAGGCCCTCCGCATCGCCCAGGACATGCACCGGGAGCTGGAGGCCTTCGAAGACAAACAACAGGCCCTCGATGGGCTGCTGCAAGAACTCGATGCCGCCAAGGAGGAGTCCGGCTACTGGAGCATCTTCAGCATCACACGGCTGATCGAGCGCATGCGCCGGCTGCTGCGCGGAGGGAGTGAGGGCTGATGGGGGAACTGAGCGATCGCTTCGGCGAGCTGATGGCGCGCATGGCCAAGGGCGACGCCGATCTGTTCCGCACCGTGGGCCAACAGAACGCCGCGATTCGCCAGCTGGTGGAGGAAATGGCACCGGCGGAGGCCATCGCTGCATTGAGTGAGTCCCCCCAGCCCTTGCTGCCGAAGGACCAATGCCATCCGGCAGCGCTCAAGGCCCGCTTCCGCACGGCCGCAGCGGCCCATGCCCATCTGGAGGCCGCCCTGGGCCCAGCGCCCACCAAGAAGAAAACCTGGGACCATCTGAGCTCCGTGTTCGCCAATGGCGCCTGGCCCGTCCCTGCACGCTCGCTGGCACGATCGGGAGGTGGCCACGTTGGCATCAGTGAGGAAGCTCTTGGCCAACTGGAAGCGCGGCTGATGCGGCGTATCGATCAGCTGGAAGAACGCGTGATTGGTTTGATCGAAACGCTGCTGTCAGATAAGCCCTGATGACAGCGCAGACAGAGCCCAGTTCTCAACCACCACGACCAAGGCGAGCGATCGGGCAGATCAGGATCTGCCGAACAAGCTGAGACGGGAGACCGTTCTTCCTGGCCGAAAGGCTCACCCCCCCAGCACCCCCCGCAGAAACCGATCACTCCAAGCCACCGCCGTCGCCCAGTTCTCCGCCTCGCTGAGCCCCGAACTCCGCGTGGGCTTGAAGCTGTGGTCCCCACTGGGGATCCAGCCCAGCTGCACCGCCGCCGAGAGGCTGTAGCCCTCCACCTCCTCCCGCCGCCCGAACGTGTCCCGCTCCCCCTGCAGGATCAGGGTGGGTGTGCGCAGGGCGGCCAGGTGCTCGGTGCGCAGCTGCAGCGGCTTGCCGGGCGGATGGAAGGGATAGCCCAGGCACAGGCAGCCGCGCACCCCATCGCTGGCGGCCAGCTCATCCACCAGCAGGCTGGCCACCCGCCCGCCCATCGACTTGCCGCCGATGAACAGCGGCCGCTGCGGGCTCTCGCTCGTCTCCTGCCGCACCTGCTGGCGGAACGCCTCCTGCAGCACCGGCATCCGCTCGGGCCCCTGGCGGCGGCCCGTTTCCCGCATCCGGGCCATGTAGCCGAACTCGAAGCGCACCACCCGCCAGCCCGCCGCGGCCAGTCCACAGGCGATCGCCGCCATGAACGGGCTGTCCATCGGCGCCCCGGCCCCATGGGCCAGCAGCACCGTGGCCGGGGCGTCGTCGGCGCCGTCGATCAGGCGGGGGGAGGAACTGGTGCCCATACAGTCAGACCATGACACGCCGGATCGGCATGGGCCGAGCCGAAGCCGTCGCCACCGGCTGGCTCTCCGATTCGGGCATCGGTTGTGAGCTCGGCGGGCCGCCGCTGCCTGTCGTCTACAGGCTCAAAGGGCCCAAGGCGCCGGCCGGCATCGTCGGCACGGCCCAGTTCGAACGGGGTACGTTGCGGGTCTTCGCCTTCTCGGCCGGGGTGCGGACGACGTTCGGCGTCGCCGGACTCACCGCCACCTCGGTCTACGACGAGACCATCGCCGGGCGGTTCGTCACGGTGAACCGGGGCGGCCAGCAGGTGCTCGGTGCCTTTGCCAATTCGAGCGCGATCGCCACGCTCGCGGTGCCCTACGTGCCCGTCTGCGAATAGGGGCGTACCAGGCGGTTCAGACGCAGCTCGCTCACCGAGGCGATGGCATCGAAATCGGCATCGAAGCTCACCAGCACGGCGTCATGGTGCAGCGCCACGGCGGCCACGAGCAGATCAAGGCTCAGCACCGTGCGGCCAATCTGGCGGCAGGCCTGGCCCAGGCCGATCGCCTGCTGCCAGAGAGCCACTGGCGTGGGCAGTGAGGGCAGGGTGGCGAACTGCGCCTCCAGCAGCCGGGCCTCTTCTGGTCGGGCTGAACGCAACACCTCAAAGCGCACCGGCTCGGCCAGGTGGGCCTGGGGGTCGAGGACAAAGGGGGCGATGAACTGCTTCAGGTGGCTCGGGCTGCGCGACCGGGTGAAGTCGATCCACAGGCTGGTGTCGAGCAGCAGCGTCATGGATCGATCGTCTGCGCCTGGCGGCGATCGCGCTCCTGGTCGGACTCGAAGCTCTCCAGCTCCACGCCCCATTCGCCGCTGAGGAAGCGCTGGGCCACGTCGGAGCGCCGCCGCTGCTGCAGGGCCTCCTCCATCAGCCGGCGGATGGCAGGACCTTTCTTGCGCTCACCGGTGAACGCAAGGATTTCGCCCATCTCTTTGTCTGAGAGCTCGACGGTGACTTTCATGCTTTGAGCGCCCCCGCGTCAGACTCTCGGCCAGCATGGCAGACCTGGCCGGCTGTGGCCCCAGCGGCTGGCTGGCGCACCAGAATCCAAGAGCCTGCCTTCCTGCCATGGGCGCGATCCTGCTCACCGTTCTGACCGTGCTGCTGGGCTATGGCCTGGGCAAGGGCGTGCCCCGCCTGGTGCAGGGCTCAGGCCGCCTGGCGCGCCGCTCCCGCTTCAGCCAGCTGGCCTTCGGCAGCCTGCTGCTGCTGCCCTGGCTGGTGGGTATCGCCCTGGTGGTGCAGATCCCCCTGAACCTCGGGTTGCTGCTGCCGGCGATCGGTTACGCGGCGGGCATGGCCTGGGGCCGCCGCAAGGTGGGGCTGTAGCCCGACCCACCACTCACCGCGGCAACTGCGATTCCAGCTCCCGCAGCCGCCCCTCGAGGGCCTCGATGCGCTCCAGGTAGGTGAGGGCCAGGGCCATCCCGGAGACGTTGAGGCCGAAGTCGTCGCGGAGGCGGGCGGCGCGGCAGGCCAGGCTCAGCGTATGGACGTGGAAGGTCCACACCGGCGCGTGCTGGGCGCAGCGGAAGACCCCGAACTGCACCAGTTCGATCACCTCCTCGTGGCCCAGCCCGGAGGCGGCCAGCAGTTCCTCGAGGGCCACGGTGCACCCTTCGTTGTCGTCGGGAATCAGCAGGTCGTCATCCATCGGTCGTGGGTCCTTCGAGGTGGTGGCGGGGGCTGAAGGAGGAAGCTTCGGCGAGTTCGCGGTAGAGCGCCTGCTCCCGCTCACCGATCCGCTCGGGCAGCATGATCTGAATCACACCGTAGAGATCGCCCGCCCCGTCGCGCCGGTGGGGCAGGCCCTTGCCGGCCAGCCGCAGCTTCTGGCCGCTGCGCATCCCTGGCTTGAGGCTCACCGCCACAGGCCCATCGAGGCTGGGCACGGTGATGTCGGCCCCCAGGGCCGCCTCCCAGGGGGCGATCGGCAGCTCCAGGTAGAGGTCGTGGCCCACGGCCTTGAAGCGGGGATGGGGCGCCAGCCGCACCTCCAGATAGAGATCGCCGGGGGCACCGCCGGCGATGCCGTCGCCCCCCTTGCCCGGCACCCGCAGCCGCTCCCCTTCCACCACGCCGCGGGGGACCCGGATGCGGCCGCTGCGGGTCTGCGTCTCGACCCGGCCATCGGCCCGCAGGGCGGGGACGCTGAGCGAGAACGACACCTCGGTGCCGCGGGCCGCCTGCTCCAGGCTGAGTTCGGTGGCCACCTCCACGTCCTGGCCGCGGATCGGGAAATCGGCCGCCTGGCGCCTGGATCCGCCGCCGGTGGCAAAACCCATCCGCTCGAACAGATCGGCCAGGTCGACCTCCTGCTGGCCGCCGCCGCGTGAGAAGCGGGTCTCCCATTCCGGGGAGGGGTGGAACTCCTCGCCCGGGCCGTGGCGGCCGAGGTCGTCATAGGCCTGGCGCTTTTCCTGATCAGAAAGGGTCTGATAGGCCTCGCTGATCTCCTTGAATCGCTCCTCGGCCCCCTCCTGTTTGGCGACGTCGGGGTGATACTGGCGCGCCAGTTTTCGGTAGGCCTTTTTGATCTCCTCGCCCGTGGCGTCGCGCTCAACTCCCAGGCTGGCGTAGTAGTCCTTGAACTTCATCCCAGCATCCCCGCCCGGCTCCCGAGATCCGCGGCCATCCTCCTATGCCCCTGCTGATCGCCCTGGCGGCGGTGGCCTTTCTCTATGCCTCGGTGGGCCACGCCGGTGCCTCCGGCTACATCGCCGTGCTGGCCCTGGCGGGTCTGCCGGCCCCGGAGATCCGCGCGATCGCCCTGGTGCTCAACGTGCTGGTGGCGAGCGTCGGCACGCTGCAGTTCGTCTCCGCCGGCCACTTCCGCCGGGATGTCTTTGTGCCGCTGGCCCTGGTGTCGGTGCCCGCGGCCCTGGTCGGCGGCACCATCACCCTGCCGGCCGTTCTGCTGCGCCAGCTGATCGGGGTGGTGTTGCTGTTCTCCGCCTGGCGGCTGGCCGCCCATAGGACGCCGAGCGATCCGGAGGCGATGCGCGTGCCGCGCCGCCGGGTCGTGGCCCTCACCGGCGCCACCCTGGGGCTGCTGGCCGGGCTCACCGGCACCGGGGGCGGTATCTTCCTGACCCCCTGGATGATCCTTCGCTCCTGGCTGCTGCCGAAACAGGCCGCCGCCGTCTCGGTGGCCTTCATCCTGGTCAACTCGATCGCCGGCCTGGCCGGCCTGGTGCTGCGCCAAGGCCTCACCGCCCTGCCGGATCCTGGGGCTCTCGCACCGCTGCTGGTGGTGGTGCTGATCGGCGGCACCTTGGGGGCCTACGGGGGCAGCCGGCGCTTCCCGTCGCCCTGGATCCGCCGGCTGCTGGCGGTGGTGCTGCTGATCGCCGCCTGGAAACTGCTCAGCGTCGGCGCCTGAAGCGGCTGCCCTGGTGCAGCCAGCTCGGCCTGCCAGGGGTGCCTCAGCCGGCCTCCGCCACGCGCTGCAGCCGCTGCACGGCATCGGCGACGGGCCGCAACGAGACGTTCTCCACCGACAGCGCCTGGGCGGCCCCGAAAGGGTTATCGAGATCAGTGATCAGCAGCAGCAGCTTGATCAGCAGGAAGCAGATCACGCCGATGAAAAAGAGGGATTCGGCGAAGGGCTCAATCCGGGAAAACACAAGCCCGATGGTGAGAACCCCAGTTCCGATGTAGGCCATCCCATAGACAGAGGGCACGAACGTGGTGCTGCGAATCACGTCGATGCGCTGCACCCCTCGGCGGATCTGGGCCAGCTCGAGCAGCAGGCGGGCCTGCAGCGGTGCCGGATACAGGCAGCCGAGCTGCTCAATCGCTAACTGCAGTTCGTTGAGCCGCTCCAGCAGCGCCAGGGTCGGCCCGGCCTCCTGCATCCAGGCCAGGAGGGCTCCGCTGAAACCCGCCAGCAGCGCCAGGCTCCCCTTCACCTCGGCATCCGGCTGCAGCAACGGCAGGCCTTTCACCTCCAGGGCGATGCACTCCAGGGCAGCGGCCAGCTCACCGGGGAGCTTCTCCCCTTCCTTGTAATCGGTCAGAACCCCATTGAGCAGGAAGCCCAGCAGAAACACCTCGGAGGCCACCAGGGCCGAGAAGAGGGGATTGGGGGTCAGCACCTCCCAGTGCTGCCGGTGCACCAGAACCCTGCAGGCTTCAATCCCCAGCAGAACCAGGCACACCCGGCCGAAGAACCAGACGCGCCTCAGCTGAGGCATGGCACTGGAGTACATCGACGCGGGGCGAACCGCTGGCAGTCTGGGCGTTCACGCTGGCGGCTGGATCAGCCCTTGATCTTGGCCACCTCTTCGCGGGCCCGCTTGAGCACGTTGCCGGTGAGGGGAACGAAGCCCAGTTCGGCGGCCTGCTGCTGGGGACCTTCCTCCAGTGCCCAGAGCAGGAAGGTGCGCATCGCTTCGGCCTTTTCCTCCCCCTGCCCGCCCTGGTAGGCCAGGATCCAGGTGAAGGCCACGATCGGGAAGCTTTCGGCTCCTGCGGGGTTGCAGTCTTCCCCACCCAGGCGCTCATCGAGGGTGATGTTGTTCAGCGCCGCCGCTCCCGTCTTGGAATCGGCCAGCACGAACTGCCCGTCTTTGTTCTGCACGGCCGCCGGCTTCACGGCGCCCCGCAGGAAGGCCTGGTTCACGTAGCCGAGCGAGCCGGGGGTGTTCTGGATCAGACCGGCCACGCCTTCGTTCCCCCTGGCGCCCAGCCCCACAGGCCACTGCACCGCCTTACCAACGCCCACCCTCTTCTTCCATTCCGGCGAGAAGCAGGCGAGGGAATTGGTGAAGTTGAAGGTGGTGCCGGAGCCATCGGAGCGGTGCGCCACCGTGATCTTCTTGGACGGACAGCCCAGGGCGCTCCAGTTGGTGATCTTGCCGAGGAAGATGTCGGCCAGCTGGGTCTGGGTCAGCTTGAGATCGGGGCAGTCGGGATTGTTGTAGGCCGGGCTGATCGTGCCGCCCAGCATCGGGATCTGCACGGCGCCTCTCTGGCCGGCCATGCCCTCTTTGAAATTCGCGTCGCTGAGCTGTTCGTCGGTGGCGCCGAAATCAACCGAGCCGGCCAGGAACGAGCGCACGCCCTGCCCGGAACCCACCGACTGGTAGTTCACCAGGTAGCCCTTGTCGGCCTTGTAGTCGGCCGCCCAGCGTTGGTAGGCCGGAGCGGGGAAGGAGGCTCCGGCGCCGTTGAGCGACGGCAGCCGGCGACCACCGCCGCAGGCGCTGATGCTGAGCGTCAGGGCGACCAGCCCAACCGGCAGGGACGCTCGACGCAGATGGGCAATGGTCAGCTGGGGGGGAAGGGACAAGGGATTCACAACCTCTATATGGGTTCATCTAACCCGACGTTGAGGGGGCTTTTGGTTAAGACATGGCGCAGAGGTGCCGAAAGCGACAGCGAGATGGCCTGAGGTGCCCCTGCTAAGGCGTCACGTCCTCGTCCTCCTCGTCCTGCTCACGCGGCAGGGGCGGCAGGGGCGGGGGCGGCAGCGGCAGCACCTCCAGCTCGGGGGGATTGGGTGGGGTGTCCGGTCCGATCAGGTCCACGGCGGTGCGTTGCACCACCAGCCGGAAGCGCAAGGGAGCCTGGCTTGTGTTGATGAACTCCTGCACGCTGGCCACCTGCCAGGCCGTGGGCAGGGCCGGATCGGTCACCCGCACCCGGGCCCGGATCAGCGGCGGGTTCTGCTGCCAGTTGATGGAAATGCCCACCAGATCGATGGCGGGATCGCCACCGAGGGTGATCGTGCTGCTGCGCAGCCGTTGCTCGATCACCGACTCCAGCTTCTGGGCCTGGGTTTCCCGCTGGGATCGGCTCACCAGGGCGAAGAAACTGCTGCCCAGGGGGATCACCAGCAAGGCGGTGAGGGCCACGCTGGTGAGGCCCAGCCGGCTGCGGAACAGCCGGCGGCGGTACACCTTCTCAAGAATCCCCAGGGCCGCCATCGCCCCCACCATGATCCCCAGCAGGTTGGTGGCGAACAGCAGCAGCGCTCCGTAGGCCTGCGCCCAGAACGAGGAGGCCAGCAGGATCCCCACCACGCACATCGGCGGCACCAGGGCCACGGCGATGGCCAGACCGGCCAGGGCCGAGATGGCCTCCTTGCGCAGCTTGGCGTACATCGCCACGGCTCCGGCCACCAGCGCCACCCCCAGATCCAGCAGGTTGGGACTGGTGCGGTTCATCACCTCGCTGCCGAAGCTGGAGAAGGCCACCAGATGGCCCACCGCCATCGCCAGCAGCACGCAGATCGCCACCCCCAGCATCAAGGTGCGCAGAGCCCGCAGGAACATCGGCAGCCGCCCCCGCAGGATCTCGAAGGCCATCGCCTGCAGCGGCATGATCCAGGGGGCCACCACCATGGCGCCGATCACCACCCCAGGGCTGTTGGCCAGCAGGCCCAGGGTGGCGATCAAGGTGGCCCCCACGGTGAGCACCACGAACACCTGGTTGAACGTGGCGTCGTGCTCGAACTCATGCCTCAGCGCGACAAGCCGTCCCTCTTCGGAGATGGTGGTGGGGGAGTTCATGGCCGGAGTGCTGGTAACAGGTCACTCAGCCTGCTGCTTCTCGGGGATACCTTCAAGACTCTGCCCAGCCCATCACCGTCTCCATGGCACGGCTGAATCCTGCGGTGGCGAGCTTGGTGCTGGCGGCCCTCGTACCCCTCGCCGCCCGGGCGGAGACCTGGTCGTACCAGCGGCTGGTGGACGCCTTCGAGCAGCGGGGCTTCCGTGTGCTGGGCAGCCACCCCCGGTGCGTCGAGCGCGGTCTGTACGGGCTCTACCTGCGTGAGAGCCGGCGGATCGTCGTCTGCCCCCGTGGCAACCTCAACGACACGCTGCTGCATGAGGGGTGGCACGCGGTGCAGTCGCGGTGTCTGCGGGGGACGCCGCTGCTGGGCGCGGACGAATTGCGCCGGGGCCTGAGCCGCCGCGACCAGCAAGACCTGGCCCGGCTCTACGGCGGTGAACGCTGGCAGCGGGAGGCCGAGGCCCGGGTCATGGCCCGCCGGGACCCGGTGTCCTACTTCCGCGTTGTGGACGAGCTTTGCGTTTCACCAACTGCCCCACCAATCCCCGCGCCGCCCGTGAGCGCGCCTCAGGGCCAGGGACTGAAACGCACCGGCTCATAGCGGGCGATCGACACACTCCAGCCCCGGATCGCCAGGGCGTCCAGCTCGGCATGGAAGTCGGCGGTCCTTCCTCCGCCGACCCAGCGGGCCTTGAGACGGGGCAACTGCTCCTGCAGCGCCTCCAGGGGCAGCTCCACCAGCAGCAGGCTGGGTTCCCCGGCGGCCCGTCGCAGGGCGCCGGCCTCGCTGCGCTGCCAGAGGCGTAGCAGCAGTTCCAGCACCAGGGTGCGGCCGTCGTCGCCTGGATCCGTCGCTTCAGCCGCCGCTGGGGGCACCGACTTGCCATTCAACGGCAGGGCTCGCGTCCCCTCCTGTTCCAGCAAGGCCAGCGCCAACAGATAGGGAGCATCCGCCATGACCATCGCCTGCAAAGAGTCCCCAGCCTGCAGGATCGGCAGGGGGCCTGCGCCGGTGCTTGAGGAGGCTTCGGGGTGACGTGACCCGACAACCTCCGGCGATCTGGTGCAAAAATGGCGCAACTTACCGATGGTTATGACTCAGGCCAACGTCACCGTGGTGGTCGTCCCACGCGAACGCTTCAGCTACGCCCTTGCATCGCTCGATTCCATTTTTCGGAACACCGATGAGCCTTTCGAGCTGATTTACATTGATGGGAACTCTCCGCCAGATATTGCCAGCGCGCTTCAGGAGCAATCCGTAGCAAAGAACTTTCAGCTGATTCGCTCCGACCACTATCTCTCGCCCAATGCCGCCCGCAACCTTGCACTTCCCTTCATCAAAACAGAATATCTGGTCTTCGTTGATAATGATGTGATCGCCAGCCGGGGCTGGCTTCAGGCTCTGGTCGCCTGCGCGCAACAACATGGCTGCACCGCCGTCTGCCCCCTCACGTTTGAAGACGAAGCCTTCAGCGTTGTTCATCATGCCGGCGGCGAGCTCCTCTGGAGGTCCATGGGCCAGGGCCGTCGCTGGCTGACCGAGCGGCGGCCTTGGAACCATCTGCCCCTGGTCAAGGTGAACAAGCCCCTGGTGGCTGGACCCACCGAATTAAACGAATTCCATTGTGTCCTGGTTCGGAAAGACTTCTTCGCCCATAACGGACCCCTCGACGAAAAGCTGCTGAGCATGGCAGAAGAGACAGATTTCTCAATTTCCGTCTCCAGTAACGGCGGCTCCATGTTTTTCGAACCTGCCAGCAAGGTGAGTTACATCCCCCCTTCCCCCGAGCAGCTGCTCCCCTCCGATATGCCGTTCTTCTCTCTGCGTTGGTCCACCGAGTGGGTGAGAAGAAGCGTTGAGTACATGGTGGATAAACACAACCTGGACCCCACGTCGCCCGTGGTCAAGCACTGGCCGCGATTTGTGTTCCAGCACCGCTATTCCTGTTCCACGGGATCAAAGAAAATGCCGGCGCTCAACCTTCTGTTCGGCGACTACAGCACAACCCTTGACATGCGGGAGAAATTTGATCATCTCCGCCGTCAGCTTTCCCCAGATCTGGTCCGCGATCGCTGAACTCTCCCTCGGCCTCCTGTCGACAACGGCCTGGCGAGTGGCGAGCATGGCGGTTCGTGGGCTCGCCCTACGCCACCCGAGCCGGATCCATGGACAGCTTCGACGGCAAGATCATTGTGGGCAGCGAGGAGTGGTGCAGCTTCCCGGACGCCGGGCTGCCGGCGATCAAGGCGCGGGTCGATTCCGGTGCGGCCACCTCCGCCCTCCATGCCACCAACATCGTTCCCTTCGACCGCGATGGGAAGCCCTGGGTGAGCTTCGAGGTGCACCCGCTCCAGGGCGATCGGGTCGTGGTGGTGCGCCATGAGGCCCCCGTGGTGGCCAAGCGGGAGGTGCGCAACACCAGCGGCGTCCCGGAGAGCCGCTACGTGATCCGGGAGCGCCTGGTGCTGGGGGAGCAGAGCTGGGACGTGGAGCTGACCCTCGCCAACCGGGATGCCATGGGCTACCGGATGCTGCTTGGCCGCCAGGCCATGGTGGGCCGGATCCTGGTGGACCCGGAGGGCAGCCACCACCTGCGCAGCCTCAGCGCCGAGGAGAGCCGGGCCCTCTATTCCCATGTCCGCAAGCGTGACGACGGCCTGCGGATCGTGCTGCTGGCCAGCAACCCTGATCTTTACAGCAACCGCCGCCTGATCGAGGCCGGCGAGGAACGGGGCCATCACATGCAGTTCCTCAACATCCGGCAGTGCTACATCCGCCTGGATCCCCGCAACCCCGAAGTTCACTACCGCGGCGGCGACGTGCTCGGCACGGTGGACGCCGTCATCCCGCGCATCCGCCCCAGCGTCACCTTCTACGGCTGCGCCGTCACGCGGCAGTTCGAATCGATGGGGGTGCCGTCCCTCAACAGCGCCCAGGCGATCACCGTCTCCCGCGACAAGCTCTTCGCCTCCCAGGAGTTCGTCCGCGCCGGGCTCAACACCCCCGTCACCGGATTCGCCGATTCCCCCCTCGACACCGTGGACCTGATCCGCATGGTGGGCGGCGCCCCCCTGATCGTGAAGCTGCTGGAGGGGGCCCAGGGCAAGGGCGTCGTGCTGGCTGAAACCCAGAAGGCGGCGGAAAGTGTCATCAATGCGCTCCAGAGTCTCGACGCCAACCTGCTGGTGCAGGAGTTCATCAAGGAGGCCGGGGGCACGGATCTGCGCTGCTTCGTGGTCGGCGGCAAGGTGGTGGCCGCCATCGAACGCCGGGCTGCCGAGGGGGAGTTCCGGGCCAACCTGCACCAGGGGGGAACGGCCCGGATGGTTCAGCTCGATGCCCCCGAAAAGCAGATGGCGATCAAGGCCTGCAAGGCCCTCGGGCTTGATGTGGCCGGCGTCGACATCCTCCGCTCCCACCGCGGGCCCCTGCTGCTGGAGGTGAACTCCAGCCCCGGGCTTGAGGGGATCGAAGCGGCCACCGGTCTGGATCTGGCCGGCAAGATGATCCAGAAGCTGGAGCGCAAGCTCGGCTGGGGCCGTCCGGCGGCCCAGGAGGCCGCCGTCGACGTGAGGTCGTGATCGAAGCTGCGGGTGCCATTCCCTACCTGGAGCTGCAGGCCGTTGAGGCCTGGCTCGGCCCCCGCCGCGTCTTCGAGGATCTCTCCCTGCGGCTGCACCGCGGCGAGCACACGGTGGTGCTCGGCCCCAACGGCTCGGGCAAGAGCTCGCTGGTGAAGCTGCTCAGCCGTGAGCTCTACCCCGTGGTGAAGCCCGGGTCCTCCCTGCGGATCTTCGGCAGCGAAACGGTGAATCTCTGGCAGCTTCGCGGCCGCATCGGCCTGGTGTCCCAGGACCTGAACGCCGCCTACGTCGGCCGTGTTCCCGCCGAGGACGTGGTGCTCTCGGGCTTCTTCGGTTCCGTGGGCATCGGCCGCAGCCAGGTGGCCAGCACGGCCCAGCGGGAGCGCGTGGTGGCGCTGATGGAGCAGCTGGGGCTGGCCGATCTGGCGGAGCGCCCCTACGGCCAGCTCTCCGAGGGCCAGCGGCGGCGCCTGCTCCTGGCCCGGGCCCTGGTGCATGGCCCCGAAGTGCTGGTGCTGGATGAACCCACCAACGGCCTCGACCTGAAGGCCAGACACCAGCTGCTGGCGATCCTGCGCGATCTGGCCCGCGCCGGCACCACCCTGCTGCTGGTGACCCACCAGATCGAGGCGATCCTGCCCGAGATCCGCCGTTGCGTGCTGCTGCGTGAGGGGAAAGTGGTGGGCGACGGCCCCAGCGACGCCTTGCTGCAGGACGCCCCCCTCAGCGCCCTGTTCGCCACCCCGCTGCGGGTGTGCGAGGCGAACGGCTATCGCCAGGTGCTGCCGGCGGCTTGAGCCGTCATCATTCGGACATGTGCCGTGGCTTCCGGGTGCCCCGTCCGATCCGTCTGCTGCTGGCCTTCCTGATCGCCTGTCTGCTGCCGCTGATGGGTCTCTCCACGGCGGCGCTCTGGGCTGCGCCGGCGGCCGCTCCCCCCGCCTCCGCCACGGGCCGGCCGTCCTATGTGCCCCTGGAGAGCCAGCCGTTCCACGGCCAGCTGCTGGAACTGCAGCAGCAATGGATCGATGCTCCCCTCAACCAGGTGGTGGGGGACAGTCCGCGGGCGACCCTGCTCAACTTCTATGTGGTGATGGCCCAGGTGAACCGCGACATCACGCGGATTGAAGCCAAGGCCATGGCGACACCCGGGCTGTTCTGGTCGAGCGCGGTGCAGAGCGAACTGGAGCTCATCACCAGCTATTTCGATGAGGCGGTGAAAGCCCTGGATGTGTCGGAGATCCCCCAGAGCATCCGGGCGGATTTCGCCGATGAGTATGCCCTCAAGCTCAAGGTGATTCTCGATTACGTCTTCACCCACAGCCGCAAGCCTTTCGAGATTCCTGATGCGGCCGGGATGAAGGCCTTGAACGAGGGGCGGGTGAATCCGAGTGCCAGCTGGACCATCCCTGGCACCTCCATCACCCTGACGGATGTGGGGACGGAAGGAGGGCGCGATCGCGGCTTTCTGTTCTCTGCCTACACAGTGGCCCAGATCCCCAGCCTCTATGAGGAGATCAAGGATCAGCTGAGGCCATCCGACAGCCGCTCCACGTTGCTGACGCCGGCGATCTACGACGCCTTCAGCCTCAGGCCCGGCTACCTCCTGCCGCCCAAGTGGTACCTGATGCTGCCCCGGGGCTTCCGGCAACAGGTGCTGGAAGCCCATCTCTGGGACCAGACCCTGTTCCAGATCGTGGTGGGGCTGGTGGTGATAGCGGCCTTCGCCTTGGTTCAGTTCCGGCTGGTGCTGGCCCTTCTGGCCACCTATCGGATGACCAAAAAGGCCGCCAGGCAGCAGCTCACACCCCTGGAGGTCTGGAAACTCGACAACATCGCCTGGCACCGGGTGCTGCTGGCGGTGGTGGCCCTGCCCATCACCCGGCTGGTGGAACTGCTGCTGGACCACTACGTCAACGTCACCGGCCTGCCCCTGCAGGTGCTGATGTACCTGCTCTACACGCTCTATTTCTGCTGGGCGGGATTATTCAGCTTCTTCCTGATGGAGGCCCTCGGCCGCAGCCTGGCGGAATGGGTCACGATCCTGCGGGGCCGCCGCAATGCCCTGCAATTGAGCCGTGTCAGCAATCTGGTGATGCCCGTGTGTCGGGTGCTGGGGGCCATCATCGGCATCTCCCTGATGTACCGGCTGCTGATCCTGCTGGGCCTGCCAGGCTCCACCGTGCTGGCCTTCTCCGCCGTGCCCGGCCTGGCCATCGGCCTCGGGGCTTCCAAGCTGCTGGGCAACCTGTTCGCCGGTCTGTCGATCCAGACCGACCGTCCGCTGCGGGTGGGGGAGTTCTGCCGCATCGGCAGCAATCTGGGCTATGTCACCAAGATCGGCCTGCGCTCCCTGGAGCTGCAGACCCATGAAAGTCGCGTCACGATCCCCAATTCGGTCGTCGATGAGGAGACGATCGTCAACTATTCCCTGCGCTCGGATCAGGCGCATGATGCGGTGCAGCATGTCTTCGAGCTGCACCTGCCCCTGCCGGCCGAGCTCACCCCCGACCAGCTGGACGACCTGGTGCATTACGGCCGCCTGCACCTCACCGAGCTGCCGGGTCTGTCCGCCGCCCAGGTGTTCCTCGACCAGGCCCCTGGGGATGGGGAGTTGCTGCTGCGCTGTTGCGGCCAGATTCATGCCCCCAGCTGGACCGATTACCTCACCCTGCGGGAAGCGATCCTGCTGCGGTTGCGGCAGCTCCTGGATCAGGTGATCCGCTCCCGCATGGTGATCGGCGTGGCCTACGACACCACCCAGGAGCAACTGCAACGCATCCCGGACCTGATCGCCTCCCTGTTCGAAGCCGAACCCCTGGCCACCTTCCGGGCCTGTCGCCTCCTGGCCATCAGCGACTTCAGCTACGACTTCACCTACGACTACCGCTCCTCCCAGCCCACCTACGCGGCGTTCAAGGATGAGGTGGCCCGCCTCAACCGGGCCCTGCTGGCCCTGTTCGCCGCGGAAGCTATCGAGATCCCCTACCCCACCCAGGCGGAGGTCCAGCGCGATGGCTGAACTGGCGCTCCAGACCCTGGCGGCCTGCGGTCTGGTGATCGGTGCCTATCCCCGCTTTCGCTACGACGCCCGTGGCGGCGGCGGTGTGGGGCGGCTCAGCGAGGGGGACAGCACCGGTTCGCAGCGGCTCCTCTTCGACCCCGATGCTTTGAACATCCCCCCGCTCCACTGGCGCACCACCCGGTTCCTGGGCCTGCCGTTGCCCCCGGGGCTGGTGATCACGATCCACCCCCAACGATTCGACGGCAGCCTCGATGGCGCCACCGGCGCGATGGCGCTGCGGTTCTGCGCCCGCTTCCGTTTCGCCATCGGCTCGCTCTATCGGGCACCGGATCTGATCGTCGACACCATGCTCAGCACTGGCCCTGTGCGGGGTCGCCGCCACCAGGCCATGGGCCAGCCCCTCGATGGCGATGGCCTGGCACAGCTGGTGGGGGTGGCCACCATCGCCCCCAGTGGTGATCCCTTTCTCGACCGGTTCCTGGGCCTGCCCGATGAGGCCCTGGCGCTGCTGCGCTGCCGGTTCGGGCCGCTGGCGCCGGACGCTCGGGACTTACCTTGACCCCCTTGATGCCCGATCCCGCCATGCATCCCCTGCCGTTGCATCTCGGAGCGGGCAGTGATCTGCGAGCCAGCCTCGAGCAGCTGGGGACCCAGGCCGGCGCCTCCGGGTTCGTGCTCGGGGTGGTGGGCGACCTCTCCCAGGCAGCCTTCCAGTGCCCCGGCCAGGCCGAGCCCACCTTGCTTCAGGGGCACCTGGAGATCATCACCCTGCAGGGCACGGTGGCGCCCCAGGGGGTGCACCTGCACCTGAGCCTGTCCGATGGCGAGTGCCAGGTCTGGGGCGGCCACCTCGAGCACGGCAGCCTGGTGCTCAGGGGCGCCGACCTGCTGGTGGGCTTCCTGCCCACGGCCGCAGCCCAGGAGCCAGCTGCCGCGGCGGCCAGCCCCGCCCAACCACGGGTGGAGATCGCCGTGCTCAGCGGCTGCCCCTTTTCGGCCCGGGCCCTGCGCATGCTGCGCACCCTCGGCATCCCCCATCGGGTGCAGCTGGCCGACGACGCGCACGTCCGTCAGCAGGTCGCCGAACGCAGCGGCAGCGGTTCGATGCCCCAGGTGTTCATCGATGGCCAGCCCATCGGCGGCTACGACGCCCTGGCCGATCTGCACGGCCGGGGCGCCCTCGACCATCTGCGCTGAGGGCCCGCCGCCTAGCGGGCCAGCTCCGGAAACTGCGCCTTTAGCTGGGCCACCTTGGGTTGGTCATGGATCACGACGTAGGGGTGGGTCGGGTTGCGGGCGACGAAGTTCTGGTGGTAGGCCTCGGCGGGGGTGAAGCCACGCCACTCCTCCACCGTCGTGGCGATCGGCCGGGGCAGGGCGCCGGAGCGGTTCAGCTGGCTGATGTAGGCCGCAGCCACCCGGCGCTGCTCCGGGTCGGTGGGGAAGATCGCCGAGCGGTACTGGGAGCCCACGTCCGGACCCTGGCGGTTCAGCTCGGTGGGGTCGTGGGCGACGGAGAAGAAGACCTTCAGCAGCTGGCCGTAGCTCACCCGGGCCGGGTCGTAGGTGATGCGGATGCCCTCGGCGTGGCCGGTGTCGCCGCCACTCACCCGCTCGTAGGCGGCGGTGGCCGGATTGCCGCCGGTGTAGCCGTTCACCACCTCGGTGACGCCTTTGACGTGCTCGAACACCGCCTCCATGCCCCAGAAGCAACCCCCGGCCAGCACCGCCGTGGCGCGTGGGCCGGCCGCCAGGGTGAGCCCGGTGTCCGGATCGGGCAGGCTGGCGGCTGCGGCGCTGGAGCCTCCATGGCGGGGCAGAAGGCCCGCCGCGATCAGCGGCAACGCCAGCAGGCCGGCAGCCAACGCCGAGAGGGCGGCGGCTGTGGTGAGGCGTGGCGACAGTCGCATCGGAGGGGAAGCGGGTGCTGCAGGAACTACCGGCCAGGGCCCCCGGCGGATTCCCCCGTAAGGTCAATCCAAGAGATGGAACCTCCATGGCAGCCCGCCTCGCCATCGGCCCGGTGGACGTGAGTCCCGAAGTGCGCGAGTGGGTGGATGGCGAAACCCTGCAGCGTCTGGTGGCCCGCCACCGCCGCGGCGACTGGGGGGTGGTCGATGCCCGCGATGCCCGCGACAACACCATCGCCGCCTATCGCCAGCAGGGCTCCCTGCGCAGCGTCTTCGATCTCGGCCAGGGCCTGCAGGTCTGGATCCTCACCCATGACCTTGGCACCGACCGGCTGCACACGCTGGTGTTGCTGCCGAGTGACGAATAGAGGCTTGAGGCTTGGTTGGGTGCTTTTGCTCCTGCATGATCGGGACCATTCGTCAGTTCTAATCACATTGAGCGGGCCTGACTTGTCAGGTTGCTGATAACAGTCAGGACTCACTACCGTCTGCATTCACAGCTTGATTATCGCCTGCACTGGAGCCTCAACCACACCCATCCCCGGCGTCAGGTCTGGGGAGTCTTGGCTGTTCCCCAGAGCCCCTTATGTCCACGATGGCACCGTCTTCATGATTTCTTCCGTCAGCATGTGTTGCCTCGCCCCTGGACGCGGCGGCGGGATGGCTTAAAAGTGGTCACCAGATTGTTGGGAGCTGAAAAATTGATTGAGCTTCCCCAGCCCAGGCGTCAGTCCCCGTCCAGGCTTCAGGGCCTCCAGCCCCAACGGTCTCAGGTGCGTCCTGCTGAAGCAGGCTCGGCTGGGCTGGGCTGGTCTCCGGCCGACGAGTTGGCTGCCCTTGAGACCGTCTGGGAAAGCCTCTGTCAGGACGCCACCGGTCCAGGCCCTTCTCCACAGCTGCCGAACCTTCCCAGCCCCAGTCTGGTCCGTGGAGCTGTCCAGCGCCCCCTTCGCCAGCGGAATCGCCTCGCCGGCACCAACGGAAGGCTGGCCTCCTGAGCGTTTTCTTCTCTTTTCTCAATTCTTCGTGGTGAAGGAATGTATGGATCCTTCACCAGGCGCTTAGCGCTGTAACGATCTTGGTTTCTTCGCTCCGAATCGGGTAAGACTCGCGGCTTGACATCGTCGATGGGCGGGCCTTCCGGAGAAAACTTTTCTGTCGTGCGCCTGCACCGGTTGCCGTTGGAAGCCGCCACCTCCCCTGCCCATGGCGATGTTCTTCTCTCTGCCCTTTGCGTTGTTTTCACCATGGCCCTGGTCCAAGCCCCTTCCCTTGGCATCGAGCGTTTCGCGGATGATCGCAACAAGGAGAACTGGTCGAAGGCGTCGCCGCAGGATCGTGATGGCATCATCCGGCTGGTGTATCAGCAGGTGCTCGGCCAGCAGTATGTGATGCAGAATGAACGCCTTGTCGGTGCCGAATCTCTCTTCCGAAACGGCTACCTCACCGTGCAGGAATTCGTCCGCACCCTGGCCAGAAGCGGGCTCTATCGCGCTCGTTTCTTTGAATCCTGCAATCCTTACCGCTTCATCGAGCTCAACCACAAACATCTCCTCGGCCGGGCACCCCACAACAAGGCCGAGATGCTGCACCACTTCACGATCCTGCAGGAGCAGGGCTACGACGCCGAAATCGATTCCTACATCGACAGTCACGAATATCAGGAGCGCTTCGGCTCCGATGTGGTGCCCTATCTCCACGGCTGGGACTATTCAGCTGGTCACCAGGGTCAGCAGTTTTCCTGGCTGATGCAGCTGGCCGGTGGAGCGGCCGCCTCGGTCAAGGGAGACAGCGCCGGCACCCGCTTCAAGCTCGGCCGGGCCCTGCACCAGGATCGGGCCGTAACGGTGTCGGTCAAGAGTCCCCGATTCAGCGGTGAATCCTTCTTCCAGGCCAACCTGGTCCAGGGGGGCACCAGTGTCGATGGTCCGGTTTCCCGGAGCGGCCAGCTCACCGATACCTCCCGTGGCCACCGTGCAGAGGCCCTGGTGGTGTCGGCGGGGGTGCGCAGCACCAGCACATCCAGTGGTCGGGTGGCCACCATCACGGCCACCGGGCTGGTGAACAACGCGGTGGTGCGCAGCGGTGCCTATGTGATGCGGGTGCCCTACAGCCGCATGAACGAGGCCCTGCAGCGGGCGCAGCGTCTCGGTGGCCGGGTGGTGCGGGTCAGCGTCAACTGATTCAGAGCCCGGGGGGTCAGGGCCGCAGGTCCACCCCCCTCAGGGCCAGCAACTGGCGGCAGACCATCAGGGCCGAGAGGCTCACCCCGGCGGTGCCCTCGCCGGGGTGGATGGCATCCCCGCACAGCCACAGGCCCGCCAGGGGAGTGCGGCTGGCCAGGCCGAAAGGCCCGAAACGGCTGGGGTGCTGGCCCAGGCCGCCCACATACCCCCAGGGCCGGCCGGTCCAGCCGGAAAAGCCCCGGGGGGTGGCCAGTTCTCCATGCAGCCAGTCGGCAGGCCCCACCCCCAGCAGTTGCTGCAGGCCCTCCTGGATCGCGGCCATCGCCTGCTGCTTGCGGGCCTGATAGTCGGCCTCCTCCCCACCGAACCAGGGCCGGGCCGGGGTGAACACACTGGCGATCACCGTGGCCCGCCCGGCGGGGGCCCGGCCATCGCCGTCCTGGCTCACCGAGACGAACAGGGAGCCCGGTTCAGGGGCCGCCAGCTGCAGATGGCTGGGGCAGCCCGTCGGCAGCTTGTCCCGCTCGACGGCCCCGTAGAACACCAAGGCCCCACTGGGTTCGTGCAGGGTCTCGAGCCGCCGGCGGTAGCCGGCTGGCAGGCCGTCCCCGAGCAGGGCCGGCAGGGTCTGGGGGGGCAGGGTCACCACCACCTCAGCGGCCGTCAGATTGAAGTCCGCTTCTGTCGCCCCGGGATCGCCAGGGCGAACCGATGGGCGCCGGCCCGTGATCTGCCAGAGCGCGTCCGCCTGGGCGGGAGGCCGCAGCTGTTCGACGCGGTGTCGCAGCCGCAGCCGACCGCTGTGCAGGGCCACGGCCTGCTCAAGGCTGTCGCTGAGGGCCTGCATCGAGCCCTCCAGGTGCCAGAGACCCAGCGGCTCCTGCACCATCGCCAGCACTGTGGCCCCGTACAGCGCGGCCGTGCGATTGGCGGGCTCCTGGGAGTAGAGCTTCAGCTGCAGATCCAGGAAGCGCCGCAGCCTGGCGTCGGCGGCGCAGCCGCAGATCCGCAACAGGTCGGCCACCGTGGCGGTGGTCAGCAGACCGCTGGCCAGCGTCCCTGGTCCCACCGCTCCCAGCAGTTGGCCCAGATCCCACCAGCTGCGCGGCGGCAGCACCGGATCTTGCGAAGCGAAGGCCCAGTTGGCCCGGTGCACCGCGTCGCAGAGGGCCCAGAAGCGTTCACTGCCGGGGAACTGTCTCAGCCGTTCCTGGCGCCAGCGCTCCGGGTCGCGCCAGATCGACACCGGCTCGCGTCCATCACCCAGGTCCACCACGCAGCCGGGATCCAGCGGCACGGCCGCCGGCGGCGCCACCCCCAGATGGCGGAACAACCGGGCGTGGATGCCGACGGGGGTGCCGTCTCCCTGCTCCAGGCCCGCCACCTGGGTAGCCCCCACGTCGAACACGTAGGGCCCGCGCCGGAATGTGCCGGCGCAGCCGCCGCTCTGGCGATGGGCCTCCAACAGCTCCACATTGAGCCCCTGCTTCGCCAGCAGTGCGGCCGCCGTGAGGCCAGCGATGCCGGCGCCCACCACCACCACATCTGGTTTGGGCCTGTTGCTGGAGGTCAACGCAGCACCGAGATTGGTGCGTTGATGCTGGCAGGCTTGATTCCAGTGCCGCGGTTCCAGGCCTTGTCGACAGGACGGAGGACCTGGTGCTCAGGCTGGACGACGCATCGCAAGAGACCTTGAGGTAGTTCTGAGGCAGATGTGCAGCCGATGAATCTGAGCGGGAAATGACATATCAGAGTGGTCAGGTTCCACGCATTGGGGAGAAGTCAGTAACCGACTAAAGGCTGCTTTCTCTGTATCCCAAATGTGACTTTGTGAGAAGTTTCGTTTGGCTGAGAGTGTCATGCTGCTGCAAACCTGCTGGACTCAATCAGCCTCACGCATCACAGTGATGCCTTGGTCGCACAGCGTGTGAATGGTCTTGCAGCCCTTGTGCAGGAAGGCAATGGTCAAGCGAAATGTCTGAAAAATATGAAGAGAACTGCAGCACTTCATTGGCGTCAAGAAATCCCAGTAAAATCCATGAAAATGTCACTTTCTTCCTCCGCACTCGGCCTTCTGGATAAGGCCTCCTCTTGTCAATTCCTTTCCAAGTCGTTGTTCGGAGCAGCCGTTGCAACGGTCTTCGCTTCTGCGTTGTCGGCCGGCTCTGCCAGCGCAGCCACCACTACGACCTGTGGCATCGCCGCAGATCTGACGTTGGGGGACAAGATCATCTCCAACATCCTCTGCAGTGGCGTTGGTGCAGAGACTGAGATCCGATTCGGTGCAGCCGGACCCATCTACGATTTTGGAACCACGATCGATCCACCAGCTCAATCGGGATCCATCGCATACACGATTGCTATCACAGATCCTCGGGCTTTTGAATTTCAGGCCGTTGGTCTTGGGGCTGGTTGTGCGTTTGCCGAATTGGGCGGTTGCACCGTGACCAAGACGGTCCGTTGGGCTGGTGGTTTCACTTCTCTGGTGGCCGTCAACGGTATCCCCCCGTCCAGTTACCTGTTCGCCCCTGGAGTTTCGACGCTCGAGATTGAGGATGTGTTCTTTGCCCATGGGCAAACGGTCATTTCCGTTGTCAACAACTCCTTCATCCAGAGGGCAGCGCAAGTTCCGCCGGACTCCGTCCCCGGACCTCTCCCCGTCCTTGGCGCGGCTGCTGCCTTCGGGTTCAGCCGCAAGCTCAGGGCCCGGATCAGGAAGCCCGCCCCAGCGCTCTGAAGCCTGTCCCGCCATCGCCTCTGCGTCCTTGCCGTCAGGCAGGGATTTTTTACAGGCTCCTCTCAAAGGGCCGAGCGGGGCCGCCGGGTCAGGCTGGAGCCATGCCTCGCACCACCCATGCCTCCCCCTGATCCCCTGGCCCCCTGGCTGAAGGAGCGGCTCGGTGTGGAGCTACGCGGCCGGAGGCCCGTCGGTGGCGGCTGCATCCATAGCGCCTGGTGTCTGGAACTTGTCGACGGCAGCCGGCTGTTCGTCAAAACCAATGGGGCCTCCGCCCTGCCGCTTTTGGAGGCGGAAGCCGAGGGCCTGCAGGCTCTGGCAGTGGCGGCGTGCGAGGCAGGGCCGCTCGTGCCCGTGCCCCTGGCCTGGGGCACGGCGGGACCATTGGCCGTGCTGGTGCTCTCCTGGCTGGCGCTGGAGGGCGGCCGTTCTGCTGCAGCAGCGCCGCAGTGGCACCGTCTGGGGGCCGCCCTGGCGGGGCTGCACCGGCGCAGCCTCACGCGGTGCTGCGTGGCAGAGGATCGGCCTGGGTCAGCCTTCGGCTGGCCCCGGGACAACGTCATCGGGGCCTTCCCCCAGCGCAACGGCTGGGACGAGGACTGGGGCCGCTTCTTCGTGGAACGGCGTCTGGCGCCCCAGCTGGAGCACCTGGCCCTCCGGGGCACCCCCCTCGCTCAGGCCCGATCGCTGTTGGAGGGCGCCGGCCAGTGGCTGGACAACCACCACCCCGACCCCTGCCTGGTGCACGGTGATCTCTGGAGCGGCAACGCCGCCATCTGTGCCGGCGGCCAGGGGGCGATCTTCGATCCGGCGGTCTACCGGGCCGATCGGGAAGTGGACCTCGCCATGGCAAGGCTGTTCGGGGGCTTCCCCGCCCCATTCTTCGCTGGTTACGAAGCGGAATGGCCCCTGCCCTCAGGCCACCGATTCCGTAGCGATCTCTACAACCTGTATCACCTGCTCAACCACGCCAACCTTTTCGGTGGCTCCTACCTGGGCCAGTGCCAGGAGCGCATCGAAGAACTCCTGAACCAGGGGACGCCCCAGTAGGGAAGTTGATGGTGCTGGCGCTCAGCTCAGGTATTCCTTGCGCAGGGTCTGAAGCTTGGCCATCACGGCCGAGCGCTTTTCACCCGTGGTGAGGTTGTTCCAGCTCCAGTTGCCCACCACCACCAGCCCGAGCAGTTCGAGCAGGCCCGGCACGATCGGCAGCAGGTTGATGGTGTCGAGCACGCCCTTGATCAGGATCTGGGCCACGATCACGGCCAGCAGAACGCCGGAAGCCTTGCCGATGCGGCCCACCTGGCTCCAGTCCACCTTGTCGAGGGTTTCGTTGACCTTGCCGATCACCTTGCTGTAGCGCTCCGTGAAATCCACCTCTGCGGCGCTGGTGCTGGTGTCGTCCTGCATGGTCTCCTTCTCCTCGGTCGTGCTGTCGATCATGGAAGGAGAGGTCTCCTAACGGAATGATGCATAACGTACCGGTGTGAACCCACAGACGCCAGCGGAATTGCGTCTCGGTCGGCAGGCGCTGACGGTGCTCGAAGCCGTCCTGGTGGCGGTCGCCCCGGAAGAGGGCTGTGCCTTGCTGCTCGGCGGCCGTGATCCCTGGTGTGTCCGGCGCATCTGGCCCTGCCTCAACGTCTGGGTGCCACCGGCCGAGCGTTGCCGCCGCTTCGCCCTTGATCCGCGCGAACAGCTGCTGGCCCAGAAGTGGGCCCGATCCCGGGGGCTGACCGTGCTGGGATCGGCCCACAGCCATCCGTTCTCGGAGCCCGTGCCCTCGGCCCTCGACCTCTCCCTGGCCTTCACCCCCACCCTGATGCTGATCCTGGGGCAGGGGCCTGCAGAGGGGGAGCCCCGTTCCCTGGCCTGCTGGTGGTTGCCGGAACAGGGCAGCCCCCGGCGGTTGGCGTGGAGAATGGTGGATTAGTGCGTCGTGGGTCTCCACCGCCATGCTTCCTCCCGACACCAGCACCGTCCAACTCAGCCCCGATGAGGTGGTGCGCTTCTCCCGCCACCTGATTCTGCCGGAGATCGGCATGGAGGGGCAGAAGCGGCTCAAGGCGGCCTCGGTGCTGTGCGTCGGAACCGGCGGCCTCGGTTCGCCCCTGTTGCTCTATCTGGCCGCCGCCGGCGTGGGCAGGCTCGGCATCGTCGATTTCGACGTGGTGGACCACAGCAACCTGCAGCGCCAGGTGATCCATGGCACCAGCTGGGTGGGCAAGCCCAAGATCGAGTCGGCCAAAGCCCGGATCCACGAGATCAACCCCCACTGCCAGGTGGATCTCTACGAAACAGCCCTCACCAGCGAGAACGCCCTCGAGATCATCGCCGGCTACGACATCGTCTGCGACGGCACTGACAACTTCCCCACCCGCTACCTGGTCAACGACGCCTGCGTGCTGCTGGGCAAGCCGAACGTCTACGGGTCGATTTTCCGCTTCGAGGGCCAGGCCACGGTCTTCAACTTCGAGGGCGGCCCCAACTACAGGGATCTCTTTCCCGAACCGCCACCGCCGGGGATGGTGCCCTCCTGCGCCGAAGGCGGTGTGGTGGGGGTGCTCCCCGGGATCATCGGCGTGATCCAGGCCACTGAAACGGTCAAGCTGATCACCGGCATCGGCACCAGCCTCAGCGGCCGGCTGCTGCTTTTCGATGCCCTCAAGATGAGCTTCCGGGAGCTGAAGCTGCGCCCCAATCCGGAGCGCCCCGTGATCGACAAGCTGATCGACTACCAGGAGTTCTGCGGCGTGGGCGGCTCGGCCCCCGGCCAGGAGGAGGCGGGCAGTGTGCCTGCCATCACCGTGACCGAACTCAAGACCCTGCTCGACGGCCCGCAGGACGATCTGCTTCTGCTCGATGTGCGCAATCCACCGGAAGTCGAGATTGCCGTGATCTCCGGTGCGGTGCTGGTGCCCCTCGATCGCATCGAGAGTGGCGAGGCGATCGAGGAGGTGCGCCGCCTGGCCAACGGCAAGCGGCTCTATGTCCACTGCAAGCTGGGGGGGCGTTCCGCCAAGGCCCTGATCGCCCTCGGCCGCCACGGCATCGAGGGAGTGAACGTGCAGGGCGGCATCGACGCCTGGAGCCAGGAGGTGGATCCTGACGTCCCGCGCTACTGAGCCCCTCACCCCGGCCAGGCGGCGCTGGCTGGAGCGGCGGCGGCAGGAAGCCCGCCGCCTGATCGCCCTCGAGACGCGCTTCCTGCCGCTGTTGCTCTCGGCCCTGCTGCCGGTCCTGGTGATGCCGTTGACGGCCACGCGGGGGTGGCAGGGCCAGGTCCTTCTGGCCCTGGTCTTCAATCTGCTGATCCTGCAGTCGATCCTCACCCTGCCGGTGATCGGCGGGGTGAGCTACGCCAGGCTACGCCAGGCTGCGCCAGGAGATCTTCCGGGGGATCGGGGTGGTGGGGGGCGCCGGACTCTGGTTGCCGGTGCTCACCGGGACCTGGCACGGCGGTCTGTTCCGGGCCGTGGAAATGGTGCTGCTGAGTCTCTTTTTCCTGCTCACCTCGATGCGGCTGGTGCGCCTGCTGGCCCGGGTGCCCCGGGTCAATGTGCAGGTGATGGCTGGGGCCGCCGCCGGTTACCTGCACCTGGGCCTCACCGGCGGGGTGCTCGCCACCGCCACCCAGGTGCTGGTGCCCGGCAGCTTCAGTCTCGGTGAGGGCGCCAGCCACCAGCTGCTGCTCGATCGCCTCACCTACTTCAGCTTTGTCACCATCGCCGGCGTCGGCTATGGCGACGTGCTGCCGGCAAATGCGGTGGGGGAGCGCTTCGTGATCCTGCTCAGCGTGGCCAGCACCCTTTATGTCGCCCTGCTGGTGGGCCTGCTGCTGGGGCGCTTCATCGCCTCGGAGGAGGTGGAGATGCTCGAGGATGACCAGCTCGACCTCGACTGAACGCCAAGGGCCAGCGGGCTCAGTAGTCGACGCCGCGTTTGAGATCCACGCCCCGCTCGGCGTAGTGCTTGTGGCACACCATCTCGGAGTGGACGCTGGCCAGATCGAAGTAGGCCGGCCGGCTCTTGCAGCGGCCCGTGATGATCACCTCAGTTTCGGTGGGCTTGCGCAGCAGGGTCTGGACGATGGGCTCCACCGGGAGCAGTTCCAGATCCACGGTGGGGTTGAGTTCGTCGAGGATCACGGTCTTGTAGAGGCCGCTGGCGATCGCGGCCCGGGCGATCTCCCAGGCCCGTTCCGCCTCCACGTAGTCGATCGGCTGCTGCTGCCCGCGCCAGACGATGGCGTCGCGCCCTGAGCGCAGGTGATCCACCAGATGGGGGTAGCTCTCCCGCAGGGCGGCGATCGCCGCGTCCTCGGTATAACCCGCGCCGCCCTTGAGCCACTGCAGGATCAGCACCCGGTGGCTCTTGTCCTGGCTGATGCCCCGGCCGATGGCCTGCAGGCCCTTGCCCAGGGCGCTGGTGGATTTCCCCTTGCCCTCTCCGGTGTAGATCTCCAGCCCTTCCAGCCCCTGCTGGGGCCCGCTGTGGGCCCGCATCTCCGAGTGCAGATCGGCCAGCTGCACCAGCTGCCGCGGCGCGCCCCGGCCGGTGCAGATCATTTCCATTCCCGCCGGCTTGGTGGCCAGGGTGCGCACCACCTCCTCGGTGTCGAGCAGGCCCAGGTCGAGCACAGGGTTGAGTTCGTCGAGCACCACCACCGAATAGAGGTTGCTGGCGATCGCCCCCTTGGCGATGTCCCAGCCCCGCTGGGCCTCCTGGTGGTCGAAGCGGGTGGCCTCCGCGGCGCTGAAGTAGTCGCCCCGGCCCGTGCGCACCTGGTCGATCAGGTGGGGGAAACCCTGCTGCAGGGCCTCGATGGCGCTGTCCTCGTCGTAGGCGCGGCCGGGACCCTTGAGGAACCGCAGCAGCAGCACCCGTGTGCGCTTCTGCTCGCAGATGCCCAGCCCGATGGTGCGCAGCACCACCCCCAGGGCCGCCTGGCTCTTGCCCTTGCCTTCCCCGTCGTAGACGTGCAGCTGGCCGTGGGCGCGTTCGTCGCTGCCGGCGGCCGTGCGGATGCCGATGCCCCGCCCGGTGCCGCGCTGCGGGGTCTGGGTGCTGCGGGCGGCGGGGGGCATGGGCGGGGGGATCTGACCCGGATGCTACCCAGCCTTGCCAGGATCGACGCCATGCCCACACCCGGTCGCCTCCACCTGCTCGAAGCCCTGCCCGGCCCCCTGGAGCGGGGTCTGGAGTCCCTCTGCCGGCAGCTTGATGGCTTCGCCCAGGTGGTGGTGGCCTACTCCGGCGGTGTCGACAGCGCCCTGGTGGCCGCCTTGGCCGGCGATCGGCTGGGGGAGAGGGCCCTGGCGATCACCGGCGTCTCGCCGGCCCTGGCGCCCCATCTGCGCCGGGAGGCCAGTGCCCAGGCCCGCTGGCTGGGCCTGCGCCATCGCGAGTTGCCCACCGCCGAGCTGGCGGATCCCACCTATGCCAGCAACCCCGAAGACCGCTGCTACGCCTGCAAGCGGGAGCTGCATCGCCTGCTGGCCCCGATCGCCGCCGCCGCCGAGGGGGCCCAGGTGCTGGACGGGGTCAACCGCGACGACCTGGGCGACCACCGGCCCGGTATCCGTGCCGCCCGCGAATTCGGTGTGCGCTCGCCCCTGGCCGAGGTCGGCATCGACAAGGCGGGGGTGCGCCAGCTCTCCCGGGCCCTGGGCCTGCCCTGGTGGGACAAGCCGGCCCAGCCCTGCCTGGCCTCCCGTTTCCCCTACGGCGAGCCGATCGACGCCCCCCGGCTGGTCCGGGTGGCCGCCGCCGAGGACTGGTTGCGCCAGCGCGGCTTCCCCGAACTGCGGGTCCGCAGCCAGGGGGAGACGGCGCGCATTGAAATCCCCGCCGCCGGCTTACCGGCGGCGCTGGAGTGTCTGGCCCATGGGGAGCTTCGCCCCCAGCTGGTGGGCGCCTTCAGGGACCTTGGCTTCACGGCCGTGGCCCTGGACCTTGAAGGGCTGGTGAGCGGCAAGCTGAACCGCTCCCTGGAGGGGCATCGGGGCCGACCGACACCCTGATTGGTCCTGCCCCTGCGCTCAGGCGCTGGCCAGGAGAGGTTCCCTCTGGCTGTCGATCAGGGCCTCGGGCGTCTCCCGGCGGAAGCTGGTGAGCTTGTGTCGGCCAGACCCCAGCTCCTCCCACAGGACCTGACAGGCCCTCTCGGGCATGGTGTGGTCACCGCAGGTGAACACATCCACCGCCGCATAGCCCGATTCGGGCCAGGTGTGGATGGAGATGTGGGATTCCGCGAGCAAGGCCAGGCCGGTGACGCCCTGGGGTTCGAAGCGGTGGGTGATCAGGTTGAGCAGGGTGGCACCAGCGCGTTTGGCTGCTGTCGTGATGGTGTCCCTGAGGAAAGCTTCGTCGTCGAGCCTTGCGCAATCGCAGTCGTAGAGCTCGAGGATGCAGTGTTTCCCTACCGCGTCGGTGGTGTCGCCTGGAGAGGAGACGGGTCGTGCAATGGCGTGGATGGGGGAGGCGGCGGGCTTCCATCCCGGGTTGGGATGCAGGCTGGAAAGGGTTTGGTTCATCGAATCCGGGTAAACACAACTCACCATACGCGCTGGGAGCGCTGGTCAGTTGTGCGCTAGGTCGCCTGCGGCGACAGGGGGATCGGGCCTCAGGCCACCAGGGCGCCGCTATGGAGCTCCACCACCTGGCTGTGGGCCCGCCAACCGCTGCTGAAGGCTTCCACGTGGGTGGCGCTGACCAGGCACTGGTGACCGTCCCCCACCGCCTCCAGCAGCAGCTGCTGGCGACCCGGGTCAAGCTCGGCCAGCACATCGTCGAGCAGCAGCAGCGGCGGCTGACCCACCACCTGGCCCACCAGGTCGAGTTCCCCCAACTTCAGGGCCAGCACCAGGGTGCGCTGCTGGCCGGCGGAGCCGTAGCGTCGCGCGGCCTGGCCGCCGATCAGCAGCGCCACCTCGTCCCGGTGGGGACCCACCTGGCACTGCCCGAGCCGTTCCTCCTCGGGACGCTGCTGACGCAGTTGTTCCGCCAGGGCCTGGCGCCAGGGCCCCTCCTCGTCGCTGGCCTCCGCCAGCACGGTGCCGCTGATGTAGTCGAGCTGGAGGAGTTCGGCGGCTCCGCCGATGCGCTGCTGCCAGGCCACCGCCAGCGGCTCCAGGCGCCGCAGGGCCCGCTGGCGCCGCCGATGCAGGCGGGCGCCAACCAGGGCCATCTGTTGATCAAAGGCGTCCAGCAGCTCCTGCCGCTGGCCGGCCGCCAGGCCCCGGCGCAGCAGCTGGCTGCGCTGCCGCAGCAGCCGTCCGTAGCGGCTCAGCAGGGCGCCATAGACGGGTTCGAGCTGCAGCACCACCCGGTCCAGCCACTGGCGCCGCAGGGCGGGCTCCCCCCGCACCAGGTCCAGGTCGAGGGCGCTGAAGCCGACACAGCGGAGGGGGCCGATCAGGTCAAGCTGTCGCTCCAGCCGTTTGCCGTTGCGGAACGCCTGGCGACCGCCGCTGCGGCGCAGTTCCAGTTGCAGGCTGTCGGCCTCGTCGGTGAGGGCGCCCAGCCGGCACCACGGGTGGCCATGGCCGATCAGATCCCGGTCAACGCTGCAGCGGTGCGAGCGAAGGCTGGTGAGCAGTTCCACCCCTTCCAGCAGGTTCGACTTGCCCTGGCCATTGCTGCCGGTCACGAGCAGGCGGGGCGCCTCCAGCGTCAGCTGCAGGCCGTCGATGTTGCGGAAATGCCGGAGGTCCAGGCGGTGCAGCCGGATGGTTCTGGGGCGGTCAGCCGCTAAGGTACCGCCATCGGAGGGAAAGGTCCTGTGGGACCCCAACCGCCGTGGCAGGGCATGTAGCTCAGTTGGATAGAGCGTCAGATTCCGGTTCTGAATGTCGGGGGTTCGAGTCCCTCCATGCTCGTCAGCCCCGTCCCCCTTTCTCGGTCAGTTGTCTGTCTGGGGCCGCAGGTCCAGGCCCATGGCCCGGATGCCACCGGGATCCACCACGAACCCCGCCCGGGCGAGGGCGTTGAGGGCCTCGGGTGGGGCTGACAGGGAGATGCTGCAGCCGCTCAGTTCCCGTCGCAGGCGGGCCAGGGCGGCCTGCACCAGGGTCCCGATCACCTCATCCCGGCAAGGATCGGCCGGATCGGCCACCAGGTCCCAGAGATTGGCGTTGAGGGCCTGATCGCTGGTGGCCCGCACGAAGCCCACCAGCCGGCCGCCCGGGTCGAGGACCACCAGGTGCCAGGCGCTGCGCGCCAGCACCCGCTCCCAGCGGTCGCTGCTGCGGGGGGCGTCGCCGCAGGCCTCCAACAGGCGGTTGAGGCCGGCCGGTTCGGGGTCGTGCTGATGCAGCAGGGCGTAACCCTCCCGCAGGCGTGGGGTCGGAGGCTGGCTGCGGAAGGGGATCAACAGAGAGTTCATGGAATCAGCCCGTGTTGCGCATGCCTGCGGCGATGCCGTTGATGGTAAGCAGGGCGCCGCGCAGCAGTTCGCTGCGGCTGTAGGTGCGGCCGTCGCCGGCGCCGCCCGGCCCGTCGCTCGGCCCCTCGCTCATCGGGGGTTGGCGTTTCTGCTCCCGCAGCCGCCGCAGCAGCGCCACCTGCAGATAGCCCAGGGGAATGATCGTTCGGTTGCGCAGGTCGACCGACAGCTGCAGGGCCGGGTCGCCGTCGAGGAGCCGGCTGTGGTTGCTGATGCGCAGCACCAGGGAATGGGTGAGGGCGAACTCGCTGGCGATCGACGCGAAGATCTGCTCAAAGACCTCCTTGTTCTGGGGTCGGCCCAGGGAGGTGACGTAGTGGCCGGCCAGCTCCAGGTCAACCTTGGACAGGGTCATCTCCACCTTGGAGATCAGCATGCGGAAGAACGGCCAGCGCTGGTAGAGCAGCTGCAGCAGCTCCATCTGCTCCCCGTCGGCATCGAGTTCGGCCTGCAGGGCCGTGCCCACCCCGTACCAGCTGGGCAGCAGGAAGCGGCTCTGGGTCCAGCCGAACACCCACGGGATGGCCCGCAGGCTGGAGAGATCCTTGGCACCGCTCTTGCGCCGTGCCGGCCGGCTGGAGATCTGCAGCTTGCTGATCTCCTCGATCGGTGTCACCTGCTGGAAGAAGGCCACCAGGTCGGGGTTGTCGTGCACCAGGGCTCGGTAGTGGTCGCGGGAGCGGGCCGCGAGCCGCTCCATCAGCACGTTCCAGGTGGGGGTGTCGTCCACCGGGGTGCTCACCATGCTGTTCTGAAGCACGGCGGTGGTGACCGTCTCGAGGTTGTAGAGGGCCAGCTCGGGCAGGGAGTACTTGGAGGCCAGCACCTCCCCCTGCTCGGTGATCTTGATGCGTCCCTTGAGGGTGCCGCTGGGCTGGGCCAGGATCGCCTGGTAGGCGGGACCGCCACCCCGGCCCACCGAGCCGCCGCGGCCATGGAAGATGCGCAGGGCGACGTCGTGGGCATCGGCGAGCGACTGGAGGGCGATCTGGGCCCGGTGGATCTCCCAGTTGCTGGAGAGGAAGCCGGAATCCTTGTTGCTGTCGGAGTAGCCCAGCATCACCTCCTGCAGGGGCTGCTCGCCATCGCTCGTACTGATCAGCAGCTGGCGGTAGAAGGGATCGGCGAACAGGCGACCCATCACCGCCGGGGCTCCCTGCAGGTCTTCCACCGTTTCGAACAGGGGGATCACCAGCAGGGCCGATTTCTGGGCCATCGGATCCACCAGCCCCGCCTCCTTGGCCAGCAGCACCACCTCCAGCAGGTCGGACACCGTGTGACTCATGGAGATCACGTAGGTGCGGCAGATGCGGCGGCCGAATTCCTGCTGCAGTCGCTGCAGCATCCGGAACACGGCAAAGGTTTCGGCCGTGGAGGCGCTCCAGCGGGCGGCAGGCGGCAACAGGGGGCGGCGGGTCTTGAGCTCGTTCAGCAGCCACTCCACCCGCTGCTCCTCGTCCATCTCCCCGTAGGGCACCGGCAGCAGCAGGTAGCGGCTGAGTTCGTCGATGGCGTCGCTGTGGCGGGTGCTCTCCTGGCGGATGTCGAGGCTGGCCAGGGAGAAGGCGAAGATGTGCACCTGGCTCAGCAGGTCCTGCAGGGCTTCGCAACTCAGACCCGTGGCATCGAGGCTCTCCTTGATCAGCTCCAAGTCGGTGCGGAATTCCTCCACCGAGGCGTAATGGAGCTCCTGGGGTGGGGCCGGCTCCATCAGGCTGGTGAGCCCGGCTTCATGGCCAGAGGAGCCGTCGCAGGGGGATTCCCAGCCCGCGTCCGCCTGCTGTTGGTTGCGCTGCTGGGTGAGCCGCAGCCGCTCAAGGGTGTAGCTCAGCTTCAGCCGGTAGGGCTCGAGCCGGTAGCGGGCGGCCCGTTCCTCATAGATCTCGGGGAAGCGCAGCCGGTCCATCTCCAGGGATTCCAGCAGGGCGGCGCTCACCTGGCTCCATTGCATCGAGATGCTGAGCTGGTCGCGCAGGATCGACACCGCCTGGATGTAGCGGGCCAGCATCAGCTGCCGCTGGAAGCAGGCCGTGCGCCAGGTCACATCCGGCGTCACCGAGGGGTTGCCGTCCCGGTCGGAGCCCACCCAGGAGCCGAAGGTGCAGAAGGCGTCCCGGGGGGGCTGCACGTCGGGGTAGCTGGCCGCCAGGGCGGCGCGGATGCGCTGACGCAGCTGGGGCAGAGCATCGAAGAGCACCTGCTGGAAGTAGTGCAGGGCGTAGTCGACCTCGTCGATCACCGACGGCTTGAACTGGTGCAGCTCATCGGTGCGCCACCACAGCCGGATCTCCTCCTCCAGCTGCTGGCGCAGCCGGTCGTTGTCGTCCGGATTGCCCTGGCCGTTCACCTGCAGCTTCTGGATCAGGGCCGCCACCCGCCGCTGCTTGTGCCGCACGGTGTGGCGCACGATCTCGGTGGGGTGGGCGGTGAACACCAGTCGGATGTCGAGCTCCCGCAGCAGGTTCTCGAGCTGGCCCGGCGGCACGTTCAGGGCCCGCAGGCGCTCGAACAACTGGCGGAAGGTGGCTGGATCGCTCTGGCTGGCCAGGGCGGGCAGGAAGGGGTCATTGCTGGCCGGGGCGGGGGCCCGTTTGATGCTTTCGAGGTAGCTGTCTTCCTCGATGTGCTGCTCGAGGATGTTGACGAGCTGGAAATAGAGGGAAAAGGCCCGGGCCGCGGCGATGCCCTCGGCCAGATCCATCGCCTTGATCAGCGCCACGATGCCGTCGGTGTCGACGGCGGAGGAGGCCTCCGGATCCAGACCCGGTGCCACCGGACCGCTCAGTTCCTTCAGCCGCAGCAGGCGCTCCACCTGTTCGGGCGGGCATTCGCTGCGCAGCACCGTCTGCCAGAGATCCTCCACCAGTTCGAGCCGCTCGGTGAGCAGCCGGATCACCCCGGGGGAGGCCTCGGCCGGAACGACCGAAGGCTCGGTCAGGTGGAGCCGCATGGGGGCGGTGGGAGCGGGGGTGCTGTTCATGATCCTCCAGGGACCTGGGCGGCTTCTGTCACCAGCCATGCGTCCAGGGCCTTCTCCCGTGTCTCGAGAGCCACGGCGTCGCTGCCGATGATGGCACCGATGCTTTCGCCGCGCCGTTCACGGGCGAGCCAGCGCATCGCCTGGTTGCCCGTGGCGAGCAGCTCGTGCAGCGGGGCCAACCAGCGCTCCAGCCCCAGCTCAGCCGCCAGCGCAGCCATGGTTTCCAGTTCGGCGGCGATCCAGGCGCGGGCTCCAACCGTCTCTCCGCTGCGCCAGTGCACCAGCTGGGCCTCGAGGCTGGAGCGGGCCGCCGCCCGGTCGTTGGCATCGGCGATGGCTTCGAGTTCGCCTGCGGCGAGCTGGCTGGCGGTCAGGGGATCCTGGCCACCGGGATCCCGCAGCAGCTGCTGCAGGCGCAGTTCGGTGAAGGCGGTGACCGCCAGCAGCAGCAGAGGATCGTCGATCAGGTCGCAGATGCGGATCTCCAGGCGGTTGAGGCCATGGGGCCGGTCGTCTCCGTTGGGGCGCACCGAGGTCCACAGGTGGCGCACGTTGCGCATTGCCCCGGCGGCCAGCTGCTCCTCCATCCAATGGATGTAATGGGCGTGGTCACGGAACAGGGGCACCTGGGGCGGGGTGATCGGAAATTGCAGCCAACGCTGGGAGTGGGCCCCGGTGGCGACGCCATCGAGGAAGGGGGAGCAGGCACTGAGGGCCAGCAGCAGGGCCGCCTCGCAGCGCAGCAGGCGCAGACCGGCGAACAGGGCGTCCATGTCCGTCAGGCCCAGGTTGATGTGGACACTGGCGGTCACGACCCGGGTGCCGTAGGTGGCCTCGATGTAGGCGTGGTAGGGGTTGCTGGGGTCGGAGCGCTCGAAGCGGTGGCTGTCCCCCAGGCTCAGGGTGCTGCCCGGCAGCAGGGTGAGCTGGCGGGGCTGGAGCCAGCGGCGCAGGCGACGGCGCGGTTCGAGCAGCAGCTCCAGCTGGGCGGCGTAGGAGGCCTCAGGCGGGGTGACGTACTCCAGGTTGCGCTGGTCCGGTTCGGTCATGAAGCCCGCCAGCTCGGCGGCCGCTTCGGCGGAGCAACCCACCACCGTGCCATCGGCCCGGCCGGTGTACATCTCCACTTCGAAGCCCTTGAGCAGCAGGGGGGCGCTCATGGTGTGGGGTCCGCCGCATCGGCCACGGCTGGCTCCAGGCAGGCGAGGGCCTTGAGCATTCCGCGCGCCTTGTTGCGGGTTTCCTGGTACTCCGCCTCCGGACGGGAATCGGCCACGATCCCGGCACCGGCCTGCACCTGCACCCGCCAGCCGCCGTCGGGGTGGGGCAGCACCACCATGGTGCGGATTGTGATCGCCGTGTTCAGCGCCCCGCAGAGATCCACGGCCCCGTAGACCCCCGAGTACGGCCCACGGGCATCCGGTTCGAGGCCATGGATCAGCTGCATGGCGCGGATCTTGGGGGCTCCGCTCACGGTGCCGGCTGGGAAGGAGGCCATCAGCAGGTCCCAGATGTCGTGATCCTCGCTCAGCAGCCCCTCCACCTCGCTGACGATGTGCATCACGTGGGAGTACTTCTCGATCACCATCAGCTCGGTGACCTGCACCGTGCCGGGTCGGCAGACCCGGCCCAGGTCGTTCCGGCCCAGGTCGACCAGCATCACGTGCTCGGCTCGCTCCTTCGGATCGGCCAGCAGCTCCTCGGCCAGGGCCGCATCACGGCGGGCATCCTCTCCGCGAGGGCGGGTGCCGGCGATGGGCCGCAGGGAGGCCCTCACCCCTTCGGCGCAGGGTTCCGCCTTCACCATCACCTCAGGACTGGAGCCGATCAGATGCCAGTCGCCGAAGTTGAAGAACGCCATGTAGGGCGAAGGATTCACCATCCGCAGGCTGCGGTAGAGATCGAAGGGATCGTGGCTCACCCGGGTTTCCAGCCGCTGGCTCAGCACCAGCTGGAACACGTCGCCGGCGGCGATGTGCTCGGCGGCGGTCGCCACCGCGGCTTCGAAGTCGACCTGGCTGCGGTTGCTGCGGGTGGCCAGTTCGGCGCCGCTCGCCTCGTGCCAGGCCAGGGGTTTGACAGTGCCGGGCAGGGGGGCGTGCATGCGGGCTTCAAGGGCCTCGATGCGCGCCGCCGCCCGGTCGTAGGCCTCGCCGGGATCGGCTCCTGTCGAGAGATCCACGTAGGCCACCGCCGTGATCTGGCGCTTCACCTGGTCGAACACC
Organism: Cyanobium sp. Aljojuca 7A6; assembly: GCF_024346455.1. GTDB lineage: Bacteria > Cyanobacteriota > Cyanobacteriia > PCC-6307 > Cyanobiaceae > Cyanobium. The sequence continues at coordinate 37,630 of NZ_JAGQCY010000013.1, forward strand.
AGCAGGCTGTCGGCCAGCATCCAGCAGCCGTCGGGTGGGGCCCCTTCGGCGGCACCGTGCACCGGCACGCTGGGCTCGATCCACTGGATCAGCTCATAGCCCCAGAAGCCGAACAGCTGGGCCACTTTCGGCAGGCCCTCCACCGGGCCGGGGCGCAGCGGCGTCAGGGCGTCGCGCAGCAGGGTGAAGGGATTGCCCTGGAGCTGCTCGCTGCGGCCATCCCGCCAGCACCTTTCGCCCCGATCACCGCGGCAGGTGAGGGTCCAGAGGGGGTCGCTGACGACGAAACTCCAGCGGCCCAACTGCTCGCCACCCTCCACCGATTCCAGCAGCACACCATGGCTACGGCCCGCCCCCACCTTCAGCCAGGTGGTCAGGGGGGTTTCCAGGTCAGCGGGCCAGCGCTTCCAGACGGGCAGAAGATTGACGGCCAAGTCAGCACCTGCGTCCCCACCGGCGATCCGGTCGAGGAAGGCGCTGCGATCAGAACCGGACATCACGGCGACAGGCAGGCAAAAAAAACGGGGCTCTCGGCCCCGCCGTTATAGGTGCTGGCCGTTGAGGCTCAGGCTTCGTGGGTTTCCTTGCCGCTGAACTTGAGGCTGGCGGGGTTGGGGTTGGCGCCGATGCTGCGGGGGGTGTGGCCCACCATGGCCCGGCCTTCGTTGACCTTCTCGGGGAAGACGCCGTCTTTGGGGTGGAGGTATTCGGTGTCGCCGCCGGGGTAGATCCGGTAGATCTTGTAGTCCTCGATCCGGGGCTTGAACTTGGTGCGCAGCTGGGTGCCCAGGGCCAGGCACTGCTCCTTGCGGGCGAAGTACATGAGGTTGTCGCCTTCGTGCATCTCCGCGGCGCCGCCGGTGGGGAGTTCGAACGCCTGGGCCTTGGTGCTGCTCCAGGTGATGGCGTACTTCTCCTCGGTTTCGGCCGAGTTCAGCAAGCCACCGGTGCTGCCGATGGACTTCGGAAGTTGACCGTGGAGGGCCGTATCAGGCATGACTTGCAGACCGTTTCAGGCGGAAACTAGCACCGTGTTTTTCGCCTTCCCGGCGCCCCCGGCGGACTCTTCACACCCGTCAACAAACCCGGCCTCGCGCCTCAGCCGCTGTGCTCGGCGGCCGGGAAGAAGACGGTCAGGTTGCTGCCGCCCCGCTCGGTGAGCCGGCCCCCGAGGCGGTGGAAGAGCCGCTGGGTGGCCTGGCGGCTGAGTTGCAGGCTGCCGGTCTCCGGATTCCAGCTCAGCACCGGCCCCACCGGCATCGGCACGGCGGCCGCCAGCCCATCGGCCTCGCGGCTCTCGGGGTCGTCGCTGCTGAGCTGCAGTTTCAGCCGCGACCCCGCCGGCAGCAGCCGCAGCCGCACCTCGCTGCCGCTGGGCAGGCTGCGGCTGAACCGGTCCATCAGTCCGCCGAGCATGGTCTCCAGCCGGCTGGGGTCGCTCATCACCGGCGGCAGGTCGGCGGCGATCTCGAGCACCAGCTTGAGCTCCCGCCGACCCAGCTGGCGTTGCCAGAACGCCTCCAGCTGATACAGGAGCCGGCTCAGGTCCGTGCGGGCCAGTTCGCTGTCGCTCAGAGGCTGGCCACTGCCGGGCTGACGCTGCAGTTCCGCTGCCAGAAAGATGAGGCCGAAGCGGTCGATCTGTTCGCTGCACTCTCCGTCGATCTGCTCCAGCCGCTGGCGCACCACCGCCGGCAGGTCGGTGCGGCGCAGCAGGGAGCGGATCAGGGTGCGGATCGTGGCCAGCGGGGTGCGCACTTCATGGGTGAGGGCCTCGAGCAAGGCCAGTTCGCTGCTCACCGCATCGCTGCCCTCGCTGCGTTTCTCACCGTGCACCAGCGGCTGCAGCGTGACGCTGGGCGCCATGGCCGCCAGCCGCTGGGCCAGCAGGGGCCAGAAGCGGGTAGCCAGATCGGGCGCGTTGCGGAGCGGGCCCAGCAGCTGCAGCCGGCGGCGCAGCCCCAGGCCCTCAGCCGGATCGTCCTGGGCCAGGCGGCGATCGAGCAGCTCCAGGGCGGCCGACAGGATCGAGGCCTCGAAGCGCACCACCAGTCGGCGCTGGTGCGGGGGACCATCGAGGGCCAGGGCCACCTGCAGCACCGGCGTGATCAGCACCAGCAGCGGATCGGTGCCGTCGTCCTCGCGCAGGCTGAGGCGCCGGAAGCCCCCCGGCCGTCCGGCCGTTCCCCGGGGGGCGCGTCCCTGGGGGGGCGTGCCTGGTTCCCCCGGCAGGGGGGGCAGGCCGGGCAGCAACGGCAGCCCCGATGGCATCAGGTTGCCCACCTCCGCGGGTGTCCAGACCCAACCGTCCAGCCACTCCAGCAGGGAGGGTTCATAAAGGGCCGGCAGGGGGGCCGCCAGCCAGACGCCCGGCTGGGGTGGGGCCGCCCCAAGCAGATCGGCCTGGACGGTGGCCAGGGCCGCCCACCACTGGCGACGCACGCTGTCTTCGTCCCCTCGCCCCGCCGGCACGCCGTCCGCCAGAAGTGCACGCAGTTCCCCGAGGCTCACCACCATCGCCGCAGGCTGCGGCTGCGCCTCGCCACGGAGGCGCAGAGCCCGAGGCTGATGCAGTTGACGAGCATGGCCGAACGGCCGTAGCTCAGGAAGGGGAGGGGAATGCCGGTGATGGGTCCAAGTCCGATGGTCATGTTGACGTTCACCACCACCTGGAACATCAGCATGGCGCCGATCCCCACCACCACGAGTGATTCGTAATCGCTGCCCGCTCGACCGGCGATCTGAAGCAGGCGCCAGATCAGCACCACGAAGCCCACCACCACCAGCATCGAACCGATGAACCCGGTTTCCTCCCCCAGGGCACTGAAGATGAAATCGGTGTGCTGTTCGGGGATGAAGCGCAGCTTGGTGAGCGAGCCGTTCATCAGGCCGGTGCCCCAGAGCTGGCCGGAGCCGATCCCCACGGTGCTCTGCAGCAGGTGGTAGCCGCCACCGAGGGGATCCTGGGCCGGATCGAGGAACAGGGTGAGCCGGTCCCTCTGGTGGGGCCGCAGCCCGTGCTCCCACAGCCAGGGCGTCCCCACGGCGAACACTCCCTGGACGGCCAGCGCCAGCGCCAGTCCGATCGCCTTCCAGGGCAGGGAGCGCCAGGCCACCCACCCCATCAGGGGGATCCAGCCCACCAGCAGCCAGGGCACGGTCCCGGCCATGATCGCGGTGAACAGTGGTGAGAGCAGCAGCAGCAGCCAGGTGGCGGGCATGCCCGACCAGAACAGCATCACCAGCAGCACGGCACCGAAGACCAGTGACGTGCCCAGATCGGGCTGTACGAACACCAGCAACCAGGGCAGGCTGATGATCCCCACCGGCCGCAGCAGGTCGATCGGCCGCTCCACCGGGTACTTCGAGAGAACACCCGCCAGCAACAGGATGGCGGCCACCTTGGCGAATTCCGACGGCTGCACATAGAAGCCGCCGATGTTGATCCAGCTCTGGGCCCCGAGGGCGCTGACCCCGACGATCCGCACCGCGATCAGGCTCGCCACCATCAGGACATAGATCGGCCACTGGAACCGGGCGATGCGCTCCAGGGGCACCCTGGACAGCAGCACGGCCACCACCAGGCCCACCGCCGCGGTGATCCAGTGCTGGTACCAGTCGGTGGTGGCCTGCTGGCGCTGGGTGCTGGCGATCAGGATCCCCGCCAGCAGGGTGAGGGCGATGGGAATGCCCCACAGAATCGGATCGAAGCCGAGGCCACGCCGCTTCGCCCCCTTGACGGCGAACCCACCGCGCCGGGGGCTGAGAACCGCCATCGCTTCAGGCGAGGGCCGGGCTGAGGGCGCAGCTGGCGCTCAGCCGCTCGGCGAGCTCGGTGAACGCACGGCCGCTGGCGGAGGTGGGTGCCGAGAGCACCACCGGCCGGCCCCGCTCCCCGCCCTCGAGCACGGGCATCTCCATCGGCAGCTGGGCCAGCAGGGGCACACCCGCCTCATCGGCCAGCAGCCGGCCGCCGCCGCTGCCGAAGAGCGCATAGCGGCGATCGGGCAGATCGGGGGGGATGAAGGCGGTCATGTTCTCCACCACTCCCAGCACCGACACCCCCATCTGCAGGAACATCGCCAGGCCGCGGCGGGCATCCTGCAGCGACACCTGCTGAGGCGTGGTGACGATCACCACGCCGGCCATGGGTACGGCCTGGGCGAGGGTGAGCTGGGCGTCGCCGGTGCCGGGCGGCAGGTCCACCACCAGCACGTCGCGCTCGCCCCAGTTCACCTGGTAGAGGAACTGGCGGATGATTCCGTTCAACATCGGTCCGCGCCAGACCACCGGCTGGTTCTCCTGGATCAGCAGGCCCATCGACACCATGACGAGGCCGCAGCTCTCGATCGGCTCCAGCACCTGCTCATTGCCGCTGCCCGTCACCTGGGGGCTGCGGTCGGCCACGCCGAGCATGGTGGGGGCATTGGGGCCGTAGATGTCGGCATCGAGCAGTCCCACCCGCAGGCCGGAAGCGGCCAGGGCACAGGCCAGGTTCACGGCCACGGTGCTCTTGCCCACGCCGCCTTTGCCGCTGCTGACGGCGATCACCTGGCGCACGCCGGGGATGCCCTGCCGTTCAGGCAGCTGGCCCCCACCGGGGCCGTGGCCGGCGGCGCCGATCGGCCCCGACGAGGGGGCGGCGGCGGGCTGGGCCAGTTCGATCTGCACGTCGTTGATGCCCTCCACGGCCAGCAGGGCATCGCGGGCCTCAGCGGCGATGCGCTCCCGCTGGCTGTTGGCGAACCCGGGCAGGGCCAGCCGGAACACCGCACGGCTGCCCTGATGACGCAGGTCGGTGATCCAGCCCAGCTCCACCAGGCTCCGGCCGCTGCCGGCATCGCAGAGCGACTGCAGGGCCTTCAAGAGGGTGTCGGCGCTGGCCATTCGTCGACGTTACGGGCGTTCTGAACCGGGATCCTAGGGGCCGTGCCCCGGGGAGGTCGGGGCGGCTCCGGTACCCCCATGGCGGCCGCCCGGAACTTCTGCAGCCCGTGACAGAGGCTCTCGAACCCTTGTGAGACCCCCCGGCGGGCTGAAAAGGTGTGCGGATGTTCCGCGTCCGACGCGCTGCCGTTCCATGGAGATGCCACCTGCCGATTCCCGCAGCCGCGCCAAGGCCCTGCTGATGGGCCTGCAGGATTCCATCTGTGCCGGCCTGGCCAGCCTCGATGGTGAAGCCGGCTTCGAGGAACAGAGCTGGGAGCGGCCGGAGGGCGGCGGCGGCCGCTCCCGGGTGATGAAGGACGGCCGGGTGTTCGAGCAGGGCGGGGTCAACTTCTCCGAGGTGGAGGGCGAGCGCTTGCCTCCCTCGATCCTTTCCCAGCGCCCCGAAGCGGAGGGCCACCGCTGGTTTGCCACCGGTACCTCCATGGTGCTGCACCCGCGCAGTCCCTTCCTGCCCACGGTGCACCTCAACTACCGCTACTTCGAGGCCGGGCCGGTGTGGTGGTTCGGAGGCGGCGCCGACCTCACTCCCTACTACCCCTTCCTGGAGGATGCCCGCCACTTCCATCGCACCCTCAAGGGGGCCTGCGATGGGGTGGATCCGGCCTACTACAAGGTGTTCAAGCCCTGGTGTGATGACTACTTCTTCCTGAAGCACCGGGGTGAGACCAGGGGTGTGGGCGGGATCTTTTACGACTACCAGGACCCCGGCGGGGTCCTCTACAAGGGCGGCGATTCCGAGGGTCCGGCGGCGGCGGCCAGCGCGGCCGTCGGGCCCCTGCACCAGGACTGGGAGCAGCTGTTCGCCCTGGCCTCGGCCTGCGGCAACGCCTTCCTGCCGAGCTATGTGCCGATCGTGGAGCGCCGCCAGGGGCTGCCCTGGGGCGAGGTCGAGCGCCAGTTCCAGCTCTACCGCCGGGGCCGGTACGTGGAGTTCAACCTGGTGTTCGACCGCGGCACGATCTTCGGCCTGCAGACCAATGGCCGCACCGAGTCGATCCTGATGTCGCTGCCGCCCCTGGTGCGCTGGGAGTACGGCTACACGCCAGACGCCGGCAGCCGGGAGGCCCTGCTCACCGACCTGTTCACTCGTCCCCAGAACTGGCTTGAAGACCCTTCCCTGGAGGAGCGCTGCCGACCCCACCAGGCGGTGGGCTGAGCGGCAGGGTGGTGGTGGGGCTGCGGCCCAGGCCGTTCTCCAGGGCTGTCACGATCCGGTTGGCGATGGCCATCACCGTGTCGGCACGGGTGGCTGGGTTGCGCAAGGAGCGCTCCAGGCTGCCTTCCAGCTTGCCCACCTCCAGCAGGGCAATGCCGCGCCTGGGTCCCCCCAGGCCGCCACGGAAGGCCATGGGAAAGGCACCGAAGGCCTCAGCCAGGCTCTCGTCGAGACGGCCGAAGGGCCGGTGCAGCGGTGGGATCAGCCCCGATCCGACGCCGGTGGGCCCCCAGGCATCGAAGTGGATCTCCATGGCGTAGCCGCCGCTGGCGGCGTGCTGCCGGCCCACACTCCAGTTGGTGCGGGGATCGTCGCCGTCGCTGATGCTGCGGAAGGGGGGGCGGTAGTAGCTGATGCGCAAGCCCCGCTGCTGGCCCACGGCCACCACCGTCTCGGCGACGACCATGTTCCAGTACAGCTCATCGCTGATGCCCGGGTACATCGGCGCCGCCCCGGCGGCCACGGCGGCGCCAGGGGTTCCTGAACCAGCCATGCCCTGGGAATCGGCATGGCCGGCCAGCACCAGGATCGGGGTGTCCGGATCGATGGGGCGGAGGCCGATCCAGTCCCGCGGCAGGGGGCTGCGGGGCCCGGTGATCGGATCGACGCTGGGCCGCGCGGGCGCGAGGGTCCGGCTCTGGCTGCCCAGCACGATGGCTTCGGCGCTGCGGGCGGGTGCTGCCAGGGGACCAAGGCTGCCGATCAGGAGGGCTGGTCCCACCAGCCAGGCCGCAGAACGGGAACGCATCGGCTCAGATCGGGGAGGAGAGCAGGGCGCCGTCGCTGGCCAGTTGCAGCCCGGGCCCCAGCTCCCGTTCGATGGCGATCAGTTCGTCGCGGTGAGCCCGCAGGCGCAGGGTGCTGCCGCTGCCGGCGCCCTCGTCCATCAGGCGCAGCTCCAGGCTCTCGGGCCTGGCCGCTCGCCGGCTGTACAGCACACCCGCCATCGGACCGGCCAGGGCCAGCAGCAGGGGCCACCAGCCGAGGGAGGGAAGCACCTGGCGCAGCACCAGGCCCAGGCAGGCGGCCCCTACGCTGCCCAGCAGCGACAGCAGCAGGGCGAGGGGCAGGCTGGAGCGCACCTGGCCGCGGAAGCGCAGCAGCTGGCGCTCGGGATCGCCGGTTTCGGTCTGCCAGCCCCGGGCCGTGAGCCAGTTGGAGAGGCCCTCGAGCACCTGCACCGGCGGCTGGGGGGAGTGGACGTCCACCACCGTGGTGCGGTCCTTGCTGGCGGCCCTCAGGAAGAAGACCAGGCCGATGGCCATCAGCAGGGTGAGCAGAAGGGTGGAACCCAGGGTGGGCATGGCGGCGGAACCTTGGCAGGTCGCATTCTGGCCCGGGCGGGCCGGCCGGTGTCCGCGCTGGGCCACGATGGCCCCCAACTCCTTGTCCCACGATGGCCCAGACCCCTTCCAGCGTCAGTGCCAGCCCCGGCCCACCGGCCCGTTTCGCCGTCTTCGACCATGACCTCGACGCGGCCTGGCAGGAGCTCTACGGCAAGGCCCGGGCCCTGGCCATCGACACCGAGGCCATGGGACTGATCCATGGTCGCGACCGCCTCTGCCTGGTGCAGATCTGCGATGACGCCGACAACGTCTGCTGCATCCGACTGGCACGGGGGCAGACGCAGGCGCCGCGGCTGAAGGCCCTCTGCGAGGACCCGGCGATCGAGAAGGTGTTCCACTTCGCCCGCTTCGATGTGGCCGCGCTGGCGGAGAACCTCGGCATCGCCGTGGACCCGATCTTCTGCACCAAGGTCGCCAGCCGCCTGGCCCGCACCTATGCCCCGCGTCACGGCCTCAAGGACGTGGTCAACGAGCTGGTGGGTGTGGAGCTCGACAAGCAGGCCCAGAGTTCCGACTGGGGCCGGGTGGAGGAGCTGAGTGACACCCAGCTGGCCTACGCCGCCGGTGACGTGCGCTGGCTGCTGGCCGCCCGGGACCGGCTGGAGGTGATGCTGCGCCGGGAGGAGCGTTGGGCGCTGGCCCGCCGCTGTTTCGCCTGCGTGCCGGTGTTCGCCGCCCTCGACCGGCAGCGGTTCAACCAGGTCTTCGAACACTGAGTCCGGGCGCGCTGATGCCGCCTGCCGTGGTGCTCAGTCCTCGATCATGAACAGGTCGTCTTCCCCCACCGACCGCAGCTGGCCATCGAACAGCTGGCCCCGGTCGAGGCCACTGGCCCTGGTTTCCTCCAGCAGCCGCTCCGCCAGGGCCAGCTTGGCGGCGGTGTCCCGCAGGCCCTCCTTGGCCGCCTGGATCTCCACCCGCCGGCGGGCCGACGCCAGGCTGATGCCCAGTTTCGTGGCCAGATGACCGCAGGCGGCGTTGAAGCTGCGGTCGGGGATGCCGGGCATCGGTGCGTGGGACAAGGGGGCGAGCGAGCCCATCATCCCCCTACCCCGGCAGCAACCGCTCCCGGATCAGGGCCGCCAACCTGGCGCTGCCACCGGACGGTCCCATGCGTCGCCGGCCGATGCGGCCCAGCCGGGCCCGCTCGTTGTCGTCGTCGAGCAGGGCGATCAGCCGCCGTTGCAGCTCCCTGCTGCCATGGCAGGGCTGCACAGCGCCCCCCAGGAGCCGACTCTGGCGGCGGGCGAAGCCGGCCTTGAACTGCGGTCCTGGCCCCGGCAGTGACAGGGCCGGCACCCCCAGACCCACCAGCTGTTCGGTGGCCGTGCCGGCGGTGGCCAGTCCCAGCTCCGCCAACGGCGCCCAGGCCGCGAACCGGCCTGGGCCCACCAGCAGCTCCAGCGGGCCGCGCCGCCAGAGGGCCGAGGCAGCCGAGCCCTCCGGCGGCGCTCCTGGGATGAAGCCCGCCGCGCCGAGGGGGGCGGCCAGCTCGGCGTCACTGGGGCGGGAGCCGGTGGCCAGCAGCAGGCTGATCGGCTGGGTCGCGCTGGCGGCAGGCAGGGCGTCGAGCAGGCCGCGCAGATTGCCCAGGGCCTCGGGCAGGCGGCTGCCGGGCAGCAGCAGCAGGCGGCGCCGTCCCTGCAGCCAGCCGGGAAGAGCCCCAGGGGCGGGAGCGAATCCATCCATCATTGGATTGCCCGGAGCGACGGCCCGAACCCCGTGGCGCCGCAGCCCCCTGGCGGTGAGGCGATCGCGCACCGCCACCAGATGGCAGCGGTGGTGGCCCATCAGGGCCCACTCCCAGGGATCCCATTCGCTGCCCTTGGCCCGGTGGTAGCCATCGGCCAGGGGGGAGCGGCCCCAGCCGGCTGGAGGCGGCGACGCCCAGGTGTGATCACTCTTCGGGGTGCCCAGGAAGCCGTACGGCCCCCCGCCCGCCCAGGCCAGCAGCAGGGGCAGAAGGTCGCCCACCGCCAGGATCGGCAGACCCTGCCGGCCCCAGCGGCGCACGATCCGCCATTGGCGCCAGCTCAGCAGCGGCAGCCCTGCCGCCAGATCGTTGAGCAGTCCGCGCAGGCTCTGGTTGCTGAAGCCGCCGCTGGGCAGCGGCAGCCGCGGGCCGACCCGTCGCAGCTCTCCGGCTGCTTCTGCACAGGCGTAGGCCTGGCCCAGCCCCACCAGGGGCAGCACCTGCACCTGAAGACCAGGGACCTGATGCCGGAGGGCCTCGATCAGCCGCAGGGCGATCAGGTCCTCCCCATGGCCGTTGCTCAGAACCAGCAGACGGGGGGTGGACATGCCATGGCTGATACGATCCGCTGCGGGGAGTTTGCTCCCCGGCAGGCGGCATGGCCAAGTGGTAAGGCAGAGGATTGCAAATCCTTTATCCCCAGTTCGAATCTGGGTGCCGCCTCTGCAACAACCGACGTTCTCCTGCTCGCCCCGCTGCGCAGGAGTCACGGCCCAACGGCAGGCCATCGGTGGCAGACTGCGATGGACTTGCCAATGAGGACTGAGGTGGGAGTCAATTCCACGGAAGAGCCGGATCCGTTCGTGGCGCTGCTCAGCGAAGACTGCCTGGCGATGATTGAAAAGATCCAGGCCTATCGCGAAAGAATGCAGCTGCCTTCCACCCCCACGGCGATTCTTGAAGATGCCATTATCGAGTACTACACCGCTCTAAAAAGAGTCGGCAACTGGTGATAATTGCGCGGCAGATCTCTCAGCGGATCTCGCAGCACGATGACAGCCTGGTCCGGTTTCATTCCTGCTGAGCTCCAGGCCTGCGCTGCGGCTGGCGTGCTCCTGCTCCAAGGATCAATTCCGCCCGTTTCCTGTGCAGGCTCATCGAGGCTTCGGTGAGCACCACCCATTGCGCCAGGGTGGAGCAATGCTCCTCAAAGGGGGGCAGGTCCAGCCGCAGCGGCCGCCAGGCTCCTGCGTCGATGTTCCGGTTGAGCTCCGCGTGGGGCAGATCGTCGTTGGTGATGATCAGCCAGCGGTAGTGGGCCTTGAAATGGTCGAGATATTCCCGCACCAATTGGTTGGGAAGGTGTTGCAGCACATCCTTCACCAGAATCAGATCGGCGGGCGGCAGGCTGGCCAGGTCCTCGAAGAGCTCGAAGCGAATCGAGTCGCTGGCGTGGAGGTCACGGTTGGCTGCCACCACGGAGTCGACGATGTCAATCCCTGTGTAGGTGATGTCGCCCCAGTGGATCAGCCGGGAGAACTGCCAGTCGCCACAGCCGAAATCGACGACGCTGCGGATGTCATTGAGCCGCAGAAAGCGCTGCAGGGTGGCGATGTACTCGCCATTGAACTCAGGTCTGGAGCCCTGGCCCGAGCCTCCCCCCCATGTGTCGCGTTGATAGATGCGTGTGAAGGCGTCCTTGGTCGACATGCCGGATGGTGGGTGGCGGCACCCTAGCGGCGGCGTCCCTTGGGCCACTCGCGACGGCTCAGGGAAGGACGCCCAGGAGCAGGGAGATCAGGGCGAACCCGACGACGCCCACCAGGGCCAGCAGCGATGTGGACTGGGGCATGACCATCACCCGAACGAACGAATCATAAAGAGAACCTGAAGAAGGTCAGGGTTGTCTGTGGCGTTCGTTGCCGATCGTCATTTCCCCCGCCCACCCGGCTCGCAGGTCCGCTCAGGGAGAGGCTTCCGCCTGCCACCGCTCCCCTTCCGAGCCGACGGCCTCGCAGCGGAAGGCGCGGCCGTCCAGCTGGCAGTGGCCGCTGGCGAGCTGGGCCCTGGTCAGCCCCAGGGCCGCCGTTGCCTCGCCGAAGCCCGTCTGGCCCACGGCACTCACGCGCAGCCGCAGGGGCCAGCGCGGCTCGCAGCGGCTTGCCTGGCATTGCATGCCCCTGGTGCCTTCCGCCAGCACCCCGGCGAAGACCAGCTGGCGATCCAGGAAGGCGCCGCTGCCGGCCGGTTGCACAAACCGGACCGTGAGCAGTCCCTCCATCTGCTGATCCAGGCGCAGAACCCTGCAACTGCTCGTCTGCTGCTGCGAGGCCTGGCGGGACGTGCTGACGATGCGGCAGCGCCGCAGGCCCCCTTCCCAGCGGCCGAAATCCTCGCCCCGCAGCTCCTGGCCCTCCAGGGGCGCCCAGGGGCCGGTGAGGGCCAGCAGCAGCAGGCCTGAGGTCCATCCCCGGCCAAGCCACCGCTTCAATAGCCCGAGTCGGCAACGCAGATCCCCTGGCAGCTGATTCCGTTGCTGGCTGTGCGGCCGCAATGGGAGCAGAGCACCGGCTCGGGGGCGGGCGCGGTCGGCGCGTTGCCGGCGGCCAACGGGATGGGGGCGTTCGCTCCGGCGGTGGGCAGGGGCGGCCGGCCGCCGGGATGGGTGGTCATCACAGGCCCCCTGAGGACGGTTCGGTTCGATCATGGCAACAGCGTGAGAGTGTCGCGATCGACTGGGCCGACCCTGCCACCCCCGTGTCCTCGCCCGTGCCGCCAGGTGCCCCCGGCATCGGGGTGGGCACCTGGGCCTGGGGCAACCAGTTTCTCTGGGGCTACGACCCGGCCCAGGACGCGGAGCTGGCCGCCTGTTTTCGCCGGGCGGTGGACCTGGGGCTGACCCTGTTCGACACGGCCGATTCCTACGGCACCGGTCGCTTCGGAGGCCGCAGCGAGTCGCTGCTGGGCGGCTTCGTCGCCGATCTGCCGCCGGCCCGGCGCCAGCGGCTCACCGTGGCCACCAAGCTGGCCCCCTTCCCCTGGCGCCTGGGCCGCCGTGGATTCGAGGGGGCCTTCGAAGCCTCCCTGCGACGGTTGGGGGGCCATCTTGATCGGGTTCAGCTGCACTGGAGCACGGCCCGCTACGCCCCCTGGCAGGAGGGGCCCCTCCTGGAGGGGCTGGCGGATCTGCTCGAACAGGGCCGGGTGGGCAGCCTGGGGGTGTCCAACCTGGGCCCTCGCCGGTTGCGGCTGGTGCACGAACGGCTGGCCCGGCGGGGGCTGCGGTTGTCCAGCCTGCAGGTGCAGCTGTCCCTGCTGGCGCCCGATGCGCTCGCGGCTGACGGCGTGGCGTCGGTCTGCCGGGAGCTGGGCATTGACCTGCTGGCCTACAGCCCCCTGGCCCTCGGTCTGCTGGGCCGGCCCCCGGGGGAGGACCAGGGACGGCCTGCCGGACCCCGGGGCCTGCTGTTCCGCCGGCTGCAGCCCCGCATCCAGCCCTTGCTGCAGACCATGCAGCGGATCGCCCAGGCCCACGACGCCCCCATGGCCGCCGTGGCGATCAACTGGTGCCGGTCCCACGGGGCCATTCCCCTGGTGGGGTTGCGCCGCGTTGACCAGGCCGAAGCGGCGGCCGCGGCCGCCAGTTGGTGCCTGGACGACGGGGAACGACGGGATCTGGACCGGGTGGCGCAGCGGTGCGAGGGGCGCATGCCCGCCAATCCGTTTCAGAGCGCCTGAGGCCGTCAGGCGCTGAGGGCGTCGCTTGGATCCGGGCTCAGCACCACCGGCAGGGCGGCGGGGCGAGGCTGGGGGGCCTCGGCCCGCTGCAGCAGCCTCACCACCTGGGGGTCGGCCGTTTCGCCGGCGAGGGCGCCGTCTTCGCCGGGGCCGCAGGCACTGAGGGCCTCCTGCAGCAGGGAATCGAAGGTGGAGCCTGGCAGCCGGTGGCGGGCCAGTTCCAGGAAGGCGCGGGAGAGGGATTCGCCCGCAGCCGCCCGCAGGGCCGGGTTGGAGCGGCGCAGTTCCTGCTCCTGGGCGATCGAGTTGAGGAACCGCTGGGTGATGTCCCGTTTGGTGGTGGCCCGGATGCGGGTGTCCTGGTCGGCCTCGCTGAGAAAGGTCTGGGCCTCCAGTTCCTGCAGGCGACGGTTGAGGCTGTCGAGAACGTCCTGGGCTTCCTTATTGATATGGGTGAGCTGGCCGTCGGACAGGCGGGGCAGGTCGGCCACATAGACCTTGCCGTGGTCCCGCAGGGTCAGGAAGGTCGGCCGCTGGCCACCGGTGCCCTCGCGCTGCTGGAGCATGGGGGCGGCGCCGTCGCGCAGGCGGGGGCGCGGCTGCTGGGGGCGCTGGGGCGGCATCGGGCCTGCGGAACTGCGGCGGCGGGTGATGCGTCTGGACGTATCGAACATCGGGCAACGAAATCTTGGGAGCGTCTTGGGAGCGAGAGGGGCCTGGTCATGACGGAAATAACGCCGACGACCCTAGGGACATGGGCGGGTTCAGGACCAGCGTCGCTTCAGTGCGGCAATCCGGCCAGGGGGGGCTCCCCAGGCTCACCTGCCGCGATCCTGCCGAGTTCCCAGGCCTGATGACCCGAGGACCGGCAGATGTCGATGATGCCAGGCAAGGCCGCCTGCGGCACCACCAGGCAGAAACCGACCCCCAGATTGAAGGTGTTCCACAGATCGGCCTCCGGCACCTGGCCCCGCTCCTGCAGCCATCGAAACAGGGACGGACGCTCCCAGCTGTCCGGGTCGACCACGGCATGGACTCCCGGAGGCAGGCAGCGGGGCAGGTTCTCCGGCAAGCCGCCGCCGGTGATGTGGGCCATGGCGTGGAGGGGCAACCCGGAGCGGCGCAGGTCCTTCACCAGCGAGGCATAAAGAAGTGTCGGGGTCAGCAGGGCGTCGATCAGTCCTTGCCCGGTTGCCGGCAACAGGGTGGTGGCGTCGACCGTTTCGGCCTCCAGGATGCGCCGCACCAGGCTGAAGCCATTGCTGTGGATGCCGCTGCTGGCCACGGCGACGATCCGGTCGCCCGCGCTCACCCGTGCGCCGTTGATCCGCTCGTCCTCTTCCACCACCGCCACGCAGAACCCGGCCAGGTCGTAGCGGCCGGCACCGTAGAAGCCGGGCATCTCGGCGGTTTCGCCGCCCAGCAGGGCGCAGCCGCTCTGGCGGCAGCCGTCGGCGATGCCTTCCACCACCTCGGCCATGGCCTCGGGGCCGAGCTTGCCGGTGGCGATGTAATCGAGGAAGAAGAGCGGGTCCGCGCCGCTGGTGATCACGTCGTTGACGCACATGGCCACCAGGTCAATGCCCACGCCGTGGTGGCCGCCATGGGCCTGGGCGAGCTCGAGCTTGGTGCCCACACCGTCGGTGCCGGCCACGAGCAGGGGGCGTTTCATCCCGGCCGGCAGGCGGCAGAGCCCGCCGAAGCCCCCCAGTCCGCCGATCACCTCCGGCCGCCGGGTCGTCTCGACACTGGTTCGGATGCGTTCCACGAAGGCGCGGCCGGCGGCGACGTCCACGCCGGCAGAGCGGTAGTCCATGGGGCAAGGGTCAGCGCTGCACCGATCCTGCACCGGCATGGGGCCGCGGGGGGCGCCTGGAGAGCCCTGGGTATGGACGATTGCCCGATTGGCCCACATTCCCATCGCCTGGACTTATGTCATGGATCAAATCCACTGATGTTTCGCTAGCGCCGGTGGGCCAGTCAGGCCAGTGGACGCCTGGAGGGGTGGCAAAGATGAAGAAAACTGATCGGTCCTGAGGCCTGTCTGCAGCGCATTTGAGCCCTGTGCAGTTCGGATAGTTTTCCGGGGTCGTCATTTTCTCTTAGGAATTCGCCAGGCCATTTCGGCCGCGTTCGACTCAGTCACCGCCGTTTCTGGTCTGGTTGTCGTCAACGCCCGAATGCAGTCATCGGGAACGTCGTTCCTCGATCTCTTGCTCAGCCAGTGTCTTCCGCTTGTCATGCGAGTCACTCAACTCCTGGGCGCCGCCGCCCTCCTCTTCACCAGCACCATCTCTCCGGCCCAGGCCGGCTCCCTTACTGCCCTGCAGGCCCCAGGGAGTTCCGTTGCCATCCGCCCCGCCGGCTTTCCCTCCACTTGGGACCGCTTCGTCGAGGACATCCGCACCGTGCCCACGGCGAGCAATCTGATCGCCTCCGCGGGCAGGGTCACCACCGGTCAAGCCAGCTGGTACGGCCCTGGCTTCTTCGGCAACCGCACCGCCAGCGGTGAAGTCTTCCGCCCCGGCACACTCACCGCTGCCCATCGCACCCTTCCCTTCGGCACCAAGGTGCGCGTCACCAACCTCTGGAACGGACGTTCCACCGTGGTGCGCATCAATGACCGTGGTCCTTTCCACGGCAACCGGGTGATCGACCTGGCCCACGGAGCCGCCCAGGAACTGGGCCTCACCGCCAGCGGCGTTGCCCAGGTGAAGCTCGAAGTGCTGCCCTGAGCCTTCCTGTTGGCTGCGTGCGGCCTGATTCCGTTCAGCCCATCCGCCAATCTGGCGGGTGGGCTTTCTTTCTGTGCCGGTGCAACTGCTTCAGACCCTGGCCGAGCTGAACGACTGGCGCCGCGAGCAGGTCGGCCGGCCGCTCCATTTCGTTCCCACCATGGGCAGCCTGCATCAGGGCCACCGGCAGCTGCTGCAGCGGGCCTGCGCAGCCGTGCCGGCTGGCCGGCCAGCGGTCCTGCTCAGTGTCTTCGTCAATCCGCTCCAGTTCGGACCGGCTGAAGATTTCGACCGTTACCCCAGGGATCTGGCCGCCGATGCCGCCCTGGGGGAGGCAGCCGGTGCCGAGGCCCTGTTGGCCCCGTCGGTGCAGGAGCTGTTCCCTGGCGGTGAGGCCCAGCTCACCGGCGTGGTTCCCCCGGCTGCCCTGCGCCAGTCCCTGTGCGGTCCCGGCCGGCCCGGCCATTTCGAGGGTGTGGCCACCGTGGTCTGCCGGCTGCTGGCCCTGGTGCGGCCGGATCGGCTTCTGCTCGGGGAGAAGGACTGGCAGCAGCTGACGATCCTGCGCCGCGTGGTGGCCGACCTGGCCCTGCCGGTGACGGTGCAGGGCTGCGCCACCGTGCGGGAGGCCGATGGGCTCGCCTGCAGTTCCCGCCATCGCTACCTCAGCGCCAGCGAGCGCGATCGGGCGGCGGCCCTGCCGGCGGCCCTGGGGGCGGCGCGGACGCGCTGGCGCGACGGCACCGACAGCGCGGCGCTGCTTTCCGTTTCGGTGCGCCGCGACCTGGAGGCGGCGGGCCTGACCGTGGAGTACGTGCAGCTCGTGCAGCCCTCTACCCTGAGCCCCATGACCGCCACCGCTGGCGGCCTCGCGCTGCTGGCCGCGGCCGCCCGTTGCGGCAGCACGCGCTTGATCGACCATGTCTTCCTGATGAACCGCCCGCCGATCGTCGCCATCGATGGCCCCGCCGGGGCGGGCAAGAGCACCGTCACCAGGGCCTTCGCCCGCCGCCTCGGCCTCCTCTATCTCGACACCGGCGCCATGTACCGGGCCCTCACCTGGTGGGTGCTGCACCGGGGTGTGGACCCGGCCGATGCCGCCGCCATCGCCCCCCTGCTCGACGACCTCGATCTGCAGCTGGAGAGCGACGCCGCTGGTGAGCAGCGGGTGCGGGTGAATGGCCAGGATGTGAGCGAGCCCATCCGGGGGCCTGAGGTCACCGCTGCGGTGTCCACCGTGGCCGCCCATGCCTGCGTGCGGGCGGCCCTCACCGGGCAGCAGCGGGCCATGGGTCAGCGGGGCGGCCTGGTGGCGGAAGGGCGCGACATCGGCACCGCCGTCTTCCCGGAGGCGGAGTGCAAGGTGTTCCTCACCGCCACGGTGGCGGAGCGGGCCCGCCGCCGGGCAGCGGATCTGGCCCAGCGGGGCTTCACCGTGCCGCCCCTGGCGGAACTGGAAGCCCAGATCGCCGAGCGGGATCGCCTGGATTCCAGCCGGGTCGAGGCACCCCTGCGGCAGGCGGCCGACGCGGTGGAGCTGGTCACCGACGGCCTGGGCATCGACGCCGTGATCGAGCGCCTGGTGGATCTGTTCCGCGAGCGGGTGCCGGAGGATGCCTGGCCGGGCCCTGGGGCCCCCTAGTCGCCCGCCCGTTCAGCCTTCAGGGTCTCAAGCAGGCCCCCGCAGGCGTCCTCCAGCAGATCCAGCACCCGATCAAAGCCCTCCTCCCCGCCGTAGTAGGGATCGGGCACCTCTTCGGTGCCGTAGCGGCGGCAGTAGCGGGTGAGGGGGGTGATCTGGGCGGCGGCCCCAGGCCCGGCCAGGCTCCGCACCGCCTTCAGGTTCTGCCGGTCCATCGTCAGCAAGTGGTCGAAGCGGCCCAGGTCGTCCGCCGTGATCTGGCGGGCCCGGCTGGGCAGGGCGATGCCCCGTCGGGTGGCGGCGCTGCGCATGCGCGCGTCGGCGGGCCGTCCCACGTGCCAGTCGCCGGTGCCGGCGGAATCAACCTCGAAGGCATGCTCCAGGCCCTGCTGGGCCAGCAGATGCAGAAACACCCCCTCGGCGGCCGGTGAGCGGCAGATGTTGCCCAGACAGACGAACAGGACCCTGGTGGGCTTGGGTGTCGCTTCCTGGCTGGAGGTGGCACTCATCGGGATCCCCCATCACCAGCTCGTTCATTCAGACGGCGCAGGGCCAACTCGGCCCGTAGCCGCACCACGGGCGTGTCTTCGAGGCAAGGCTTCGCCAGGCTGCTCAAGGAATCCTGGGCCCGCCTGCGCAGATCGCTCTCCGGGGAGAGTGTGAGGGCCAGCGATTCCAGACCCACCACCACGGCGTAGCGCACCACCCATTCGCCATCGCGGCAGGCGGCCTCGAGCGCCGTCAGGCAACGCCCGTTGAGGCGCTCCCGTTCTTCGCCCTGAAGGCCTTCATGGCTCAGTTGCCCCAGGCCCCTGGCGGCGGCCCGGCGCACACTGGGTCCGACGTCCTTGCCAAGGGCCCCCTCCAGCAGCTCCAGTCCCCGCACATCCCGGATTCCCGCCAACGCGCGCACGGCCCAGGCGCGCGCCCCATAGTTGTGCTCATCCAGGGTGGCCAGCAGGGGTTGCACCGCTGCCGTTCCGATGGCGATCAGGCCCTCCACGGCGGCGACGGAGGCCCCAGGGTTGTTGAAGCCCAGCACCCGGATCAGACAGTCGATCGCCTCCGCATCCCCGGCCCCACCAGTCATGCCGGCCAGGTTCTCGGTGGCCACTAGCAGAGCATCGGAGCTGTCGGCCTGCTCCACCGCTGCGATCAGATCCTGAAACGGACGCATCATCTGGCCTCGGTGCGTGTTCAAAGCAGTTCGTCCATGGCCGCCAGAAGGCTTTCCGTGTCGGGTTCCCCTTGGCCCTTCTCCACCAGCCCTCGCAGGGCGATCAGCTTGAGGCTGTTCTCCGCCAGCGTGCGGCGGATCGGTTCGAGGGCCGGACGCCAGCCCACGGCCCCAAGGTCCATCAGGGCGGCGCGACGCACCTGGAGTTGGGGATGCTCAAGAAGGCTCACCAATCCCTCAGCCCGCCGAGGATCGCCGCTGAGCAGGAAAAGGGCACGCCCGGCCGCACTGCGGATCAGGGGGCGATCATGGTCAAGGAAGGGCTCGATCACCGCCAGTACGGTGGTTTCCGCCACACCGATGTCTCCCAGGGCCTCCAGCATGGCCTCACAGGGCTCCCTCAGGCGGGGGCTGCGAGGATCGAGCGGTGCACCCGCCCCGGCCAGGCCACTGGCCAGACGTTGACAGAGGACGGCGACCGCCCCTTCGGCCCGCAACTCGCCCAGGGCGCGGGCGGCAGCCTCACGCAAGCCGTCGTCCTCGTCCTCCAGGGCGGCGAGCAGATCCGGGATCGCCTGGGGATCCCCCAGCTTCCCGAGGGCCCGGGCGGCATTGCGGGCCACGGCGTTGTGCTCCACTCCGGAGGCCGCTTCGCGGGGCTGCCTTCGGCGCAGGGCCGCCTGAAGCAGGGGCACCGCCTCGGGGTGCCGACTGCGCATGCGCCCCAGCCACCAAGCGGCATAGTACTGATCCGAATGATCGTCGATCTGGCGAAGTCGCTGCAGTGCTTCCGATTCGCTGATCGGTTCGCCGGCCCCGGCACGTGGGGAGGCCGGATCGGTCGTGCCAGTCATGGACTGCAGATGGCCTGGGTACAGACCTCTGATACTGCCATTGCGGTGATTCCGCCCCTGGCCCGTTGGTGTTAGGAGGAACCAGTGGTGTCAATGATCCTTGGTCGTCATGAACTCCGTGCCTGCCCCAGAGCCCCCAGAGGCCTGCTTCGGGGCGATCCCGACGCCTTGTCTCGACGCCTGTGGAGTGGCCCTCGTGTTCCGTCGCATTTTGCGCTCAGGGAGGGTATCGCCGGGCGGATCACCACCGAAGGCCACTGCATCGACACCGATCGTGTGAGGGTGCAGATCACCATCGAGGCGAACGATTACGTACAGACCAACACGGTGCGGATTGATACTCCGTCCGAAGTCGTGGCGCAATATCAAGGCCATTTCCTCGACGGAACGCTTGCCTTTCCGCTCACTGACGAGGGTTATACCCTCTCCGGAGAAAAAGCCACAGCTTTCTCAGGAATCGCCTGGCCCATCAGCGATCATGTCATCGTCTACTGCGGCAGTCGCACCCTGTGAGGGGTCCGTACTCACTACAATGAGATCATTATGCTGCTCTCCGATGACCAGCGGGTGCTCACCACCCAGCTCTACGAAAATGGTATCTACACGCACGTCACGATGATCCAAGAGTGGCGTTAGACCGGTGGCTGAATTGCACGGCGACAACTAGTGTGCCGTCCCAGAGATTTGCGAGCAAAGTCGCTGGAGCTTCTCCAGGATTGAGTCCGCCGTCCCGGTCCAGTTGAACGGGGCCTTGGTCTTGTTGTAGGCCGCCACGAATTGCTCAATCTTGGCGATCAGCTCCTACCGCTGCGCGGAAGCCTCCGGCTAGGACACTCGAGAAGCTTCCCCGTCGGATCGCCCGCTGGGTGATGCTCCCAAACCAGTGCTCCACCTGGTACGGCCTCCGGCCGACTTCGTCTACAGCCAGGAGGCGTAGGTGGGTGTGTAGTGGACGTGGAAGCGGGGCCGCTGCGCCAGCCAGGCGCGGACCCTGGCGTGCTTGTGGGTGCAGTAGTTGTCCACGATCAGGTGGACGTCCAGATCCTCGGGAACGGACCTTTCGATCTGGCGCAGGAACCCCAGGAATTCCTGATGCCGATGGCGCGGTCTGCACCGGGTAAGCACCTCGCCGGTGGCGACGTCCAGGGCAGCGAACAGGGTGGTGGTGCCGTGACGGATGTAGTCGTGGGTAACTCCCTCCACGTAGCCAAGGCCCATGGGCAGTAGCGGCTGAGTCAGGTCTAGGGCCTGGATCTGTGTCTTCTCGTCGACGCAGAGCACCATCGCCTTGTCCGGTGGGTTCAGGTACAGGCCGACGATGTCCCTGACCTTTTCAACGAAGAAGGGGTCGGTCGAGAGCTTGAACATCTTCTGCCGGTGAGGCTGCACCGAGAAGGTCTGCAGCCAGCGGTGAACCGTGGTTTTAGAAATGCCTGTCGCAGCGGCGAGGGTGCGGGCGCTCCAGTGGGTGCTGCCATCGGTGGGTTTGGTCTGCAGAGCCCGGTTGATCACCTCGGCCACTGTGTCGTCCTCGTAGGTTCGAGGCCGGCCGGGACGCAGCTCATCGTGCAACCCCTCCAGGCCCAGCTCCCGATAACGCTTGCGCCACTTGCCGACGGTCATGCCCGTCAGCCCCATTCGCTTGGCGATGGCCGTGTTGGCTTCGCCAGCTCCGCAGGCCAGCACGATCTGAGCGCGCTGCACGATCGAATGAGGTAGCTAGCGAGAGCTGGCGATGCCCTGCAGTTGCTGAACCTCGTCATCGCTGAGGACCAGCGGTGGCATCGGACGGCCAAGCGCCACGGAGCACCTCGGATAACACTCCTGATTCTAGCTGTTATTTCCGGGACCGGACACTAAGTAGGCGTGAGATAATCAACTTCTGACGACCCAGATCCTGGCCTGATCACCATGGCAAGCACAACCAACCCGCGCAACGCAGGAGCTGATCGTCAGTGGGATCTGATGAGAGCCAGCTTTGATGGCGACTGGCAGGGGGTAACGACCTGGTATGGGCGAGACAGCACAGGAATGGATCTGACCCGTGGAAAATCAGATCCAGCTGGATCGATGTATGCGATCCGTTTTACAGATGCCAACACGGGACTTTGGCACGGCACGGGCTTGCGCTTCTCTCCAGGCGGGGAACGCAAGTTTCCGCTTATTCGGCATCGCTATAACTTGAGTAATCACTGTTGGCATTTTCCCCATACGGCAGGTCAGTCAAGTCTGGAGATGGATGGACGTGATGGCCGCGCAGGCCATGAAGTGAACTTCTTCAACTGCCGTTCTAGATCCATGCTCATAACTCTCTATCAGCGGCAAGAGGATCAAACTATGCTCCTGTAATCAATCGCTGCAACCCCCTTTCTCTGCCAGCGAGCGGCCGTGGATCCGGTTCGAGATCAACCAGCTTCCTCGCACGAACTCTTCCAGGTAATCACCGGCTGGCCTGGATTAGAGCAGGAACTGCGACCAGGACAATGGCCCGCTTGCACCCCTGCCGGCCGAAAAATCGCTGGTTTCGATATCAGATCCTTCCAAAAGTATGAGGTGGAGGGGCTATTTGGCGACAATCTCTTGTGTAGCTTGCCAAAAAGATTGCCCGATGGGCCCTTCGATCTTAATTTTGGTTGCCTCTTAAGCTCCAGTGAATTTATACATCTTATGATGGAATACAATGAAAGTCATCAGCTGGTTCGTTGGGTCGAAAGTCGCTATCAACCAACCATCGATGGATGAGTAAAAGTGAAGCCTGTTTGCTTAAGCTTTTCATTGCTCACTCTGGCGTTGAGTACACGATCAGTCGTGTCAACCGAGAGCCATTTTGCCAGTGGCAGGCCAGCTTGCTCACACAGACGATCGGTGAGCTCTTGACCGGTGAACTGGGTGTCGTTCACCAGATTGTAAGTGTCATTGAGGTTGCGCTCGAAAGCGAATGACACTCCTCGGACAATATCATCAAGATGAATCCAGCAAGGCACATTCTGCCCATTGCGCTGCACGAGGCTGCCTGCCGCTGAGAGGAGCATGCCAGGAATATCGCGGCCAGGTCCGTAGATGCCGCCAAGACGAAGAATGCAGACCTTGACTTTGTCTGAGCGTACGGATTGAACCATCTCTTCGGCTCTCGCAAGCACCTCATTGACGGGGTGAAGAATGTCTAGCTGGGAACCCTCGTCGGTTAATGCCCCACGTCGATTACCATAGACTCCACAACTACTCAGATGGACCAACTGAAGTGGTCTTTTGTTTGGGCGTCGATCCAGCACATCAAGTAGTACTTGAATTCCGCCAAAAAACGTTTCCCGGTATTGACTCACATCTACCTGAGAACTCTTTGACGGTGCAAACGACACCAAGATGCCATCAAGGTCTTCAGTAAAGGAGAGGCTGGTGCGGGAATCTGTGGAATCAAAAATCACTGGATTATCAACAAGATCAGCCAATTCAGCTAGGCGTTCACGGCGGGTTGTCGTTCCCCAGAGTTCATGTCCCTCCTGCCTCCAGGCCTTGGCAACCGCTTCACCCACGTAGCCACAGCCAAGAATGGCGCGCTGTTCACCGGAAGGCAGGATCGGGCGTTGCTCCTTGGCTAGCAACTGGTAAAGCGATGCCAGATCGGGAGAGGACGTCATGCGATCGTTACATTTCGTAAAGGCTAGCCGGTGTGTCAACGGGGTGTGAGGCAAGGGATGTGTCGACCCTCCCCTTGCCGAGAGATGTTCCAGCTCCGCCTCGCGTGAGAGGGTGGTTTCAGGCGCTCCATCGCAATGCCCACTTACCAGATCACAGCGGAGGGACTGGAGGACTTGCAGGTGAACTGTCCAGGTTGCAGCGGCGACGCCCTCGTTCTGGCCCTGAGGAACCGGGAAATGCAGAGCTATCAGACGCTCCGGCGCAGCGATGACGGTCGCCAATGGTGGTTTCAGGTGACCTTGAAGCTCGGAGGGGCTGGAGTCAGTGAAGACAGTGCCGTCATCAGGGTGGTCAGCGTCTGTCGAATCGACGACTGATGTTGCGATTGACACCACGGGCCAGTCTCACCACCGCTGCGAACGGAAATCTCCGCTGGTACCCAGCAACCAGCCGATCAGCGAGTGGGAGAACGCCTTCTCCACCAGCGCCATGACGGAGGCGGCGATCGTCCTGCTGGTGGACCACAGCACCATCGTTCAAATAAGTGGCGAGAGCTACCGCCGCAAGCGGGCAGGGCGAACAGGCCGCTCCGCTGCGGGCTGATTCCGTGCATTCACGCCGTTGCCTTTGGCTGTGGCCTCCTCCAAGGTTGTGTTCAGCAGGCGGCAGCGCGGAAGCAGACCTTTTGCATGCAGTTGTTCACGACAGGCCTCGACCATCGATCCGCTGGGCTCGACCACGCTGAGTCGTGCCTGAGGCAGACGACACCTCAGGAGGATCAGCTCCCCCCCTGGGCCCGGCCCCACCACAAGCGCCTGGGCGGCCTAAGGAGACTTGCTGACGGCACAGCTCGGGCCAGCTTCGTGCGGTGTGCCGTGGCCAGGCACGGCGTGGCCGATGCTGCGAGCGCAGGTACGGCCGAAATCCCCCTCGAAGTCGAGTCTGTCTGCGGGATTTATGCTTCCACGGGCTCAGGGTGCAGCCCCTGCGGCTTGGTGCGCCCGGTCCGGTTGCTGACTTCCCGGCTTCGGCGCTGATCGTTGTGAACCACCGGCAGCCGCTCGGCCTCGTAAGTCTGAGGAGCTTCAGTGCGGCGGCCTCCGCCGACAGCTTGGCCAGGACCTCCCGCGGAATCGGTTCCTGCAGAAGCCGGCGCTGCTTCTGCAGGCCTTCGGGGAGGTCCCCCTTCTTGAAGAAAGCCCCAGTGGGTTCGCGCGATGCCCTTGTCATCGGAGCGAGGTGGAAGAAGTTGGTGTAGATGTCGCGGCTGCGGGCATTGTCGAGGACCACCCTCTCTCGACAAAAGTGGTCGTCGGCCACCGCTACCACCCCGCGCCACCCCCCTTCCACCCTGTCGCAGCTCCTGCTGCGGTCCTGGCCTGCCAGGGGCATTCAGAGATCGAAAAGGACCCCGTGGATGTAGGACTCCGTCCACTCCGCGCCGTGGAAGCGGGTGAGCATGCCCCGGGCCGGATCCTTCTCGGCCCTGTAGGCCACATAGCGACGCTGGCCGGCCAGCAGTTCCTGGTGGCGAGCTTCCGTCACTGGGGTGGCTTCCGCCACCAGCTGAAGGTAGAGATCGAGATAGGCCACGAAGGCCGGAAACACGGCCGAGTGAATCAGCTGGTCTCCCTCTTCCCCGAGGGGAAGACGGGTCCACAGGAATCCAGGGGAGAAGTAGGGCTCCGCTTCGGGAGGAATCGGCCCACCCTCGGGGAGCCGATGCTGCCATTCCTCCCAGATTGGCAGCAGCCGTTGCCACACTTCAGAGGTATGTCGCTCGTCGGTCTTGAGGGCGGGCTGCAGATCCAGGGCGATCAGGTGTCCTGAGGGCAGCGTGACAAGGTCGGCCCCGAAAAAGGGGAGATCGAAGCAGCTGGAGGGATTGATCACGAAATTCAGCACCGAGGCCGCCGAGCCTGCCTCCACGCAGGCGGCCCGCGCTTGACGCAGTTTGTCTGTGCTGCAGGCCCAGGTCGCCGTCACTACGGGAACGGGCTGGGCCTTGGAGCCTGTGGCCCCTTCGCGCCGTAGGTAGGAAGCGTCGATCGGGTAGGCCCTGGGCTGCAGCGGCTGAAGCGCCTCCACGGCATGGTCCAGGAAGGGAGCCCAGCGCCACCCGTCGATCGCGACCGGATGGAGGCTGGAGGTCTGAGGCAGGGTTGGAGGGGTCAAGGGGAAACCTCGTTGGGAACAACAGGCGCCTGGCAGCTCCCGGGGAACAGGTACTCGTGCAGGAAGCGATCCGACCAGGCCTTGCCGAAGTGGCTGGTGAACAGGCCATGGGCTGGGTCCCTCTCGGCGCTGTAGGTGTCGTAAGCCGCCTGCAGCCTGGCCACCTCCTCAGGCCCAAGGTCGGCGGCGTCAGGTGCAGCCTCATGCAGCGCCCAGTAGAGAGCCAGGAACGCTGAGAAGGCAGCGGGTAAGGATCCCTGGGCCTGGTCCGCGCCCCCCCGGCAGAACAGCAGCCAGGGGGAGAAGTACTGGTGCGGGTCATAGGCGCGCATGGTCTCCGCGCCGCTGAGGTCCGGAAACCGGTCGTGCAGTTGGTGCAGGCCTTCCAGGTGGCGGTTCAGATAGTCCGGGGTCTGAAGGAGAGGCTGGAAATCGAGCACGGCCACCAGTTTCTGGCGTGCTCCGAACCAGAGCAGATCAATCCCCAGCAGCGGCTGATCACGGCTGTAATCGGGATAGGCCACAGAATTGAGCACCTGCAGGCTCTCTCCGGCATCAAGGCGGGTCACCCGCCAGCGGCGGATGCCGGGCAACTGCCAGAGCCAGCTTCGGATTTCGCTGGTGCCCTTGGCGGAGCGGCATTCCGCCAGACCCTCAGGGATTTCCAGGGGTTGGGCACCCCTGGCCTGAATCCCGGCTTGAAGTTCATCGAGGAATGGATCGAACATGATGCGCCTTATCGCTCCAGAGCCAAGGGCTGGGAGCCGAGAGGGAAACGGCGCAGGGCCTCCCCTTGCATCGACTCCAGCTCTTTGCCGCTGAGGCATCGCAGCTCTGTGCAGTAGGTCGTCATGCTGACGCCTTCGAGGAACTGCACGCTGCTGACGCGGATCCGCACGCCCTCCGTGACGAACCAGCAGCGCTCCACGCCAATGTTCGTGTCGTAACGGGTGGTGATGGTGAGCAGGCCGTCGTCGGCGAAGGCGTAGGTGCTGATGACCGGCTGCTTTTCGACGTAGCCCTTGTCGCGCAGCAGAAATCCCTGGCGTGGGTTCTGCCCATCGACCACATCGACCAGCACGGCGGCCTGGTCATCACTGCGGTTCCCCTCCTTGAGGTTGCTCTCCCACCAGAAGCGTGCTCCGCCACAGGCCTGGGCAGGAGCCACCCCCAGGCCTTCGCAGACGCGATCCACCACCGCATCCGTGGCGCCGAACGGCTCAATGGTGAGGTTGGAGTCGCCGGCTTCATCGTCCTGGTGATCGAGATGGTGAACAGCGCGATGGGTGAGCCAGGTGCCGGCGCTTTTGGCCAGGAACTCCGCCATCGTCAACGGTGGTGCGCTCGGCATCGCGTCAGGCTGTGATGGCTTCGGTGCTGCCGGTGCGCTGGCGGCGGGTGAGGAAGCCGAACAGGACCTTGCCGATCGCGGCAACCAGGTTTCCTTCCAGCTCCTGGAACATCTTCATGTTGCAGTGGAAGGCCTCGTTGGCCTCCGCCACGATGCGATCGGCGGTGGCCTGATCGATGGGCAGGGAATCGAGGGTGGCGCGATAGCTGGTCTTGAACGCCTTCTCGTCAGCGATGGCATCGAATTCGTAGAAGCGCAGGCCATCGTGCGCGCCCAGGTTCATCGCCTTCTGGGCGATGTTCTTGAGAATGATGCCGCCGGAGAGATCGCCGATGTAGCGGGTGTAGTGGTGGCCCACCAGCAGCTCGGGAGCCTCCTTCGCCACCTGATGCAGGCGGGCGACGTAGGCCTGGGCACCAGGCGTGGCGCGAATCTGCTGGCGCCAGTCACCACCGAAATAGAAGCTGAGATCCTGCTCGATCGCTTCTTTGCGGTTGAGCTCGGGGGAAGCGATCGGACCGACAACCGGATGGTTGGCCAGCTTGCCGATCTCCTCCTCCATGGCGCTGTAGACGAACCAGAGGTCGGCCACCAGGGTGCGATAGCTGGCCTTGTCGACCACTCCCTTGAGGAAGCAGCTCACGAAGCCGGTGTTCTCGGCCATGGTGTGGGCTTTCTTCGTTCCCTCACGCAGTTGGGAAGCAAGGGCGACGGCCATGAAGGGAGCGAAGCGAGAACTCTCCCGAACATACGAGTGGCCAGCCCGGAATCAGGGAAGCAGGTTGCATGCCGTAAAGCAGTCAGAGCCGTGCGATGGAACGTTCAGGGCGATCCGGGTGAGGACGTGGCATCCTTCTGGCTGATCAGCTGGGCCAGCACCGCTTCGATCCGCTGCAGCTCGGCGTGGGAGGCGAGGGTGGCGTCAACCTTCTTCTGGGGAAGTTTCAGACGCTGGCCCATGGCCGTCACATCGGCCACCAGGCGGTCCCTGTAGCTGGTGAGGGCCTCGATCGACTCGAGAAGCTCCTGAAGGCTGGGAACGGACATGAACGGGATTCAGGCTCCCGAAGAGCGTACGAAGCCTCCCGGCGCAGGCGGCCTGCAATCTAAAGAAAAGCCGAAGCAGGAGAGGCCTTGCGATTCCAGCGTCCCGCTGTCCTGTTGCGTCCATTTGGGAGGGAACTCGGTCGATCCAGTCCCTGCCTGGGATCTGGGCCGGCTGGCTCGGACGTTCAACGGCCAGGCGGGCTTGGATCACGAAATCTTGCGTGACTCGTCCCTTCAGGGGGCTTCCCCAGGCAGGGCGCGTAACTTCAGGTTGCTTCGGCCCACACGGGCAAGCCCAATCACCGATTTACGGATTGTTGCGATTGCAATTCGTGCGGTGCTGAAGTCCTCGAAGCGCTCCTCCAAAAGTCCCTTGCCCGGATTCACCCCCCATGCTCGACGCCTTTTCCCGCGCTGTCATTAGCGCTGACTCCAAAAACGCTGCTATCGGCAGTGGCGAACTGGCCGCCCTCCGCAACTACGTCTCCCAGGGCAACCAGCGTCTTGACGCTGTCAACGCCATCACCTCGAATGCTTCCTGCATCGTCTCTGATGCGGTGACCGGCATGATCTGCGAGAACACCGGCTTGATCCAGGCTGGCGGCAACTGCTATCCCAACCGCCGCATGGCTGCCTGCCTGCGCGACGGTGAGATCGTGCTTCGCTACATCAGCTATGCGCTGCTGGCCGGTGATGCCTCCGTTCTCGACGACCGCTGCCTCAATGGCCTGAAGGAGACCTACATCGCCCTGGGCGTGCCCCTGCAGTCCGCCGCTCGCGCCGTCGGGATCATGAAGGCGTCGTCCACCGCTCACATCAACGAGACCAACACCTCCGGCACCAATCCCGACGAGACCCGTTTCCGCAAGATGGAAACCGTCAAGGGTGATTGCTCCGCACTGGTGTCGGAAGCAGCTTCCTACTTCGACCGCGTGGCCAGCGCTCTGGCTTGATCGACTAACCAGTCGTCTTTCCACCCTTTACTCTTCCAAACCAGGAACCATTCAATGAAATCTGTTGTCACCACTGTTGTGACCGCCGCGGATGCCGCCGGTCGCTTCCCCAGCCAGAACGACCTCGAGGCCGTTCAAGGCAATATCCAACGTGCCGCTGCCCGTCTGGAAGCCGCTGAAAAGCTGGCTTCCGGCATGGACAAGGTGGTGCGCGAAGCTGGCGATGCCTGCTTCAAGAAGTACCCCTACCTCAAGCAGCAGGGCGAAGCTGGTAGCACCCAGACCAAGGTCGACAAGTGCTACCGCGATCTCGGCCACTACATGCGCCTCGTCAACTACTGCCTCGTGGTGGGCGGCACCGGTCCCCTCGACGAGTGGGGCATCGCCGGAGCTCGTGAGGTCTATCGCACCCTCAACCTGCCCACCGCAGCCTACGTGGAAGCGCTCACCTACACCCGTGACCGCGCCTGCTCTCCTCGTGACATGAGCCCCCAGGCCCTGAACGAGCTCAAGAGCTACCTCGATTACGCCATCAACTCCCTCTCCTGAGGGTCATCTGACTCTGCAGGGGGAGGCTTCGGCCTCCCCCTTTTTTGTTTGATGCCTCTGGCTTCGCTTGTCCCAGCCCGCCCCCTTTCCAACCTTCAGGGCCCACTTCCCGATGGCTTCAGCTACCAGCGCCCCCTCCCTTGATCAGCTCTTCGACGATCTCGGGCACCCGAACCCTTATGTGCAGACCGAGGCGTTCCTTTCCATGGTTCGTCACCATGCCCAGGCGGCACTGCCGCGCTTGCTGTTGCTCCTCGATCATGAGGATGTGGTGAGGCGACGGGCCGCGGTTCGCGCCCTTGGTGTTTTTTCGGAACGGGCGATGCAGCCCCTGGCGCTCAAATTTCAGGCCAGCTCGGATGGCACGGTTCGGGCCAGCTGTGTGAAGGCCTATGCCCAGATCGCCTCGAACGCGCCCGGCATCGTCTTTCCCCCCGAATCCATGGCCGTACTGGAGGCCGCCCTCGATGATGTCTCCCCCGTGGTGGGCCTTGCTGCCGTGATGGCCCTCGGCCAGGTGGGGGAGCAGGCCCTTCCGCTGTTGCTCCGGGTTTGCCGGGGAGACAACGAGGCTCAGGCGGTGGCAGCCGTGAATGCCATGGCCACCATCGATCATCCTGATGTGGCGCCCTGCTTGGCAGAGTTGGCAGGCGCACCTGGCACCGATACCTATGTGCGGGAGACCGTGGTCTCGGCACTGGTAAGGGTGGAGGATCTGCGAGCTCGTCAGCCGTCGTCACCCTCCAGTTGATGCTGCCGCAGCTGCTTGATCGAGAGGCGCAGCACCGGGCTCACTTCGGGGTTCTCTTCCACGTCAGCGGCTGATTCCAGCGTGGGAATGGCTTCCACGGCCCGGAGTTTCATCAGCGAAAGTGCCGCGTTCTTTCGCACCTGCGCCGAGCCGTCAGAAAGCAGCGGCTTCAGCAGGGGAGTCGCCCAGATTGGATCGTGAAGTTTGCCTAGCAGGGTGGCGGCTTCCGCCCTTACAAGGGCGGCTGAATCGTCGAGAGCCTCGACCACCAGGCCCCTGGCTTCCTTGTCGTCAAGGGACTGGATCTGTTCGCCGAGGGCCGCTATGGCCGCCGTGCGCACCTCAGTATGGGTCGACCGGGCGGCGCAACGCAACGCTGCAGGGGCCTGGGCGCCAACGAAGGCGAGGCCCCAGCTGGCCAGGCCAAGGTGCATGGTGCTGCTTTCGCTGCTGGCCAGCACCCCGATGAGGGCCTCCACGGCGTCTTCCCCGGTGGCCGCCATCGCACCGACCACGGAACCCTGGACCACTGGATCCGCATCGTTCAGCAGGGCCTCCAACAAATCGGGGATGGCGGCTGGTTCTGCGATCAGGGTGAGGGTCTTGGCGGCCGCCCGACGAACGGTCACATTGTCATGGGTACGCAGGGCCTGGCAGAGTGCCGGTACGGCAGCCTTGCCGATCACGCCAAGACCTTCGGCGAACGTGAGCCGCATCAGGCCTCGGGGATCCCCAAGGCCTGCCACCATCCTTTGGATCTGATCTCGATCATCAGCGGGCCGTTCACCGGATCGAAGCTGCCGCTTGAGTACGGCGGCCAGCAGGGAGGCTTCCTCCTCGCTGAGGGAGACGGCATGCGGTGCGGAAGGAACACCGCTGGACTCGCTGCTCAAGGCTAGGGGGCAGAGCTTGCAATCATTGTCACCGCTGGCAAGGCTCCCACCTTCATGCCGAGGGAGCTCGTAACATGACGGACCACTTGAACCCAGATGACCACCTTTTTGCTATCTCACAATCTGCAGCTTCAGAGCCCCTCGGTTCCGCCATGGGAGGGAATGGAATTGGCGGAAGGGCTGCAACGTCTCTGCACTCACATCACCAGTGCAGAGGTTCTGTCCCATCCCCATTGGCGGATCAGGATTGAAGCTTCGGTGGATCCCTTTGAACTGGCCCGGGCACTGGTGGAGGTATGGGGCTTGTTACGCAGCGAATCCGGCCACGATGTGGATCATTCCATCCTGGCTCTCGGTGGTCGAAAGGACACACCATCGGCTGCAGGCTCCCCACTTGAGCCTGGAGCCTGGGGTGTCGACATCGTGGAGACCGCCGATGCCAAGGGGTTTCTTGAAGCCATCAACTGGGAGGGACTCAAGGCATCCCGGCCTGTCGATGGGGTCTTTGAGGTGGAGCGTCAACCCTGCTGAAGGGGGCGCTCACCCCGTTCCGGACTAGTTGGAATGGCCCCCATGGTTGCTCTTGCTTCTGGCACGTCTCCTGGAGGACGTGGGCTCAGTGGCCCCGGCTTCGGCCGATGGGTCCAGCTCCATCCCTAGGCTAGCAGATTCAATCTCAGCAGCAGCAGGTTGGTCTTCTGCAACGTTGTTGCCCACATGGGTGACGACGGCACCCTGCCGATGCAGGACGTGCATCATGTTGCCGAGGCTGCTGAGGGGAACCCTCAGGACTCTGCTGTAGCTGGACCTTGGTGAGCGCGGATAGGCCACAGTGACGACAAGTGCACTGGAAAGACCGGGACCCATGGCATAAGGAAGGAGTTACCAGATATCATGCCGTATCGCTGTGGCGGACACCACTATCGCAATGATCGTACATAACAAGTCGCCAGAATCAACGGCAAGCCATCGGGAAAGGATGGTCTGAATGGGAGAATGGGCCCCATCAACGTTGGTGACGACCGTGGCGGATGCCAGCCGCTTCCACAATCTTCATCCTGGCCTCAGCCATGAGGAGGCGTTGCGCATTCTTGCCTTGCCGGTGGAGCAGCTGGATGCAGGTAGCGACCGGTACATGGCGGCGGCCCATTTGATCAATTTCCCTGGCTCACGTTCCGAGCAGGCACTGTTGCACCTACTCGAGGAGATCGACGCCAGCCAACCCACTCGGCTCGCCAAGCGAAAGGCCGTAGAGGTGCTGGCTCGGCTTGGATGCAAGGATGCCGCAGATCAGATTGGCCTTTGCCTCCTCAGTGATGATCCCTATTTGGTCGAGAATGCGGCATGGGCCTTGGAACAGTTGGGTTGCCAGGATCCGCTGATCCAGAAACAGATGATTGCCCTGTTGGCTGACTCTGGCCAGAACCGACGGGTGTTGGCCCAGAGCCTGGCCGGCTTGGGTGTGAAGCACGCTCTGCCGGCCATCGCGCCCCTCCAGGATGATGAAAGTCCCGGAGTCCGTGGAGCCGCCCTTGCGGCTGTTGCCACCTTGAAGGGAGTCAATGAGCGGATCAGTGAATTGGCGGAACATCTGTTTCTCTCCAACCAGATGGATCGCCAGTCGGCCGTTCAGGATGTGATCAATGCCGGTGCGGTTGAACTTCTCAGCAATGTCCTTCAGTCGCCGGTCTCCCCTGTGTTCCGCATGCGTGCCTTGCGTCTGCTTTGGCCGGTGCCGGAGCCGATCTGTCAGGATCTTCCGCTTCTGCTTACGCTCGATAGCCTGCTCTTGGATCGCCATGAGACACTTCAGCTCGTGCATTGCTATGACGATGCTCCAGAAGCTGCTTTTTTAATCAATGAACTTTTCGGCACTGATTTCAGTCGTTGCTATCTGGCACTGCAGACGCTCGGCACCTATCCCGCCGATTCTCTCTGGCCATTGCTGCTGCAGCGCTGGCTAGAGGAAGGTCATAATGATTATGGAGCCCATTATTTCTTCATGCGGTTATTTGGGAGTATAGGACCCTGGGGTGATCACCAGAACCAGGTAGAGGACTTATGCGAAGCCGCCATTCATAATCGCAGACCCCAATTCTTGAAATCACGACCTGCCGGGATTCTTTCTTTGTTGAATCTGAATCCTGAGCGGCTATATCCGCTTCTTGGTGGCTTGGTGGATCCTGAACAGGAAGCAAGCTGGGAATGCAGATATGCTGCCCTGATGTCTAGCGAACTGATGATTCGGAAGAAAGTTTCCCCTGGCTTTTTTGAGTCGACTGCGATATTTGATAAAGTTGATCCTGATTTCTTCGCAGAGAGTAAGCGCCAGCAGGTTCTGGCTTTACTGGCTGATCTCTGAATAGCGTGTATGACTGCTTCCATGATTCGCCCAGTAACTGACAGCTGCATGGCAATGCGGCCGAGGCACTCGTGCAACAGCACGAAGAATCTTGAAACATCGCCGTGGACCCATAGGCCAGTCACCCACTACCTTGACTGACAGCAACTCACCGCCAAGGGTATTTAAGCAGACTTCGAAACGGTCAAGTTGTGCCTGATCAACTGTTTCAAAAATAAAATCTGTGCCATGGCAGATTAAATGTTGGGAGCGAATCCAGCATTGAAGTTGCTGCTCGGGGGTAGTCTTTCCCATGCGGATTCAGTTGGAGCAACCAGATTCATCATTCAGCCAACCAACGTCGAGGTGATCAGCATATCTCTCTGCTCGTGTGAAACGAAGTGGACCGTGTTCAGAACCCCAGCGATAGCTGTCATCGGTGGGATCGAATCCACGATCCAGGCTCAGCCAATGATGCTCGCTAAACTCAACTTCGCTAACGAGATAGGTTAACTGGCCGTCGCGGGGAACGAGACACCGACATCCGGGCTCAAGCCCACCTCGATAGCTGCCGTCACCATTGGCGCGAAACTCCATCGCGCAGCCTGCGCGAGGTTGTAGATCGTTGCGCTGCAAGCCACGCAGTAACTCGGGTTTGGAACCAGCGCCAGCGAGTCGGAGTCCATTGCTGATGCCGTAGTTCAGTACCTCGATGTGTTCATCGCGAACGAGCATGTGATGCACCCCTTGACGGTAGGGCCTCCAGGGATCGTAGTCGTAACTCTGCTCGGAATAGAACCATGGACCACGAAAGGTTTCCCACGGTAAAGGCCGAAAGAAGATGTTGATGTGAGAAAACTTTGATGGTTCAGTCTGGGCCTGCTCAAAATTGTTGAAGCGTCCGCAGAGGGTATGAACGAAGTGCAGAACAATGCTGGAATCCATCGCTACGCTGACAGCTTCCTGACTTCGGATGCAAACGACGTTTGCAGGACTCCTGAACCCGATGATGTTCGAAGCACCGATGAACGACAGCGGACATGTTCTGATACGAACCAAATGCGTTCTTCCGCTACTGATTGACCGTAGGTGGTATGCAGGATGAAGGTTTCGTCGTCGAGAAACTGATAAGTTGACGTAACTTTCTCTGCTTCGGCATAGCCCACGCTACGTAAAAGCTTCCCTTGCTGTGGATTTTCAGGAATGGGTATGAGAATGCAACTGCCGCTGGAAACGGAGGCAGGGTCATCAGGTTCCCAGTCAGAGTCTGCTTCCCAAGACATACGAAAGGGGGAAATTGCCATTTCGGCGTCAATTGCCTCATTCTCCAGAAAGTCGAAGACGACTGGATCTTCAACGGTTAGGAGTTCAATCTGGATATCGCTAACTACATCTTCAAATTGGCGAAAGGCCAGAGAATGGGCTGAACGCATGGAACGCCAATGGCCCTGAGATCTTGCGACGAATCGCTCAATGATCTTGTGCGAAGAGTCGGGATCCATTTGTTTGGGCTGGGTTCGCGCTGCCTGCCTGAACCATGTTCACGAGGCTATGGATCATCATTTCAATAGCAGAACCCTGGTGTGGTGAATTCCTGAGGGATGGGGACGGCTGCTGGTGAAGTTGGGGATTCATGTGGACAAGATGAGAGAGAAGCAAGGTGATGGGATTGCTTGATCAAAGCATGCCAGGAAGGAACCTGTGGTTTGATGAATCATCATCACCTCGCATGGTAGCAAGATTTGGTGCGGTTACTTAGCTGTTCGTAACAGACAGAATCGAACCACCTCTTCGCTGAATACTTTGCAGTGTCACGGTGAGACTGCTGAAGGGGACGATGGAGACCTGGGCAACGCGGCGGTTCCCTCCAGTGGGGGATGCCGTGGTCCAGCTGACTCGATAGCGCCGGTCGTTGCGGCTGGAGTTGCCGATCTGCCCACCTTGCAGAACGACCCGTGGAGCGACACCCGTTGCAATACTGGATTGCAGCTTGGAGGCAGTGGCGCCATCAAAAGACGCCATGCCACCCTTCAGTTTCAGAGAGCGCACATAGGTAAGGTTGGTTTCCCCTGGCTGGGTACGGGTTGAGCGCCAGTGGGGAACCGTGTCAAAGCCGAACGCCGAAATGTATTCCTCGGAGAGGATGTAACTGGCAATTTCGGTTTCATAGCCATCAGCTGCCAGGAGTTGGACATGCTCGCTCACTTCGACTTGATCACGGGGTGCTCGCCCTAGAAGATGCTTGAAGTTGAGTTCAACGAAGCGATAGGGCCCATTCTTCTCAAGAAACAAGCGACGGTAGGTATCTGAATTGGCTAATGCCGATATCAACCCTTGAACAGTTAGATCCCCTTGGAGGAAGAGACTTTCTGCGATGGATACCCGCTGCTCTTCCATTAGGTGGGCATTACCGAATACTTGGCGGTAGGCAGCGCGCAGTACGGCTTGCACATGGGTGTAGTCCTGAGCTGATGATGTTGTAAGCGTGGCGACTTCAGGCATGGTGTGGAGAATCTTCTAACGATGGTGGGAGAGAAAGAATTGAGATCGGAATCTGAGCGAAGATGACCTTGATGTCAGGCTACTTCCGTGATCGAGACAATCCGGCCACCACGGCGATGGATGTAGGACAACTGGGTGGTCATATCCCTTCCGGATACCAGATAGCTGGCGTTTGGAGTGCGCTGACGGCCGCCTGCAGGCTGCGCCTGAACAACAATCCTGAAGCGCTTGGTGGTGGGGTCGACCGAGCCGCTGAAGGTTCCGCTCCGATTGAGGCGAACAGTCGTCGAGGTCCAGCCGCTAGGCAGAGCCTTGGAACCGAGTGACGTCACCAAACTGGAGGAGGACTGAATGGTGTCACTGCTCGAGTATCCTTGAACAAGTGCGAGATGGCGATTGAAACCGATCTGGTCGCGGCCATTTTCTGTCTGGATGCGCGCGAAGGGAACCGTGTTCTCTCCGAAGAATTCCTGGTACTCAGCGCCATCAAGGTAGCTGCTGACCTCAGCTTCGTAGCCACTGGTGGCCAGCCTCTGGATGTGTTCGCTCACTTCCGCCTGGCTGCTGGGTGCTCGGCCTAAGAGGTGCTTGAAGTTAAGCTCGACGAAGCGATAGGGAGTGTTGCTTTCGAAGAAACGTCTCCGGTACTCATTGGAGCTGGCGATCGCTCTAACGAATTCGCGCGTGCTGAAATACCCTTCAATGAACTTGCTTTCCGCCGTGAGAACCCGCTCGCTCTCCATCAGATGGGGGTTTCCCATCACCTGGCGATAGGCGGAACGGATGAGTGCCTGGATCTGGTCGGGAGTATCGCCAGGACACCGCTGGAACACTTCCTGGGTGCGTTGGCCGAGACCGAAGCCCACATACAGATCACCCCGCAATGGTGTGGAATCCCCTCCATCGCTGCTACTGCGACGCACCGGAATGAAGGCACCACGAACCATGCCTGTGCTCACGGATCCGCTGCCCATCTGGGAGCGATACACCTGAGCGGGTATACGAATAGTGATGGGCTGGCCCTTTGCTAGGCTTCCCAATAATTGGCTTTTTGAGCCGATAGCACTATCGCTGCCAGCGAAGTTCTGCTCCAGTGCTGCGATGCGGTTGAAGGAGGATTGGGGTGCCCCAGCTGGGCTGCCCCAGGAGCGGATATGGGGAGCTGTGTGCTCGCCGAAAGCTGCTGTGTATTCATCCGACTCAATCAGGTTGTCAATATCTGCGTCAAAACCTTCGCTGGCAATCCTCGCCACATGCGAGCTCACTTCCGCTTCGTCAATCGGTGGTCGGCCAAGCAAGTGCTTGATCGCCAATTCAACGGAACGATGCGGCGCTACAGCTTCATAGAAGCGTGAGCGATAGAAAGGTGATTTGGCCAGGCAGCGTACAAATTCTCGCACGGAGATACTGCCATTACGGAGTTGTGATTCCGCGGCTCCAAGACGCTCACTCTCCATCGGCATGGTGTTGCCAAAGACGTGCCGGTAGCAGGCACTGATCACCGTGTTGAGGCTCGTCTCGTCTGCGCCGGGCTTATAGGAGGCTGGTGAATCAAGAAGGCTTGTGGCTCCAAAGCTGAGGGCTGCTGAAGGGGTTGTCATGAGGATTGTTGTGGCAGGGGAGAGGATTGACGTGTGCTTGATCTGTTAGATGGGTGTGATGCTGGCAATAACTCCGCCTTCACGGTGGATCTGCTGATAGATTTGTGAAAGTTTGTTGAACGGTACGAAATACGTGCGGTTCGACTGCTTGTAGCGAGAAATCGGCTTGATCGTGTTGGCACGATAGGCCGTGACGTCGACACGGTAAATCCGACCTTCTTGGCCTGCGCCTACTCCGAGTCTTGTTTGGGCATCCTGGAAGTTCGATGAGGACTTGAAACTCCAGCCCTGTGTCTCGGTGGAGGAGGGGGGAATCACAGACATGGCTCGGTTCAGATAGGCATTGCCTCCAAGCCGTGCCGCCTTGCCGGAGAGATTCCCCTTGAGGCTGCTGCTGCTGGCTCCACGGAGCAACTGAAAGCTCCAGGTGAATTCCTGCATGGTTTTACAGCTTTCGGTTTTCCAACCCCTCTGGTAGGGAACTGTCCATTCACCGAAGGCGTCTTGATAATCCGAGGAATCGATGAAGCTGTCGATATCAGCGTCATAACCTTTTGAATCAAGTCGCTCGGCATGGGCCCTCATCTCTTCAAAGTCTGTTGGGGCACGACCGAGGAGGTGCCGAAAGGCCAGCTCGATATAGCGGTAGCGAGGGCAGGAATCAAAGAATCGAGTGCGGTAAAGTTCACTCTTGGCAATAGTTCTTACGAATTCCCTCAGGCTGAGCTCTCCCAACTTGAACTGAGATTCAGCCACTAGTTGTCGTTCGCTCTCCATCACGTAGGCGTTGCCGAGCACCTGTCGGTAGACTGCACTGATGAGCTCTTCCTTTTTCTCGCTTGGATCTCCAGGCAGGAGTTCTTGGGGATCTTCGCTGTCGAAACGCTCAACTCCCAGAAGCGAGGCGGGGCCAAAGGACATGAGTTTGAAGGCCTGTGGAAATCCTGACAATCATCAGACAGCGGTTGCACTATCCCCTAGCAGCCTTAACAAACCTCAATCACTACTGGAAAATGGTCTCTGGGGGCACACTTCATGGAGCTTGACCCTGGTATGGATTTCCCGCAGCGACTCCAGTGTCCGTCTTTGGCTTGGGATCGCCCGCTGTCTTGACGGTTTCTCTTGATGCCCGATGCCCGAGGTCCCCTCATTCAGCCCAGTCCCTGGTCACTCCCCCCCTGCGAGTTTGTCTGACGAGGTGATTTCACGTCCAACTGGGATGCTGGTGGGGACTCACACGCTGTGGGACATGCTGGAGGCTGGTTACAGAAAGATCAACTCAACAGGCTGTCTCGAGTCGTTTTGCGAGTGAAGGGGTTCCAGCAGTCAAGTTCGTGGATGGATCTGGTCATCAGACCACCCCGATTCGTATCGAGACCTATGGCACCGGTGAAGTCTGCCCCGCGGATGGATTCTGCACCGGATAGATCGGCATCGCTAAGTCTAGTCCAGCGAAAATCGACGTAATCTAGTTGGCATCCTGAGAATCTTACCCCTTCGCAAAGTGCACTTCTCAGCAATGCATGGCGAAGGTCTGCGCCTGAAAATCGTGCTCCCCTCAGACAGGTACCACTCAGATCAGTGCCACTGAGGTAGGCACCCACGAAGTTCACCCCTTGCAAGTCCATGCCGGAGAGATCTGCGCTGTTCAGGAAGGCTCCATTGAGCCTGGCTTGGGGCCCAATGGCTCCCGAACTTCTGAAGTCAAAGTGTTCCGGCCAAATTGTCCTGTTGTCGTAACGAGCAAGCCGCAGATCGACGTCTTCCAGGTTGCACTGGCTCAAATCTGTGCCTCGAAGATCGACACGGCAGAGGCGAGCTTGCGAAAGGTTTAGCTCACCAAGCTGAATGTCTTTCCAATCAGATCCACGTGCGTCTACAGGTGGACTCATGCCCCTTAATGGAGGCGCCTGGGACTCTGGACAAACCCAGTTGGAAAGTGCGATTGCTGGGGTGCTGTTGCTCACGAATTAATTGTGAGTGGTTGGCTGCTGAATTCACTAACCATTGTCTCTAAGTGATGAATAGCGTTATCTAGACGTCCTACATCCTGGCTATCGCCCACAGTGGAATAGCATTTTACGGCGGTTTCACGAAGGTAGCTTAGTGCAAGAGCCATGCTGATAATGGGAATGCTTAATTCTTGGTATAGCTCCCTTAGCCCTTGGACCCCTTCTGGTTGAGTAAACTGTGGACGTTTCGCCGCCACCGCATAGATGGCGATACGTAGAAAATGCCAGCAATCACGCCAACAAGCCTCGGCGCGGGTGGCTGGGTAGAGTGCACCACCATGCTCTACCAATGCAGGGTCCTCAACCAGAAGCCTGTCTTTTACGGTGGTTACAATCTGCGCTGATTGCCTTTGTAATGTCAATAGCGAGGCGACTTCAGTGATTGACGAGTTTCTGATTGTCTGCAATTCGACTTCATTTAATTCCCTGCCTTCATTGTCTGCAACTCGGAAAATTTTGCGAACCTCCTTTGGCAAGGTTGTGTCGTGAGGCAGGCCTAGGATTCTCGCTTTGACGCTCAATTCCTGTAGTCTGCGCTTTGTTGATTGGTCAAAATCCTGCATGTGTCTGTCCACTATTGAACGATGTGAGACCCGCCATCGCTTCTCGGCCGAGCCCTCGAGTTAAAACAGGCGTTGCCCTCAAGTGTCCATGCCGTTCCAAGTACAAGGCCCATACGACTCCATCTGCGATTCCCGGACAATACTTCATGGTGGCGGCTGCCAAGTCCGGTTCTATGCCAATTTCCTGTAAGAGGAGCTCACAAGCCGTTGGATCGGTTACATGGGCCCGCCTTATCGCTGATCCAACGACCCAGGTTAAGGATGTCTTTTCGATAGGCCCTTCCGAGTCAGAGCAGGCCAATAGCAAGTCTCCTCCCATGAAAGGGTCTTGATCGTATGTTATCCCCCACAGATCAATTGTTTCGCGATTCAAATTTATGCGAAACTCAGGCTGCTCTTCTGTGGTCATTATATCGCCCTTCCCAAGAGACGAACTTAACAGACCAAGCAGTCTTTGAAATGAGTCGCTCATTTATCTTCGGCCCATGTTGAAGGAAGATGCAGGTTTTAGTCCTAATGGGAAAAGGGGTCTCCCTATGGAGACCCCTTGAAAGAAGAAATGTCTAGAATACAGTCAAAATGACGACTAACTCAGACCAAGGCGTTGATTGCATAGTCGATATAGTTATTTGCTTCTGTTGCGGCTTCTCCATTCAAGCCGTGGTTTGCCTTGATGTAGTTTAAAGCTTCTACGTACCAAGATGGTGACAATTCAAACGCCCGGTTAATCTCGGAGATCCCTGCGATGAGATATTCGTCCATGGGACCGGTACCACCTGCTACGAGGCAATATGTAACCATACGCAGGTAGTAGCCGATATCACGGGCGCATTTATCTTTTCCGCGCTGATCAGCTGCGTAGGTGGCTCCCTGCATCTGGATGGTGTATGGGAATTTGCTGTAGACCGCTTGAGCAGCTCCGTTGACAAGCGCATTTGACTTTTCCGTCAAACCCTTCGCCGCTTCAAGTGCTGACTTGGCGCGGCCAAATCTTCCGAATGCTGCGTTGATTTCGGTATTGCTGAGAAAGCGTCCCTGGGAATCGGCCGCTGAAACAGCTTCGGTGAGTGGAGTCTTCATTGTTTGGCGTGATGATTTGGGTGAT
Organism: Cyanobium sp. Aljojuca 7A6; assembly: GCF_024346455.1. Lineage (GTDB taxonomy): Bacteria > Cyanobacteriota > Cyanobacteriia > PCC-6307 > Cyanobiaceae > Cyanobium. Next base: position 78,463 of record NZ_JAGQCY010000013.1, read on the forward strand.
ACCGTGAGGACGGTGAATCAGGCGACAGCAGCAGCTGCGCGATCAAAATAGGTGCCGATCTCAGACATCAGGCCTGAGCAGTCACCGGATGTGATGCCGCTGCGATCATTGGTGATCGTGATGGCAGTTTCCTTCATTTTCTTGACCCCTTCGGCCACTGAAGCTCCAGGTGTTCCGAGGGCAAGATAGGTTTCCCGCAGGCCATTGAGGCAGCGGTCCTCCAGTACCGAAGCGTCACCAGTGAAAATCGAGTAGGTGATGTAACGGAGGATGATCTCCATGTCCCGCAGGCAGGCAGCCATGCGGCGACTGGTGTAGGCATTGCCGCCGGGGGCGATCAGGGAAGGCTGCTGGGCGAAGAGATCGCGAGCGGCGCTGGTTACGATCTTGGAGGCGTTGGAGGTGATGCGGTTGACGGCATCCATACGCTTGTTGCTGTCGGCAACCATCGCCGCAAGGGCGTCGATTTGACCAGCGTTGATGAATTCGCCGCGGGCATCAGCCTGGGCAACGACCTTGGTGAAGGCATCGAACATTGATTTGCTCCTGTTCTCGACGTTCGCAGTCGGGAGTGGGTGGGTAATGGGGGGCGAGAGGGAGGTTGAGAGCATTGGAATCCGAGACGTTGCCGCAGATTGCCAGTTCTCTCTTGCTCCTGTGCCTGGAAGGAAAACGGACCGTAGCCTGTTTCCCTCTTGGCGACTTGGCTATTATTGGGCTCTTTGGCGACTCGCCGGGCTTGCCTTAACAAATGGTCATCCATTGGGCCCTCTATCCCTTGAAATCCTGGTTTCGTGCCTCGGTGAGGCATCGTAGTGAAAAGTCACCGGCTTGATGGCCGCATGCTGCCCGCGCAGTTTGGCTCACGGTTACGATGCCCGACCTGCGTGAGCCGTGGATCATCTCGCTTGCGTCGCTACATTCCTTTCAGTGCTGTTTATCAATCTGATGGCGCCAGCTTGATGAATACTGTGTGGCTTGGTGGTTCTGGGTCTATTGGGGAATCTTCATTGGTACTTGGGGTTTCTTTGATTGCTGTCATCACTTTCGCCATCCTGCCAACGGGGAAAGTTGAATTTGCGATTGACGTTGTAGAGGATTGGCTTCTGGGGGCAGCCTTTCGCGATGGAGGCGCCCCATCTACCTGGATTTGATGTCAGGCTGTTTTTCAGCTGAGACAGCCAGCGATTTCTCCGGTCTCGAAACGTTGGCGCACGGGCTCTACCAGGGCCAACCATTCAGATGATGTACCCAAGGGGGCGAGCCCACTTTCTCAAAGGCTTGCTCAAGGTGAACCACAAGAGTTCTGGCGTGACACCTCAGTGCACTTGATCCGTGACAAGCTGGCGACCTCTTTCTGGTTGTCTAAAATCAGCTTAGCGAAGGGTCGCCTCCGTGGCCCTTTGGGGTTGCGCTTCGCATGCCTATTGCGATCGTAGCTACCCTTTACTTCTCTCAATGCCTGATCTTAAGAAGTGATTGCACTTCTTCCCCTGGTTGAGACCCGAGATCGGTTAACCATGTTGTTCCAATAGTAAGCCGTGAGGCCTCAGTAACCGCTGCAGGATCTCCTGGCTTCGAGAACTTGGTACTGGCTGCTGGTCGGGCAGATCAATGGGCTTCGCTCGTCCTTGCAATTGATGCATGAGTTGGGCTCGTTTCTATATGCTGATGGGCTGGTCGGAGTTAGAGGGGGGGCTGAAGTCGTCTACCTGCTTAAGCACGGTGGCACGAACGGTACCTCGTGCCAACACTTTCATTCTTTGCGACAGCTTTCGGGATTCAACCTCCTTGCTGACATGCGGGAGGCTTGGCGGTCTGCTCCAGCGCCGGTACGATCCGGCCAGTTCGATTTGGCTATTATGACTTCCGCCCATCAGAGTTCGTCCTCTCTGCATCGGCTGGCAGACCAGCTGACGCTCCTCTCCGAGGTGACCGAAGCACTCACCTACAGGCTGCTTCAGTTCGAGGAGAAGTTGGCTGGCTGCGAGGAGCCACTGAGTCAACTGCTGTCAGGGCAGGACCCTGCTGCGGAGGAGGAAATGGAAACGAGGCTGCTTCTGACAGAGGAGAAACTCTCGCGGATTGAAGCCATTCTCAATGGCCTGGAGCGCACGGGGATTGCTCGGCACCGCTCCCCTGTTACTCCCCCCAGCCTCCAGCAGGAACTGATTCCTTCAAGCCATATGAATATTCACGCACTTTCCGAGGCATATCCCTTCAGTGAGGAGGGTGAGCAGCCCTTCATGGATGAACTGATCGCCTGATGTCCCGACGCTGATTGGCGGGACTTCAGGCGATCAGCTGGCACCTGCAGTGCTTAGCATCGAGGCGGCGATGTAGAGCAACAGTCCCGTGATGCCAAAACCACCTGCGGTGACCAGCCCCTGCCAGATCTTGCGTGCCAGTGGTGATGGTGCGTCGGCCAGCCAGGTAGGCCTGGGCATCGCAACAGCCGATCCCGATGCCCAGCCTCCAGCCCTGCCGGCAGGTGCGCGTTTGGCCGTGATTTCACGCCAGTAGCTGTCATAGCGTGGAGCCTGTTGATTGAAGGGGATCTCTCCCTGGGGGCGGCCTGACAGCACTCTGGATCGCTGATGGGGGACAGCGTCGGTGCCGAAAGCCTGGAGGTATTCGGGAGTATCTAGAAGGTGATCGACCAGACCTGTCAGGCCCTTCTGGGCGATCAGAATCGAAAGGGCGATGCGCTCAGGTTGGCCATGCACCTGGCGGCCTAGCACCCTGCCCACGATCTGGTCCACCATCCGGTAGTTGCTGTTGCAACGATAGAAATCGTTGCGAAACTTGGCTGAGAGCAGCAGGCTGCGTACAAAATCACGAACCGATATCTGGCCGTTGCGCAACTGGGACTCCAGGGCTGGATCCCGATCTACCTTGAAGGCATGGAAGAAAATCTGGCGATAGGCCTGCTCGATCAGCTCATCGTTGCTTGACCCACTTCGCTTTCCATTCCCGGGAGGCATGCGGGGACTTTCGTCTCCCCCCAGGGCGAACGACTTCACGCGTGCGTTCTGGGTCACTGACGGGACGGTGAGCAGGGGTAGGCCCATGACTTGTAAAAGACTTGGTTTAGAGCGTAGTTCAGTGCCGCGCTCCTGGGCTGAATTGCTCCCGTCCCCACAAGGTCCGTTACTAAGCGATCCGGCCAAGGTCACTCACCGCTGGGCGTGAGCCATGCGGGCGGAATTTCCGCGCTGTAGTCGTGGGTGCGCTCAAATGTGAATGGGCCGGCTAGCGATCCCCAAAGGCGCTCGTGGCTTGTGGGGTCATGGCCTCGGTCAATCGTCCGCATGCCGGTGGAGTCAAGTTCAAAGCTGCTTACCAGGTACGCCGTAGATCCTTTGCGTTTCACCAGACAACGGCAGCCTGGTTCCACTTCACCAGCGAATCCTTCGCCTTGTTTCCGCACCACGTAGGTGCATCCTTCAAGGGGGCGCAGATCTTCGGCCCGGATGCTCTGGCGCTTCTGCGCATCGCCTACCGCACCCCAGAACCGCTGCTCCTCGCGCAGGGCCTGGTTGTGGATGATCAGGCCCCCATCCCGTCTGTCGATGCGGAGCACCCGGATTCGGTAAGGGGCATCCGGTTCGATCGCATACGACTGTTCAAGCAGAAGGGAGCCTGGCGCCAGCTGGGGCAGCGGCCGGAACTTGACCAGGATGTGGGCGTACAGGGGTGGGTTGTCGAAGGCCTGGGCCTGGTTGCTGAAGCCAGCGCTCAGCTGCTGGATGAGGCGGGCAAGGGAGCTGCTCATGGGGCGAAACCTAGAGGTCCAGCAGGCGGATCCGGAAGGCCCCCACTTGGCGGGCCATGGCTGGATCGTCCTGGGCGAAGGGGTGGTCGGCCACGGTGCCGAGAATGGCCTCAAGCTTTTCCGCGGCCGACAGACCGTGGGACGGATCCCGCTGGCTGTGCGCCTGCCAGGCTTCATCGAAGGCCTGGGCGAAGCTGTCGGCGTTGTTGAAGATCTGGCTGGAGGCTGAAGGCGGCTGGGGCATGGTGATGGTCTGCAGCACAGTCCGCACGCAATGCCAGGACCCAGATTTGAACTGGGGACACGGCGATTTTCAGTCGCCTGCTCTACCAACTGAGCTATCCCGGCCCGTCGCCAAAGCGACGAAGCGATCTTAGATCACAGCCCGCTGCAGGATCGGCCTGGCTGGGTGCGGGCCTTGGCGGCGCGGGCGCTGGGGGTGCGGGCCAGGCAGAGCATCCCCACCACTGGCCAGCCGAGCGTTTCCAGGGCCAGGGCGGCGCTGCACCCGGTGGCGCCGCTGGTGAGGATGTCGTCGACGATCAGGATCGGCCGGCCCGTGGCTTCGCCGGGCCGGGGCCTGCGGCGGCAGCGGAAAGCACCGTCCTGGTTGGCCAGGCGCATGGCCCGCTTGAGATGATGCTGGCCGAGCACCGGTCGCGACCGTTCCAGCAGATCGCCCTGGCGGTAGCCCAGCTGGCGCACGAGCTCGCGGCACATCAGATCGGGCAGGGGGTTGCCGCTCCGTTTCCAGCTCGGCACCGGCACCAGCAGCGGTCGCCGCCGCCACTGGGGCAGCCCCTCCGCCATCACCCGCACCAGGGCACCGACCCGTGCGTCCTCAGGCCGCTGCCGCAAACCGAGCAGCAACCGCCGCAGCTCTCCGTCGTAGGACCCAGCGGCCCACCACAGCAGGGGCTCGTTGCCCCGCTCGCCCCCGGCCAGCAGGGGGAGCTGGCGGCGGCAGTCGGGGCAGGGGGCTCCGGCGCCGTGGTGAGGTGGCTGCAGGCCGCGACACAGGGGGCAGGGGGTGGCGGCGATCCAGTCGAGAGGAAGCCGGACCAGGCGTGCGAGGAGGGTCAGGGGTTTGGCGCCGCTGCTTCAAGCCTTCCCGGGCAGCGACCGCAGCATGGCCACCAGGGTGCGGTGGGCGTCTTCGCTGTCGGTGAGGGCGTGGTCGAAGGGCACCTCCACGGTGGCGCCATCCACCTCCAGGCGCATGGCCTGGGGCTCGACGGCCAGCAGGCGGGCCTCCACGGCTTCGGTGCAGCCGCCGAAGTGACGGGCATAGGCCAGGACGGCCTCCGCATGGTCGTCGTTCATGTGCTTGCAGATGCGGTCGCTCACTGCGGCGGTGAGGGGGTCGGCGGCCATGGGGTTGGTGCGGATGGGGGGATTCTGGGCTCAGGCGCCGGCGTACCGCTGCCAGAGCAGCAGGCACAGCCGTACACCGCTGAAGCCCACAAAGCCAGCCAGCACGACGAACAGCGCCATGGAGAGGATCGAGCTGAGGCGTTCGTTCATGGTCGGAGGGGTGTGGAGTCGATCTCCATCCTGAAGCTGGCCCTGGCCAGCAGGGCCATGCCCAGGGCCGCCGTGCGTTTCGGTCGGTTCAGCACCGGGATCCCGAGAGCTCGCGACCGCAGGGTTCGCCACTGGCCGTTGCGGGCGCCACCACCGAGGCTGATCACCCGCCGCAGGGCCGGCGCCCCCAGCTGTCGCAGCTGTTGCCACCCCGCCGCTTCGATGGCGGTGAGACCTTCGAGCAGGGCCTGCAGGTAGCGGGCATCGCTGACGGGCCTCGGCTCCAGGATCGGCTCCAGCTCCGGATCGTCCACGGGGAAACGTTCCCCTTGGCGGCTCAGGGGGCGCAGGTAGAGCCCCGTGGGGCGGTCTGGAGCGATCTGGCGGCTCAGCTCCGCAATCTGTGCATCATCGAAGAAGAGGCGCAGCACGCCGGCGCCGGCGTTGGAGGCGCCCCCCACCAGCCAGCGGCCGGCCACCCGGTGGTTGCTGAGGCCGGCTCCGGCCAGGGGCGCGTCCACAAACTGCTTCAGCACCAGGGTGGTGCCCAGCACGGCGATGCCATCGCCGGCCTGAGGGTCGGCGGCCAGCACGGCGGCATTGGCATCGGTGCTGCCCGCCACCACCTGGCAATCTCCAGGCAGGCCCAGGCCCGTTGCCGCCCCTGGTGCGAGCGGGCCCAGCAGGCTGCCGCTGGATCGGATCCGGGGCAGCGCCTCCACCCCCAGGCCTGCGGCCACACCAGGGAGCCAGTCTCCCTGCTCCAGGTCCCAGCCCAGGCGCAGGTTGTTGCCCTCCTCGCCCCATCGCCAGTCGTCCAGCAGCCAGCCCATCAGCCAGTCGGCCTGGTGGCGCAACAGCAGGCCAGGCCCCAGCCCCGCTTCCCTGGCCAGGGCCAGCAGCCGCAGGGCCCTGGCCAGGCTGCCGCTGGGGCTGGCGGCCGGATGGCTGGGGGCGCCGCCGGACGCGTGGCCCAGAAGCGCGGTGATGGTTCCGGACTGTTCCGCACAGGCCTGGTGGTACGCGAGAGCCTGTTCCAGGGGGGACGGCAGCAGGCGGCCGTCCCCCCTGCAGGCCAGCAGGGTGCCGGAGGTGCCATCGATGGCGATGGCACGCGCCCGGCGGCGGATGGCCTCTGGAACGGTGGCCAGCAGTTCGATCAGCCCCTGCCGCCAGGCCTCAGGATCTTCCAGGCGACCGGGGTAGGGGGATTGGCGGCTCAGCAGGGGATCGTCGAGTTGGCCGCCGGCCGTCCCGTCTTCCGCCAGAACGACCAGGCGCAGGCCACTGGTGCCGAGGTCAACCCCCAGAAACAGTGCTGACACGGCTCGCCGTGGCTTGCTTCAAGGTGGCGGCGATGGTGCTGACGTCCTCCCAGGGAAGGTCAAGATCCTTGCGGCCGAAGTGGCCATAGGCCGCCACGTCCTGGTAGAAGCGGCCCCCCCGCTGCTGGGGCAGTTCCCGCAGACCGAAGGCTTCGATGATCGCGCCGGGCCGCAGGTCGAAATGTTCCTGCACCAGGGCGGTGAGGTCGGCGTTGTCGAGGGCGCCGGTGCCGAAGCTCTCCACCAGGATGCTCACGGGCCGGGCCACGCCGATCGCGTAGCTGAGCTGCACCTCGGCCCTGCGGGCCAGGCCGGCCGCCACCAGGGCCTTGGCCACGTAACGGGCCGCGTAGGCGGCGGAGCGGTCCACCTTGGTGGGGTCCTTTCCGGAGAAGGCGCCGCCGCCATGGCGGGCATAGCCGCCGTAGGTGTCGACGATGATCTTGCGTCCCGTCAGCCCTGCATCGCCCTGGGGGCCGCCCACCACGAACTTGCCGGTGGGGTTGACATAGAAGCGGGTGCCCTCGCGGGTGGGCTTCAGGGGCAGATCGGCGGTGGCGGGGAGCACCACGTGTGTCCAGAGGTCGTCCTTGATCCGCTGCTGCACGGCCTTCTCATCGCTGATCCCTTCCACTTCAGCGGTGTGCTGGGTGGAGATGAGGATCGTGTCGATCGCCACGGGGCGGTCGTTCTCGTACACCACGCTCACCTGGGTCTTGCCGTCGGGGAGCAGGTAGCCGAGGCTGCCGTCGTGGCGCACCTTGGCCAGCCGCAGGGCCAGCCGGTGGGCCAGGCTGATCGGCAGGGGCATCAGCTCCGGGGTTTCGTCGCAGGCGTAGCCGAACATGATTCCCTGGTCGCCGGCGCCCACCTTGTCCAGGGGATCGCCGTCGTGGTCGTCCGCCTCATCCACGCCCTGGGCGATGTCCGGCGATTGCTGATCCAGGGCGATCAGCACGGCGCAGCTCCTGGCATCGAAGCCACCGGCGCGGGCGCCGCTGTAGCCGATCTGCTCGATCACCCCCCGCACCAGGGTGTTGAAGTCGACCCTGGCGGTGGTGGTGACTTCCCCGGTGATCAGGCAGAGGCCGGTGTTCACCACGGTCTCGCAGGCCACCCGGCTGGAGGGATCCTGGGCCAGCAGCGCATCCAGCACGGCATCGCTGACCTGGTCGCAGATCTTGTCGGGGTGGCCTTCCGTCACCGATTCCGAGGTGAAGACGAAACGGCTCATGGGGGGATGCGATCAGTCGATGGGTGAGCTTATTCCCACAGGTTCGCTGTCCCCGGCAGGGATGGACGGAGCCACCAGCGTTGAGCCGACAGGCGCCACCACGGTCAGCTCCTGCCAGTGATCCAGCTGCAGGAAGGAGCCATCCAGCTCCACCGGCCGCCGCCAGCCGGCCCGGTAGCCCAGCACGACGGGCACTCCGGCGGCGCGGGCCATGCGCAGGTCGCTGTTGGCGTCGCCGATCAGGGCACAACTCTCCACGGCCACGCCCAGTTCACCGCACAGACCGTGGACGGCGGCGGGATCCGGCTTGCGGGGCTGATGTTCCGCGCTCCAGATGGCCTGCACGTAGGCCGCCAGATCATGGGCAGCCAGGAAGGCTTCGATACCGTCGACATGGTCATTGCTGATCACGGCGCAGCGCACCCCCGCCTGCCGCAGGGCCTCCAGCAGGGGCCGCAGGCCGGCGGTGGGTGCGGGGCGCCGTTCGCTCCCCTGGCCGTGGAGGGCGTCGGTGCGGGCGAACACCGTTTCGGCCATGGCCAGGGCCTCGGGCCAGCCCAGGCCCACCTGCACCAGGGCGGTGGCGGTGGCCACCAGGTTGTGGTCGCGGCTGGCCACTGCCATGGTTCCGGCGGGCTGGAGGCCTTCGGTGGAAAAGCCATAGGCGCGGTGGAGCAGCTCGCCCAGGTCGCGGTGACGCTCCGGGGCGCTGGCGGCCAGATCGGCCAGGGCCAGACAATGAAAAACCCTGGCCCGGGCCAGGGCCACGAGCATGGGCTCGCTGTGGCTCATGGTGCCGTCCTTGTCGAACAACACTGCCTCCAGGGGCCTGCCCCCGCAGGGGAGCGGGGTGCCCCGCAGGGAGAGAAGCACCATGGTCAGAGCGTCCGAGCCAGTGGCTTCATTCGAGCGAAACGCCCATGGGTTCGCTGTCCTCGGCCTGCTCAAGCAGCATCTGCTTATAACGAGCGGCCATTTCCTCGGCCTTGTCGAACACCTTCTGGGGATCGGTCAGCATGTCGCCGGGCTCGGGCTCAAGGGCCTTGGTGGACAAGGAAATCCGGCCCCTCTCGGCATCGAGATCGATGATCATCACCTTCATCTGATCGTTGACATTGAGCACGGTGTGGGGCGTCTCGATGTGCTCGTGGCTGATCTCGGAGATGTGCAGCAGACCACTGACACCACCGATGTCGATGAAGGCGCCGTAGGGCTTGATGCCCCGGACGGTACCCAGCACCACCTCGCCCACCTCGAGGCGATTCATCTTGCGCTCCACCAAGGCACGACGATGGCTCAGCACCAGGCGGTTGCGCTCCTCGTCCACCTCCAGGAACTTGAGGGGGAGGAAGTCGGCCACGAGCTCCTCCTTGGCCTTGCGGGTGCTGATGTGGCTGCCGGGGATGAAGCCCCGCAGGCCTTCCACCCGCACCAAGGCACCACCGCGGTTGGTGGCGAACACCTCGCTGTAGATGGTGGCGTCTTCCTTCTGCAGCTGGCGCACCCGCTCCCAGGCGCGCTGGTATTCGATGCGGCGAACCGAAAGGGTGAGCTGGCCGTCCTCGTTCTCCTCGCTGAGGATGAAGAATTCGCGCACCTCCCCGGGCTCGAGCACGTCGGAAAGATGCTCGACGCGGTTGATCGACACCTCCTGCAGGGGCATGAAGGCGGCGGTCTTGGCGCCGATGTCGATCATGGCGCCCTTTGATTCAAGGGCGAACACGGTGCCGTTGACGACGTCGCCCGGCTTGAAGTTGTAGTCGTACTTGCTGAGCAGGGCCGCGAACTCATCCAGCGTGAAGCCCACGCCGTCACCATCCCGGGCGCTGACCCTGCTGCTGGAGTCGTCGGCGCTGGGAACCTCTTCCGGAATGGCCAGATCGAGATCCTCTGTGGTCTCGATGTCGGCGGCCTCCTCGCTGCTGATCGGCGTGAGGGCCTCGAGGGTGTCGGCTTCGGAAGAAGGAGTGAGGGTCATGGAGCTGGGACGGTCTGCCGGCGGCAGTGCGAAGGAACGGGGTGACTGCCCGCCTGCAGCGCACACCCGATCGATCACTCTATCAATGGGCCGGCTGAAGCCTCTCTCGGCTGCTTCGCATCGGCCTCAACCAACCACCACCAGCCGGTTCTTGGTTTTGCCCCGGTTCCCCAGGCCTTCCAGGGTGGCCACGAAATCGCTGACGCCCTGGAACTGGCGGTAGACGGAGGCGAAGCGCACGTAGGCGACCTCGCTCATCTCGCGCAGGCGCTGCAGCACCAGCTCACCGATCTCGTTGCTGCTCACCTCACGGCCGGCCCGCTGCTGCAGGACCAGTTCGATGTCGTCGACGACGGCCTCCAGTCGGGCCGGTTCCAGGCCGGTCTTCTCGCAGGCCCTCAGCAGACCGTGCAGGAGTTTGCTGCGATTGAAGGTTTCCCTGCTGCCGTTGCGCTTCACCACGGTGATCGGAACAGTCTCGACCCGTTCGTAGGTGGTGAAGCGAAAATCACAGTTGAGGCACTCCCTGCGCCGCCGCACGCTGCGCCCGGAATCGGCGGCCCTTGATTCCAGAACACGGCTATCGGTGTGTTGGCAGGAGGGACATTGCATCCCTGGGCACGCTTCCAAGTATTTGGAGTGTAAACAGCTACGCGCACAAAGAGAAGGGGTCGCCATCAAGGTGGGTCCCCAGACAAGAAAAAACCCCTGGTTTCCCAGGGGTTGCGTCAATCCAAAAGCGTGGTCACTTGCCGATTTTCGGGGGATCGCGGAAGGCGATCGCGAAAAAGAGCGTGGAGATGGCCAGGGCCAGGATCAGGATGTAGGCGAAGCTCTCCATGGGAATCCTCGGGGGGGCTGGCGGTCAGCTGAGGGGGGAGCCAGCCGGGGGCACGAAGCCCTCGGGCAGGCGTCGGGTGGAACGGTCGCCCAGCTTGGCGAACAGACCGAATTCCACTTGCTCACCGAGATCGGGGTCGATACCGGCGAAGACATCACGGTAGAGGGTGCGGGCACCGTGCCAGATGTGGCCGAAGAAGAAGAGAAGGGCGAAGCAGGCATGGCCGAAGGTGAACCAGCCGCGGGGTGAACTGCGGAAGGTGCCGTCGGAGTGGTAGGTCTCACGGTCGAACTCGAAGGCCTCGCCAAGCTGGGCCTTGCGGGCCAGTCGCTTGACGTCGGCGGGATCGGTGAACGTCTGACCGTTGAGGGCACCGCCATAGACGGTGGCCGTCACGCCCTGCTGCTCGAAGGAGTACTTCGCCTCGGCACGACGGAAGGGAATGTCGGCGCGGACGATGCCCTGATCGTCCTGGAGGACCACCGGGAAGTTCTCGAAGAAGTTGGGCAGGCGACGGACTTCTAGGTCATGGCCTTGCTTGTCGGTGAAGGAGATGTGCCCGATCCAGGAGGTGGGCAGGCCGTCACCGTTGATCATCGGGCCAACGCGGAACAGGCCACCCTTGGCGGGGCTGTTGCCCACATAGTCGTAGAAGGCGAGCTTCTCGGGAATGGCCGCGAAGGCCTCTTCCTTGGTGGCGCCGTTGTCCATGGCGGTCTGGACGCGACGGTTGATCTCCGTCTTGAAGTAGTTCTGATCCCACTGGTAGCGGGTGGGTCCGAACAGTTCCACCGGTGTGGCGGCCGAGCCGTACCACATGGTTCCGGCCACGATGAAGGCCGCGAAGAACACCGCCGCGATGGCGCTGGCCAGGACCGTCTCGATGTTGCCCATGCGAAGCGCCTTGTAGAGGCGCTCCGGCGGACGGGTGGTGATGTGGAAGATGCCGGCGATGATGCCGACGATGCCGGCGGCAATGTGGTGCGCCACGATCCCCCCTGGGTTGAAGGGGTTGAAGCCTTCAGGTCCCCAGGAGGGTTGCACCGCTTCGAGGTGGCCCGTGAGGCTGTAAGGATCCGAGATCCACATCCCCGGTCCGAAGACGCCGGTGAGGTGGAAGGCTCCGAAGCCGAAGCAGCCCAGGCCGGCCAGCAGCAGGTGGATGCCGAAGATCTTGGGGAGGTCGAGGGCTGGCTCCCCGGAGCGGGGGTCCTGCCAGATCTCGAGATCCCAGTAGGTCCAGTGCCAGATGGCGGCAAGGAAGAGCAGGCCACTGAAGATGATGTGGGCCGCAGCCACGCCTTCGAAGCTCCAGAAGCCGGGGTCGACGCCGGTTTCACCGGTGACACTCCAGCCCCCCCAGCTGCCTGTCACGCCCAGGCGGGCCATGAAGGGCATGACGAACATGCCCTGGCGCCACATGGGGTTGAGGACCTGGTCGGAGGGGTCGAAGATCGCAAGCTCATAGAGCGCCATGGAGCCGGCCCAGCCGGCTACCAGGGCGGTGTGCATGAGGTGCACGGCCAGCAGTCGGCCCGGGTCGTTGATGACGACCGTGTGCACCCGGTACCAGGGCAATCCCATTGGGGGGTCAGGTCTGGGTTGACAGTTGCCAAAGCCGATCGCCGGAGCGATGGCGGCTAAGGAGACGCTCGGTGAATACCGATCCGTGCTGGCGATGGTAAGGGTTGCGGGCAACGCCACGGGGCCCAGGTAACGGACCGCAACGGCGCGATCCAGAATGGAAGCCCACCTGTTCCCCGAGAGGCTGCTGCCATGCCCGTGATCCGGTTCGTGCGTGAGCAGCGCGACGTGGAGTGCTACCCGGGGGAGAACCTCCGCGAGGTGGCCCTGCGCGAAGGCATTGAGCTTTACGGCCTCAAGGGCCGCCTGGGCAACTGTGGTGGCTGCGGCCAGTGCATCACCTGCTTTGTGGAGGTGGTGGAGGGAGGCGCGCACAATGCGCTCACCGAGCTGACGTCGGTGGAACTGCTGAAGCTGAAACGGCGCCCCCAGACCTGGCGGCTGGCCTGCCAGGCCCTGGTGGAGAAATCGGTGATGGTGCTCACCAAACCCCAGGTGGGACTGGGCGACCGTGAGGGCGAATTGATCCGGGCCCGCTCCCTGCCCCTGCCGGAGGGCCCCACCGCCTGGCCCGAGCCTCCCGCTGCACCGCAGCAGGAGGATTCTCAGGAGGGGCTGACGGCACATGAAGGAGCGGCGTCTCCATCCACAACGAGCGATGAAGGGGGCGTCCTTCCTGCCGATGGGCGGTGATACCTTCTCAGAACCTCTCCAGCAGTCATGGAAACCAACGACCTCGGCTTCGTTGCCAGCCTTCTGTTCGTTCTGGTTCCCGCCGTCTTCCTGATCATTCTTTACATCCAGACGAACAGCCGCCAGGGCGGCTGAGCCGGGTTCAGCGGGCCCGCCCCTCCGGCTCCCGCACAAGCAGCACCGGAGCCGGAGCATGCACCCGGATGTAGTCGCTCACCGAGCTGCCCAGAAGCTTGTCGAGATCCACCAGGGCTCTGGCCACAAGTGGTCTGCGGTCCTGGGAGGCGATCACCACCAGATCCGCCTTGACGTCCTCAGCGGTGGTGCACACACCGCGGGCAATGTCACCCGTGCGATGCAGCCCCTTCATCTCCACACCGAAGCTGCGCGCCCGCTGGATCGCCTTCAGCAGCACGTCGTCCCCGGGGGTGCGCCCTCCCCGTGAGGGTGTGATGTCCTGACGGGACACGTGCACGCCGGTGAGGCTGCCGCCAGGGATGCCCTGCACCAGCTCACAGGCCAGCCTCAGGGCGTCGTCGCCCACACCGGTGCCGTCGATGGCCACCAGGACCCGGTTGATGGCCTTCACGTAAAGGTCGTCGCGGACCAGCAGCATGGGACGGGTCGACAGCTGGAAGACGTACTGGCTGGTGCTGTTGCCCAGGATCGACTGCAGCCTGCCCAGCCCCCGCGATCCCATCACGATCAGATCGGCCTCCAGTTCATCGGCCACCTTGAGCACGGTCAGCTTGGTATCGCCTTCGCGCACCACGATGTTGACTTCGGCTGGGGTCAGGCCGAGGCGCTCAATGGCCTCCTTGACCAGAATTTCGGCCTGCTGACGATGGGCTTCCAGATCGAGCCCCCCCTGCTCGGGAATCACGTGCAGAAGGTTGATCCGGGCCTGTCGGCAGGGGGGGATATCGCGCAGGAGGCGGACCATCTCCTCGACATGGCCCTTGCCGGAATCGGCGATCAGCAGGTTGCGGAACACGGACATCAAAATGGCTCGGCATCAGCCTATGGCTGATCCCCATTCCGCACTCTCCCGTGGTGAAGACCGTGATGCAGCGTCCGGAGCAGGCGTGGTGGCGACTGCAGCGGCGGGTGCTGCCCCAGCACACCGACCATGCCGGGGTGATGTGGCACGGGGCCTATCTGGCCTGGCTGGAGGAGGCCCGGGTCGAGGCCCTGGCCCAGGCCGGCGTGGCCTATAGCGCCCTCTCTGCACGGGGGCTGGAATTACCGGTGGTGGGCCTGCGCATCGATTACCGCCAGGCCCTGCTCCACGGTGACGGCGTCGAGATCCGCAGCAAGGTGCTGCCGCGGGTGGGGTTGAAGCTCCCCTGGCTCAGCCACTTCATCCGCCCCGACGGGACCGTGGCGGCAGAAGCCTGCGTCGATCTGGTACTGGTGGAGCTCGCCAGTGGCCCTTCGCGGCGACGCTTGCTGCGGCGGTTGCCGGAGGACCTGGAGCAGGCCCTGGCCATCCTGCGGTCGGGACCGCCCGGGAGCGCCGGTCATTTATAGTACGCTTGTACTGTTGTTCTGGCCGTGGGGCGCTGCGGATGGGAGATCTGGTGCAGGGTTCTTTCCCCCGCCAAGTGGCCCCTATCTGGGATCGGCAGCGGCGCCTTTGGTGGCTGCTCTGGAGCCGCTGCCCCGGGCTCGGCTGGCAGCGGCTGCGGTCCCTTGAGGCCTGCTGTGGCGGGCTGGCCGGAGCCTGGGAGGCTTCTGCGGATGAGCTGGCGGCGGTGCCGGGTCTGGGGCGTGAGCTGGTGGCGGCGGTGGAGCGGTTTCGCCATGGCTGGGGCCCCCGGCCCCTGGAGGCCTTCGCACCGCGATGCCGCTTTGGCCGTGGGGTGCTGGTGCCGGGGGATCGGAGCTGGCCGACGGGCCTGCGGGAGCTGCAGCGGCCTCCCCTGCAGCTCTGCTGGCAAGGGCGGGGCAGCCTCTGGCCCCACCTGGGCCATGGCCGCTCGGTAGCCGTGGTGGGGACCCGACGTCCATCCCTGCATGGCCTCTCGATGGCCCGCGCCATCGGCGCCGCCCTGGCCGAGGCGGGCTGGCCCGTGCTGAGCGGTCTGGCCGAAGGCATCGATGGCGCTGTCCATGGGGGCTGTCTGGCGGCCGGCGGGGCTCCTGTCGGGGTGCTGGGTACACCACTGGGCCGCGCCTACCCCCTCCACCATGCGGCGCTGCAAAATCAGGTGGCCCGTGAGGGCCTGCTCGTGAGCGAGCTGGCCGAGGGGGGCAGGGTCCGGCCCGGCAGCTTCGTCGCCCGCAACCGCCTGCTGGTGGCCATGGCGGCGGCAGTGGTGGTGGTGGAGTGTCCGGTGGCCAGCGGGGCGCTGCATTCGGCCGAGCTGGCCTGGCAGCAGGAGCTACCGCTCTGGGTGGTGCCGGCTGATGCTGGCCGCGCCTCGGCCATGGGCAGCAACCGGTTGCTGGCCAGGGGCGCCACCCCCCTGCTCCTCCCCGCCGACCTGATCGGCCAGCTGGGCAGGGGGCCCCTGGCCCGGCGGCCCCCCGCCGACGACCCTGCTCCGGCCAGGGGGTGTCAGGGGGCGGAGGCGGAAGGGTTGCTGGCGGCCGTGGGCGGCGGCGCCAGCCTTGAGCAGCTGAGCCTTGCGCTCGACCGCCCCATGGCCGAGCTGATGCCCCGGCTTCTCGAGCTGGAATTGGACGGGCTGCTGCGGGCCGAGGCCGGCCTCTGCTGGCGACCCTGCTGAGGCCACCCCTGATGAGATTGCCACTGCTGATTAGGCTTCCCCCATGGTTTTCCAGGTCGGCACCGTCCCCGTCTCTGCGCCCCCGGCGGATGGCCCTGACGGCCTGATGATCACGGCGTCGGAGCTGCTGGGCTGGCGCCGCCGCCTGCTGGCCCTCGGCGGCGAGGCCACCGCCCTCGACTGGCTGCTGGATCTGGGCGCCGGTCTGCGCTGGAGCCAGTTGCAGGCGCTGTGGTGCCATCCGCAGGCCGAGGTTCGGCTGCACCGCTCGCTGGAGGGGCTGGAAGCCCTCTGGCGCCGCCACCTCCACACCCATGAGCCCCTCCAGTACCTGGTGGGCCGCTGCCCCTGGCGCGACCTGGAGCTGCCCGTGGCGCCCGGGGTGCTGATCCCCCGGCAGGAAACGGAGCTGCTGGTCGATCTGGCCCTGTCGCTGGGGCCCGCAGCGCGCCCACCATCCCGCTGGGCCGATCTGGGCACCGGCTCCGGTTGCCTGGCCATCGCCCTGGCCCGCAGCCTTCCTGAGAGTCGTGGCTTCGCGGCGGAGGCCAGCCCGGAGGCCCTCGTCCAGGCGATTGCCAACCTGACCCGGTGGGACCTGCAGCAGCGCGTCACCCCGCTGGCGGGTGACTGGTGGCAGCCGTTGGCGCCCTGGTGGGGGGCGCTGGATCTGGTGGTGAGTAACCCCCCCTACATCCCCAGCGCCACCCTCCTGGAGCTGGATCCAGTGGTGCGGAATCACGAACCCCGCCTGGCCCTCGATGGCGGCCCCGACGGGCTGGCGGCCATCCGTTCGATCGTGGCGGGCAGCCCCAGGGGCCTGGCCCCCGGGGGCCTGTTGCTGCTGGAGCACCACCACGACCAGAGCGAAGCGGTCGGCGAGCTGCTGCGCGCCGCCGGCCTGGAACGGCTCGGGGTGCATGCCGACCTGGAGGGCCGGGCCCGATTCGCCAGTGGCTGGAGGCCCTGCGTCCGATGAAGGGTCCTGAGCACCTGGCCAGGCGATTGGCGCAGGGGGAGGCGGTCCTGTTCCCCACCGACACACTGCCGGCCCTGGCCGCCCGGCCCGAGGCGGCGGCCCTGCTGTGGCGCTTGAAGCAACGCCCCGCCGACAAGCCGCTGATCCTGATGGGGGCGGATCTGCCCCAGCTGGAGGAAGCCCTGGGCGTGCCCTGGCCGCCGGCCTGGCTCGATCAGGCCCGGCGCAGCTGGCCAGGGGCCGTCACACTGGTGTTGCCGATCGCTGGTGCGATGACCACCCATCTCCATCCAGGGGGAACGAGCCTGGGGCTGCGCGTCCCGGCCTGCGAGCGGGCGCGCCAGCTTCTGCGCCTCAGTGGCCCCCTGGCCACCACCAGTGCCAACCGTTCCGGCGAGCCCCCCGCCACCACGGCAGGCGAGGCGGCCCGTCAGTTCCCCGGACTGTCCCTGCTTGAGCCCTTGCCCTGGCCGGCGGGATCCGGGCAGGCCAGCGCGGTTCTGGCCTGGCGGGGGCCGGAGCACGGAAGCTTCGACGCGTGGAGCGTGCTCCGGCCCGGGGCCCCTGAGGCGTCGGGCCGGGGGAGCGCCTGATGCTGCCCCTGCTGCTGGCGGTGTTGCTGACGGTGAGCCTCAGCCACTGGTTTCTGGTGCCCCTGGTCCATCTGGCTACCCCCCTGTTCAATCTGGGTTGGCTGGGTTGGCTGGGCTTGGCGGCGTTGCTGTGGCTGTTCGCCGGAGCATGATGCCCAGATAGCGAAGGGCTGTCCTGCGGCCGCACCTACTCCATGGCGCCGACGGAGGCGTGCTGAACGCCCCCCATGATCCTTCCCAGCGCCGGCGATCCCGGGCTCGCCGCCTTCGGCTCCAGCCTGACGGCCATCACCCTGGCGGAGCTGGGGGACAAGACCTTCTTCATGGCCCTGATCCTGGCGGCGCGCCATCGCCCCCGCTGGGTGTTCCTCGGGGCCTTCGCGGCGCTCAGCCTGGTCACCCTGTTGTCCCTGGGCATGGGCTACGGGCTGAGGGAGTGGCTGCCCCAGTCCGTAGTTCCCTGGCTGGCGGCGGCCCTGTTCCTCGGGTTCGGCGTCAAGTTGCTGGTGGATGCGGCCGGCCTGCCCGCCGATGCCGCCAAGGAGGAGGCCCGGGAGGCCGAGGCGGCGATCGACGCCGCCGAGAGCGATGGCAGCATCCGCGGTCCGGGCGCCGTGATCTGGGAGGCTTTCGTGCTGGTGTTCCTGGCCGAACTGGGGGATCGCACCCAGTTCGCCACCATCTTTCTGGCGGCGGCGCCGGCCTTCAGCTTCGCCGGCCTGCTGGCCGGCACGCTGCTGGGCCATGCCCTGGTGACCTGGCTGGCGGTGGGTGCGGGCCAGTGGATCGGTAGCAGGATCAGTGAGCGGGTGCTGTACCGCCTCAGCGGTGGCCTGTTCCTGGCCTTCGGTGTCCTGGCGCTCTGGCAGGCGATCGGTTAGAGCCCCTCAGCGGCTGGCGGGCTGCTGCAGATCCCAGCGGAACAGGCCCCGCAGTGTGGGCTGCTGGAACGGGCCCTCCTCCATCGTCGGGGTGAAATCCACCCTCTCGTTGACAGGAACCGTCAGGGGGCGCGCCGGGGGGCCAACGGCCGGCGGTGTTTTGCTCCCAGCCGTTGGTGCGGGGCCGCTGGGATCCACATAGCGGGTGCGAATGCCCGGACGGCCCAGGATCTCTGCGCCAGAGCGGGTCGCAGGCTGGGGCGCGATCGGTGGCTGCGGCGGTGGGGCCTGGGCCACATCCCCGGCGAGGGTCACCAGCCCCCCCACCAGCCAGGCATGGCACGGCATGACATCGCCTCCCGCTTGCTGTGATCGGGTGATGGTAAGGGAGGTGGATCCGTTCTCCTTCCAGGCAAGCCGGCTAACGGATTTGAACCGATGGCCTTCGCTTTACAAAAGCGCTGCTCTACCACTGAGCTAAGCCGGCATGGGCCTTGGCCCGGCCCAGCCTATCCCTGGGCCAGGGCCCAGAGCAGCAGCTGGGTGCGGCTGCGACAGCCGGTCTTGGCCAGCAGGTGGGAGACGTGGCACTCCACCGTGCGTGGGCTCAGCACCAGCTGGGCGGCGATGTGGCGGTTGCTGTCGCCCCGGCGCAGCAGGTCCAGGACCCGTTGTTCGGCCGGGGTGATGCCCACGGGGAAGATGTCTGGCAAGGCGTGGTGTCGCTTCACTGCCTGGAGGGTTCCCGCAGGCCGTCGCCGTGCTGTCCCGCCTCAGTCCGGATCGGCGGGGGAGGGGTC
Source organism: Cyanobium sp. Aljojuca 7A6 (assembly GCF_024346455.1). Taxonomy (GTDB): domain Bacteria; phylum Cyanobacteriota; class Cyanobacteriia; order PCC-6307; family Cyanobiaceae; genus Cyanobium. The sequence goes on from NZ_JAGQCY010000013.1 coordinate 97,402, forward strand.
TTCCGCCGGTTCGCAGGCCAGGGGAAGGGCCAGCTCCTGCGGGGCTTCGGGGTCAGGGGCCTGGGCCATGCCCACGGCGGCGGCCGCGGCCACCAGGGCTGGCAGGGGCCGGGCCCGTTTGATCGGCAGGTTGGCCACGAGGGCGGTGACGCGGTCCTCGGTCTCCAGGCTCACGTCGCCTTCCTCGATGTCGATTTCCACGTAGCGCTGCACCACTTCAAGGATTTCGCGCCGCATCTGCTCGAGCAGTTCGGGATTGAGATCACTGCGGTCGTGGGCCAGCACCAGCTGCAGCCGCTCCTTGGCCATGGTGCCGCTGGGTTTCTGGCGCCCCAGCAACCGTTGGAGGAAATCGAACAGCGTCATGGTGCTCAGAAGAGACCGGTGGTCTTGCGGATCTTGTTCATCAGCCGGGCCCGCAGACCCTTGCGGGCTTTGGAGGGATCCTCCACGGGGATGTCCTCACCCCGCAGGCGCCGGGCGATGTTCTGGTAGGCCTTCGCGGCGGGGGATCCGTTGCCGTTGAGGGTGAGCGGCTCCCCCCGGTTGGTGGACACGATCACCTGCTCGTCCTCCACCACCAGGCCCACCAGGGGCAGGGCCAGGATGTCGGTGACGTCGTCGACGCCCAGCATCTCCTGGCTGGCCATCATCCGGGGGCGCACCCGGTTCAGCACCAGCTGCACCGGCGTCACGCCCCGGGTGTTGAGCAGGCCGATCACCCGGTCGGCATCCCGCACGGCCGACACTTCCGGCGTGGTGATCACGATCGCCTCGCGGGCGGCCGCCGCCGCATTCTTGAAGCCGTCCTCGATCCCCGCCGGGCAGTCGATCAGAACGAAGTCAGCCCGCTCGGCCACCATGGCGACGATGCGCTGCATGTCCTCGGGGGTGAGCCACTCGAGCATCCGGGGATTGCCGGCGGGCAGCAGGGCCAGGTTGGGCTCCTGCTTGTGCTTCACCAGGGCCTGATCCAGCCGGCAGGTTTCGGCCAGCACCTCCTGGGCGGTGTAGACGATCCGGTTCTCCAGGCCGAGCAGCAGATCGAGATTGCGCAGGCCGAAATCGGCATCGAGCACCACGGTGCGCTCCCCCAGGCGGGCCAGGGCGATCCCCAGGTTGGCGGTGAGGGTCGTCTTGCCGACGCCACCTTTGCCGGAGCAGATGAGGATGATGCGAGCGGGGGCTGACGTCACGGCGTCCACGGGCGTCGCGGCAGGTTAGTCCCATTGGGCGAAGTCACCGGGCCATGGCCGTGAACTGCCGCTAGAAAGACCTTTCCCTTCCTGCGCCTCGATGACCTCCGCCCCCCACCGGCCCCAGCGGCTGCTGGTGATGCCCGACGACGGTGTGGATGCCGTGGTCGCCCTGATCGAGGAGGCCTCCGAGCAGTTGCTCCTCAAGCAGTTCAAGCTGCAGTCGGAGGCGGTGGAGGAGGCCCTGCGGCGTGCCCAGGCGCGCGGTGTGCAGGTGCGGGTGATGCTCAATCCCCACACCTCCGGTGGCGACCGCTGGAACGACGAGGCCTTCGCCCGCCTCCAGTCCTGGGGCATCGAGACCGCCTGGACCAGTGAGGCGTTCCCCGTCACCCACGAGAAGTCGATGGTGGTCGACCGGCACACCGCCCTGGTGGCCACCTTCAACCTGTCCGACAAATACTTCACCGAAACCCGCGACTACGGGGTGCTCACCTACAACCCGGCCGTGGTGGCGCAGGTGATCGCCGGCTTCGAAGCCGACTGGCAGCGCCTCTTCTTCCAACCCGATCTCGGCGTGGGACTGGTCTGGAGCAGCGCCCACAGCCGCGGACAGATGGCCCGCATCGTCGATGCCGCCACCCGCACCCTCTGGATCCAGCACCCCAAGTTCGTCGATGCGGTGATCCTGGAGCGGATCATCAGTGCCCGGGAGCGGGGCGTGAAAGTGAGGGTGCTGTGCGGCGGCAAGCACGGCATCAGCGACTGGGACATCTACGACACCTTCTCTTCTCTGCGGGTGATGGAGCGCTTCGGCGTCAAGGTGCGGCGTCAGCAGCACCCCAAGCTGCACGCCAAGCTGATCCTGGTGGACGGGGCCTTCGCCCAGACGGGCTCGATGAACATCGATCGCAGTGCCTTTGATCTGCGTCGGGAGCTGGGCATCGAGAGTGATGCTCCCGAAGTGGTGGCGCGGCTGAAGGAGATGTTTGAGATCGACTGGGAGGCGGCCTCGAAGTACCACGCCCCCGATCCCCTCGATCCCAGCTGCCACGAGGAGGGGGAACTGCCGCCGGATCCCCATTTCGTGCATGACTGAATCCCCCGCCCCCGGCACAACGCCCTCCCCGCCCGGGCTGCGGCAGCTGTTCACCGGCATGCTCATGGTGGCCCTCTCCGCCTTCGGCGGTGGCCTCTCGGCCTGGAGCCAGCGGATCATCGTGGAACAGCGCCACTGGATGAGCAACGAGGAATTCCTCACCGGACTCACCGTGGCCCGGCTCTTTCCTGGCCCCAACCAGATCAACATGGCCGTTTACGTCGGCACGTTCTTCCGCGGCCTGCCGGGGGCCCTGGCGGCCTTGGCGGGCATGCTGCTGGTGCCGTTCACCCTGCTGATGGGGGTCGGCCTGCTGTATTTCCAGTTCCATACGCTGCCGGCGCTTGACCGTGTGCTGGCGGGCGTGGTGGCGGCGGCGGCAGGGATGGCTCTCTCGATGGGGTTCAAAATCCTCGACCAGTACTGGAAGGATCCGATGGCCCTTGTGCTGGCGGCTGTCACCTTCGTCCTGATGACGTTCTTCCACGTGCGCCTGGTGCCGCTGGTGCTCGTGGCCGGTCCCCTGGCGATGGCCTGGTACTGGCCCCGGCCGTCCCATCCCCCTGCACCCCAGGGGGAGCGTCGCTGATGCCGGCCGTTCTGATCGCGGTCGCGTCCGCTGCCACGAGCTGCACCCCGATGCGGCTCAATGATCTGGGCCATCTGCTGCAGGTGATGGGCACCTTTCTGGGTTTGTCCCTGTTTTCCCTGGGGGGCGGCAACACCCTGCTGACGGAATACCACCACCTCAGCGTCGAGCAGTACTGCTGGCTGCGGCCCTCCCAGTTCGCCGACATCTACGCCTTGGCGGAAGCGGCTCCAGGCCCGAGCTCGATGATCGTGGGGCTGCTCGGCATGGGGGCCGGCTGGCCCGAGGGCCCCGGCTGGGCCCTGCTGAGCGCCTACGGCGCTGAGATCGCCATCCTGCTGCCGTCCACCTTGTTGATGGTGGTGGCCTGCCTCAGTTGGAATCGGCTGCGGGACTCCCCCTGGCGTGTGGCCTTCGAGCGGGGCCTCGGCCCCATCACCCTCGGCATTCTGTTCGCCGTGGGGGTGAAGATCCTCAAGACCGCCGACACCAACGCCGCCGGCGTTGTGGTGTCCCTGCTGGTGTGCGTGCTGATGCTGCGCACCCGGATCTCGCCGTTGTGGTTCATGGCCGTGGCCGGCGGACTGGGGGTCTTCGGCCTGATCAACCGCTGAAGTCCGGCGCCGCTGGATCGATGCGGATCTCCCCGTCCACCAGCAGGGCCTGCTCGGCCAGCCCGGGCGGTGGCAGACCTTCCGGCCCCCGGGCCACCACATCGGCAATGCGCAACTGCAGGGGTCGCAGTTGCAGAGCGACGATGCGGGCGTCCGGGTTGCCGGCGACGCCGGCGTGGGCGATGCCCCGCAACCGCCCCCACACCAGAACATTGCCAGCAGCACTGAGGCGGGCACCGGGGTTCACATCCCCGAGCAGCAGGACCGAACCCTCCGCCTGCAGATGGTCGCCGGAGCGCAGGGTGCCGCGATGCACCAGCAGATCGCCCGCCACGGCTGCTTTGGCTGGCGAAGGCGGCTGCGGCATCGCCGGATCGATCTCGAGTCCGAGGGCCGCGGCGGCCACCAGGGTGTCCGGCTGGCCACTGGCAACGCGCACCAGTTCCAGCTGCAGGGGGGCCAGCAGCTCCTGCAGCTGCCGCAGCTCCGGCAGGCGCAGGGGCCAGCTCCCCGCCTCCAGCACCACGCTGCCCGCCGGGGGCCGGCGGCTGCCGAGGGCGTAGCGCACTTCCTCCAGGGCACTGGCGGAGCCCTGCTGCGCCGGCAGCCGCAGCAGGTGCGGCTGCCGGTCGTCGATGGCCTGGATCAGTGCGGCGGCCAAGGCGGTGCCCAGGACTGCAGCGAACCTAGAGGCCCTGGCGGCCCCCGTCCTCCTGCCGCCGCACCGCCAGGGCCGCCCGCAGGTCGTCGCTCACCTGGGCGGGGTGGATCAGCCAGGCCATGTCGACCGTCTGGCAGAGGCTGGCCACCAGGGGCGAGCGCTGCTCGAGGGCCTGCAGCCGTAGGCCATCCCAGAGCCGCAGGCCCCCGGCATAGGGGTGATACCCCCGGCTCTGGCGCTGCTGCAGGGCGCAGCAACCTTCCGCCACCAGGCCGGCCCGTTCGCACAACTGCCGCGCCATCGCCAGCAGCTCGATCTGGCCGGCCGGGGGGAGATCGCTCACGTCCGTGGCCTTGGGCAGGCGCCGCTCCAGCAGCCGCCCGCAGGGATCGGCCAGTTCCTGGGGGGCCTCCTCCCGCCAGCGCACCAGGTGGTAGCCGGTGCGGATGTCGTCGTTGGCCAGGTAACTGTCCAGATCAAGCCGGTCGCGATCCCAGAGCCAGCGGGCCATGGTGGGATCGGCCCACACCACGGCGGGGCCGAGCCGGCGGGCCACGGCGATCACCCGGTTCAGCAGCCAGTTGCAGACGATGTTGAGCCGGTGGTTGTAGACGCTCCTGTACATCAGGTGGCGCACCACCAGGTAGTGCTCCACCGCCATCAGACCGCGGGGATGCAGGGCCAGATCGCCGTCGGGCGCCAGGGTGAGGCTGGCGAGGATTCGCTCCAGGTCGAGCTGGCCGTAGCGGGTGCCGGTGCTGTAGCTGTCGCGCAGCAGGTAGTCGAGCCGGTCGCAGTCGAGCTGGCTGCTCACCAGGGCCTTGATCGCCCGGCAAGGGTGGTGGCCGTGCTCCAGCAGGTCGGCCACCAGGGCGGCCCGCCCGGGGGCCTCCGCGTCGAGCCGGTCGCGCAGGGCGGGATGGTCGCGGATCAGCCGGCCCGACCAGACCTCATGCTGCACCCCGAACATCTCCTCGCCCGAGTGGCTGAGGGGTCCGTGGCCCACGTCGTGCAGCAAGGCGGCGGCATACAAGACCCCCCGGTGCTCGGCCAGGGAGGGATCGAGCCGCTCCAACTGCTGCAGGGCCAGCCGCGCTATGGCGAGCACGCCGAGGGAATGGGTGAAGCGGCTGGATTCCGCCCCATGGAAGGTGAGGAAGGCTGGCCCCAGCTGTCGGATTCGCCGCAGCCGCTGGAAGGGCGCCGTGTCGATCAGGTCGATGGCCAGGGCTTCGGCGGGATCCTGGCGATCGAGGCGGATCGCCCCGTGCAGCGGATCGTGGTAGGTGCGCTGGCTCATGGCGCGAGGGCTGGGGCCGCCAGTTCAGCCACCAGCAGGGTGGCGGCCGCCTGCCGCCAGGTGTCCCCGTCCCCGTCCGGCTCCAGGGGCTCAGGCTGGGACAGCAGCACGTCCGGCTCGATGCCCTGGTTCTGGATGTCGCGGCCGTTGGGGGTGAGGTAGCGGGCCACGGTCACCGCCAGACCGCTGCCGTCGCTCAGGTTGATCAGGGTCTGGATCAGCCCCTTGCCGAAGGTGCGGCTGCCGGCCAGACGGGAGCGGCCGCCGTCCTGGAGGGCACCGGCCAGGATCTCGCTGGCGCTGGCCGTGCCGGCGTTCACCAGGGTGAGCATCGGGCCGCTGTAGAGACGGCCGGGAGTCGCCTGCTGCCGGGCGGCGATACCGCCCCGATCCTGGGTTTCGACGATCGGCTCGCCGTCGAGCAGGCCATCGGCCACCGCCAGACCGGCGGCCACCAATCCGCCGGAGTTGTTGCGCAGGTCCAGGATCAGCCCTTCGATCGGCCCGCTGCCACCAGTGGCGGTCAGCTCGGCCAGGGCGGCGCGCACCTGCTGGGGCACCGGTTCGCTGAACTGGGTGATCCGCAGGTAGCCCAGGGAGTGCCCTTCGCTCTGCAGGCGATGGCTGCGTACCGGTTGCAGATCCACTTCGCGGCGGTCGAGCAACACCTCCGAGGCCTGGCCCGCCGGGGTGCGCAGGGCCAGGAGCACGTCGCTGCCGGCGGGACCGCGCAGGCGGGCGGCGGTGCCCTCCAGCCCCAGCACGTCGGCTGGGATGCCGTCCACCTTGAGGATCTCGGTGCCGGAGACGATCCCCGCGTCGGCGGCGGGGGAGGCATCGAGGGGGGCGATCACGACGATCCGCTGATCCCCGGCTCGCAGTCCCAGCTGCAGCCCCACGCCGGTCACGCGGCCCTGGGTGTTGGAGCGAAGGGTGGCGTACTCCTCGGGGCGCAGCATCCGGGTGTAGGGGTCGCCGATCGGCGCCAGCATGGCCTCGATCGCGTCGTAGGCCTCCACCGAGCTGGCAATCGACTTCTCCAGGGCCTTCTGGCGCAGGCGCCGCCATTGCACCGCCTCCAGCTGGGCGGGATCGACATAGCTCTGGTTCACCAGCCGCCAGGCTTCCACCACCAGCTGCTGGGCATCGCTGAGTGCCAGCGCCGGGGCAGGGAGGCACAACCGCAGGCACAGGCCCGTCACCAGGAGGAGCCGCAAGAGCCGGACCCCGCCTGGCAGCCCTGTTGCAAAGCATTGAGCCGGGATGGACCGGCGGCCCTGGTCTCTCACGGGGGGGTCAGAACGATCGGTAGACTCTCGCAACCCAAGCCCCACGCTGCATGGCGAACTCGTCTCCTGGCGCCAAGTCGTCCCCGATCTATGACTGGTTTGAGGAGCGCCTCGAAATCCAGGCGATTGCCGACGATATCTCGTCCAAGTACGTTCCCCCCCACGTCAATATTTTTTATTGCCTGGGTGGCATCACGCTGGTGTGCTTTCTGATTCAGTTCGCCACCGGCTTCGCGATGACCTTTTACTACAAGCCCACGGTGGTGGAGGCCTATACCTCGGTCCAGTACCTGATGACCGACGTCAGCTTCGGCTGGCTGATCCGCTCAGTGCACCGTTGGAGCGCCAGCATGATGGTGCTGATGCTGATCCTGCACGTCTTCCGGGTGTATCTCACTGGTGGCTTCAAGCGGCCCCGGGAGCTGACCTGGGTCACCGGCGTCACCATGGCCGTGATCACGGTGTCCTTCGGCGTTACCGGCTATTCCCTCCCATGGGATCAGGTTGGTTACTGGGCCGTGAAGATCGTCAGCGGTGTTCCCGCCGCCGTCCCCGTTGTCGGCGACTTCATGGTCGAGCTGCTCCGCGGCGGTGAAAGCGTCGGCCAGTCCACCCTGACGCGCTTCTACAGCCTCCACACCTTCGTCCTGCCCTGGCTGCTGGCGGTGTTCATGCTGATCCACTTCCTCATGATCCGTAAGCAGGGCATCTCAGGCCCGCTCTGAACCCCGTTCTTCCACCTAGCCTTCCCCCACTGGTCACCAGCGCTCCGAGCTCCCCACCATGCACATCCTCAAGAAGCCTGACCTCACCGACCCCAAGCTGCGGGCCAAGCTGGCCAAGGGCATGGGCCACAACTATTACGGCGAGCCGGCCTGGCCCAACGACCTCCTCTACATCTTCCCGGTGGTGATCCTGGGAACCCTCGCCTGCCTGGTGGGTCTGGCCGTTCTCGACCCCGCCATGCTGGGCGATCGGGCCGATCCCTTCGCCACGCCGCTCGAGATCCTTCCCGAGTGGTACCTCTACCCGGTGTTCCAGATCCTCAGGGTGGTTCCTAACAAGCTGCTGGGCATCGCCCTTCAGACGATGATCCCCCTGGGCCTGATGCTCATTCCCTTCATCGAGAGCTTCAACAAGTTCCAGAACCCCTTCCGCCGCCCCGTGGCCATGGGTGCTTTCCTGTTCGGCACCGTGTTCACCATCTACCTGGGCATCGGCGCCTGCCTGCCGATCGACAAGTCCCTCACCCTGGGTCTGTTCTGAAGCCAGCCGGGGCTTCTGCCCCGATTGTTCTTTCCCTTCAGCCGCGAGCGATCGCGGCTTTTTTGTGTTCAGGCCTTCCTTTGGGTCCAGAGGCCCACAGCAGCTCTCAATCGCCCCTGGCTGCCATGCCATGGCCCATGGCTCCCAAGCAAGACACACCAGCCGCAGGAAGACGTGGCAGGGGCGCCGAACGGGGACGCGGGAACCCAGGTTGTGCAGCCCCTCCTAGGAGCCTCTGAGGTGCCCACGCACCTGGCGCCTGATGCTCCCAATAGCGTCAGGCCCTGCGCTGGTCTGCCGGGAGCTGAAGCCAGGCAAGAATCTCGCCCCTTGGCGGTGAGCCCCCAATGAGGTGATATGATTTTGGACTGCGCCCCACCAGAGCGAGAGCTCGAGGGGGAAGCGGGCTTACTGAGACTGAGAGGCGCGAGCCGACGGTGCTGTAAGTTTTCTGAGTCGCCGGGAGGCGACGCGCCGCGAGAGCCCCGGAAGGGGTGGAGCGGTAGAACCTGGACAACCAAAAAAGTTT
>NZ_JAGQCY010000014.1 GCF_024346455.1 Cyanobium sp. Aljojuca 7A6
ACGACCTGGCGAAGTCCAAGGCGCTACAAGACGCCCTCGTCTCTGAAAAAGACGCCCTCGCTTCCGAGAAAGACGCCGCCAGCCAGAGCGCCAACGACCTCCAGCAGAAGCTCACCGCCCAGGCTGAGGTCTTGCAGCAAGCCCACAACGCCCGCGATCAGCACGCTGCCCTGATCAAAAGCCTCCAAGACGACCTGGCGAAGTCCAAGGCGCTACAAGACGCCCTCGTCTCTGAAAAAGACGCCCTCGCTTCCGAGAAAGACGCCGCCAGCCAGAGCGCCAACGACCTCCAGCAGAAGCTCACCGCCCAGGCTGAAGCCCTCCATCGTCTCCGGCATCTGGCCCGGCCCTTGGCCGCAAGCCGCCCGTGATCCAATCAATCTGTCACGAGATCCTTGAGCTGTCAGAGCCAAGCCTTTCCGCCATGGCGTCGACTTCCAGCCTGATCTGAGCGAGCTGTGTGGCAAGTTGATCCCTTTCCTGCTGCAGCTCCTCCAGCTCCAGAAGTCGGGTCGCCAGTGGATCGCGCAGCCAGGCGTCCTTCCGCCCTTCTTGCCGGCAGAAGCCCCGTGCCACGAGCCAGGCGTCTAACGCCTCACCCCAGATCTCTGCGGCCCTGGGCCCCAGCAGCTCCACCCGCTCCAAACGAACCAGCCAGAGGCCTGCCCCCTGCAGCGCCCCAAGTGGATCACCTTGACGCACCAACAGCTGCAATGGCGTGGTGCTGCTCTGGGCTTGTGGCCAGCCCTCCAGCAGCGTGTCCAGCCGAGTGCCCACCATCCTCTGCTCCGCCAGCAGCTTCACATTGGGATAGTGGGACTGCCACCCATCCATTCCAAGGGGACCGTCCAGCCGGTGATCACTGAACCAGTGCCACAACACATCAGCTTCGGTCTCGGCAGCCAGAACGGCATGACGCCAGCTCAGCGGTTCCTGGCGGCGTTCCAGGGGCAAAGTCAAAGCCGACAGCCGCTCCCCATCCGCTTCGACCAGCAAGGTGGGCCCCGCAGGTAGCTGAGTGATCAGGCTTGGTGCCCCGATCACAATATTCAAGGGCGATTCAGGCACCAGGAGACAGGATGGGCTTGTCCAACTTAAGTTCCAGTCATTGTGGCCGACCTGCCGTGTTTCATTGGTATTCCCCTTTCCCCCTAGAACCAGCTCTCGAGGAGCACCTGAGCACAGGGGGACTGCGGCGGACGGCCGACGACGCTGGGGCTTCGGTGGACCTCCTCCTCTACGACACCCCTGACGCCGTCTTGAAGATCTGGCGCCAGCTGGACCAGCCAACCCCCGACAGCAAGGAACTGCTGGAGGGATACCGCAGCCTGGCCCGGAAGAGGGATGGCTCCCGGCTGATCAGCTCATGGCGCCTGCGCCAGCTCAAAGCGGATGAGTTACTAGCCTGGCTCCGTGGCGAGACCACTTGCCCCACTGTCCCCATGTCATTGCCAGAGGTGGACGCGCTTTTGGCCGTGGTGACGCGTTCGGTACTGGAGGTGGAACCCGATGCCTTGGAGGCCTATCTCGACCTCGAACTTCTGGCTGAACTTGCCGGTACCACTCCCGACAGCAACTACATCCATCGGCTCGACAACAGTGCCAGTGCCGAGGCCCTGCAAAGCCGCTGGTGCCAAACAGAACAGCAGACCATCAAGGTGAAGCACCTGGTAGAGGAGTTGGCTCAGCTCAATACAGAGTATGACGGGTTGGTCAAGAAGAAAGATGCCGCGCTCCAGGACGCCGACAACCTTAAACAACAGCTCCAAAGCCGCCTTCAGGAGCTGGAGGCTGCCAACCAAGCCATCAAGGAATCCAGGGAAGAAGCCGAGCTCACCCTCCTGCAGCTCCACCAAGTGCAGGAGGAGCACGAGAACTACTTCCTGCGCTCACGCGAACAAGATGACTTCACCGTCCAGCTCCAAACCAAAGTCGATGCCCTCGCCACCGAGAAAGACGCCGCCATCCACCGCGCCGAAGAACTTCAGCTGCAGGTCACCACCCAGGCTCAGGCCTTGCAGCAAGCCCACAACGCCCGTGATCAGCAGGCCGCCCAGCTCAAACGCCTCCAAGACGACCTGGCACAATCCAAGGCACAACACGACGCCGTCACCTCTGAAAAAGACGCTCTCGACACCGAGAAAGATGCCGCCATCCACCGCGCCGAAGAACTTCAGCAGGAGTGCACCGCCCAGGCTCAGGCCTTGCAGCAAGCCCACAACGCCCGTGATCAGCAGGCCGCCCAGCTCAAACGCCTCCAAGACGACCTGGCACAATCCAAGGCAAAACACCAGGCCCTGCAGGCTGCTCAAGCGAAGTGCTCCGACATCACCAATCAACTCCAACAGCGCAACCAGGAGCTCCTCACCCTGCAGCAACGTTATGACCAGCTGAGCATGGCCCAGAACGATCTCAGCGCCCAGGTCCAGTCCAAGGATCAGGCCCTCCAAGCCGCCTCAGCAAGCACTACTGACCTCGGAAATCAACTCCAACAACGCGGCGAGGAGCTGGAGACTGCCAACAAGAACCTAACGGAAGCCCAGCAAGAAGCCGAGCGTACTCTGCTGCAACTGCATCAGGTGCAGGAGGAACTCGAGCACTACTTCCTGCGCTCACGTGCAGGAGACGAGCTGAGCCATGCGCAGGCGCAGGAGAATTCCCGGGCCATGGGGCTGCTGGTCCGCATGATCCGTCTCCAGGCCAATGGTCTTCTTAACTACCCAGCTCGCTCCTCACCGGCTGACCTGGGCGCGTAGAATGCTACATACATACCAGTCTATCCATAGCGCCAAAGAGAATCCAGTTTCAGAAGGACTTTCAATTCCTGGGTTTCTTCGGCTATACACCAGCGAGGTTCAGTGTGAGGCTGCTCTTGAGAAAGACCGCTAGCCTCAAGACGACCATTACGGACCAATCGGCCTCTCATTGAGACACAAGCACAAAAACCAGGGCGGTCAAGGGCGCAGCAACGCAGCAACTTGCACACCCCCCCCTGGATAGGGACCCCTAATATTTGTAAATCTCAACAGAATCTAGGTGGAGATGATTTGGTTCTTGAAGCTGCAAGCGAACAAAGCGAGTGTTGTAGCCGGAGCAGAAAATCCGCAATGGGTTGCCATCTATGCCACCAAAATCTTTTGCTTGCTGACTCCCTTCGTAAACGCGGTGCCATCCTTCGCCGTCAATAGATATGTCAACACAGAGCGTGCGAGCCCTGGGTATACTGATATCTGGATACAGGCGGTTGAAAACAACTATCTCGTCAAAGTCAACAACGTCATTAAAGTCAATTAGCAAGAATGGCCTGTCCTCGTAGTCAGTATGGAACGAATAGGAGCCATTGCGCTCCCCGTTCACAGCCCGCTGAGCTTCGTCTGCCCCCACGCTCCACCACCTGCTCAGCGAGCTTTGGGTGCAGCGAGCAGTAATGGCTATGTTAAGACCCTCGATAACTGGTTCGATTTCTTGCATTGAATGTCTCACTATTTATGTACTATCGCATGGGAAGACCATTTAGTCAACCCTGCATAGCAGCCTTTATGTCTGTACAACGTGACGTTGGCGGGCCTGTCAGTATGGATGGTTTCGGCCGGCGGGTTGGCTACCCTCAATTCCCGAAATCCAAGTCGCACCAGCCGAGTAGAGAGCTCCGAGCAGCCTAATCAGCTTCCTCAAGGCCAGTCTGAGTACCTCAGACTGGTGGATGTCAAGCGACATCCAAAACTGGTCCGGGACCAAAAGCGGACTTGATTAGGCTGCTTGCTCCGCGAGCGGCAACTGAGTCCCAAACTGGTACGCCAGCACCAGTCAGATCATGGGACGCAACGGCATTCAGTGCCAGAAGGGGCTTTCCGTTACCAGAGATCCAGCAATGCTACGGAACGGAGGCCCAGTGATGAAGCCTTGGCACAGATCCGATGGCCCGATCTCTTCCGTTGCCCGCGCTGCGACGGGGCTGCCCATGGTGTGACAACGCTATCTCCGGCGTCTGGAGGCCATCTGCACGCAGGCCTGGCTCTCAACTCCGCAGACCAAGCAGGCGGAGCAACCGATCCCGCTTGCGCAGTGGGCCGCTTGTCTCTAGGGCCTGGCGCCCACGCAGCTGCTGAAATTCCTCCGCCCGGCAGACCTGGGCCTCCAGGCCGTCCAGAAACTGACGGAACTGCTCCAAGGCCTGCCAGCTCTGCTGCAACTCGCCGGGCGCATTCGCCACCTGCGCGGCATACGGCGACCCGGAAGCGGGATGCATCAGTGGAGCTGGAGACGGAATCACACCCAGTCCGGCCCCCGGCAGGCGGACCACACCAGCCCCCGGCAGCAGGATTTTCCCGCCCGCGTCAAAGCAGACCTGCACCTCCTGCCCGGCCCAGGCAGGAGGCAGCTGATGCAGCTCGATCTCAAAGCCACACTGCTCCGGGTAGCCCTGATCAGCCATCCCTGGTCGGTAGCGATCGCAGCGAAGCTTCACCGGTGGCTGACCCGCCGCGTGCAGCCACACCTCAATCGGCTGGCCAGACCTCTGGCCGCGACGGTAGGCCCAGCCGTGAAGGGCGTCGCCTTCAGGACTGAGCCCATCGAAATGGCCCACAGCGCCGCGCACCTCTGGGGCGAGCACCTGCTGCAGACGCTCCACCGTGCTGGCTGGCTGCGGCTGATAGGCCAGTTCCACGCTGGTGCCTCCATCGACAGAGAGCGCCAGCACACGCGGGGCCTCCGCAAAGGCCACCGCAGGAAGATCGCCGCAGATCTCCAACTGGAACCCAAAGGCGCCCTGGATCCCAAGCCTCTGGCAGGCATCCTGGCGTGGCTGATTGATCAGGGCCTGCGCCAGCAGATTGGGCCCCACCAACAAGCGCACCTCAGAAAGAGGTGCTGCTGAACAGTGGACCCAGCCAGCGATCAGGCCCGGTGTGATCGTATCGATGCCGCCGGCATGCTTGGGCTTGGAACGTCGACGGCGAAACAACGGAACTCCTCGTCTATCAGTGTGGAACCATTATCCCTTGGACGCGGCCGCCTCTGAGCTTGCCTGTGGCCACATCCTGAGGCTGCCGAAAACAGGCACCTCCAGCAGAGAATTCAAAACTATGCATCGGCGTGGTGTATAAACAATCCGCAAAGAAGAAATGGTTCACCTGGCTCCAGCGCGTGCGCTCACGGTTGTTCACCGGCAGCCCCCCATGCAGCAGATTGGCGTGCCAAATGAGCACCTCACCTTGGCGCGGCAGGTAAGTTTCGGGCTGCAAACCATGCTGCTGCAGCTCCTGTCGCCAGATCGGCTCGAACAGGCGCTGGGGGTGGGGTTCAGCCGCCACGTCCTCCGGACTCAATCCCTCCGTTTCGGCACTGCGGTAGGGCAGACGATGGCTGCCTGGATAATACACCAGTGGACCCGCATCGGCCTCAATATCTTCCAGAGCCATCCACACGCCACACATGAAACCATGGGGATAACTATGAAAATGCACGGCATCACTGTGGAAGTGCTGCTGGCTGCCCACCGGGAAGTTTAACGTTTGAAAGCAGAACGGGTCGCGTCCGTAGAGGTGGCGGAGCAGCTCCAACACCACCGCATGCAGCGCCAGCTCCCGAACAGCTTCGCACTTTTTCCAACTGTCTTGCAGACGCAGATCAACGGTCGTACCCTTTCTCCAACCATCCAGATCAAACTGGGGCTCCAGGGAAGCCCGAATCGCGCTGGCACGCTCGTGGAAGCTGTCATCCGCCAGATCCAGCAGGCAAAAGCCCTGCTCCGCCATCTGCAGAGCCTGCTGCCCATAGGGACCAAACGCCCCGGCGGCCACGCGGCCGGCCACATCAGGCCGATCAATCCAAGGCCTGCTGGCCAGATCCAGCCCCATCAGATCACCTCCTGCGCTGGCTGGAGCCGCCGCAACTGGGGGGCCGGACCATCCAAACGCAAACCAAAGTTCTCCTCACGAAGGCTGAGTTGGGGATGGTAATGGGGGTCTGCGTTGAGAATCACGCCCCAACGCTGCTGCATGACGTCCCTCTCCTTCTGCCACTGATGGAGAGCCTCTGGTGTGATCGGTGCACCCCGACTCTTCGACTCGTGGTGCACCAGGACAGCCTCGGCACAGTAAAGGTTTCGGTGGCCGGCGGTCATCGCCCGAAGACAGAGATCGAGATCGTTGTACGACACATGCAGCTGTTCGGCATCCAACCCCCCCAGCTGCTGAAACAACGCTCGACGGATCATCAGAACCGCACCGGTCACCGCACTGAGATTGTGACTGAGCTGGGCACGCAGCTGATGGCCAGGCTCCGAAGCCGATTGGTATTTGTGGCTATGGCCGGCAACACCACCAATGCCCAGAATCACGCCGGCATGCTGCAACGTTCCATCGGGATAGAGCAGCTGGGCCCCCACACAGCCGATCTCCCCCCGCAGGGCCTGGCCCGCCATCATCTCCAGCCAACCAGACGCCTGGGCCTCGATGTCATTGTTCAGCAGCAGCAACAACTCCCCTCGTGCCACCTCGGCGGCCGCATTGTTCAGTGCCGAATAGTTGAAGGGCCCAGGGCAGCGCAACACCCTCGCCCGGCCGCTGACCTCCAGCTCCGCCAGGAAGGCCAGTGTGGCTGGCTGCAGGCTGCCGTTATCCACCACCAGAAGCTCAAGCTCCAGGCGGCTTCCAGCCGTGGCCTGAAGGGAGTGGAGACAGGGCTCCAACAACTCCAGCCGGTCCCGGGTGGGCACAATCACACTCACGCTCACAGGGCGATCCGGCAGAGCCCACAACAGCCGATGGCCCCCACCCTCGCGAGCCTCCACCTCAACCTGGTATCCCAAACGCTGCAGGTGCCGCTGCACCAGCGCCGCCGTGGCCGTGCCCCCACGGCAGACAGGGCGATGGTGGCTCAGCACCTCGGGCCAATGCCAGATGTGCTCGGCCTGGCAGACCTGGGACAGCTCCAGCAGCAGGCCATAGGGGGTGGGTTCTTCACCGGCTGCAGCCAGCCGCTGCAGAGCCACCTCCAACCGGTCGGAACGCACCCAGAAACAGCGGCTGTAATGGGGGTCAGCCAGCAGCAGATCAGGATTCCAGGCTGGTTTCCACTGGGCACTGTGACGCACCCCCTGGGCTGAGAGGAGATCGCTGTCGGCATAGATCAGTTCAGCTCCAGGCGCCGCACACAGCAGCTGGCCAAGGCGTTCATTCGCATGGGGAGCCAGGCGATCTCCCTCATCCAGAACCACCCACCAGTCGGCTCGGCCGCTGCACTCCGGAGACCACAGCCGCAGACGAAGCTCAGCACCGGTCAGAGCCGTAGGCGGAGGCGTCAGTTCCAAGGCTCGCCGCTGGCAAGCCTCCACACGCTCCATCCAGGCGCTGTAGCCATGGGCATGCAAGGAGCGACGGGCGAGCAAGGCGTTGTAGTCGAACCAGAGACGCGCATGGCTCCGGTGGCGATTACTGCCGATCACCCGCCCATAGAGGTCGTGGCGGGTGCGGAGATGACGGGCCACCCGAAAGCGGGCCCTCGGCGAAAACAACGGCTGATAGCGCACCTGCACCCGCTCGAGATCCCCCTCAAGGTGCAAGAAACGAAGTTGCAAAGATTGGCTGCCACGACTGGAAATTCGCACCAAACGACGACGCTCCACACCATTGGTGGCCAAAAGAGGCTGCACAAAAGGCTCCTGCCCACGGCGAAGGTCGATCCGGTACCTGTGTTGGGGCCCCTGCAACAACAAACCAAGCCGGTACCAACCTGGCGATAAGGCGGTGTCACTGAGCCAGACAGGGGAATGCGACGATTCCGACCAGCGGCCATGCAACGGCTTCCAACGACTGAACACCAAGGCAAGTGTCTTGCGGCGCCACTGGCGTCCGGTGCTGAACGGAAGCCGGTGGAAGATCCGCCTACTCACGGTGGCTGTCTTGAACACCAAGCACAAACTTACCCAGGCTCAAGCTGACCAGGGCGAGGGCAGCAACCGTAAAGAAACCACGCAGCCGCCAATTGAACGCAGGAGAATCTGGCAAGAGCGGTGCCGACAAAATGGCCATGAATTTCTGTTGACGCTGGGTGTCCACACGGGCCTTTTCAGCAGAAACAAGTGCAGTTTTATACAAGTCCGCGGCAAAGTCGACTGCCGATTGGTACTGGAGCATGTC
The DNA here is from genome assembly GCF_024346455.1 of Cyanobium sp. Aljojuca 7A6. Taxonomy (GTDB): domain Bacteria; phylum Cyanobacteriota; class Cyanobacteriia; order PCC-6307; family Cyanobiaceae; genus Cyanobium. Next base: position 8,145 of record NZ_JAGQCY010000014.1, read on the forward strand.
GGCCGCTTTTCGATTCAGATTTCGACCCGATCCCTGACGTGACACCAAGCCCTTACGCTCAGAATCAATCAATCGTTGCAATTCTGCAATCTGATCCTTGACAGCCAATAGATCCGGCTCGTCATCACTCTTGAATTGCTGTTGCAAGGTAAAGCGATGCAACTTCAGTTCAGCCAGCTTCATCTCAAGCCCTCCTACAGAGTTCGCCACAATCCCAGCCTCCACTTTGGGATCAATCACTTCCGTAGCGCTCTGAAAGGTAAGTAGTCGCTGCTTCGCTATGTTCAATTGCGATTGGGAACTGGCCAACTCCTTGCGGGCAAACTGCAGTTGCGCTTCACCGATCCTCTGGTTCAGGCGATTGACAAACTGCTCACTTTGCTTCAACAAGAACTGGTTGAGTTCGTAAGCCGCTTTGGGAGATAAGCCAACGGTCGTAAGAGTGATCACACCAGAGATCTCATCAAGCTGCACCTGCACCTGCTTCTGGAAGAACTTGAGCCGCTCTTGCCGATTGGCACCACTGGGCAAGCCCGCCATCAGATCAGGCGGGAGCTGGGCATAGGCAGCGTCGAAATCATAGGATTTGAGTAGATCCTCCAGAACCTGTGGAGACGTGAGATAGGTACGTAGGTAACGCGCATCCTCCAGGGAATTCTGGCTGGAACCCGCCAGCAAACCTGCAAGCCCACTGGTGGCACCGCCGCCCAGCGAAATATCTTCGGCTGAACGGCGTACGACATAGCTCGACTCCACTGCATATCGGTCACGCGCAATCGCAAAGAAGTAAATGCCCGCTAAAACCACCGGTACAAGTACCAACTGGAACAACGAACGCCGCTTTAACCAGCGCAGAGGATTAGGCCGCCGTAGCTGAGACCTCCAATCAGCTTGCGCCTGCTGGAAAACCTGAATCGAACTCTGCTTGGCTTGTTCAAGCTGCATGGGGAACTCCAGACTCTGGCGCCAATTCAGCAAGCAGGGTTTTGGTGTGGATATCTATGGCCTCTTTGACATTCGCATACTCAGTAATTCCTCCAGACTCCAGCAAGAAGGCCCGGTTACAATGGATCTGCAGGCCCCACAAATTATGGTCAACCATCAAGAAGTTGGAGGTTTTCTTTCGATCCAGCAAAAGGCGTTTGCTCTTTTCTCTGAACTTTTGGTCGCCAGCCGCCGTGATCTCATCGATGAGATAATAATCGAAGGGGAAGGCCATCGAAAGCCCAAAACTAAGGCGCGACTTCATGCCGGAGGAATAGGTTTTGAAGGGTCGATCAAAGTATATACCAAGCTCCGCAAAGTCTTCGACGAATTTGATGCGGTCGTCAATCTCACGCTTCTCTCCATAAATCATGCTCACGAACGTCACGTTCTCCCTGCCTGTTAGGCTTCCCTGGAAACCACCCTCGATACCCACGGGCCAAGAAATCGTGCCAGTACAGTCAATGGTTCCTCGATCAGGGATATCTATTCCTCCAAGCAGCTGAAGCAGGGTCGATTTCCCAGCCCCGTTGGCACCGATGACCGCGATCGACTCGTCGCCAGCAATCTCGAAGGTCAAATTGTCCAACACACGCTTGCGCTTGCCCTTGTAGAGGTAACTCTTGGTAAGCGAGCTAACACGTATCATTGGCCTAGCGGCGGATCAATACCTTCTCATTGTTAGTGTAGCACCAAAGGGCAAGACTCAGGTAAACCAGCGCGAATCCCGCCGGGTAGCCAAGGGTCACCTGGGAAGGAATCTGATAATCAACGCTCAAGGCCCTACGGGCCAGCTCAATGCACTGGAGAAGAGGGTTCCAAACAAGAAAGTCTCTGGCAAATTGAGGAATTTGGATCGGCGCATAGATAACACCTGAAGCAAAGTACAAAGCTCGATTCAGCCAAGAAAGCACCTGCTTCAGGTTAGGAAAATAATGGGAGCCCACCAAAGAAAGGAGGGAACTGGCAATGGCAAGTAACGTCATCAGCACAAAGGCCATGACCAAAAGGGGCAAATCTCGGAGCACCAAGCTGTAGAGATAAGCCCAGACAAGTCCAAAAACAACAATCGCTGCAGAGGCATAAAGCCCCAACTCTTCAATCGCCTTGGCTAGAATTGTGTCTATAGGCTTGACGCGACGGTAAAAAAACAGGGCCTTGTTGGCCTCCATCGTCGTCAGCCCATGCGAAGCCACCCTGGAATATAGGTTGAAAAGGATAACCCCGCAGGCAAGGAATAGAATGATATTGAGATTATTCACCATCGTTGCTGGGCTCGCAATCATGCGTAGCACTGTCCAAACAGCAATCTGACCGATCGGCTCCATCAGCACGGCAAGAAATCCACCCTGCACATCGCTGACGCGGCGCCTAAGCTCGCGATAAACGAGAGCATTCACCACACGCCACTGGATCTCAAACCCACTCAGTCGACGCAGCCGAGAATCTGAACCCTCCATGAAATCCCCTAGTTCACACCCAGCAACCGCAACAAAGAAGCGGCATTGATCACAGGACCCACGGGCTCGAGCGTGGCTCGCACCGCGTCATTTACAGCGGCCCTTCGGTTGCGGTTCACAACCACCACATCGCCCTCGCGCAGGGCAGGATTGTTGTCACTACCCAAGGGGTCCGAAGGACTGAAACGCACCTGCTTCTGGGTAACAGTCCCATTCGATTCGAGGCGAAAGAGTTGGAGGTTACCCACACTGGCCCGCTCTTTGACAAAACCACCAGCCGCCAGCACAGCGTTGCTGAGGTGACTGTTGGCCCGCACGCGAATGCTGCCAGGACGAACGACTTCACCCACGACGTTCACACCAATCGTATCGGGAGCAAAGGTCGATGAACCAATCTTGATCAGATCTTCGTAACTGAACTCATCGGCCGCCGTCACCATGACGACATCACCATCAAACAAGATTGGATTCTCAATCTGTTGACCATCTCGCAGCGCCTCCCAGAAGTTGACCCGCAGTTCTCGTTGCGGGCCAGGCCCCAGTTGGCGCTTGAGCACAACAGCTCGGAGATCTCCCCGTGCTGTGATGCCACCAGCCTTCTGAATCGCTTCGACCAGCGTGGGCCAACCACTGGACTGAATGGTGGTGGGCTGGGAAGAACCAGCGGTAGCGCCCGCACTTTCCAGCTGAAAACTGCCAGAACGATCCAGACTGTACAAACCTGGCCGCTGAACTTCACCGGTGACGGTGATGCGCATGGGTCGGGCATACACCAAATCCAGGGACACGCTGGGGCGGCGAAGGTAGCGCCCGTAGGCCTCACCGATGCGCTGTCGGGCCTGATCCAAGGTGAGTCCGGCCACAGGGACGCTGCCGATGCGAGGGAAACTCGCCGTGCCATCAGCGATCACCTCGGCAATCCCCTCATAGCCCGGAACCTTGAACACTGACATGCGGATGCGATCGCCAGGGCCAAGGCGATAGCGCAAATCGCGACTGAAACCGCTTGGAGCCTTTCCCGAAGGACCCATCGGTTGGGACGCTGCTCCCTGACCTAGGCCGAGCCCAGCACAAACACCAAGGATCATCAAAGTATGTGTTGCAAACGGGAGTTTATGTTTCATCGCTTAGGCCTAAATGAAGATAGTGTGAAGCGTGACAGCGGGCAGAATCAGCGAGTTGTTCACGCCATTGGGGCTGGCTCGACAGGCGATGAATAGCATCAAGCCACTCGTCGTATTGATCACCCAGCAAGAGCCCATCATCACCATGGTGTACCATGTTAGCATAGGGAGCCCGATTGCTGTATAGCCCAACGGCACCTAAGCGGACGGCATCAAAGAACTTCACCGCTGCGCGCGCACCATTGAACGTGTTGTCAAGGAGTGGGCATAGGAGCAGATCAAGATGCTGGCCGGCAGTGACTTCGCGATAGCGCTCCCAGGGAACGGGATGCTGCACCTGAACCCTCGGTAAGGGGCTGTATAACTTGCGAACCTTGTCATCGCCGTACAGCTCCACAAGCGTATGCGAATAGCGAGCCTGCACGTCCGCGATGAGCGGATACAACCAAAGCAATTCCTGCCGATGGGACGCCGTGCCGTGGTACCCGATAGTGAAGCTGCGGATCTGTTCCACCACCCTGGCCTGAGGGCGCAACGGGATCAGTTCAGGATTCAGGCTGGCATAGCGCTGGGCCAGGGATGGGGTGCTCACCCAAAGCTCCTGGCACCAATCAAGAATGGCGTGACGGCGATCCCAGGCCAGGCGACGCAATTTGGCCGCATACTTGCGCGGCAACACTTCAAATCCCGATCGGTCCATGAGGTCGTCATCCATCCAGTAGATGCAACGCAGGCCCTGCCGCCTGGCCTGCCTGAGCACCGCCCGCCAGCACCATCCGCTGGGCCAATACCGCACCAGCACGACAACCCGTGCCTTCATCAGCTGAGATCCCATGTCCGAAGGCGGACGACGGCGGGTATCCACCAAGAGTGCACGCCAATGCCGCTCCCGAAAAGCCGCATGCAAAAAATAGTCAAGGCTGGATTCCGCACCCTGATGGAGCACCAGTGCCGTCGTCACGCGCTCGCCCACACCAGGCTCACGTTGTGACCGCCAAAACCGAAGGCGTTCTTGAGAACCAGATGACGACGCTGCGGATCGAGCGGCTCGTTGCGATGCCTGGGGATCCGGAGCGCCAACTCAGGGTCGGGGGGATCGGCGTTCAGACTGCGTGGCACCACAGCCTTCTGCAGTGCCTTGAGCGTCAGGATGGACTCCACGGCTCCAGCGGCTCCCAGGAGATGGCCAAGGCCTGCTTTGGGAGCGGTGACCCAGACCTGATCCGTTGCCGTACCAAACACCCTATGAAGGGCGCGAGCCTCCGCCAGATCGCCCAGTGAGGTGCCGGTGGCATGGGCACTGATCATCGAAATCTCCTGCGGCTCCACCTCTGCAGTTCGCAGGGCCTTCTGCATGGCCCCAGCCGACTGCAGTCCATCGGGCTGAGGCATGGCCAGATGATGGGCATCACTGGTCATCCCAGAGCCAAGGAGCACCCCTTCAATCGTCGCCCGCCGCGCCAGGGCATCGCTGAGGCGCTCGAGGACGAGGACCCCGGCCCCTTCCCCAACAACAAAGCCGTCCCGATCGGCCGCAAAGGGCCGGCAGGCGCCCGACGGATCGTCGTGACGACAGGAGAGCGCACGCATTTCTGCAAATCCGCGCAAGGTGACGAGATGGATCGCCGCCTCCGTGCCGCCTACAACAACCACATCCGCCTGATCAGTTGCCAGCAGCATCTGTCCCCAGACAATCGCCTCAGCACCACTGGCACAGGCCGATACCGGGGCATGGGCACCGCCATGGGCACCCAACTCAATGGACACCTGAGCCGCGGCGGCATTGGGCATGGCCATGGCCACAGCCAGAGGATGAATGCGCCTGGCGCCGGCGGCATTGCGCTCATATTGTTGAATCAACGTGGATTGCCCACCAATGCCTGTGCCGATCACGACGGCCAGGCGTTCGCCAGGGACCCCAAGATTCCCCAGACCGCTCGCAGCCCAGGCCTGGCGGGCCGCCAGCAACGCCAGCTGACTGCAACGATCCAGGCGATTAACAAGGAAATCCCCAAGCTGTTCCCCCATATCACAAGAAACAGGTGCAACGATTCGGGCGGACAGCCCTGAGGCCCAAGGTTCAACAAGTTCGCTGCTAGCACTCAAACCCTGGAGATAAGACTCAGAAGCTGTATCAGGATTGTTTCCCAGCGGCGTAATACATCCCACACCGCTGACGGCTACGGCCGTAAAAGAGCTCATTCCACCTGTTCCTTTACAAAATCAACAATATCTCTAACGGTTGAAAGCTCCAGCAACTGATCGTCCTTAATCTCAATACCGAAACGATCTTCGGCATCCATGACGAGCTCATATGTCCCGAGAGAATCAATCCCAATGTCACCCACAAGTGAAGAATCAAGTTGAATGTCATCAATGTCGTGAGGCACAACTCTTCGCAGGATGATGACAATCTCTTCGACGATTTCTTCGTCACTCATCTCGCGAAGAAGGGCCTGATCAATTTTTTTGACGGTGGAGGACATTCAGTGCTACTTTAGCCTAGTCACCGTATCATACCACACTTGACAAACTTTGCTATAGGATATAGTACTGCAGCATCAAAGAGGAGCCATGCTCTCGCCAGGGGTTCCCCAACTCGCCAGCCAGAGGCTTGTTGATCGTCTGTTGCGGCGCAATGGCCTAAAAGCATCGGATCTGCCGTTCTTTTCGAGAGCAGATCAAGTCAACGCGCCGGGCCAGAGGCAGTTCTCATCTTATGACTATCTGGATCTCAAGACACATCCCCTGATCCTTGATGCCGCGTCAGAAGCCCTAAAGCAGTACGGATTGTCTACCTCGGCAAGTCGCCTCATGGCCGGTGAGCTGCCCCATCACGCAGGCCTCGAAACCCAGTTGGCGCAGGTTTACGGGCAAGAGTCGGCCTTGGTGTTCGTCAGTGGCCATGCAACGAACGTCAGCACAATCGCAGCCTTAGTAGAGCCTGGCGATTTAGTGATCGTAGACCAACTTTCTCACAACAGCATCCAGATGGGCGTCAGGCTCTCCGGTGCCCGTCGCCTCGTCTTTCCGCACAACGACCCGGTAGGTCTTGAACGCCTGCTCGTCAAGCACCGCCATCAGTATCGCCGCTGCCTGATCGTCACGGAAGGTCATTTCAGTATGGATGGCGACAGTCCCGACCTCAACAGCCTGCTCACGCTGCGAGATGAGCATCGAGCCTGGCTGATGGTGGACGAAGCGCATGGGCTCGGGGTGCTGGGTGCTGGTGGTCTTGGCAGTCATCAGCAGCAGGGAATTGACCCCAGCAAGGTGGACATCTGGATGGGAACGCTCAGCAAAAGCCTCGCCTCTACTGGCGGCTTCATCGCTGCCAAGCAGGACGTGATCCAACACCTCAGACTCCACGCCAGCGGCTTCAGTTTCAGTGTGGGACTGAATGCACCCTGCTGTGCCGCGGCGACTGCCGCTTTGACTGTCATGCGCAACGAGCCAGAACGGGTAGCCTCTCTTCAGGCCAACGGGAGGTACCTGATCCATACCGCGCAGGAGGCAGGCCTCGATGTGGGCCAGAGTCTCGGTATGGGCATTGTTCCCATCATGTTGAACGATCTTCGTCACACGTTCCTTGCCGCCAACCATCTGCTGGCCCAGGGCTGGGGGGTTTACCCGATCGCTCCTCCCACCGTTCCCAGCAATCGCTGCCGACTACGTCTGTTCGTACGCTCCGATCACACCAAAGAAAGCATCACCAACCTGGTGAATGACCTCAGCAGTGCCATTCACCATACAAAAACCAATGCGGGTCGTTAAGGTCCGTACTACTCTGGATCATCACCGGTTCAGGGCAGGGCTTGGCATCGGGCTTGAACCCGAACATTATCCCGATTGGTTTGACCGTTTCGATGAAGTCTTGCGAAGCTCAAGCTGGTTTCATCCCTATCTGAAGCGCACACCCCACCGGCGCTGGATTCTCAGGAGCCAAGGCAAAACCATTGGCAGGATCATGGCCATGCATCCTAAAGATGGTCCGTCCCGTTTCGGCTTCTATAATTGCATTGACAGCCCAGAGGCCGCTCACGCGCTCACCCATGCCGCCGAAACATGGACACGCTGCGGAGGCTCTGAACTTCTGATCGGTCCCTTTAATCCATCCATCCATGACGAATGTGGTCTACTAGAATACAGGAGTTGCTCGAATCTGTACGGCTATCCGCAGACTCCTCAACACTACATCCGCAACCTTGAGGCCTGCGGTTTTAACTGTGCCAAGCGATTGCTGACGTTCCTTCAAGCCGATGAACGCAATGCCTTGCGACTCCAACTGCGGATGGGCCCGCTACTCAAAGTCATGCCTCAGCAAGGGCTTCAACTAGAAGTAGCCAAGTGGTCAACTCTTGATCGCAATTGTGAATGGGTTGAAACCCTCATCAACCAATGCTGGAGCAACAATTGGGGTTTCGAACCGATCAGCAGAGCTGAGGCCAGAAACTTGGTCCTCAAGGTTCTTACGATGCTGCCCAAGGGAGTACTTTCCTTCATCTCTCTTCACGGTCGTCCCGTTGCCATTTGCCTAGGCATCCCCAACGCCAAGGAAATCGCCTCCAACCTCAACCCCAAGCTTGGGATCCTCAACTTGCCCATGTTGTTACTGAGATTACGGCGTTGTCAGTGCGAACATGGGCGGATCGCTCTTTTAGGCGTCATCCCTGAGCTTCAGGGATCCCAAGTTTCCTTGATAGCGTCCATCGCCATGCTCAGTCACTTGATCAATACGGGATTGGCCTTCGGCAGCTCTTCGGCCAGCATGGGCTGGATTCTCGAAGACAACCAAGCGATGATTCGCTTCCTGAAGCTCTACGGAGGTGAGCAGGTGATGTCTCATTTGATCATGGCCAAAAGCCTCGATAGGCCCGGCTAGAAGCAAGGATCCAGCGCAAGGCAGGCTTGGGTAAACGTTGCCCGATCCAAAGCAGCAGAGCCATCCGACGGGGAAACACAATGCGTTTGCGCCCAGCCCGCAAACCCCGCAGGATTCGTTGTGCAGCTTGTTCAGCCGTGCATTCCAATGGCCGAGGGCCTGGATAGTCCGTGGCCATGGCCGTGGCCACGAAACCTGGAAACACCTGGCTGAAAATGACCTCCGCACCTGGTTCAGAGCGGCAGGCATAGAAGTCGTCAAGGGCTTCCACCAGGGTGTGCTGAGCCGCCTTGGCCACGCAGTAACCTGGTGCCTCTCCGAGCGGCAGAAAGGCATTCAGAGAACTCACGACCACGCAATGAAGATGCGGTCGCTGTTTCACGGGCAGGCTCAGTCCAGCCTGGAGCAATGAGAGCGTACACGTGAGGTTGTGATCAATCTGTTCCCGAAGTTGCTCCCAATCGGGGCCCAGGTCGGTTGGCGTGTCCTCCAAGGCCACCACACCGGCATTGGCGATCAGAAGATGCACGCCTCCGCTGCTCGCAAAAGCCTCGACGGTATCCGCCACAGTCTCACGATGCCGCAAGTCAAGGGCCCTCCAGTAGACCTCCGCTCCTTTCCCAACGCAACGCTCGGCGACCTGGCGCAAATCGTCCCCATGCCGAGCCAACAGCATCAGAGCAACGCCAGGCTCCGCCAAGGCCTCAGCCAACGCAGCACCGATGCCTCGGCTTGCTCCCGAAATCACCACCCTCTGGGCCATCAACCTGAAGCCCCCTTCCGCACCAACGCCTAACTTTGCATGACCTGGACCACCCTGATGGGTAATTCCCTGGCTCCCCTGTTCGGACTTGAGCAGCCTACGTGGTTCCACAGGCTGGGGGGTTGGCAGCCTTTGAGCCGTTGCAACTGGTGCCAGCCACCGCAGGGTCTCTCTCCACTCCTTCCAAGCCAGGAGAAACGTTTGGAGGGGCTACTCAGTTACTGGCGGCACTGGGGAATCAGTGGCTGGAATCCGCGCCACTTAGCCACTCCACCGGAGCAGCCCTTCGTACTGCTCGCCAACCGGTGCCGAGGGCAGAATCTGCACATGCTCGCCCATAAACTGTATCCCTACGAGCGCGTTCTTGATCTCAGACGCCAACGGCAGCACCCGGCACCACTTCTGGCGACAGCGTCCGCGATGGTCACCAAGGACTGGCGTTGGGGCCTGGAAGCGCTGATCTGGAACCTTCCGGTGCATGGGCTTCCGCACCTGCCATCCAGCCGCCGATGGCAACTCGCACTGCTGCACCGATGGCTGCTGGAGGAGAGCACGTACTGGGATCCAACCCGGCGCCAAGCCTGTGATCCGGAACAGATCCTCGCGTTGGTCGGCTTGCAACTGCAGCAACGACGTCGCTTTCCAGAACGCATTGAAGCGTTCGGGATCCATCCGTTCCACCACCGAACCTTGCGCTACTACCTGGCAGGAAGCCAGCTGCGCTTTCGCCATCGGCACGCCAAGCCCAGTCGGAAAGCTCAGGCCTCAGCCGTGCTTGGCAGGGCGCTCAACAAGCAGGCGCTACAGCCTGAGAAAAGGCCACTGATTCAACTGGAGGATGGCTTTTTGCGTTCCAGTGGACGGGGAGCCCACCTCCAGCTGCCACTCTCACTGGCGGTTGATGCGGTTGGGATTTACTTCGATGCCACCTGTCCCAGTGCCCTAGAAAGATTGCTTCAAGAGCACTGCTTCAACGTCGAGGAATGCTTGAGGGCCAAACAACTACGGGCAGAGATCTTATCCGCTTCCCTCAGTAAATATAACCTGAAAGGACAGAGCTGGAACCGTCCGTACCACGACAAGTCTGTGGTGCTGGTAGTGGGGCAAGTGGAACAAGATGCCTCCATCCGCTACGGGGCTCCTGATATTCGCACCAACCTGGCCCTTGCCATAGCTGCCCGCAGATTAGAGCCCGAAGCTCACTTGATTTATAAACCTCATCCATTCGTCGCCAATGGACGAAGGCCCGCTGGTGACGGTGAAGACACCATCCCCAATTACGTCGATGTCATACTGCCACATGTTGCGATTAATACGCTGCTGAACCAAGTGGATCGCGTCCATGTTCTTACCTCCGGAACAGGCTTTGAGGCCCTGCTCAGACAGGTCCCCGTAGTCTGCCATGGCCTGCCATTTTATGCTGGCTGGGGACTCACAACGGATCGGCTTCACTGCAAGCGTCGACAACGCAAGCTTACACTGGATGAACTGGTCTTTGGGGCCCTAATGGCTTATCCCACCTATGTGAACCAGCACTGCGGCTGGTTCATCACTCCTGAACAAGCTGTTGAGCAATTGATAGCGTTGCAGGCCAATCCACCCTCACGCCTCGCTCTCAACCTGCAGCACTTGGCCGCATTCTTGCCGATCATCCATTCATGATATTCAAGCAACTTCGCCGAAGAACTACGGCGGCCCGAATGCTGGGCGGCGACACGGAGAGTCATCAGAACTCTGGATTCTGGCTTCTCAATGCAACTGCCAAAGATCATTACTCAGCAGGCACCGTTGTCGTGGCTGGACTGGGGCGCTCGGGCACCTCCATGCTGGCTGCTGTGCTCAAAACGGCAGGTATTTGCATGGGCGAGCAAACAGCCATTGGCACGCATGAAGATCAGCAGCTCGCAACACTCCTGCAGCCACGAAAACGCAGGGAATTGCGACGGCTGATTGAGCAACGCAATCAGAATTACACTCTGTGGGGCTTCAAGCTTCCATCCCGTCAGATTCTTGAGCCATCGCTGTTTAGCCTACTCAGACGACCCTACCTTGTGGTGATCTTCCGGGACATTCTTGCCATCGCAGGCCGGCGCCAAATCTCCAAGGGTGAAAGCTTGCAGTGCCAACTCACGCAGAGCCTTAGCGAATACCGTCGCTTGGTGAGGTTCCTTGATCGAATCGATCACCCCTGCCTACTAATCTCCTACGAGAAAGCCCTTCTAGATCCCGATTTGCTTGTTGATCAATTGGATCACTTCCTGAGGCTCAATCTCGATAACATCAGCAAGGTGGCCTGCAGTGCCAGTGTCCAAGTATCGCCCGATATCTATCGCCGCGAAGTTCGACAGCTACAGGGCTGGCAGGGCCGGCTTGAAGAAATTCAAAAAGATAAAATCAAGGGTTGGGCTTATGTTGGGCAAGCCGACGCTCCAGCAAAGGTTGAAATCTGGATCAATGGTCTTCGTCAGTACTTTTGCATTGCCAATCGGCCGCGGCCAGACGTCCAGAGCGAGCATCAGCTCAAGACATCAGCGTGTGGATTCTGCATCGCACTAAACGGTGACTCCCAACTGTTAAAACAGGGCGATTATGTGTCAGCCCGCTTGGCCGAGACAGAACAACAACTCCGTAATTCACCGCTGACCTACACAGATCCTTAATCCGTCCGAAGACAAGCTTGTTCACCTTGCCACCTTCGGGCCGCCGGCCGGCAAGCAGCATGGGGGGATGGCCACCCCCTCCCCGTTCGACGTCATTGCCGTGGTTCCCCCGGGGCTGGAGGAACCGGCGGCGGCGGAACTCACGGCCCTCGGCGCCCTTGAGGTGCGCCCCCTGCGGCGCGCCGTGGGCCTGCGGGCCGATGCGGCCACCTTCTACCGGCTGCATCTGCAGGCCCGGCTGCCGTTCCGCTTCCTGCGCCAACTGGCCCGCTTCCCCTGCCGCGGCCGTGAAGAGCTCTACGACGGCGTGCAGCGGGCCGCCGACTGGGAGCGCTGGTTGCCGCCGCAGTTGAGCTTCCGGGTGGAAGCCAGCGGCAGCGTGCCGGGCCTCAACCACAGCCACTACAGCGCCCTGCAGGTGAAGAACGCCCTGGTCGAGCAGCAGCGCCAGGTGTGGGGGTCCCGCTCCTCGGTGGACCTGGATGAGGCCGACCTGGTGCTGCACCTGCACCTCAGCCCCGGCCGCCCCGGCGGCAGCGGCCCCGAGGCGGTGCTGAGCCTCGATGGCGGCGGCGCCAGCCTGCACCGGCGCGGCTACCGGGCCGCCATGGGCCTGGCACCCCTCAAGGAGAACCTGGCCGCCGGGCTGATCGCCCACACCGGCTGGGACGGGAGCGTGCCGCTGGCCGATCCCTTCTGCGGCTCGGGCACCCTGCTGATCGAGGCCGCCTGCCGGGCCCTCGGCCGCGCCCCGGGCCTGGAGCGCCCGTTCAGTCTGGAGCGCTGGCCCGATTTCGATGCCGCCCTCTGGCAGCGGGAGCGGGCCGCGGCCATCGCCATGGCCCGCAACACCCTCCCGGGTGGTGAACCCCTGGCCGCGGTCGTGGGCCTGGAGCGGGATCCGGCCGTGCTGGCCATGGCCCGCAGCAACGCGGCGGCGGCCGGGGTGGCCGACTGGGTCGACCTGCAGGAGGGGGACTTTCGCGATTTCCATCCCCCCGAGACACCCGGGGTGCTGGTGTGCAACCCGCCCTACGGCGAGCGGCTCGGAGCGGAAGACGACCTGGAGGCGCTCTACGGCGATCTGGGGCGGATGGTGAAGGAGCGCTGCAGCGGCTGGACCCTGTGGCTGCTGAGCGGCAACCCGGCGCTCACGGGGGCCCTGCGCATGAAGGCCAGCCGCCGGGTGCCGGTGAGCAATGGCGGCATCGACTGCCGCTGGCTCCGCTACGACATCCGCTGAGGTCTGTTACAGCAGCTCCCCTCCAGCGCTGCTAGCGGTGGGTTCTGCCTCCGCCGCCGCCAGCCCCCATGGCCTCACTCTTCGAAACGCTCAGGCAGGAGGTACTCGCCGTCGAGAGGGATCCGGCCCTCGACACCAGCGCGGCGGCGGTGGCGCTGCTGCAGGAGTGGCTGGCCAGCCACGAAGCCGAGATCAGCGCCCGCAAGCTGGCCGCGCCGACGGAGTTCAACGGCACGCTGATGCAGTGGTTCCACTGGTACAGCGACGGCGACGGCGGCCACTGGCGGCGGCTGCGCCAGGAGGCCCCGGCACTGGCCAGGGCCGGCATCACGGCCCTGTGGCTACCGCCGGCCGGCAAGGGGGGCAGCGTATGGGATGTGGGCTACGGCACCTACGACCTGTTCGATCTGGGCGAATTCGACCAGAAGGGCACGGTGCGCACCAAGTACGGCACCAAGCAGGAGTATCTGGAGGCCGTGCAGGCCTGCCGCGAGGTCGGGATCCAGGTGTACGCCGATGTGGTGTTCAACCACAAGCTGAACGCCGACGAGCAGGAGCAGTACCGGGCCACCCCCTACGACCCCGCCGACCGCAACCGGCCCCTGGGGGAGGAACGCACGATCAGCGCCTGGACCCGCTTCCGCTTCGATGGCCGCGGCGACCATTACTCGTCGATGCAGTGGCACTGGTACCACTTCGACGCCGTCGACCACAACAGCCTCGATCCCGATTTCAAGGCCATCTGGCGCACCCAGGGGGCCGGCTTCGAGAGCAACGTCGACCTGGAGAAGGGCAACTACGACTACCTGATGGGCAGTGATCTCAACATCAACCACCCCGAGGTGCGCGGCGAGCTCAAGCACTGGGGCCGCTGGACCCTCGACCACGTGGGGGCCGACGGCTTCCGCCTCGATGCGATCAAGCACATCGCCAGTGACTTCTTCCTCGACTGGATCAGCGACCTGGAGGCGCATGCCCAGCGCGATCTGTTCGTGGTGGGTGAGTACTGGACCTACAACATCGCAAGCCTGCACTGGTACGCGGCCAACACCGGCGGCCACATGAGCCTGTTCGACGCGCCGCTGCACCTGAACTTCCACCAGGCCAGCCGCAGCGGCGGCCATTACGACATGCGCCGGCTGCTCGACGGCACCCTGATGCAGCAGCTGCCGCTGCTGGCGGTGACCCTGGTGGAGAACCACGACACCCAGCCGCTGCAATCACTGGAATCGGTGGTGGAGGCCTGGTTCAAACCCCTGGCCTACGCCGTGATCCTGTTGCGCGACCAGGGCTATCCCTGCATCTTCGGTGCCGATTACTACGGCGCCGAGTACACCGACAAAAAAGACGGCCAGGAGTACCGGATCGTGCTGCCCAGCCACCGCTTCCTGATCGACCGTTTCCTGCTCGCCCGCAGCCACTGCGCCTATGGCCCCCAGTACGACTACCTCGACCACGTCAACACCATCGGCTGGACGCGTCTGGGCACCCCGGGCCACCCCGGGGCCATGGCGGTGCTGATGAGCGACGGTCCCGCCGGCCACAAGTGGATGGAGGTGGGCAAGCGCCACACCAGCTTCCGCGACCTGACCGGGCACATCCAGACACCGATCACCACCAACGGCGACGGCTGGGCGGACTGGCACTGCCCGGGGGGCTCGCTGTCGGTGTGGGTGGAGGAGGCGTCCCTGGCGGCGATGGGGGTGACGCTCTGAACGGGCCGCTGGCCCTGGGTTCAGAACTTGCCCGTGAGGGCCCGGGTGGTGCGGATCAAGCCAGCGGTGGTTTCCGGCAGGTAGGGGCCCTTGAGCATCTGGCCGCCGATGCGCAGGCTGAGGCCGGCCAGCACCAGGTCGATGGCGGCCACGGCCGCCGCAGCCTGCAGCCAGGTCAAGGCGAAAGCCCCCTGGATCCAGAGCAACAGCACCAGCTCCGCCGCCACCAGCGCCAGGGTCATCAGGGTGAGGCCCATGCCGAGCATCACCCCGCCGCCCACAAGGCGCCGTTTCTCCTTGTCGGCCTCCTGCAGGGCGATGCGCACGTGCAGGTCCATCACCGAGCTGATCAGCGCCGTGACACGGGCGAAGTTCTGGCCCTTCATGCCGAACGCCGACCCGACGACAGCAGCAGCCCCACCACCAGCCCCACGCCGGCGGCGATGCCGAGGGCCATCAGGGGGCGCTCCCGCACTGGCTTCTCGATCCGGGGGCGCAGGGTGCTGTTGAGGTCATCGAGCAGGTGCTCCAGCTGCTCCTCGAGCGGCCGCAGTGAATCCACCACGTGGCCCGCCTGCTCACCCGTCACGTTGACCAGATCAAGCAGTTGCTGCTTGACACCGGCGGTGGTGACGCCGCTCTGGCGGCTGATCACCTCCACCACATGGTCGAAGCTGCCCCGGGTCGCCTCCAGGGTGTGGCGGGCCACCTCGGGCCATTCCTTCTGGATGCTGGGCAACAGGCTTTCAAAGCGTTCCCGGAACTGGTTCTGCGCCTGCTGGGCGTCAGCGGAACCGACGGGTTCCGGCGCCGGCGCCGGGGCCGCTTCCGGTGCGGGATGGGTGGTGTCCGTGTCCATGGGGCGCTCCGTGCGACAGCTGCACGGCATCACCGTAGGAAGAAGGGCTTGTGATCGTCAGCACCTCGGCTAAATTCCGATGGCGCGGCGCGCGGGCCTGTTGGTTCACATCAATCAGGTCGAGCTCACCCACTTCAAGTCCTTCGGCGGGTCGATGACCATCCCGCTGCAGGAAGGTTTCACCGTCGTCACGGGCCCGAACGGCTCCGGCAAGAGCAACATCCTCGATGCGGTGCTGTTCTGCCTGGGCCTGGCCACCAGCCGGGGCATGCGGGCGGAGCGGCTCCCCGATCTGATCAACAGCGCCATGCTGCGGGAGGGGAAGGCCGCCGAAACCAGCGTCACCGTCCGCTTCGACCTCGGTGACTGGCAACCGGACAACGCCGAGGAGGGGCTGGACGTCCCCGAACAGGGCCCCTGGCTGCAGCGGGGCCAACAGCAGTGGAGCGTCACCCGGCGGCTGCGGGTGGCCCCCGGCGGCACCTACAGCAGCAGTTTCAGCGCCGATGGGGTGCCCTGCAATCTGCAGCAACTGCAGACCCAGCTGCGGCGGCTGCGGGTCGACCCTGAGGGCAGCAACGTCGTCATGCAGGGCGACGTGACCCGCATCGTGTCGATGAGCGCCCGCGACCGGCGCGGCATCATCGACGAGCTGGCCGGGGTGGCCCTGTTCGACTCCCGCATCGAGCAGAGCCGGGGCAAGCTCGATGAAGTGGTCGAACGGCAGGAGCGCTGCCGCATCGTTGAGCAGGAACTGCTGGCGACACGCCAGAAGCTCGAACGCGACTGCGCCAAGGCCCGCACCTACCAGGAGCTGCGCGAACGGCTGCACCAGGGGCGCCTGCAGGAGCAGGTGCTGGCCTGGGAGGAGGCCCGTGCCCACGGCCTGGCCCTGACCGGCCGGCTTGACAACCTCGACCGCCAGCAGGAGCAGGAGCGCGAAGCGATCGTCGGCGCCGAAGCCGCGGTGGTGGCCGCCGCCGCCGCCCTCGAGCGGCTGCAGGCGGAGGTGAAGACCCTGGGCGAAGACCAGCTGCTGGCGGTGCAGGCCGAACTGGCCGGCCTGGAGACCAGCGGCCGCGAACTGGCCCGCCAGGCGGAACGGCATGGGCACCAGGCCGAGGAACTGCAGCGCCGTCGCCAGGAGCTGCAGCAGAACCAGGGCGAGTTACGCCAGCAGCGCCAGGCCCTCGACAGCCAGGTTGACGACGGCGCCATCGCCCGTGCCGAAACCCTCTGCCGCGAGGCCGAGGCGGCGGTGGAGCTGTCTCGCCGGCGGCTCGGAGAAGTGGCCGGGCGCTCCGGCAGCTGGCTGGAGGAGCAGCAGGGCCGCAGCCGCCGGCGCCAGGAACTGCAGGACCAGCTCGCGCCCCTGCTGGCCGAGCGGCAACAGCTGGAGGAGCGGCTGCGGCAGTCCGGCGAGCGGCTCCAGGAACTCGGCGGCGAGGAGCAGCAGGAGGACGCGGCCCAGGCGGAGGGCGCCGCCTCAGTCGCGGCCCTGGTGGAGCAGGAGCGCGCCTTGCTGGCCGGCCTGGAGGATCGCCAGCGGCAGGCCCAGGAGCTGGCCGAAGCCCTGGCGCTGCAACAGCGCACCAGGGCGCGGCTGGAGCAGGAGCAGACCAGCCTGGAGCGGGAGATCGCCCGCCTCGACAGCCGCCGCGAAACCCTGCAGGAGAGCCGCGGCACCGGCGCCCTGCGCCTGCTGCTGGAGGCGGGGCTGGAGGGGATCCACGGCTCGGTGGCCCAGTTGGGCGAGGTGGAGGAGCGGCTGCGGGTGGCCCTGGAGGTGGCCGCCGGGGGACGGCTGGCCCAGGTGGTGGTGGAGGACGACCGCATCGCCGCCCGGGCGATCGAGCTGCTCAAGAGCCGCCGCGCCGGACGCCTCACCTTCCTGCCCCTCAACCGCATCCGGGGCGGCAGTGGGGGCGGCAGTGGGGCCTCGGGGGGGGCCGCCCTGCAACGGGGCAACCCTGGGGCCGCTGCAGGGGCCGACGGGCTGGTGGGGCGGGCGGTGGATCTGATCCGCCACGAGCCCGTCTACGCCGATGTCTTCCGCTACGTCTTCGGCGACACCCTGGTGTTTGCCAGCCTCAGCGACGCCCGCCGGGAACTGGGCCGCTGCCGCGCCGTGACGCTGGAGGGCGAACTGCTCGAGAAGAGCGGCGCCATGACCGGCGGCAGTCTGCAGCAGCGCTCCGGCCAGCTGGGCTTCGGCCGCAGCAGCGAGGGCGATGAGGCTGAGCCGCTGCGGCAGCGGCTGCTGGAGCTGGGGGAGAGCCTGCTGGCCTGCCGCCGCCGCGAAGCGGAGCTGGGCCGGAGCCTGGAAGAGTCCCGGCCGGTCCTGCTGGAGCTGCAGCAGCGCCAGGCCGCCCTCCAGGCCGAACGCAGCGCCGCCGAGCGCACCCTGGCCCCACGGCAGCAGCGCCGCGACCAGGTGAGCAGCCGGCTGCAGCAACTGCAGGGGGCCCATCAGGCCGATGGCCGCCGGATGCAGACCCTCGAGCAGACCCTGCCTCCCCTGCGCCAGGCCCTGGCGGAACTGGAGGAGGCCGAACGTGCCGCCAGCGGCAACCACGACAGCGCCCGCTGGCAGGGCCTGCAGAGCGAGCTGGAACGGGCCGACCAGGCCCTGGTGGAGGCCCGCCGCCAGCGGGATGTCCTGGAGGCGGAGCGGCGGGAGCGGAGTCTGGGCGCCGAGCGGCTGGGCAGCCAGCTGGAGGCCCTCGCCGGGGAGGAACGGCGGCTGGTGGAGGCCGTGCAGGCCCTGGTGGCGGAGCGCCAGCTCTGGAAGGAGCGGCAGCAGACCGAGCAGGAGCGCCGCGCCGTGCTGGAGCGGCAGCAGAGCGAGCTGCAGACCCGCTTCGGCGAACGGCGCCGCGCCCGCGATGGGGCCGAAGCCCACCTGGCCGGCCAACGCCAGGCCCTGCAGCAGCGGCAGTGGGAGCTGCAGCGGCGCCAGGAGGAGCGGCTGGCCCTGGCCGAGGAGCAGCGCAGCCACGGTCTGCGGCTGGCCCAGATGGAACGGGAGCTGCCCGAGCCCCGGCCCGAGCTGCCCGAAGAGGTGCGCGAGGCTGGCCTGGAGGCGCTGCAGCAGAGCCTGCGCAGCCTGCAGCAGCGCATGGAGGCGCTCGAGCCGGTCAACATGCTGGCCCTTGAGGAGCTCGAGCAGCTGGAGCAGCGGCTGGCCGACCTGGACGACCGGCTGGAGGTGCTCAGCAAAGAGCGGGAGGAACTGCTGCTGCGGATCGAAACGGTGGCCACCCTGCGCCAGGAGGCCTTCATGGAGGCCTTCAACGCCGTCGACGGCCATTTCCAGACCATCTTCGCCGGCCTCTCCGAAGGCGAGGGACACCTGCAGCTGGAGAACCCCGACCAACCCCTCGACGGCGGCCTGACGCTGGTGGCCCACCCCAAGGGCAAGGCGGTGCGACGGCTGGCCTCGATGTCGGGAGGTGAGAAATCCCTGACCGCCCTGAGCTTCCTGTTCGCCCTGCAGCGCTTCCGCCCCTCGCCCTTCTATGCCCTCGACGAGGTGGACAGCTTTCTTGACGGGGTGAACGTGGAGCGCCTGGCCGCCCTGATCGCCGCCCAGGCCGACCAGGCCCAGTTCATGGTGGTCAGTCACCGCCGGCCGATGATCGCCGCGGCCACCCGCACCATCGGCGTCACGCAGGCCCGAGGCTCCCACACCCAGGTGGTCGGTTTGCCGCCGGCGGCCTGAGCCGACCGCGTGGGCCACAATGGGCCGACCAGGCTGTTCCAGGCCGTGAAGTCGCTCCCGCCCCCCCTGCCGTCCAGCCCCGATCTCCGGATTTGACCTCCCCGATTCCCCCCTCCACCGAACCCGCCGCCAGCAGCGACCGCCTCTGGTTGCGCTCAGAACTGATGGGCACCCAGGTGATCACCCGGGACACCGGCCGGCGGCTGGGCGTCGTCGGTGAGGTGGTGGTCGACATCGACCGGCGCGAGGTGGTGGCCCTGGGCCTGCGCGACAACCCCCTCACCCGTTTCCTGCCGGGCCTGCCCCGCTGGATGCCGCTGGACCGCATCCGCCAGGTGGGCGACGTGATCCTGGTGGATTCGGTCGATTCCCTGGCCGAAGGTTTCAATCCCGAGCGATTCAGCAAGGTCATCAACTGCCAGGTGATCACCGAATCGGGCGAACAGCTCGGCCGCGTGCTCGGCTTCAGCTTCGACATCGAAACCGGTGAGCTCACCACCCTGGTGATCGGGGCCCTCGGCGTTCCCCTGCTGGGGGAAGGGGTGCTCAGCACCTGGGAAATGCCGGTGGGGGAGGTGGTCAGCAGCGGCCCGGACCGGATCATCGTTTACGAGGGAGCCGAAGAGAAGCTCAAACAACTCGGCACCGGCCTGCTGGAGAAGCTCGGCATCGGTGGCGCCAGCTGGGAGCAGGAGGAGCGGGATCGCTTCCGCTCCGGCGCCGTGCCCGCCGAGAACCAGCTGCCCGCCGGCCAACCCACCGCCCAGGAGCAACGCCGCATCCAGCCGGCCACCAGCCGCAGCTTCCAACCCGCCGAGGAGATGGAGTACGTGGAACTGGAGGAGCGGCGCGAACGGGAACCACTCCGCCAGCGGCGCTACCTCGACGACGACCTCCCAGAGCCGCGCCAGCGCCCCGAGCCCCGCTCGGCACCCTCCGACCCCTACGCCCGAGAGTCGTACGCCTCCGACACCTACGGCCGGGAGCCTGAGCGCAATCCTGCCCGGTACGACAACCGTTACGAAGAGGAGCGCTACGACCAGGAGCGCGATCGGGAGGAACGCGGTTTCGAGCCGGACCGTTATGCCGCCCCCACCCCTATCCCCACGCGGGACTTCGAAGAGCCACCGCGCGTCCGCGAGCCGCAGCGGGCGGAGCGTCCCCAGGCACCGGCCCCCCGGCCGAAGGAGCCAGTGGATGTGGAGCCGGAAATCCTCGACGATCCCTGGTGAAGCCGCCGGAGGGCGGCCTCAGCCCTCTGCAAATCTCAGCGAAGCCGAATTGACGCAGTAGCGCTGGCCGCTGGGGGCAGGGCCGTCGTTGAAGACATGGCCGAGGTGAGCGTCACAGTTAGCGCAACGGATCTCGGTGCGCTCCATGCCATGGGTGCGGTCGGTGTGGGTGGTGATCGCCCCGGCGCCGACGCCCGCCCAGAAGCTGGGCCAGCCAGTGCCGGAATCGAACTTGGTGGCGGAACTGAACAGCTCGCTGCCACAGCAGACGCAGTGGTACATCCCCGTGGCCTTGTTGTTCCAGTAGGCACCGGTGAAGGCCCGTTCGGTGCCACCCTCGCGGGCCACCCGGTACTGCTCGGGGGTCAGCTTTGCCCTCCAGTCGGCCGTGTCAACGCTCTGGAGGGGGCTGGAATCACTCGACGGCATGGCCTGGAACCCGGCGTGGGGCAATGGTTGAAGAAATCCTATCCAGATCGCAGCGGGCGCCCGGAGGGTTCCTGCGCCGGCAGCAGGCCCCGCACCATGGCGGCCACGGCCGCCACGGCCCCCGGCGCTCCCCGCAGGCTGCGCAGGTCGCTGGCCATGGCCGCCAGCCGTTCGGGATGCTCCAGCCAGTCGGCCGCCTCAGCCGCGATCTGGGCCGGTTCGATCGGCCCCACCCGTTCCGGCACCACGGCACGGCCGGCGGAGATGTTGGGCCAGGCGAGGAAGCCCCGGTGACGCATGCGCCAGGCGGTGAGGGCCACCCCCACCAGACGCCGCAGCAGCGGCAACCGGGCCACCAGCCCCAGCCAGCCATCCCAGGCCTGCATCACCGCGAGGTGCTGGGTGGGCACCAACACGATCATCGGCACCGCCAGGGCCCCCAGCTCGGCGGTGTTGGCCCCCACCGTGGTGAGCGCCAGGGCGCACTGGCTCAGGGCGGCGTGGGCGGGATGCTGCACCAGCAGCAGGATGCGGGTGCCGGCCGCCGTAACCAGCTCATCGCCCTGGAGATGGGGCTCGCCGGCCCCCTGGCGTCGGTTCAGCGGATTGGACGGCCCGCCGTAGGCCAGCAGTTCCCGCACCGACGTGGTGGGAGCCACCGGCAGCAGGAAGCGGCAGCCGGGCCGCAAGGCCGCCAGCCGGTCGGCGGTCTCGAGCAGGAAGGGCACCCCGACCAGCAACTTGGCCCGCTTCGAGCCGGGCAGCAGAGCCACCCAGTCACCGGCGGGCAGGGGATCGTCCTGGCGCGCCAGGGCCGAAAGGTCCGCCATCAGGTCCCCCACCACCGTGGCCCGGGCCCGCCAGCGGGGCGCCAGGCGGCCGGCCGCGGCGGGTCCCATCACGGCGAGGCGGTCGTTCCAGCGGGGCCAGCGGACCACCCACTCGGCATAGGTGAGGTGGCGGTAGCCCAGCCGGGCCGAGAGCAGCACGGTCCAGAACTGGTCACCACCGAGGAAGACCACCACCCCCCGCTCGGGCCAGGGGCCGTGGCGGCGGGGCCGCAGCAGCAGCCACCAGAAGCGGGTGGCCGGCAGCACCCGATCGAACAGGCCCCAGCCCTCGGCCACCCGATGCTCCGCTCCAGTGGCGTTGGGGCAGGGGACCAGCACCAGCCGCAGGCTGCAGCTGGCGGCGGGGTCGCGGGGCCGCAGGGGCTCCAGACCATGGAGCTGCTCCGCCAGTGGACGCACCCAGGTGCTGAGTTCGCCAGGGCCGTTGCTGACCAGCACGATCGCGCTGCCTGCGGCTGGAGCGGAGACCGGCGACGGCTGGATCAAAAGAGCCGCAGGTTCCGGGGGACGGGAGCGGGAAAAGAAAAATGCGGATGGCGAGACTTGAACTCGCAAGGCCGAAGCCACACGCCCCTCAAACGTGCGTGTCTACCAATTCCACCACATCCGCGTGGCTGGCGCGGGCCGAAGCCCCTCACCGATTGAGCAATATACCCATGGGCTTCCCCGCCCCCGAAGGCCCTCACCGCCAAGCCGCGCCGGTGAGCACTGATACAGTCCGCCCCGGCATGGCCGCACCCTCGCCAGCCCACACCGCCTGGACCTGCACGGATGCCCATCGGCAAACTGCTGATCGCCAACCGAGGCGAAATCGCCCTCCGCATCCTGCGCAGCTGCCGGGAGCTCGGCATCGCCACGGTGGCCGTCTACAGCACCGTGGACAAAAACGCTCTGCATGTGCAGCTGGCCGATGAGGCCGTCTGCGTGGGTGAAGCCCCCAGCAGCCGCAGCTACCTCAACGTTCCCAACATCCTGGCGGCCGCCACCTCCCGCGGCGCCGATGCCATCCACCCCGGTTACGGCTTTCTGGCCGAGAACGCCGATTTCGCCGAGAAGTGCCTGGATCATGGCCTGATCTTCGTGGGCCCCTCGCCGGCCGCGATCCTGGCCATGGGCGACAAGTCCACGGCCAAGATCACCATGCAACAGGTGGGTGTGCCCACGATCCCCGGCAGCGAGGGACTGCTGCAGGATCCAGCCGAAGCGGCCGACCTCGCCGAGGCCATGGGCTATCCCGTGATGATCAAGGCCACCGCCGGTGGTGGCGGTCGGGGCATGCGGCTGGTGACGGACGCCGATCAGCTCGAAAGCCTGTTCCGGGCCGCCCAGGGGGAAGCGGAGGCCGCGTTCGGCAACCCCGGCCTCTACATGGAGAAATTCATCGACCGGCCGCGGCACGTGGAGGTGCAGGTGCTGGCCGACCGCCACGGCAACGTGGTGCACCTGGGCGAAAGGGATTGCTCGATCCAGCGCCGCCACCAGAAGCTCCTCGAGGAGGCCCCCAGCCCGGGGCTGGATCCGGAGCTGCGACGACGCATGGGCGAGGCGGCGGTGGCGGCGGCCCGCAGCATCGACTACGAGGGCGCCGGCACGGTGGAGTTCCTGGTGGACAAGAGCGGCGCCTTCTACTTCATGGAGATGAACACCCGCATCCAGGTGGAGCATCCCGTCACCGAGATGGTGACGGGCATCGATCTGATCGCCGAGCAACTGCGCATCGCCGGCGGCGAACCGATCTCGGTGCGCCAGGACCAGATCCGGGTCCACGGCCATGCCATCGAGTGCCGCATCAACGCCGAGGATCCCAGCCACAACTTCCGGCCGGCCCCAGGCAAGATCACCGGCTGGCTCCCCCCCGGCGGCCCTGGGGTGCGCATCGACAGCCACGTCTACACGGGCTATGAGATTCCGCCCTTCTACGACTCCCTGATCGGCAAACTGATCGTCTGGGGGGTCGACCGCGACCACGCCATCCGGCGCATGCGTCGGGCCCTGTCGGAATGTGCCGTCACGGGCATTCCCACCACGATCGAGTTTCACCTGGCCCTGCTGGATCGCCAGGAGTTCCAGCGCGGCGAGGTCTGGACCAAGTTTGTTGAAGAGGAAATGTTGAACCGCTGAAGCCCGCAGGGCTGCCGGTTCAGCCGATGGCCTGGCTGCGCAGCAAGGCCAGGGTGAGCAGTCCCTGCTGACCCACCAGCAGTTCCCGCAGCAGGCTGATCAACCCCACCCACACCACCGGCGTCACATCCACCCCACCAATGGGCTGGATCAGACGACGGGTGAGGCTCAGCAGGGGTTCGGTGGGCGCCCCCACCAGGCGCATCACTCCTTGGCTGAGGTCGACCCTCGGGTACCAGGTGAGGACGATCCGGAACAGGAACAACAGGGTCCAGCCCGCCAGGGCCAGCCCCAGGGCCAGGTGCAGCAGGGGTAGGGGCGCCAGGGCCGTCACAAAGCTCTAAGCATGGAAGGACTGATCGTAGGAACTCACCGCCACTGCCTAGGATCCGCCGAGCTGTCCAGAGCGAACGCCTGCCATGACTCCTTCCCTCGCCAACTTCCTCAGCAGCCTTGGCTGGGGCGCGGTCATCGTGGTGATCCCCATCGCCATCGCCCTGGTGCTGATCAGCCAGAACGACCAGCTCGACCGGCGTCTCTGAGGGTCTGCTGACAGCGCGGGTACGGTCCTTAGAGTGTTGGCCATCGCCCGGGTCAACAGCCGTGGTCAACGCCAGCCTCAACTGGGCCAGCATCGTCGGCATCGTCCTGGCGGTCGGCGGAGCCTTCCTCTACTTCATGAGGAGCTTCAAACCGGCCCTGGCCCGGGACTACGACGTCTTTTTTGCCGCCATCGGTCTGCTTTGCGGCGGCATCCTCTTCTTTCAAGGCTGGCGCCTTGACCCGATCCTGCAGTTCGGCCAGTTTCTGCTGGCGGGCACCACCGTTTTCTTCGCCTATGAGAGCGTTCGCCTGCGTGGGGTGACCACCGAACAGGCCCGGCGGTCCTCCTACTTCGACGACGAGGAACCCGCCGCCCCGTTCCGGCCGCGTGGTGGCCTGGGCGGCGGCCGCAGCTATGACGACGAGCCGGACCGCTTCGATGAGCCGGAGCCCCTGCGCCGTCGCATTCCCTCCCGCGACGAACCCGAGGACGACTTCTACCGGCCTCGCCGGCCCAGCAGGGCCGCGATCCCCGAGCGGGCCGCCAGCCGCAGGGAGGCGCCCGACGCCTGGGACAACCCCCGCTCGGAGCGCCCCTCCAGCCGGCCGGAACGGGATCCCATCGACGAGCGCCCCGATCGGAACGCCGGCCGTTACAGCGCCGGTGGCCCTGCCCGCAGCCAACCCAGCGATTTCGGCGCCCGCCGCCGGGATCGGGACAGTGCCCCCGAACCCCGCCGCGGCTCCCGCCCGGTGGCCGCCGCCGACAGCGCTCCCCGAAGCGGCCGTCGTGGTTCCACACCGCCGGGCCCTGCCGGCCCCCCGTCCCGTGACCCTGGCCTGGGAGCACCGCAGGGAACGCCCATGGGCACGCCGATCCGCTCCAGCACGGCCCGCGGCGCTGCTGCCGACGACGTCAGTGATGCCGACTTCTCGCCGATGGCCAGTGGCCGGCCCCGGCCAGCGTCGACCGAGCCCCCCGCCGCCCCGCCCGCGTCCAGCCGGGACAACAGCTCCCGCTTCGACGACTGATCCGCTGATCACCCAGCACCGGCGACGATCAAGCCCAGGCCTCTCTTGGCTGGTGTTCGGGATACTGGCCCTGCTGGTTTCGGGTTGCGGCAGCTGGAGCTGGGGACGCCGCAGCGCCGGTCCGGTGGGCTGGGGCGGCGCCGACCGCCAGGATCCTGCCCTCAGCGGCAACGGCCGGGTGCTGGCCAGCGTGGTGCGCCGCGACGGCCGCGATACGGTGCTGCTGCAGGAGCAGCCCTCCGGCACGGTGCTGCCGCTGCGGCATCTTGGCCGGCTGCAGCCGCACCGCTCCCCCTCCTTGAGCTGGAACGGCCGCTATCTGGCCCTGCTGGTGCAGCAGGGACCGGAACGCCGGGTGCTGATCGAGGACCGGGCCACGGGGCGCCTGCACCGCCTGCCCCTGCCCGGCGGCCTGGTGCCCGAAAGCCTCAGCCTGGCCGCCGATGGCCGGCGCCTCGCCATCGCCACCGAGGGCGACGGCCGCTCCCGGGTGCAGCTGTACGACCTCACCGCCCTGCTGGAGCCCGACCTGCCCGCCGGCCTGCCGGTGCGGGGGGCGCCGGCCGCCACCCCATGACGCGGGGATCCGACAGCCTGGTTCGGATGGCGACAGTGGCCGTCGCGGTGGCGGGCAGCCTGCCGCTGCTGCTGGCGGGCTGCCTGGCGCCCCTGCCCCAGCCCCTGGTGGGCCTGAATCAACGCCTCGAGGCCGCCGGCCCCGCCCGGGCCCCCTCGCTCTCCGGCGACTGGCTGGCCCTGATCGTCAGCCGTGACGGCCGCGACCGGGTGCAGCTGGTGGATCTGAAGCGCCAGCAACCGGTACCCCTGCCGGGGCTGGAGCGGCCCGACGCCCAGCCCCTGAGCGTGGCAGTGGATGGCCGCGGCGAGCGGCTGGCCCTGGTGCGCCAGCTGGAGGGCCGCACCGAGCTGGTGCTCTACCGCCGCAACCTGATGGCCCTGCAGCCAGTGCCGCTGCAGCCCCCTGGTGTGCCACGCCGGGTGTCCCTGCGGGCCGACGGCCGCGAGCTGGCGGTGGAGGTGAGCCGCCAGGGCCAGTGGCAGGTGGATCTGATCGCGCTGCCCTGATCAGGGCACCAGTCCCGCCCAGTGCAGGAAGGTGTCGTGGCTGAGGGCCTCGACCAGCAGCACGGCGACGAAACCGAGCATGGCGAAGCGGCCATTGACCCGCTCGGCGTAGCCGCTCCAGCCGAAGGCCGGCACCTCCGAGGTGGTGGCGCTGGTGGCGGGCGGGGTGGCGGCGGCCGGGGATGCGTCGGCTGATGGGTTGACGGAAGGGTCGCTCATCGGATCAGTCCTCGCGGCCAAAGGTATAGCCGGCCGCCGGAAGCAGGCGCCAGCCGGCGTTGCCATCGAGCTCCAGAACGGTGTCGTGATAGGCGGTGAGGGTGGGGCGATGGCCCACGCTCACGAAGGCCATCTCCCGCTCCACCAGCAGTTCGTAGAGGGCCTTCTCGGTGGTGATGTCAAGGGCGCTGGTGGCTTCGTCGAGCACCACGAACCGGGGCGAGTTGAGCAGCAGCCGGGCGAAGGCCAGGCGCTGCTGCTCGCCGAGCGAGAGCAGGCGGGGCCAGTCCTGCTTAATGTCCAGATCGGGGTAGCGGTGCACCAGTTCGGGCAGGCGCACCTCCTCGAGCACATGGCGCAGCTGCTCGTCGCTGAAGCGATCGGGGGGCTGGGGATAGCAGAGCTGCTCCCGCAGGCTGCCCAGCAGCATGTAGGGCTTCTGGGGGATGAACATCAACTCGCCCACCGGCGGCCGCTGCACGCTGCCGGCAGCGGGCGGCCAGAGGCCACTCACCAAGCGCAGGAAGGAGGTCTTGCCGCAGCCCGAGGGCCCCACCACCAGCAGCCTCTGGCTGGGGGTCACCTCGAGGCTGAGGTCGCTCACCAGCAAGCGGTTGGTGCGGGGGGGCACCAGGTTCACGTGGCTCACCAGGATCGATTCCGGGCGCACGGCGCCGGCCCCAGCACCCATGGCGCCACCGGCGGAGGCCTGCTCGGCGGCGACGAACTCGGCCATCTCAGCGCTGATCGACTCCACCTTGCCCTGGAAGCCCTCCAAGCGGCTGATGGAGGCGGAGAAGGCGGCCAGCCGGTCGATGTTGTTGACGATGTAGCTGACCGAGGACAGCACCTGGTAGAAGGCGATGCTGGCCTGACTGAAGACGCCGAAGTCGACGTCCTTGGCGAAGTAGATCGGAGCTATCGCAAAATAGGGCAGAAAGCGAGAGAAGTAGTCGTAGGAGCGCTGGATGACGCTGATCAGCGCCTCCCAGATGATCAGGCGGTTGTAGTTGACGATCGCCCCTTCCAGGCGTCGTTCGCCCTCCTTCTGCTCCTGGCGCTCGCCCCGATAGAACGCAATCGATTCGGCGTTGTCGCGGATGTGGACCAGGCCGTAGCGGAAATCGGCCTCCAGCTTCAGCTGCTGGTAGTTGAGGTTCACCAGCTTGCGGCTGGCGAACACGATCAGGGCGGTGCCGCCCACCGAATAGGCCAGCAGCCACAGGGCCAGGGTCTGGCTGATGCTCAAGAGAACGAAGATGAAGCTGAAGAAGGTGAGCAGGACGGAGATGATCTCCACCGTCACGCTCAGGCTGGTGGCGGTGAAACTGGCCGCGTCCTGGGAGATCCGCTGGTCCGGGTTGTCGATCCCTTCAACGCTTTCTTCGTTGGGATTGAGAACGTAGTAGGCCCGGTTGGTGAGGTAGCGGCCCAGCATGCGGCCACTGAGCCACTCCCGCCACAGCAGACCCAGCTTGGGAATCAGGTAGCTCTGGATGGCGCGGATCGGCAGGGCCAGCACCAGGCAGAAGGCGTAGATCGCGAGGATCTTCCAGAACGACTCCGCCTTGTACGCCACCAGGGCGTTCTCGAGGTTCCGGACGATGAAGCTGATCCCAACGTTGATGCCGTTGATCACCAGGATCAGCAGGACGATGATGCCCAGCAGCAGCCAGGGCAGCCAGCGCCCCTGGCGCAGCTTGGCCCGCAGGCTGATGAAGGCGCCCAGGCCAGCGGCGAACAGCACCATGATCACCAGGCCGATCGGGCCTTTCCAGACCGCCGCCACCTGCTCGGGAACCCCGGGCAGGAAGCGGCTGCGCAGTTCGGGGATCCAGGCCCCGGCCGCCGCCACCGCGCCGGTGAGCAGCAGCAGGGTGAAGCCCACCACCACCGCCAGCAGGGCCACCACCAGCAGCAGGAACTGGCCGCCGCCGCCGCCGTCTTCGTCGAGGGGCAGGAAGTAGGGCTGGGCCAGGCGCTGCAGCTTGCCGAGCTGCTCGCGAAGGGCCTTCAGGGGGGTCATGGGCGTGGGCGGATCGCGCCATTCTCTCCGCCAGCCCCTCCCGGTGGTGGCGGCGGTGTGAAGGCGGCCATCAGCCGGGCGGCCAGGCCAGCGGGCGGCCGCCGATCACATGCACGTGCAGGTGGAACACGGTCTGGCCGGCGTCGGCGCCACTGTTGATCACCGTGCGCCAGCTCTCGAGCCCTTCGAGCCGGGCCACCTTGGCGGCCACCAGCAGCAGATGGCCCAGCAGAGCCTGGTGCTCGGCCGTGGCCTCACCCAACTGGGCGATCGGCTCGCGGGGAATCACCAGCACGTGCACCGGCGCCTGGGGGTTCACATCCCGGAAGGCGAGGCAGAGGTCGTCGGCATAGACCTCCTGGCAGGGGATCTCGCCGCTGAGGATGCGGCCGAAGATGGTGTCGCTGCTGGCCATGGGACGCCGGGGAGTGGTCGGGAGGTGGCACTGAACGGGCAGTGGGCTCCGAAGGGGATGTTGGCACGGTGCAGCAGTGGGGCCCTGCGGGGCCTGGAGGCCCTGCCGGTGACGGTGGAGGTGGACATTGCGCCGGGGCTGCCGGGGTTGCGGGTGGTGGGTCTGGCGGATGCGGCGGCCCAGGAATCGCGGGAGCGGGTGCGGGGGGCCCTGCGCAACGGCGGCCTGCGGGTGCCCCTCACCCGGGTGGTGGTCAACCTGGCCCCCGCCGACCTGCCCAAGGCGGGCCCCGGCTTCGATCTGCCCATCGCCCTTGGGCTGCTGGTGGCCAGCCAGCAGCTGGCCGCCGCCGAGGTGGAAGGGGTCTGGAGCGCGGGGGAGCTGGGCCTCGACGGGCAGTTGCGGCCGATCCGGGGGGTGCTGGCCCTGGCCCTGGCCGCCCGCCGGCACGGCGCCCGGGCCCTGGTGGTGCCGGCGGCCAACGCCGCCGAGGCCGCCCTGGTGGAGGGGCTCGCCGTCTGGGGAGCCGACCATCTGGGGGAGGTGGTGGCCCTGCTGCGGGATCCGGGGCGGGCCCGAGCGGCGCCAGCCAGTCCGGCCCTGCCCCCGCCGGTGGCCGCCGGACCCGACCTGGCCGAGGTGCGCGGCCAGGCCCATGGCCGGCGGGCCCTGGAGATCGCCGCGGCCGGCGGCCATCACCTGCTGCTGGTGGGGGCACCCGGCAGCGGCAAGACGATGCTGGCCCGGCGGCTGCCGCCACTGCTGCCGCCCCTGGGGCACCAGGAGGCCCTGGAGGTCACCCAGCTCCACTCCCTGGCGGGTCTGCTGGGGGAGGGGGCCGGCCTGCGGCGGCAGCGCCCGTTCCGCAGCCCCCACCACGGCTGCTCCGCCGCCGCCCTGGTCGGTGGCGGCTCCCTGCCCCGGCCTGGGGAGCTGAGCCTGGCCCACCACGGCGTGCTGTTCCTCGATGAACTGGCGGAGTTCCGCCGCGAGGTGCTCGACCAGCTGCGCCAGCCCCTGGAGGAGGGGGAGCTGTGGATCAGCCGGGCCCAGCAGCGGTGCCGCTTCCCTTGCCGGGTGCTCCTGGTGGCCGCCACCAACCCCTGCCCCTGCGGCTGGTACGGCGATCCCAGCCAGAGCTGCCGCTGCGGCGAAGCCCAGCGGCAGCGGCACTGGGGGCGCCTCTCCGGGCCCCTGCTCGACCGGATCGACCTGCAGGTGGTGATGCGACGCCCCGAGGCCCACGACCTGGGTGGGGCCTACCGGGAGGGAGCGCAGCAACGGGGCCCTGGCGGCGAAGCCAGCGCGGTGGTGGCCCAACGGGTGGCCGCGGCCCGGCGGCGGATGGGCCAGCGCAATCCGGCAGGAGCGGCCAACGGCCAGCTGGATGGCCCCGCCCTAGCCGCGATCGTGAACCCGGAGCCCGACGCCCTGGTCCTCTGGGAGCGGGCCATCAGCCAGAGGCGCCTGTCCGCCAGGGGGGCGGAGCGGGTGCTGCGGGTGGCCCGCACGATCGCCGATCTGGCCAGTGCCGAGCGGGTGTCGGGCTCGGCGATCGCCGAAGCCCTCAGCTACAGATCCTTCGACCAGGTGGCCTGAAACCCCGGGATCAGCGGCGGCGCCGGCGGGTGGTGTCGCCGCTGAAGGGCTGCACACCGATCGCCGGCGGGCGGTGCTGGGCTTCTTCCGCCGGGTTGCCCCAGGCGTGGTTGATGGTCTCGGCCAACCAGTGGCTGAGCCGTTGAAGAAGGGAGGCAGACCTTGGCTGGCCCGCCGTCGAAGCAATCGGATGGCCCATGGACCCTGCAGCGATGGCCCCTCCAGCCTGCTCACGGGCGGAGGGCAAGGCAACAGGTACAAGCACCTGAAGCGAAGACGCCGGAGCGAAGCTCAGCGGCGACGGCGGCGCTGCTGGGCCTTGCGCTTGTACTTCTCGGTGGGGGTTTCGTGGTGGCGCAGCCGCTTCAGATCGGCAAAGATGCCCGCCTTGGACACCTGGCGCTTGAAGCGGCGCAGGGCCGATTCAATGCCTTCGTTTTCGCCGACGGTGACCTGGGTCATGAAGTACTGCTGAGACGTGCGCAGCGTTGCACCCTAGCAAGCGGCGCTTCACCCACCCGCTCAGAGCTTGGTGGCGGGGACGGCCGGCGGCGCCACGGGCTGCTGGACCGCGGACGGAGCCGCCTCCTTGACGGGGACCGCGGCGGTGGGGGGCTGGGCGGGCTCAACCGCGGTGGGCTGTGGCTGGGCGGCGGTCGCCGCCGTTCCCGGCCAGCTGTCGGCATAGACGTAAAGGTGGCCAAGGTTGCGGCCGCCGAACTGGCGCCGCATCAGCCGCCAGCTCGGCTCCAGGTGGAGCTTGAGGAAGCCGGGCGCACTGCCCCGGGTGCGGGCCACCACCATCTCAGGGCCGGCCCCGGCCTTGGTGGGGAAGGCCAGCAGCAGCATGTCGCCGCCGCTGCGGGTGACCATCAACCGGTAGGACGTGGCCAGGTCCTGGCCGCCCACCCGCACCGAGTAGCCGTTGGCGTCGATGTAACGGTTGCAGATGCCGGTGAAATCGAAGGTGGCCAGCAGGGGGTTCACCGGGGACGGCAGGCCCTCGCTCACCTCGAAACAGGGGCGCACCGGCTTGAGCTGCTCGTAGATGTTGAGCTGGGCCTTTTCGCCCTTGCTGCCGATGGGGGCGGCCACCAGCAGGAAGTTCTGCTGGTCCACCTCGGCGGCGGCGAACAGGGCGGAGGCTCGGACCGGGGCGGGGGCTGCAGTGGCCAGGGTTGTCGCCAGCACCGCCAGGGCCGCCAGG
This sequence comes from Cyanobium sp. Aljojuca 7A6, assembly GCF_024346455.1. Lineage (GTDB taxonomy): Bacteria > Cyanobacteriota > Cyanobacteriia > PCC-6307 > Cyanobiaceae > Cyanobium. Next base: position 40,316 of record NZ_JAGQCY010000014.1, read on the forward strand.
CCTGCGCGGTGGAGCACGGGAAGGGTCACGGCGTTCATCGAAGCGGCCTAAATCGTATGAACGGCAACCGCCGGAAACCAGCCCATGGGCCCAATCAGCCGGCCGGTTGTCGGGCCGGCCGAGGGGGCGCGGTGAGCTGGGGCGGGCTCAGGCGGGCTTGTTGATGCGGATCGCCACCAGCAGGGCCAGGACGGTGCCTGGCAGGCTGCCGGCCAGGATCCAGCGGGTGGCCTGAACGCCGAGGTCGGGGTCACCGTAGGAGAGCTCGAAGATCGATCCGGTGGCGGCGATGCCAAGCAGACAGGCCAGGCCCAGGAAGAGGCCGGCCAGGGGTTTCATCGGCATGGGGATCAGCGGATCGACTGGACGTCGGAGCGGTGGAAGCCCTGCTGCTGCAGGCCGTCGTTGAGGCTGAGCTCGTCGGTGACCCGATCGACGAACAGCACGCCGTTGAGATGGTCCATCTCGTGCTGGATGCAGCGGGCCAGCAGGCCATCGGCCTTGAGGCGGCGGGGGCGGCCCGTCTCATCGCGGTAGGTCACCTCCACCACCGACGGGCGCACCACATCCAGATAGACGCCGGGGATGCTGAGACAACCCTCCTCGTAGGTGTTGAAGGAGGCGCCGGCGGCGGTGATCTCGGGGTTGATCAGCACCAGCGGCGGGGTGGCCGCCTCCTCCAGATCCAGATCGATCACCAGCAACTGGCGATGCACCCCCACCTGCGGGGCCGCCAGGCCGATCCCCTTGGCGGTGTACATGCTGCGCAACATGTCGCGGGCCAGGTCGCGGACGGAGGCATCCACCTTGCTGATGCGCCGTGCTGCGGCCCGCAGCTCCTTCGACCCCAGCTTGTGGATCTCGAGGGGGGGCCGTTCCACCGGCTCCTTCGGCACCAATACGGAATGACCACCCTGCTCGGCGGAGCGTGCCATCTGGGCGAAGCTGCGGGCCAAGACGTCACCTGAAACGATGGATCGATTCTAGAAGCAGCCTGCGGAGGGCTCGGGTGGGGGCGGAGTCCTGGCAGGAAGATGGGCCCCTGCCCGCCGAGGTGGCGGTGGGCCTGGCCACCAGCGTCGCCGAACCGCGGCTGGACGGGGGGCGCCTGTTCTGGCTGGAGCAGCGCCCCAGCGAGCGGGGCCGCACCACCCTGATGGCGCGGCGCGGCGCCGCGGCCGTGGAGCTCACAGCGGGGCCCTGGAACCTGCGCACCCGCGTGCACGACTACGGCGGCGGCGCCTATGCGGTGGCGGGCGACCAGCTGGTGTTCGTCGACGACGGCGACCGCTGCCTGTGGCAGCTGAGCCTGGCCAGCGATGGTGACCCCCTACCCGCCGCGGCACCCCGGCGGCTCACCGCCCCCCCCGACCCGCAGCGGCCGCGGGCCTTCGCCGATGGCCTGATCGACCGGCCGCGTCAGCGCTGGATCGGTGTCATGGAGCAGGACGGCCTCGACCGGCTGGTGGCGGTGCCGCTGGCGGGGGGCGAACCGGAGCTGCTGCACCAGCCGGCCGACTTCTGCGGCTACGCCGTGCTGGCCCCAGGCGGCGGCCACCTGGCCTGGGTGGCCTGGCAGCAGCCCTTCATGCCCTGGGAGCGCAGCCAGCTCTGGCTCGCCGCCATCCATGCATCTGGGCAACTGCAGCAGGCCCGGCCCATCGCCGGTTCGGGGCCTGGGGATCCCCAGGGGATCTCGGTGTTCCAGCCCCTCTGGCTCGACGACGGCTCCCTGGTGGTGGCCAACGACCGCAGCGGCTGGTGGAATCTGGAGCGGCTGGCGGACGTGGCTGCCCTGGGGACGAACACCCCGCCCCGGTGGCAGCCGCTCTGCCCCCTGGAGGCGGAGTTCGGCGGGCCCCAGTGGGTCTACGGCCTGCGCACCCTGGCCTGGGACGGCACCCGGCTGCTGGCAGCGGTCTGCCGCCAGGGGCGCTGGGAGCTGGGCCGGCTGGGGGTCGACGGCGGCCCCTTCGAGCCGATCCCCCTGCCCTTCACCGAGCTGGCGGCCCTGAGCGCCGAAGCGGGCCGGCTGGTGGCGGTGGCGGGCGCCCCCGACATCGGCCAGGGGCTGCTGGAGCTGGACACGGCCAGCGGCAGCTGGCAGCACACCCCAGCCGCGCCGTTGCCCCTGGCGGCAGAAGCGATCAGCCGGCCGGAGCCGCTCTGGTTCGACGGCCACGGTGGGGCGGCGACCCACGCCTGGTACTACCCCCCCCGGGGGGGCAGCCGCGCCGAGGCCCCCCTGCTGGTGAAGGGCCACAGCGGCCCCACCGCCATGGCCGGCACGGGGCTGAACCTGGCCATCCAGTTCTGGACCAGCCGTGGCTGGGGCGTGGTGGATGTGAACTACGGCGGCTCCACCGGCTTCGGGCGGGCCTACCGGCGGCGGCTCGACGGCCAGTGGGGCGTGGTGGATGTGGCCGACTGCGCCGCCGCCGCCCGGGCCCTGGTGGCGGCGGGCAAGGCCGACCCGGCCCGGGTGGCCTTCGAGGGCGGCAGCGCTGGCGGTTTCACCGTGCTGGCGGCCCTGTGCTTCACCGACGTGTTCCAAGCCGGCGCCTGCCGCTACCCGGTGGCCGATCCCGAGGCCCTGCTCGGAGTGGATCACCGCTTCGAGGCCAGTTACACCGAAACCCTGATCGGCCCCTGGCCCGTGGCGCGGGCCCTCTACGAAGCCCGTTCACCCTTGCGGCACGCGGGGCGAATCACGGTGCCGGTGATCTTCTTCCATGGGCTGGACGACCGGGTGGTGCCGGCGCGTCAAAGTGAGCAGATGGTGGAAGCCCTACGGCGAGGCGGACTGGAAACGGAACTGCACTTGTTTGAAGCAGAGGGCCACGGCTTCCGCGACAGCGGCGTGCGCACCGCGGTGCTCGAAGCCACCGAAGCCTTCTTCCGCCGCCAGTTCCGCCTGTGATCGCCGCACGGGTGCCGGAGGTGGTGGAAGGCGTCGAATGGCTGGCCCTGGCCCTGGCCGCCCTGACCGTGCTGTTGCTGATCGGCAGCGGCATCGGCGGCCTGCTGGGCATGAAGCGCTGGGGACTGCCGGAGGCCCTGCTGGCGGGCGGGCTGGGGCTGGTGGTGGCCCCGGCCGGGCTGGTGCCCCTGCTGCCCCAGCGGGTGATCAACCTCTGGGACCAGCTGCCCCTGCCGCTGCTGACCCTGGTGTTCGCCACCCTGCTTCTTGGCAAGCCGCTGCCGAGGCTGGGGGGCCTGTGGCGTCCCCTCTCGGCCCAGGTGCTGCTCGCGCTCACCCTGGCCTTCGGCCAGTTCCTGGTGGGGGGATTGGCGGTGCTGTTGGTGCTCCAGCCCTGGCTGGGGGTGAGTCCGGTGATGGCCTGCCTGATCGAAGTGGCCTTCGAGGGCGGCCACGGCTCAGCCGCGGCCATGGGGCCCACCTACGAGCGGCTGGGGCTGGAGGGAGCCCAGGCCCTGGGGCTGGCGATGGCCACCGTGGGGCTGCTGGTGTCGACGGTGGTGGGCGGACTGCTGGTGGTAGTGGGGCGGGCTCGGGGCTGGCTGAAGTTTCCCGAGGCCCTGCTGATCGAGGAGGCGGTGGCGATCCTGGAGGAGCAGACCCAGCCCCTGCAGGAGGTGCCGCTGGACCTGCCCCTGGAGGCAGGCACCGTGGAGGTTCCGGCCCTGTGGCGGCAGATTGCCGACTGGGCCGTGAACCTCGCCCTGGCCGGGGTGGCGGTGCTGTTCGGCTGCGGGGCGCTGGCGGCGCTGCGCTTCATCGCTGACGCCAGCGGTGGGGTGTTCGCCCTGGTGATCGACGCCCTGCCCGTGTTCCCCCTGGCCCTGGTGGGCTCCCTGCTGGTGCGCCTGATCCTGGAGAAGAGCGGCCAGACCCAGTGGGTCTCGACCGCCATCCAGGGCCAGACCGGCACCGTCTCGGCCGATCTGCTGATCACCGCCGCCACCGCCTGCCTGGACCTGAGCCTGCTGGCCCATGACTGGATCCCCCTGACGGTGCTGGCTCTGGCGGGTCTGCTGTGGAACCTGGGGGTGATCCTGCTGCTGGCCCCGCGGATCCTGCCGTCCGACTGGTTCGAGCGGGCGATCATCGAGTTCGGCCAGGCCACGGGGGTGGCGGCGAGCGGCCTGCTGCTGCTGCGCATGGCCGACCCGGGCGACCGCAGCCAGGCGGTGACGGCGTTCTCGATCAAGCAGCTGCTGCTCCAGCCCCTGCTGGCCGGGGGGGTGATCACCGTGGTGGCCCCCCTGGTGGTGGACGGCTGGGGCCTGCCGGCCTGGACCGGCCTCTGCCTGGGCCTTGTGGTGCTGTGGAGCGGGCTGGGGCTGTGGCTGGCGGCGCGCGCCAGAGCGGCCAGCTAGCGCACCATCGCCGCCACATTGCCGCCATCGACGGTGAGCACGGCGCCGGTGGTGCGCTGCATCAGGGCCAGGGCCACGAAGGCGTCGGCCACATCGCTGGCGCGCACCTCGGCCCCCAGCAGGTTGCCGGCCATGTAGAGCTCCTCGCTGAGGCCGCGGGCGGCGGAGCGCTCCTTGATCATGGTGTCGTCGAGCAGGCCGGAGCGGATGCGGTCGGCGTTGATGGCATTGACCCGCACGCCCGCTTCGCCTTCCTCCAGGGCGTACTGGCGCACCAGGGCCAGCAGGGCGGCCTTGCTGATGCCGTAGGCGCCGAAGTTGGGGCCGGGGTTGAGGGCCTGCTTGCTGACGTTGAACAGCAGCTGGCCGCCCAGGCCCTGGGCGCGGAACACCGCCAGGGCCGCCTGGGCGACGCTCTGGTGGGCGAAGAAGTTGAGCTCGAAGCTGGCCCGCAGGTCGGCGTCGGCCAGGGTGGCCATCGGGCCGGTCCAGGCGGCACCGGCATTGCTGACCACGATGTCGAGGCCGCCGAAATGGGCCGCCACCGCCGCGATCGCGGCCTGCACCGCCGCCGGGTCGGTGACGTCGCAGGCGGTGGCCAGGGCCCGCTTACCGCAGGAGGCCGCCACCGCTGCGGCGGCGTCCTGGTCGAGATCGAGCACGGCCACGTCAGCCCCGGCGGCGGCGAAGGCGCGGGCGGTCGCCGCCCCGATGGCCCCGGCCGCTCCGGTGACCAGCACCACCTGGCGGGCCAGGGGCTTCTCGGCCGCCTTGCCGAGCTTGGCCTGCTCCAGGCTCCAGTACTCCATGGCGAACGTGTCGGCCTCTCCCACGGGCGCAAAGCGGCCGATGGCCTCAGCTGCCAGCAGGGTCTGGGCCCAGGCCTCGGCGATGTCGGCCACGGTGGCCGCCTCGGCGGCCGACTTGCCGATCCCCACCAGCCCCAGGCCAGGGATCGCCGCCACCCGCGGCAAGGGATCGAGCGCCTTTTTGACGCCGCCGGCGGCGGCGTTCTGGCGCTGGAAATAGGCGCGGTAGTCGGCCCCGTAGGCGTCGAGGGCCTGCTCCAGGGCCTTGCCCCAGGCGGCCAGGGCCGGGCCGTCGCCGCCGGGCGGCAGGGGCGGCAGCACCAGGGGCCGGGCCTTGGTGCGGATGACGTGGTCGGGGGTGGCGACGCCGCGGCCGGCCCAATCCGGCAGCCTGGCGTCGTCGCTGATGGCACGGGCCAGGGGCGTGTCGCGCAGCGCCAGGATCCAGTGGGGGCGGACGCCGGCGGTGACGGCGGCCCGGCCAAGGGCGCCCCGCAACAGCGGCAGCACCGCCGCCGCGGGGGCCGGGCGCTCCGGCACGGCCACGGCGTGGAGCGAGCGCTCACCCCGGGCCAGGCGCTCCTCGGCCCGCCGCACCAGGTCGATCATCCGGTCGTAGCTCTGCTCGGCGCTCGCCCCGAAGGAGAACAGGCCGTGCTGCAGCAGCACCATGCCCTCCGGTTCGTGGCCGCTGGCCGCCGCGGCCTCATAGGCCAGGGCGGCCGCCTTGGCCAGGGCGAAACCGGGCATCACGTAGGGCACCAGGGCCACCCGATCGCCGTAGACCTCGCGGCAGACCTTGGACGCATCGGGCTGGTCGGCCAGGGCCAGCAGGGCAATGGAATGGGTGTGGTCGACGAAGGTGTGGGGCAGGAAGGCATGCAGCAGCGCCTCCACCGAGGGGTTGGGGGCGGCCGGGTCGATCAGGTTCTGGCGCTGGGCGGCCACCATCGCCTCATCGCTGAGGGACTCCAGGACCCGCAGGGCCTGAAGGGGCTCCAGGCGCACCGCCGGATGGCCCGGCGGCTCGATCGTGCCCAGGTCCCAGCCCGATCCCTTGACGCACAGCACCCGGATCGGCTCCCCCAGCAGCCCGGTCACGGTGGTCTTCACCGAGGTGTTGCCGCCGCCGTGCAGCACCAGCTCCGGGTCGGCCCCCAGCAGCCGGGCCGAGTAGGTGCGCAGGGCCAGGTCTTCGCCCACGCCCTGCGCGCCGTAGCGGGCGATCGCTTCGCGGGCGGCGGCATCCGACCAGCGATGTTGCACGGCCATGGGGCGAAACGGGACTCTGGGGGGAGACTACGGGGAGCGATCCTCCAGGGGCTGCCCGTGTCCATCCGTTGCCGCCGCGAGGACTTGAAGTCGTGGGCCGGCGGGGCGTGGCTCGCTCTGCTGCTGGCGGTGATGGCGGGGGTGGCCCCCGCCCTGGCCCAGAAGGTCCCTCCCCAGATCCCCCGCGACGGCTGGAAGGACTGCGAGTACAACGACAAGCCCCTGGCCTGCGTCGATGCGCAGATCCCCGGCGGCCTGACGATCCGCTGGAAGGACGGCCAGTCGATGACCTACCGGCAGGTGTCCGGCAAGGGCAAGGACCCCAGCGGCAGCGACCTGCTGCGCGACCGGCTGGGGGGGATCTGGCGCCGGGAGCTCTACGTGCAGGGCAACATGTCGCTCACCAATGACGCCAACGGCAACCGGATCTTCGTGCCGCTGCGTTTCCCCTGCAAACCGCCCCTGCAGGGAGAAGTGGGCTATTGCCGCTACTGAACCCGCCCGCCATGAGAGCCATTCTCGCCACCCCTGCCCTGGTGGAAACGGAGCTGCCGGAGCCCATCCCCGGCCCCCACGACCTGCTGGTGCGCATCGAGGCGGTGGCGGTGAACCCGATTGACACCAAGCTGAGGGCCGCCGTGGGCGCCGGCGCGGCGGCCAAGCAGCTGGGCTGGGACGCCGCCGGGGTGGTGGCGGCGGCCGGGGAACGGGTGAGCCGCTTGCGGGTGGGGGATCCGGTGATGTTCGCCGGCGATGCGAGCAGGGCCGGCTGCAACGCCGAAGCCGTGCTGGTGGACGAGCGCCTGGCGGGCCGCAAACCGGCACGACTCTCCTGGGCCGAGGCGGCCAGCGTGCCGCTCACGGGCCTGACGGCCTGGGAGGCCCTGTTCGAGCGCCTCGACCTAGATCCAGACGGAAAAGCGGGACCAGGCCGCAGCCTGCTGATCCTCGGCGGCGCCGGCGGGGTGGGCTCGATCGCCATTCAGCTGGCCCGCCGGGCCGGCGCCGTGGTGATCGCCAGCGCCTCCCGCCCCGAGAGCGCCGCCTGGGTGCGAGAGCTGGGGGCCGACCACGTCGTCGACCACCACCAACCCCTGGCCCCCCAGCTGGCCGCCCTGGGTTTTGAGGCGGTGGATCGGATCGCCAACTTCAGCGACACCGACGCCTACTGGGAGGCGATGGCCGCGCTCATCGCGCCGCTGGGGTCGATCGTGGCGATCGTGGGCAACCGCCGCCCCCTCGACCTCAATCGGCTCAAGGCCAAGAGCGTGCGCTTCGCCTGGGAGTTCATGTTCACCCGCTCCCAGTTCCAGACCACCGACATGGGGCGGCAGGGGGAGATCCTCGACCGTCTCGCCGAGCTCTTCGAAGCCGGTGAGCTGCGCCCCACCCTGGGCCGCACGCTGTCCCCCATCAACGCCGCCAACCTGGAGATCGCCCACGCCCAGCTGGCCTCCGGCAGCACGATCGGCAAGCTGGCCCTGGTGGGCTGGCGCTGACGCCGGGCCTCAGCGCACGGCCACCAGCACCCGGTGGCGGGGATCGCAGGCCTCCCGGCGCACCTTCCGGAAGCCGGCCTGCTCCAAAGCGAAGGGCAGATCAAGGCCGAAGTAGTCCTCCAGGTAGGGCTCGGTGCTCTTGAGCAGGGTGGCGATCGGCGCCGGCAGCCGGCGGATCACGGCCGAATCGGGGTCCTGATCCACCAGGGCCACCACCCCGCCAGGGGTCAGCAGCCGGGCCGCCTCCCGCAGCACCGCCCGGGTGGCTTCGGCGGGCAGCTCGTGGCAGACGAACTGCAGCGTGATCAGATCGACGCTGGCCGGCGGCAGGCCGGTGGCTTCGGCGGCGGCGTGGTGCCAGCGGCGGATCCGCCCCCCGGGATCCCGGACCCTGGCCACCGCCAGCATCTGGGGGGAGAGGTCGAGGCCATCAACGGCGACGCCTGGGCCCTCACGCCGCTCCAGCCATTCCTTGAGGGCCAGGGTGCCGACCCCCACCGAGCAGCCGATGTCGAGGGCGCTGTGCACCGGGCCGCTGAGACTGGGCTCGATCGCCGCGAAGATCGCGTCCCGCAGCCGGCGCTGGGCGTCCTGGGGCTGGAGGGTTTCCCCCGGCCACACCCGCAGCGCCATGGCATCGGTGGCCTGCTCCGCCTCACCCGCCGCCTGCCAGCAGAGGTTGCCCTCCTGGTAGGCGTGGAACCGGGCCTGGTAATAGGGAGGCGTTCGGGTGGCCGCGTCGGTGCTGCTGGCGAGCAGTGGCTCGGCCTGCCGCAGCAGCTCCTCACGCCGGTCCCGCCAGGCGATGCCGCGGCGCTCGGCGGTGCGGATGATCAGCTGCCGGGCCTGCAGGAACAGCAGCTGCCGCAGCGGCTCGACGCCCAGCAGCCGGTCGATCAGCCAGCCAAGGGGATGGCGCGAGGCCACCCAGTTGGGCGGCGGCGCGGCTGGCTGGGCCTGGACGGCTGGCTGGGCCTGGACCATGGCGGCGGAGCGGCGGCGGCGACGCAGGGCATTCTCGCCTCAGGCGGCGGGGCTCAGCCGCAACGAGGCGGCGAAGCCCAGCAGGGCCACCGCCAGCCAGATCCAGCCGTGCAGGCTGAAGCTCATCACCCCGCCCAGGAAGGCGTTGACGTTGCAACCCGACGCCAGCAACCCTCCGTAACCCATCAGCAGGCCGCCGAAGCCTCGCCGGGCCAGTTCCGGCATGGCCTGGGACCTCTCGCCCCGCCAGCGGAAGCGGCCCTGGCCGATGGCCGTGGCCACGGCGCCGTAGAGCAGGCCCAGGTCCACGAGCACGGCGTCGTTGAACAGCCAGGCGTCCCAGCCCGCCAGCTGCACCTGGCCCCGTGGACTCGACCAGAACAGGCTGGTCTGGGGATCCCAGCCGAGGGCCTGGGCGGTGTGGGCGCCACTGAGGGCCAGGCCCCAGAGCACCTTCCAGGGCTCCGCGGTGACCAGCAACAGGCCGGTGGCCAGCACAGCCAGAGCAACCGCGCCGCCGTAGGGGCCGCGACCCTCGCCACGCCACGGCAGCTGGCCAGTCCAGCGCCAGAGCAGCACGGCGATCAGGGCAATCAAAGCCAGCTGCAGCACGACAGATCCCGCCAGCCCGAACAGTTCGAGACCGGAGGGGGAGGGGAGTCGGGGCAAGCCAAGGGCGGCCAGCTGGGGGGCGTGCAGGGTGCCCAGAAAGGCACCGACCACCAGACCGATCAGGGCCGCCACCACGCCGCCCCCGCCCTGGGAGGCCGCGGCCAGGGTGCCGCAGCCGCAGCCCCGGGCCCGCTCCATGCCGATGCCGAACAGGAAGGCCCCAGCCAGGAACGGCAGGCTGAGGGGGGTGGCCAGCAGCTTCGGCCGCAGGCCGGTGAGGGGCTCAAAGGCGAGCACCAGGGCCATGGCGATCACCAGCAGCGCCACCAGCAGCAACTGGGCGAAGGAAGGGCCGGGATCGCGCCGCTCCAGCAGCCGGCGGTAGCCGGAGGCGAAACCGAAATCGGAGCGGACCAGCCCATGGCCGAGGCCGCAGCCCAGGCCCCAGACGAGGGCCGAAGCCGGTTGCCGGGCCGCCAGGGCCACCCCAATCGCTATGGCCGGGGCCACAGCCAGGGCTGTGCGGAGCGGCTGCTTCAACGCTTCTTCGACTTGGCGGCAGGGGACGAGCTGTCGCTACCGGTGTCACAGGCCAGGGTGGCGGCCGGTGCGTACAGGAGCAGGAGCAGGGCAGCGAGCGCCCAGACGCGGGGATGGAACAAAGACATGGCGATGGATGGGGGAGGGGAAATCAGCGGCTGCTCACCTGGGCCGGGCTGCCTTCAGGACCCACGGCGATCGGCAGCTTGGAGGCGCTGTACTCGGTCCAGGAGCCTTCATAGATCCGCACATTGGGGTACTTGAGCAGATGCTTCAGGGTAAGGAACTGGAGGCTGGCTTCCCGGCCGGTGCTGCAGGAGACGATCACCTCCTTGTCGGGGGTGATGCCACGGCTGACCAGCAGGGCCCGGATCTCCTCAAGCGACCGGAGCGTGTGGGCGTTCTTCTGGGCCTCATCGGCGTTGCTGGCTTCGGTGAACATCTGCCAGGGGATGTTCTTGGCGCCAGGGATGTGGCCGTTGCGGATGAAGGTCTGGTCGGTGCCCTCGAACTGGGCCTTGGGCCGTGGGTCGATGATCACCACGTTGCTTTTGCCGATCAGGGGCGCCAGTTCGTTCAGGGGAATGGCCAGACCCTTGACCGTGGTGGGACGGAAGGACCCGGACTGGAACGTCGGGAAGGCCTTGGTGGTGGGCTGGGAGGCCGCCTTGTAGCCGCTCAGGCCGCCGTTGACGATCGCCACCTGGCGCACGCCACTCTTTTCAAGGATGTAGGCGACCAGGGAGGTGCCCAGCACGTCATTGCCGTCGGAGTAAACGAGCACCGAATCCTTGTTGGAGATTCCCGCCTGGCTCAGCAGACTGGCCAGCTTGGTGGGGCCCCAGATCTGGAAGGGCAGGCGACCGTCGGGCCCGCGGAAGGCCTGTTCCGAGAGATGAACGGCACCGGGCACGTGGCCACCGATGTAGGAGAGGGGGGGCACCGGACGCACGTCCAGCACTTTCCAGCGGCCCGAGCTGGCGGCGGCAGCGGCCTGCTCAGGGGAGAACACCTGGAAGCTGGTGCCCCCCGGGGCCAGGGTGGTGACACCCGCAGCGGCCTGGGCGGGAGCGGCGGCCTGGGCCTGGGTGCTGGGGGCGCTCCCGAGGGCGAAGGTGGTGGCCGTGGCGATGGCGGTTCCGGCCGCTACCGAGAGCAGCAGGCGGCGCGTGAGACGAGACGGCAGGACGGCCATTGAACACAAAGGTGATCGGTGTATAGATATTTAATCGATGGCAGGAACCCACCCCTGCCATCGCGATGACATTGAAATATTGGAAGCTGAATGGGGGTACCGTTCCAGCGACCCCGCGAACCAGCCATGGCTTGGCGTTCCCGTCTGCTGGCCCTCTCCACCTCGTTGCTGGTGGGCGCTGGCGCCCTGGTCGGCGGCGCCGCCCTGGCCACACCGGCCGGATCGCTGCTCAAGGGCCTGTCGCTGCCGCTGCCCAAGCCCGCTGCCAGCCTGTTCGCCGCCAATGCGATCGGCCAGACCAGCCTCAACACCCAGCTGCCCGGCAAGCCCGAGGAGCTGCTCGCCAAGGTGAAAGCGTCGCTGGCCAAGCAGGGCTACAGCGAGCGCAAGATCAACACCGTGGTGGGCCCCTGGGGCTTCAACCTGGTGCTGGATCCCCCGTCCGGCACCAAGGTGGATGGCACCGCCGAGGGCAAGGCCGCCGCCCTGGTGCTGCAGGCCACCGCCATCGGCCCCAACCAGCTCAACCTCAACGTCCGCTTTGAAGGGCTCTGAGGGGTTACGGACCAGAGTCACCCCATGGACAGCAAGCCAGCCCCCAACTGGTGGGCCCGCAACTGGAAATGGCTGGTGCCGGCCGGCTGCCTCACGGGGGTGGCTGGAGTGGCGGGCTTCATCGCCCTGATTGTCGGCCTGGTGTTCGGGCTGATCAAGTCGACCACGCCGTACCAACAGGCCCTGGCCAGGGCCCAGAAGGATCCCGTGGTGATCAGCCGCCTGGGCACGCCGATCAGCGGCGGTCTGCTGGTGTCCGGCAGCGTCAATCTCTCCGGTGGCACCGGCCAGGCCAACCTGGCCATACCCCTGCAGGGATCCAGGGGCAGCGGCACGCTTTATGTCCAGGCCCGCCAGAGCGCCGGCACCTGGACCTACTCCACCCTGACGCTCCAGCCCAACGGCGCCGGTGGACCGATCAGCCTGCTGAGGCCCTCGCTCTGAACTGGGTTCAGCCCGCAGCCACCGGGGCGGCGTAGAGGGCTTGCAGCCCCGCCTCGCTGGCTGGCGCCACGCCCCGCTCGGTGATCAGGGCCGTCACCAGCCGGGCGGGGGTGACATCGAAAGCGGGGTTGAAGCCCTCGCTGCCGTCGGGCACCAGCTGCACGCTGGTGGGCTCCCCGGCCGCGGGCTTGCCGGCGATGCGGGTCACCTCCAGGGGGGAGCGGGCCTCGATCGGGATCTCCGCCACCCCGTCGGCGATCGACCAGTCGATGGTGGAGGCGGGCAGGGCCACATAGAAGGGCACGCCGTTGTCGTGGGCGGCGAGGGCCTTGAGGTAGGTGCCGATCTTGTTGCAGACATCGCCCGTGCGGGTGGTGCGGTCGGTGCCGACGATCACCGCATCCACCTGGCCGTGCTGCATCAGATGCCCGCCGGCGTTGTCGACGATGACGGTGTGGGGCACCCCTTCTCGGCCCAGCTCGAAGGCCGTCAGGCTGGCCCCCTGGTTGCGGGGCCGGGTCTCGTCGACCCACACGTGGATCGGCAGGCCAGAGCGGTGCGCCTTGTAGATCGGCGCCAGGGCCGTGCCCCAGTCGACGGTGGCCAGCCAGCCGGCATTGCAGTGGGTGAGCACGTTCAGGGGCTGGCCGCGGCGCTGCTCGGGGCGCCGGGCGGCGATCGCCTGGAACAGGCGCAGGCCGTGGTCGCCGATGGCCTCACACATCGCCACGTCCTCCTCGGCGATGGCGGCCGCCTCGGCTTTCGCCGCCTCGGCGCGCTGCTCCGCCGCCAGGGGCAGCACCCTGGCCCGCACCCGCTCCAGGGCCCAGCGCAGGTTGATGGCGGTGGGGCGGGTGGCATCGAGGCGCTCGAAGGCCGCAGCCAGGGAGGCGTCGGAGGGATCGGCTTGCAGGGCCAGCATCAGCCCGTAGGCCCCGGTGACGCCGATCAGGGGAGCCCCCCGCACCACCATGGTGACGATCGCCTCGGCCGCCTCCTCGACGCTGGTGAGCGAGCGGGTGAGAAAGCGGTGCGGCAACAGGGTCTGGTCGATCACACCGACCGAGCGGCCGCCCTCCTCCAGCCAGATGGTGCGCCAGGGCCTGCCGTCGATGTTCATGGGGAAGCAGGGGTGGTGAGGTCCAGTATCGATTTTCCGCCATCACCGGGCCGGTTCAGCAGGTCGTCGGTGAGGCGCCGGAAGCGGGCCGGATCGAGATCCCCCAGGGCCTCACCGCGGCGGCTCTTCCAGGCCTGCCAGCCCAGCAGCGGCACCAGCCGGTTGTGGCCCGCCAGATCCAGAGGGGGCCCGGCCGGCACCACGGCCCGGGGCGGCGGCAGCGGCCCGCGCTGCGCCTCCAGCACCGCGGCGATGGCGACCAGATCCTCGTCGCCGCCGCTGGCGCCGAGGATCTCCAGTCCCACGGGCATGCCGCGGCGATCGAGGGCCAGCGGCAGGGCCACCGCCGGCAGGCCGCTGGTGCTGCTCACCATGCAGGTGATGGCAGGCGAAGGATCCCGCCGGGCGCCGCCGCGCCGATCGGGCAGCAGCAGCAGGCCGTCGAGGCGCTGGGCCCGCAGGGCCTGCTCCAGCAGCCGGCGGTTGGATGCCATCTGACGACGCGCCCGCTGCTCCGCCGCCGGATCGCTCGCCATCAGCGTGCGGCATTCCGCCGGGGTCCACTCCGGCGGCAGGCGGCCGGAGCCGCAGATGTCGTCCCAGCTGCGCCGGCTGCCCGGGTAGCGAACCAGCTGGGCGTCGATGCGACGCCCGGACCCCTTGACGAACGCCGGGCCCAGCCGGGTGTCGAGACCCGGCAGCACCAGCGCCTCGACCACCTCCGCTCCGGCGGCCCGCAGCAGGTCCACGGCCTGGCTTAGCGCCGCCGCGGCCGCCTCACTGGTGGGAGCCAGGTCCTGATCGCCGGCCCGGGCCAGCACCGCCAGCCGCCGGCCACGCAGATCGGGCGGAGCCACCGCGCGCTCGGCCTGCCAGGTGGGGTCGAGCACGGCCAGCCCCCGGGCCAGCAGGCCCGTGTCGCGGGCGATCAACCCCGGGGTGCCATTGACGAAGCCGATCGGCAGCAGGCCGGCGCTGGAGAAGCGCCCCTGGGTGGAGCGGAGCGTCACGGCGCCGTTGTAGACCGCCGGCAGGCGCAGGGAGCCGCAGTTGTCGCTGCCGAGGGCCAGCGGCACGAAGCCGGCCCCGACGGCCACCGCGGAACCGGAGGAGGAGCCCCCCGGGCCCAGCCAGGGGTCGTAGGCGTTGCCGACACGGCCCGCCGCCCCCGACAGCCCGCGGATGCCGAAGGCGAACTCATCCATCGTTGTCTTGCCGATCACGATCGCTCCGGCCGCCCGCAGGCGGGCCACCGCCTCGGCGTCCTCGGCGGGCTGGTTGCCCAGCAGCGCCAGCGAACCGGCGGCCATCGGCTGGTCGGCGCTGGCAAAGTTGTCCTTCACCGCCACAGGCAGACAGTCGAGGGGGCCGGCGGGGGCGCCCGCCGCCCGGGCCCGATCGAGGGCGGCGGCCTGCTCAAGGGCATAGGGATTGAGCTGCTGGAACGCGTTGAGCGGCGGTCCGGAGCCGGTGGCCAGGTTGCGATGCAGGATCTCCCTCTGCACCGCCGTGATCCTGGCCACGCAGCTGGGCGCCGGAGTCGCCGCCGCAGCAGGCGCAGGCAGCATGGCCATCAGCAGTGGCACGGCAAGCCCAAGCCCCCTGGGCCCCCTGCCGATCGCTGCCAGCGTCGCCCTTTGCATGCTCCGCTAGGGGACCGGTGATACCGCCGACGCCCGCATCAGCCGCTGCAGCTGGCCGCTCTCCAGCTCCAGCACCCGGCGGGCGAAATCGGGATCCCGCTCCAGCACCGCATCGAAGGAATCCACCGGCACGGCCAGCAGGCGGGTGCCGTCGGCCTCGGCCACGATCGTGCTCTCCGAGGCGCTGTGGGTGAGCACCTGCAGCTCATCAAGCACCCGGCCGGGCTGGAGATCCTCCTCCCAGGTGCGCTCGCCGTCCCGGTGCAGGACCCGGGCCCGGCCCTCGATCAGCAGCAGCAGTTCGCGGCAGGTGTCGCCCGTCTCGGTGATCAGTTCGCCCTTGGCGAACGTGCGCACGTCGGCCTGGGTGGCGAGGGCATCGAGGGTGTCGGCATCGCTGCGGCGGAAGAAGTCACTGGTGGCCAGGAACACCCGCTTCTCCAGCTCCGGGAACCCCCGCAACTCCGGGGGGCCTTGGAGGGCCTCGACGGCCCGGGCGGTCTGGCGCAGCAGGGGTGGGGCCCCCGTCACACCCAGCTCGGCCGCCAGGGACCGGGCCCGGCCGCCATCGAGGCAGGCCGTCAGGAACAGGGCAGCGGCCGCCAGTTTCGGACTGGGATCGGCGGCCAGGCTGGCCAGGAAGCTGAGGGTTTCGTCGACGGGCACCTCCAGGGAACAGGAGGGAGCCTCACCACCAGGGTGGGAAAGGGTGCCTGCGACGGCCGCCGGCAGGCGGCGCTCCCAGCCCTCCTGACGCAGCAACTCCGGCAGCTCCAGTGGCGCGATGGCCTGCAGCCGCTGCACCAGGCCCGGCACCGCCGGATCCTCCTGGAGGGTGGCCAGGCCATCGAGGATCGCCCGCAGCGTCAGCTCCTTGCGCAGCTGCAGCCGGTCGTCGAGGAGGGCCAGCACGGCGGACTGATGGCGCAGGGCGCTCTGGTGCAGGGCGCGGTAGCCGTCGGTGAGGGCCGGCAGCCGCTCCAGCAACAGCTCCACCTTGTGGATCGCCGCCGCGGCGGGGGAGAGGTCGTCCAGCACCTGCTCCTCCTCGCGCGAGGAGATGCCGTATTCACGCCGCAACGCCTGCAGGGCAGCGCCATCTTGAGGGCCAGGGCCTTCCCCGAGGCGCTGGACCAGCATCAGCCGCTCCAGGGACTTGCGGTAGCCGCTGAGGCGGATCTGGTCCTCCAGGCTGCGGCGGCTGTCGGGATCGAGCAGGCCGGGATCCTCGACGCCGAGCTCTTCGAGCAGCTTGCGGTGCTCGCCATCGGTGATGCCGAGAGAGAGGCGCATCTGCTTGAGCACCTCCAGGCTGCTGGCGGCATTGACGAAACCCTCCTCGAGGGCCTCCCGCACCACACCCTTGTAGGCCTCATGCCGCTTCTGGCCGGTGAAACCTGGCAGCACCTTGGCCAGCACGTACACCTCCTCGGTGCCCAGGTCGGCCAGGGAGCGGCCATCGAGGTAGAGACCCACGTCCAGATCCAGGCGGGTGAGCTGCTTGCGGAAGCGCTCGGCCAGGTTCTCGCGGCCATAGAGATCGGGGGAGCGGTTCCAGGCCCGGTAAAGCCACAGGGTGCTGACGGCCACCAGGGTGACGTCGAACAGGTACTGAACCCAGTCCGGCGCCAGCAGCAGCAGCGGCCGGCCGGCGAACAGAAAGAAGAAGTTGAACACCAGGAAGGTGGCCACCACGAACACTTGGTGCCGGATCCGGTTGCGATCGGGCTCGCCGCCGCGGCGGCGCACCCGGGTCCGCAGCGCCGACTCGATCGCCCGGCCCGCCAGCAGACCCAGCCAGGTGCACAGGCCCAGGAACAGGGGCACGGCCGCCAGCCTGGGAATATTGATTGCCTGTCCGAACAGATAGAACCCCGGCCGCAGCAGCTGGGCCAGCTGGTCGCTCTGACGCAGCCAGATGCCGGAGAAGTAGTACTCCCAGTTGCCGGCGTAGAGGTAGTAGTAGAGGAAATAACCCACCACCAGGCCCACGTAGCCATAGCGCTCGAAAGCGAAGGCCGGGGTGGGCAGCCGGGCCCAGTAGGTGCGCTCGGCGTCGATGTCGATGCAAGGCTGCTGGCAGGCCACGCAGGCGCTCTGTTCGCTGCCGTCGGGCTGCACGCTGCGGCACATCGACTGGGTGATCGGCGAGCTGGCCATGTGGGCCTTGCTGCCCAGCAGACCGGTGGGGGTGGAGAAGATGCTCTGCACCGGCGCCATCGGGCAGAAGTACTGGCACCAGCTCTTGCCGCCGTAGAGCCAGCCCACGGCGATGGCACAGAGGATCGTGAAGGTCAGCCAGCCGAACAGCACCAGACGGTCGGCGTTGAAGAACAGGATGCGGCCACAGAGGCCGACGAACAGCCAGCCGAACTGGAGCCGGGAGTAGTGCTGGCCCAGCCAGGAATCGGCCGGCACCTTGGCCAGCTGCAGGCGCTTCTCACCGGTTTTGGGGTTCACCTTGGCGATCTGGCGCTGCAGCCCCAGGGCGCGGGGAATCTGGGAGAGGAACGCAAGCGGGCAGATCCGCCGCCAAAGCTCATGGCCGAACACCAGCAGGACGAAAATCGCCGACGGCACCACCACCCCCCAGAACTCCGTGGTCCCCAGGGGATAGGGGGCCTCCGTCAGGCAGGCTCCCTGCACCGGCACGCACCCCTGTGGCAGGCGCAGGGGGCTCCAGGGGTGGTCGGGCTCGGTGAACTGGGGCGTGAACGGGTCGTAAAGCAGGGAAAGGATGATCAGCAGCCAGCCGGTGGTGAGCCCCCAACGCACCAGATGCATCCGCCGTTCCGTCACTGATAGCCCTCGCTGCAATCCACCGGTGGCGCTGACCATAGCGATGGCCTCAGAAAGCTGACTGGCCGGGGGTGTTGGGGGCCAAGGGCTGCCATCCTCAGGGTTGAGGCTGACGCCCGCGCCACCGGATGGACTTCTTCGATCGCCAGTGGTCCACCTACCGCGCCGTGGTGGACCACGACCTGATGCAGCACCGGGCCCTGACGGCGGCCCTGGGCCAGGCGCTGGGGGCCTGGCTGGCGGCACGGCCGGCCGGCTCGGCGCCGCCCCGGATGGTGGATCTCGGCTGCGGCGACCTGGCCGTGATGGCCCCGCTGCTGCAAGGCCTGCCGCTGGGCTCCTACCTGGGCGTGGATCTCTCCGCCGCGGTGCTGCCCCGGGCCGCAGCCGCCCTGGGCGCGGTGCCCTACTCCTGCCAGTGGCGGGAGCAGGATCTGCTGGCCTGGGCCGAAGCCGAACCGGGACCCGAACCGGTGGATCTGCTCCATTCCGCCTTCGCCATTCACCATCTCAGCGACGACGACAAGGCCCGCTTCCTGCAGCTCTGCCGCCGCCATCTGGCTCCAAACGGCCTGTTCCTCTGGGCCGACGTGTTCCGCCCGCCCGGGGAAGACCGCCCGGCCTATGTGGCGCGCTACGTGGACCGGATCCGCAATGACTGGGGCGTGCTGGCGCCCGGGCAGCAGCAGCCGGTGATCGACCACCTCAACCAGTTCGACTTCCCCGCCGAACGCGACGCCATCCGCCGCAGCGCCGAAGCCTGCGGATGGACGTGGCAGTGGCTCTGGCAGGGCGACCACCGGGCCGAAGCCCTGGCGGCGCTCACTCGGGCCTAGCAAGCAGCATTGATGCCCCCATCTCAGTTCTGGCTCGGGCGTCGATTCGACACGACTTTGCGCACGAGAAGAAGCAAAGCAACAAGCAGACTTGCCCATCCTGCAGCCGAGCCAAAAACGAAAACCAGAAAATTTCCATAGCGTCCAAAGCCGCTACCGAACAGCAGAGATCCGTTCAGGACGACGTAGAGGCCTGCGCCAGGGGTGAGTACAGGTGATAGGGCGCTACCCGGCTGCCGTGCATACGTGACCGCAGCAAGTAGGGAAAAGGCCGCGAAGCCCAATGCCCAAGAGTTAAAAGCGCTTTGAATCGCAAGATCATGGCTTGGGTTGACGAACGATTACCATCACCAAGCCGCAGAGGGCCTGAAGCATCAATCAGGCTCCGCCAGTACTCTGGGCAACGTGCGTGATGCGCAAGAGCAAAGACAACAATGCCATCGTCATGCGGTCGATAAACAAGCGAGAAGGGGAAGTCCCTGAGGAACACTCGACGAGTATTTTCTGATGCTGGCGTCCCTGTGAGAGGGTAGACTAAGGCGGGAGCATGTGCATCTTCAATGGCAACAAGGAAGCGAGCGCCAAGTCCAAGCTCTTTGGAGTTGCAATAGGCAACTTCTGAAAGAAGCTCGCGTCTAGCAGGAGCGACAAAGCGTACGCGCTTCACCTCAGAATTCGACGTGCCTCAGCAAAAACTTCTTCGGCCGCGTGAGCAGACATCTCTCCACGATCAAATGCACTAACACGGTCTTCGATTTCTTCTGCCCAAGCAGCTTCGATTTCAGTGATTGGCGTATGCAATGACTCCAGCATGGTCTCAGCAAGCCTTGCGCGGTCTTCCGCGCCAAGAGCCCGTGCCTGCTCCTCAATGTTCTTCAGCAAGGCTGACATGGCACTCAACCCATCTTTATGAGTTGGGATTCTACTCCGTTTTTCTACGATTTCGAGCACACCTAACGCGGTTGGGATGGTTCCCGCAAACCAAGCACGACTGCCCGTACCTTGCTTGAATGACCCTGGGTCATCAGGCTGGCTTGCAGAAGAACCATTGCGGGAACGTACGGTTCCCTTTCGGGAGCTCCAGCAATAGCCGTGGATGCACGCTGCCATGGGCTCCCGCTCAGCTTCCCAGCCGCGCCCGGATATCCCGAAGCCGGGCGACGTTGTTCACCAGCGCCGGAGCGCTGTCGAGGCCCTCGAGATAATCGAACACATAGGCGAGCACCGCATAGATCGCGCCAGCGCTGAACACCGGCGATCGGGTGAAATCGATCAGGAGCACCACCAGCGCCACGATCGTGGCGAGCTCCGTCACGGTCCAGGTCCACGATTCGCTGTCGGAGAGCTGCACATGCCAGCGCCGCACCCGGCCGAAGTGGCGCCGCAGGCGCAGCGGGCGCGCCGCCTCGATGTCCGCGATCTCGCGCTCGATCTGGTCGTTGAGGCCGCGGTGCAGGCGCAGGGCGCGCCGCCAGTACCAGGCGTTGACGAGTCCCATCGGCAGCAGCACCGCCATCGCGATGAATCCTGCCTCAAGGTCGTAGGTGAACAGCATCACCAGCGAGCCGACCACGGTCACCACCTGGGAGAACATGGCCGGCACGTCGGCCTCGAAGAAGCCGACCATGTCGCGCATCATCTCGACCCGCGCCGACACAATGCTCGTGCCGTGGCCCAGGCGCTTCTGCTCGGCCACGGTGCGCACGGCGAGGCGGGCATAAAGGCCCATGAAGACCCGGGTGTCGACGCGCTGGCGTACGAAGGCCGTGACCAGGTGCACCAGCCACACGGCGATCAGCGCCGAAAGGCCCCGGTAGCTGTTCTTCAGCAGCCCATCGACCGCCCAGCCGGTGAGCGCCGGATAGGCGAGCATGCAGAGGTTCTCCAGCAGGGTCAGGGAATAGGTGCCGGCGATCGACAGCCGCTCAGCCCTGGAGAGGGTGGAAAGGAGCGTCTGCGGCATCACCGGGCCCTGAAGTCCCCAGCCTGGCAGCGCTCACTCCACAACGAACGCCGGCTGGACCTGGGCCAGGCAACGGCGGTCGGGTGCCTGGCTGGGGTTGGCCAGAAAGTCGGCGGCGATTTGTGACACGCAGGCGGCGGCGGCCATCCCCTGCGGCGCAAACAGCGCCCCATGGCCGACACCGGGGAAGGTGACCACGTAGGCGGTGGTCTGGTTGCTGGCCACGGCTTCTCCGTAGGGGGCTGGCGTGACCGGGTCGTAGCTGCCGTTCAGCACCAGGGTGGGGATCTGCGGATTGGCAGTGTCAAAGGGAGGTTTCTGCTCCACCTGGAGCACGTCACAGGCGTTGTTGACCGCCTCGGCTTCGCGCAGGCCCAGGGGGAGCAGCTGCGGATAGGGCGCCGGCAGCACCTGGGCGGGCTGGACCCGCACCGATCGCCCCCGGGCACAGAGGACCGTGTGATACATCTCCCTGGCCCCCCTCGGTTCGAGATCCGACAGGGATTCGGCGATCCAGCCGACGTTGCCCTGGCTGGCGGCGTGAATGAACCGGGGCAGGGAACTGCCGCGCGCGGATTCACCGGAATAGGGCCGGGCGAGATAGGGCACGACGCCCATGACGAAGGCCTTGGCGTCGAGCTGGGTGGTGAAGGTCGCCTTCGTCGAGGGAATGGTGAGGGTCAGGGGGATGGGCTTCTGGTTGAGCCGATCGACGATGGCCAGAAACGTCGGCTCAAGATTCGGGTAGGCCGCATTGCACGCTTGATCCTGCGCGCAGGCGCGGAACACGTTCCTCAGGGCGTAGCTGATCGTATGGCTCGAGGCCAGATTGAAATCAAGATCCGGCCGCACGACGCCGTCGAGGATCACGCTCCGGAGTTTCGGCCTGTGCTTGTCAGCCTGGGCGATGACGTATTGCCCCAACAACGTGCCATAGGAAACGCCGTAATAATTGAAGGCCGGATAGCCCAGCGTCTCAGCGACGGCGTAGATATCGGCCGCATTCTCGCCGGTGTTGAAGGCGCTGGGATTGATCCCCTGCGCCTTCAGACGAGCGTTGCAGGCCCTGATCCAGCCTGGATCGGTGTAGTTCTGCTTCCCCTGCGCCACAGCGATGTTGTGGGCATTCAGCTCAGGGCAATAGAGGAAGGGTTTGGCATACCGAGTCCCCCGCTCCTCCACGAAGATCAGATCACGGCCCTGCAGCAACGCCTGGAGTTCGGGGAACTTCGGCAGGGCTCCATTGGCAATGTCGCCGATGGTGGAATCCCCAGGGCCACCCTGTTCGATGAACAGGGGATCAGCCGCAGGGGTTTTGCCCGTGCTGCGGGTGCGGATCACACCGAGCTGGATGGTGCGTCCCCGGGGCTTCGCATGCTGCTCAGGGACGGTGACGTAGCCGCAATCTGACTGGGCGGCGATGGCGGCGGGCACGTCGAAGGTCTTGCAGTCGACGGATTGCCATGCCGGGCCAAACGTGGCCGCACCTTGCACGGCTTGGCCAGGCGCGGATCCGCCTGCAGCGACGACAGCAAAGGTAAGAAGCGACAATCGGAACAACGGAGTTGACGCTGACTTCCCAAGAAGGGCTTGGCGTGATCGCGAATCAAAACAGTCGTTCTTCATTCGGCGCTAAAGACTCACTGGATGTTAGCAAGATGCTGCACGGATCTTCAGCGCACGTGCATCTCCATGTTTGGCTGGATAGCGAACCGCATGGCGGATCAGCCATAGCAGATCTGTCGAGGCTCCCGACCGCATCCAACGCTCACAGGTGGCATAGACGAGTTCCGGATGGTCTTTGGCGATATCCCCCAGGTGGTTGGCAACGCTGCGGCGCACATAAAGGGACGGATCGTTCTTCAGAGATTCAAGGATGGGCAACGTTGGCCTCGGATCGGCAACAAACGAAGGTAGGCGTTTCCCCCAGGGGAGCCTGGGCCGCGTCCCCTCACTGCAGAGGCGCCTCACATGCGGGTTGGGGTCGGTGATCCACTGATCAACCATCTCCAAGGTGCGCGCTTGCTGCTGGATCAGAAACGTGCGGATGGCAAATTCCGAGGTGAACCGCTTGGTGAGGGCATGCAAAGCAAGCATCGACGTCTCAAAGGGGTCGCTGCCGCTGTTGTGTTGTTCATCCTGCCCATACTCAGAAATAAAGAAGCTGTGTGGAAGATAGAAAAAGCCAGCCAGCCCCAAGTCTTCTGCATCTGGCTTCTCCGGCGTCAACGACGCCATGAGGATCTGAACGGCCTCTTCGTAGTTCCCAGGCAGGAAGGCATGAAGTGCCTTGGCGACATACAGGCCTCGCTGCATGATGGATAGGGGCTCAATCCCTGTGTATGCCGATTCACTAAATCGGCTGGCCGGAAACTCTGGATCGACGTACTGGATGTTGTTCGCCAGACACTCAAGGGCCTCCTGGCCGAGCAGGAGCTTCAGAGGCGTGCCCTTCTGAATGGAGCGCGGTGCCGAAGGGAGTGTGGGTACTCGAGGTGTCATGGTGGCCGGATCAATGCTGATGGCCATCGAGGTCGCTGGCCACCTGAGCAAGAATTTCGTCTGCATGGCTGAGGGCGATGAAATGGCCGCCGCCGCTGATGGAATGCCAGATGGCGCCAGGCGTCTTGTCCGCCACCGTCCTGTTGATGGGTTCAGGCACCAGTTTGTCATCCGTTCCCTGCCAGAAGTGGACCGGACGCGTGACTACGGTCATATCGAAGGGCCAGGCTTCGTAGAGCATCGTGGCGTCAGCGACAAGTCCTTCAGCGCCATGATGAAAACACTCTCGCGATGCATCCAGAAAGGATTGACAGACCTCCTCATCTGACAGGACTGCTTGATCAGAGAGGCCAATCGACTTCTTCAGAGCCTGTAAGTAGCTCGCCTCAAAGCGGGTAGCACTCAGGCCAAGCAGTTCATACATGAGTCTGAAGCCAGGATGGAAATGCAACGCCAGGCGCCCACCAAGCGCATCAACGCTGCTTTGGTACTTCACGGCCCAGTTGGCTCCCAACGTTCCGTAGCTGGCGCCAGCGATGCAGGTGACATTGGCAAGACGACCAGGGTCCAGGTAAGCAGCGGCGGCAAGGGCCCACGGGCCCCCTTCAGACCAGCCAGTGACCGCAAAGTGCTGGTCCTCGAAGGAATCGGCCAAGGCCAGGAGGTCGTTGGCCCATGACGCGAACGTACGGCCCGGCTGAGGATCAGACCCGCCGATACCCGGCCGATCCACACAGACAAACCTCAGCCCATGGGCCCTGGCAGACGAGTCAAAGAGATTCGCCTCCAGGCGGCTGGAGGGTCCACCGTGATTATGGATGACAAGGGGTCCGCCGTCGTCGCCGGTTTCAAGATAAGTGAGAGTTCGGTTGCCGACTTGGAAAGATCCTTCACGTGCCAACTAAACTTCCTCAAGTGAGCTTATCCACTTTAGGAGGATGTCAACACCTCAACGCTGCGCCTGAGTGGCAGGCCAAGAGTATCTGTATCTGGTACCAGAAGTGAACCCGTGGAGGCCTGTCCACTCAAGGGGCTTGTTCGAAGGTGTCGCATCTCAACAGGCAGCGTTTACTGACCTACACCTCATCTGCAAAGCTCAAGTCACTTCCGCTTCGCTTCTCACGCTCGCGCTCAACTTCAGACCCAGGGCCGTGACCACTTTCAGGATGGTGTCAAAGCTAGGACTGCGCTCTCCAGACAAGGCCTTGTAGAGGCTCTCCCTGGAAAGTCCTGAGTCTCTGGCCACTTGGGTCATCCCCTGGGCCCGTGCAATGTCGCCCAAGGCCTTGGCAATGAAGGCCGCATCACCATCCGCCTCCTCGATGCAGGCTTCCAGGTAAGCCGCCATCTCATCCGGTGTTCGTAGATACTCGGCAACGTCGTAGGGGGTGGTCGTGGTTTTCATCAGATCTCCTCCGTCAGGTTGTCTACCAGCAGAAGGGCCTCATCAATGTCCTTTGCTTGTGAGCTCTTGTCTCCGCCAGCCAAAAGGATGATCAAGGCGGTTCCCCTCTGCAGGTAGTAGACCCTGTATCCAGGGCCGTAGTTGATCCGCAACTCCGACACGCCGGCCCCAACAGGCTTGACGTCACCAGGATTGCCGCCGATGAGGCGCTCGATCCTGGCCTGAACCTTCGCTCGGGCTCTCAGATCACGGAGACCCTCAAGCCATCGGACAAACCGCTCTGTCTGGCGGACTTCAACCATACAACAACTGTAGCCTCCTGGCTACGACCATGCAACGCTGCCTTGCTGGCTCCCATCAAGGACAACACATCCTTCGAACGCTGCCCCTGAGTGGCAGGCAGAGATTTTAGAGCACCCGGAGGGAATCGGTGGTGGCCTGTCCACTCGAGGGGCTTGTTCGAAGAGTCGCCTCTCAACAGGCAATACTGTGTACCTTCACCTTCCAAGCAGCACTCATAGAACCTCTGCCTCCTGTTTCACCAAAGCTCTGGCGAAGATTCTGATAAATCATTATTCCACACACATTAACTATGGCATACAAGAGAAGACCAACTTCGGCAGTTTCGGAATAGCAGGCTTGGAAGCGTGCGATCGTGATGTCATACCGAAGAAAAGCAACACTTTAGAGCAATGGCTTTCGCGACCCCGAGAGCTTGCTTCTTTGCTGCGCTAACAGTTTTGTTTCTGGATACATTCCAGTCTGCCGCAAGGGTCTTTCCTGGGGATTCTCGGAGTGCCTGCTCAATCTACAAAGCAAAAACGCAGCAATGGAAGACTGATAATATGCATTCGATCAAAGAGACTGGTGCATTAAACAACGCGAGAGAATATGAGAATACTTTGGAGATCAAGAAGGCCATGATGACCGTGCTGATTCATCTTGGGTATACACAGCAGCAAGTTGCAGAGATGAGAGCTTGGGATGTGGATGGGGATAGGAGTCGTGCATTCTTCTGGAAAGATGGTATTCGGATTGCAAGAGAGTCTTCTCCTTACCGAATGGAAGTTGAACGCGGTCTGATGGGGAAGGAGCCCCAGACAGTTGCCTTTTGTGAGGGGCTAGGAATTCAGATACGCGCTAGATAATGATCTGTGGTGCAGCGCCAGAGACTGTGAGAGATATAGACAAGACAAGCTAAGCTCAACAAGCTGGGGCGAAGTCGCGATCCTTCGAACGCTGCCCATGAGTGGCAGGCAAGGAGCTTATGGTGGCGAAGCAAAAATATGTAGGCGGCCTGTCCACTCGATGGGCTTGTTAGATCCTCATTCACGAAAGGCGTGCAGATTCTGAGGCAATATGCCCCGCAAGAGAAGTGACAAATGTCTTCAGGCTAGTCATCGGCGAAAGCTCTGAGAATTCGCCGGAAGTCACAGCATCTCGTGGGGATGCAAGAAGACAGGCTGAAGTGTAAAGCCCTTCTTTGACAAGCTTCTGGCAGAGCAAGTCATATCTGCTTAGGTATGAAGCACCTTGGAACT
The DNA here is from genome assembly GCF_024346455.1 of Cyanobium sp. Aljojuca 7A6. Taxonomy (GTDB): domain Bacteria; phylum Cyanobacteriota; class Cyanobacteriia; order PCC-6307; family Cyanobiaceae; genus Cyanobium. Next base: position 66,376 of record NZ_JAGQCY010000014.1, read on the forward strand.
CTGTAAAGACAGGGAAATGAGGCGAAGCATCTCGAACTGCTTTTCGTGATGCAGTTGAATCCTCTACCATCATCAGCCAGCCTACGAATGGCCTGGGCTGATTCCCAAGAGCTCCTTCTCTGTAGGCAGTCCACAGATCATGCGCAGTACCGATCGCCTCTTCGGTACGGTTATTGAAGTTATTCCCAAACGATCCCACCTGACTTTTAAGCTCTATTGCAGCGATGAGCTCGCCACGCTGGAGCACCAGAATGTCCCACAATTTCGTAGACCTAAAGAAGCCCGGCAGAGTCAGCATTGCTCTATTTATATGAATCTGAGCACTATCGAGCCCATTGAGTCGAATAATATCGATAACGAGGGAAAGAAAGCCATCCAAATTTTTGCCCGATGTGACACCTGAGCGCTCCCCTTGATCTGCCTTGCCAGATGCGATCTGTCTAGTCTTGGCTTCTTCCCGACTGCCCCAGAATTCCTTGACTGCTTCATGCGCTTTCTTTTTGTAGTCGGCAAGATTGAGTGTCATCAGAGTGTGGCCTCATGAAGCTTGATGAGGTCATCGATCTTGAGGTCATATAAAGAGCAGACTGCATCGTTGCACGCATCAATATCCCGAGACGCTGCGGCTTCAAGAAGTTCGGCTTTCATGCCATCTGATACTGCGCTCCAGCATGGGACTCTGATTCTACGGAGATACTGAGCTTGGAACCGCAAGAATCCACCTCGCATACGTGTGGAGTACATTGCAATAAACGCCCGAGTGAGCGATGACATTAGAACAGCCTGAAGACAGCGCAGATCCCACTCATCACTGATCATGTAATACAGATTGTGATGCGGGTAGAATTCTCCTTCCTCATATACAATATGCGATTCACCTTTAATGTCTGGTACCAGCAGCTTCGGACGCGCAGCCAGCGACGGAGTTATCCGATCGATAGTCCTGTACCAGTTTCGTGGATTCTTTTGGGCACAATGTCTGGCAAGAACCACGTCTCTGTGCTTTTGCAAATACCGTTCTAGCTTCGGATAGTCAGCTAATCCAACAAGCCTCCCATCGTCAAGAAAGGGATTGACTATCCCTTTGCCGAGCCACTTTACCTGGCCGGTAGCAATATCTCTAGTTCTCACTAGCTTTAACTTGCGGCTGGGCTCAATATCCAGCTTTTCATAATCAGCGATGAAAACACGATCGGCACCAGTAGCAACGCCAATGCCCACCTTGCATCCTGCATCTTCGAGTAGGGGATAATCAGCTTCTATTTGTCGAATTAGATCAACCTGATCGTCACTTCCTAGCAACCATGGTGATGTGCTAGGAGCCAGTGCCGTAGATTCAAGGGGTGCCAGGAATTGGGCGCTTTCCTCTGAGATCAACTGGTGAGTAATCTGTTTCAGCGCTTCCTTGCTTAGAGACGGATTGCGAGCAATTCTAGTAATACTAGGACGATCTCTCGTGATTATGGTAATTGCAGGATACGCGCATACATCCTCCTGAAAGGCTTGTGTCTGCACCATATCAACGTAGATCTTAAAATGAAATGATTCGGAAATCATCTTTCGCAATGGCCCGCCATACTTATTTTTCATCCAGCGATCAGCGCAGATGAAGCCAAGTACCCCGCTTGGCACCAGTGAACTCAGGGACTTCTCAATGAACGGGATATAGATATCAGCTCGATCGTAGAATGTGTGAAATCTAAGTCTATATTCGTGAAGAAGAGGTGCAGGGATCAGTTCTTGTCTCACATATGGAGGATTGCCGACGATGACATTGAATTCGTTGCCAGCATCTGCCAGCAGGAAGTCGTCATTATAAAGCCACTTGCCCGCCAGATATTTGGAATCTTCATGGGTGAAGCCTTCCTCAATCAAGGCATTGCGAATTAAGTCCTTTGTTCTTGAGAACGTTTCAGTGTGAAGCTCAAAGCCAACCAAGGTGTCTTCTATGGCGGTTGCAGATGGAGATTCTCCATGCTTTGATCGCCACGAGGCCAATATTCGCTTCAGCAACGGGATCAGAAAATCTCCACCCCCAAATGAGGGCTCAAGGAATCTGATTCCAGTTAAATCAGAAGAATATCGCGCAGAAGCAAGGTCGAGAATAAAATCAACTACCTCTGACTTTGTATAAACAGCGCCTCTTGCCTCAATGCCTCCAGAGCTTGCCAGTGAATCAATGGCTTTTTGTACTCGATCTGATCGGCCAGCGTTGATTGCGCCAGGGAAAGGGATTGGGAGCATCCCCTGAACAGCTTGCAATTCAGAGCCCCCCATCTGTAGTGCAAGCGTACTGCATCAACGCTCGGCTGCCAAGCGTGCATCCCAGCCAGGCTGGGATGGTTTCAGGATGCTACCTAGCGGCACAGATCGGCAGCAAGAAAGAATGGAATGGCGAGAGGTCCACTGATGGATCTAACGCCAATTAGACGGTTTCCGATATCCACTCGATGGCGGCCCCATCCTTCCGTGAACCACGCCGGAGCTTCGAACTGACGTCCGCCAAACCCCTTGCAATGCAGGACTGACCCGCTTCGGACCAGCCAACGATAACGATGGTTCACGGGTCCGATATCCACATGTTCAGACCGATACAGATGGCTTCCAGGGTCCTTGCGGAAGCTAAATGAAGAGCAAGGACAAAGCCAGGCGAGCTTCCTGATCGAAAACCTCAGCCTGGTGGTTCTTCAACAGCTCGCTCAAGTTCTCCCGCCCTAGCCTCAGCTGTGCTCCCGCAGAAACCCGATCGTGCCCTCCAGCTCCTCAGCGAAGCGGTCGATCTCTTCCGGGGTGGTGGTGAAGCCCAGGCTGGCGCGGGCGGAGCTGGCCAGGCCGTAGTGGCGGTGAAGGGGCTGGGTGCAGTGGTGGCCGCTGCGGATGCACACTCCCGCCGAATCCAGCAGGGCGGCGATGTCGTTGGCGTGCAGGCCGTCCACGCTGAAGGCCGCTAACGCGGCCCGGTCGGGTTGCTGGTCCGGCGCTGGCCCCAGGATCCGCACGCCGTCGATGGCCTGGAGCCGCTCGAACAGGCGCCGGGTGAGCTGCTGCTCCCAGGCGTGGATGCGCTCCATGCCCAGGTTCTGCAGGTAATCGAGGGCCGCACCCATGCCGATCGCCTCACCGATCGCCGGGGTGCCGGCTTCGAACTTGTGGGGCAGATCGGCCCAGGTGCTGTGGTCCAGGTACACGTCGTGGATCATCTCGCCGCCCCCCAGGAACGGCGGCATCGCCTCCAGCAGCGCCTCGTGGGCCCAGAGGAAGCCCATGCCCGTGGGCCCGCACAGCTTGTGGGAGGAACCCACCAGGAAATCGGCCCCGAGGGCGGCCACGTCCACCGGCTTGTGGGGCAGGCTCTGGCAGGCATCCACCAGCAGCAGGGCGCCGGCCCCGTGGGCCAGGGTGGCCACCGCCTCGATCGGATTGAGGCAGCCCAGGGTGTTGCTCACGTGCACCAGACTCACCAGCCTGGTGCGATCGCTGAGCTTGGCCTTGAGGTCCTCCAGATCCAGCTCACCGCTCTCGGTGACGCCCGCATGGCGCAGCACGCACCCCGTCCGGGCCGCCAGCAGCTGCCAGGGCACCAGGTTGCTGTGGTGCTCCATCACCGACAGCAGCACCTCATCGCCCTCCCGCAGGTTGGCGTCACCCCAGGTGCGGGCCACCAGGTTGATCGCCTCAGTGGCATTGCGGGTGTACACGATCTCCCGGGCGCTGGCGGCCCCGATGAAGGCAGCCACCTTGCCCCGGGCCGCCTCGAAATGGTCGGTGGCACGGGCGCTCAGCTGGTGGGCGCCGCGGTGCACGTTGGCGTTGTCGAGGCTGTAGTACTGCTGCAGCGCCTCCAGCACCTGGCGCGGCTTCTGGCTGGTGGCGGCGTAATCCAGGTAGATCAGCGGCTGGCCCAGGCAGGCCGTCTGGCTCAGAAGGGGGAAATCGGGGCGGGTCAACGCCGCCAGGTCGGCCACCAATGGGGCACCGGCCAGCGGCGGCGCCGCGACCATCGGGGAATTGGTGGAGGTCGCCGTCATCGGCCCTCCTCCCCCAGCAGGCTGGCCAGGGGCTGCCAGGCGGAAGCAGCGGCGGGCAGCTCCTGCAGCACCTCTTCGCAAAAGCCCCGCAGCAGCAGCCGGGCCGCCTGGTCGGCGGCGATGCCGCGGCTCTGCAGGTAAAAGAGTTCGTCCTGCTGCAGCCGGCTCACGGTGGCGCCATGGGCGCAGCGCACGTCGTCGGCGACGATCTCCAGCTCGGGCTTGGTGTCGATGCGGGCCCGATCCGACAGCAGCAGGTTGCGGCTCAGCTGGGCCGCATCGGTGCGCTGGGCTGCACGGGGCACCTGCACCGCCCCGTTGAACACGCTGCGGCCCTGGCCATCGGCCACCGCCTTGTGCAATTGCTCCAGCCGCCCGTCCGGCCCCTCGAACACCATCTGGCTGTGGGTGTCGCTGATCTGGCGGCCATCCGCCAGTTGCAGCGCCTTGAGGGCACTGTGGGCCGCCCCCTCGCGTTGCACCAGCCGCGGCTCCAGCCGCCCCAGGGCCCAGCCGCCGTGGGCACTCACGCCGCTGTAACGGCTGCCCGTGGCCTGCTCCACCGCGACGGTGGCGAGCAGGCAGCCCGCTTCGGCGCCGGGCGCCAGCAGGCCGTGGCGCAGTTCGGCGCCCTCGCCCAGGCGGGCCTCCAGCACCACGCTGGTGAGGTTGGCCCCAGCGCTGCGGTGCACCTGCAAAATCTCAAGGGAGGAATCGGGTTCCAGCACCAGCAGCAGCCGCAGGGGCAGGATGCCCTCGCCATCGCCGGCGTCACTCACCAGCTCCAGGGTGGTGGCAACCGTGCCGCGCACCCGAAGGGCCAGGACGTTGCGGGCCGTGGCGCCGTTGAGCAGCACCGGCCAGAGCTCGGCGCTGCCGGTGGCGGCCAGCACCTGGCCCAGGCTCTCACCCAGCCCGGCTCCTGTGATGGGCTCGAGACCCGCCGGCAGGCTGATTCCGGCCAGGGGATCGCTGTGGCCATCGAGGGTCAGCCTCAGGCTTCCTGCCGCCGGCTCCGGATGCGTTCCAGGGGCAGGCCTGAGCAGCGTGGGCTTCAGGGCGGTGAGCGGGGCCAGGTCGGTGAAGCGCCAGGCCTCATCACGCCGCGTTGGCAGCGGGGTCTGCGCCAGGGCCTGGGCGGCCCGGGCATCGGCGCCACCGGCGGCGTCCGCCAGCAGGGCGGAGACCCAGCTGCCGGGGGCGGTGCCGGCGGTGGCTGTGGGGGTGGAGAGCGAAGCGGCCACCATCTCAGCCCACCTCCGCCGGCGTGCGCTCCAGCGCCGCCAGTTCGGCATCGACCCAGTCGTAGCCGCGCTCCTCAAGCTCCAGGGCCAGCTCCTTGCCGCCGGTGCGCAGGATCCGGCCCGCCGCCATCACGTGCACGTAGTCGGGGGTGATCACATCCAGCAGCCGCTGGTAGTGGGTGATCAGCAGGGTGGCGTTGTCGGGGCCGGCCAGGTGGTTCACGCCGCCGGCCACGATGCGCAGGGCATCAATGTCGAGGCCGGAGTCGGTTTCATCGAGCACGGCCACCAGGGGTTCGAGCAGGGCCATCTGCAGGATCTCGTTGCGCTTCTTCTCGCCACCGGAGAAGCCCTCGTTGACGCTGCGCTCCAGGAAGGCCGGATCCATCTGCACCACCTGCAGCCGTTCGCGCACCAGATCCTCAAAAGCGAAGGTGTCGAGCTCCTCCTCCCCCTTGCCGGCGCGGCGGGCATTGGTGGCCACCCGCAGGAACTCCAGGTTGCTCACCCCGGGGATCTCCACCGGGTACTGGAAGCCGAGGAACAGGCCGGCACGGGCCCGCAGTTCCGGCTCCAGCGTGAGCAGGTCGTCGCCCATGTAGCGCACGCTGCCGCCGGTGACGGTGTAGGCCGGGTGGCCCGCCAGCACCTTGGAGAGGGTGCTCTTGCCGCTGCCGTTGCGGCCCATCACCGCATGGATCTCACCGGCGCGGATCGTCAGGGACACCCCCTTGAGGATCGGCTGGTCCTCCACGCGGGCCGTGAGATCACGGATCTCGAGCAGTACGGGAGCGTCGGGGCGGATCACGGCGGGGGAGAAAAGGGCAGGGAAGGGACAGGGGAAAAGCGTGGGGCCGGCCGGGGTGGCCGCGGGCCGGGATCAGCCGACCGAACCCTCGAGCTTGAGGGCCAGGAGCTTGTCGGCCTCGGCGGCGAACTCCATCGGCAGCTGGTTGAACACGTCGCGGCAGAAGCCGCTCACCATCATCGACACCGCCTCCTCGAAGGCGATCCCCCGGCTCTGCAGATAGAAGAGCTGGTCGGCGGAGATGCGGCAGGTACTGGCCTCGTGCTCGATGCGGGCCTCCGGCTGCTGGGAGCGGATGTAGGGGTAGGTGTTGGCGGCGGCCTGGTCGCCGATCAGCATCGAATCGCATTGGCTGTAGTTGCGGGCGCCCACGGCCTTGGGGCCCAGCTGCACCAGCCCCCGGTAGCTGTTGGAGGAATGGCCGGCGCTGATCCCCTTGCTCACGATCGTGGAGCGGGTGCGGGGGCCCACGTGGATCATCTTGGTGCCGGTGTCGGCCTGCTGGCGGTTGTTGGTGAGGGCCACCGAGTAGAACTCGCCCACCGAATCCGCCCCCTGCAGCACGCAACTGGGGTACTTCCAGGTGATCGCCGAGCCGGTTTCCACCTGGGTCCAGCTGATGTGGCTGCGATCACCACGGCACTGGCCCCGCTTGGTGACGAAGTTGTAGATGCCCCCCTTGCCGTTCTCATCCCCCGCATACCAGTTCTGGACGGTGGAGTACTTGATCGAGGCGTCATCGAGCGCCACCAGCTCCACCACCGCCGCGTGCAGCTGGTTGGTGTCGAACATCGGCGCCGTGCAGCCCTCCAGGTAGCTCACCGAAGCCCCTTCCTCGGCCACGATCAGGGTGCGCTCAAACTGGCCGGTGTCGCCGGAGTTGATGCGGAAGTAGGTGGAGAGCTCCATCGGGCATTCCACCCCCTTCGGAATGAACACGAAGGAGCCGTCGCTGAACACGGCCGAATTGAGGGCCGCGAAGTAGTTGTCGTTGCCGGGCACCACCGTGCCGAGGTATTTCTCGATCAGGTCGGCGTGGTCCTTCACCGCCTCGCTGATCGAGCAGAAGATCACCCCATGCTCGGCCAGCTTCTCCCGGTAGGTGGTGGCGATCGAAACGCTGTCGAACACCGCATCCACCGCCACGTTGGAGAGGCGCTTCTGCTCGCTCAGGGGGATGCCGAGCTTCTCGAAGGTTTCCAGCAGTTTCGGGTCCACCTCATCGAGGCTGGCCTTCTTCTCCTGCTGCTTGGGGGCCGCGTAGTAGATGATCTCCTGGTAGTCGATCGGCGGATGGCCCAAGGACGCCCAGTCGGGCTCCTCCATCTGCAGCCACTGGCGGTACGAGCGCAGGCGGAAATCGAGCAGGAAGGCCGGCTCCTGCTTCTTGGCGGAGATCAGCCGCACCACATCTTCGCTGAGCCCCTTGGCGATCTTCTCGGTTTCGATGTCGGTGACGAAGCCGTACTTGTACGGCTGGCTCACCAGATCGCCGACGGTTGCGCTGCTCGCCATGGGGAAAAGGGGCCGGTTCAGCCGGCGGTGAGGGTCTGGATGTCTTCGAGGCTGATGGTCTGCTCCTCGCCGCGGAAGGGGTTGTCTTCGGTGAGGAAGAGCATGCAATGGCATTCCTTGCGTTCGCGCATCGGCACGCAGGGGCAGTTCCAGAAGGCCTGGGCCACCTCGGCCTCCTTGTCTTCGTAGTGGCGGCAGGGGCAGAGGGCACCGCCCAGTTCGTCCTTGTGCCGGGCCAGACCCTCCAGCACCACCGCGGTGACCCCTGGATCGCTGCAGAAATAGGTGCCGGTGCGCTGGGCGTAGGTTTCCGCGAAACGGCGGATCACTTCCAGGCTTTCGGCACCGGCGGCGGGGGTCGTGGTGGTGGAGGCGTCGGTCATGGGCAGAGCGTCGGTTGCGTGCACCGGTGGATCGAATAACGAAACACTTTGGTTTCGTTACTACGGGAGCCTAAGGCACAGGCGCAGTCCATTGGCGGCATGGAGAAGTCATTGTGACGCCCCGGCGGGCACCACGGCCGGCCCCCCATTCCCCCTGAGTGCGTGGCATGGTGTTTTGGTCAGACGCCCGTCATGAGCGCCCCCGCCCAGTCACCCGCCCCCGCGGCCGGCCCTGCCGAAGGGGCCCATCCCACCCGGGAGGCAGCCCTGTCGGTGCTGCTCCGGGAAGGGGAAGCCACGGCGGCCCAGCTGGCGGGATCCCTGGGGGTGTCAGTGCAGGCGATGCGTCGTCACCTGCGCAGCTTGGAGGACGACGGCCTGGTGGAAGCCAGCCCCTCCCATGAGGGCCCCGGCCGGCCCAGCAACCGTTGGCGCCTCACCGCCCAGGGCCAGGGCCGCTTCCCCGACGGCAGCGAGAACTTCGCCCTCGGCCTGCTCCATACCCTCACCGAAAACCTGCCCGCCGACACCCTGGAGCTGGTGCTTCGCCAGCAGGCCGAACAGAAGGCCGCCGACTACCGCCGCCTGATCGGCAGCGGCCCCCTGGGCCAGCGGCTTGAGCGACTGGTGGAACTGCGGCGCAAGGAGGGCTACGTGGCCGAATGCCGCCGCGACGACGACCCCAATTCCAGCGGCGCCACACCTGCACCTGCCTGGGTGATCAGTGAGTTTCACTGCTCGGTGGTGCGCATCGCCGAAAAATACCCAGTGGTCTGCGACCAGGAGCTGCGCCTGATCCGCCACACCTTCCCCGACTGCGCCGTGGATCGCGTCCACTGGCGCCTGGAGGGCGGCCACAGCTGCGGCTTCCGCATCGCCCCCTTGGCTGCCAGCCCCGCCCCTGCCCCCTGAGCCGTGCTCAGCCCTGACGAGCTGCAGGAGCTGGAGGCCAGCCTGCTCCCCACCCTGGAGCGCCACCACCTGCGGCTCCTGGCCCATGGCCTGCGCACCCTCCAGGCCATCGCCGGCGCCCAGGGCGGGCCACTCCCCCCGGCCGGAGCGATCGAAGCCTGGGCCCGCCAGCAGCCGGTGATTCAGGAGGATCCCGGCTTCGCCGATGCCTTCCTCAACCAACTGGACGGCGTGGGGCAACAGCTGGCAGCCATCGCCACCGCCGCCAGCCGGGAGCCCCTGGCCCTCGATCTTCCCGATCTGATCCACTGGGCTACCCAGGAGGCCGACCGTCGCGTCAGGCCCCCGGCAGCCCCACCAGGCCAGCCACCAGGCTGACCCCGGCCAGGGCGGCGGCGGCGGCCACCACCCCCCGCCAGCCGGGCCTGTCCCCCTCCAGGGCCGCCAGGGGCAGGGCCATCACCGGCGCCGTCGACAGCAGGGCCACGGCGAGCCCCCCCGGCAGACCCGCCAGGGCGGTCTGCTGCAGAACGATCCCGGCGCTGGTGCCCAGCAGGGTGGCCGCCAGGGCCAGGGGCCAGCGGCGGCTGGCCGGCCGGGGCCCTTGGGCGGCCCGCGCCAGTCCCACCAGCAGCGGCAGCATCACCACCGCCGCCGCCCCCAGCCGCAAGGTGGCGGCCTGCAGCGGTTCCGGCCCCCCGGCCAGCAGCCCCGCCCTGGCCAGCAGCGCTCCGCCGCTGCCGCAGGCCAGGGCCCCAAGGGCCAGGGCCACCCCCACCCCTTCGGCGCCCTCCGGCTGGTCCTCCCGGGGGGCACGCTGATGCACCACCAGCAGCACCGCCAGGCTGATCAGCGCGATCCCCAGCCACTGGGCCAGCCGGGGCACCTCCCCCAGCAGCGCCACCCCCGCCAGGCTGGTGACCGCCGGACCGCCGGCGTCGATGGTGAGGGTGCGCCGCGTACCCAGCCGCCGCAGGGCCGCGAAGAACAATGTGTCCCCCAGAGCGATCCCCAGCACCCCGCTGAGGGCCAGCAGCAGCAGCGAGCGCGGCGCCACCTGCCAGGGGAGCGCCAGGGCCAGGGGCAGCAGCAGGGCCACCGCCAGCAGGTTCTTGAGCAGATTCAGCCGGGCCGCCGAGAGGGAGGTGGGCAGCCGGCGCCACAGCAGGCTGGCGAAGGCCCAGCAGAACGCGGCCGCAAGCGCGGCGGCGACGGGAGCGGCGGACAAGGGGCCGCAGGAGGGTGGGAGAGTTGCGATCATCGCCTGATCGCGCCCCTTCGCCTGAGGCCCCGTGAGCGGATCCATCGCCGACGCCATCACTTTCTTCCGGCTCAGCTGCGGGCGCTGGCGTTCCCAGCGCAGCAGCCACCACCTGCTGCACCGGCGCGCCGAAGCGGGCGGCTCCTTCATTGAAGTGGTGGAGCTGGAGGCGGACGATCCGCGCCTGGAGGCGATCGCCGTGCTGCACGGCCAGGATCCGGCCGGCCTGGTGGGGGGCTGCCGGGTGCGCTGGAGCGGCTCAATGGCCTGGGACAAAGCCGGCGAGGCCCACGAGGGCGAAAGCGTCTTCGGCCTGATCCCCAGCGATGAACGCGGCCGCCAGGGCCTGCTGCTGCGCGACCGCGGCTATGCCGAAACGGCGCCGGTGGCGGGCCATTTCGCCATGGACGACCGGGACGGCCTGCTGCTCACCACCAGCTACGAGACGATGAACAGCCTGGAGCGGTTCAGCTTCGCCGGGCCCGATGTGCGCCTGCGCACCAGCACGGTCGAGGGGCTCTCCAACACCGCCTCCTTCTGCGTCGAGACCCGCATCCCCAGCGAGACGGCAGGCGATTCGCCCCCCCCAGCCAGCCCCACGGCCGCCGCGTCCGCCACCCCAACCAGCCCCGAATCGAGCCCTGAAACCGCCTGCCTGTCAGCCCTGGGCTGGTGAGATCGGCGCCGCTGGGGGTGTGTCCAACGTTACGGACTGTGAGCCCTGCCCTTCCGCGCCCGGGGGCGCCGCGGCCCTACTTCTACGATCCCCATCGACGGATGCCGGACCACGCGTGGCTCTTCCACTCCTCAAGTACGCCCCCACAACCCAGAACTCGCGTGTGACGCCGTTCCGGGTGGGTTCCGACGAGGACCCCAAGGCTGCGTCCATGGACAAGGCCATGGACCGGGAAGATCAGAACTTTGTGATCGAAGCGGCTTACCGCCAGATTTTCTTCCATGCCTTCAAAGTCGACCGCGACCGCACCCTTGAGAGCCAGCTGCGGGACGGCCAGATCACGGTGCGGGACTTCATCCGCTCCCTGTGCCTGTCGGACACCTTCAACCGCAGCTTCTACAACCTCAACAGCAACTACCGGGTGGCCCGCCACCTGGTCGAGAAGCTGCTGGGCCGCCAGGTCTACGGCAAGTCCGAGGAGATTGCCTGGTCCGCCGTGCTGATGACCCGCGGGGTCCGCGGCATGGTCGACGACATCCTCGACTCCCAGGAGTACCTCGACGCCTTCGGCTACGACACAGTGCCCTTCCACCGCAACCGGGTGGTGGGCTCCCGCGAGGTCGGTGAGACCCCCTTCAACCTCACCTCTCCCCGCTACGAGTCGTACTACCGCGGCATCCTGGGCTTCCCCCAGATCGTCTACACCGGCAAGACCCGCAGCTTCCCCGAGCGTGCCCAGCAGCGCCGCGGTGGCTTCCCGCAGGACTACCTGCCCTGGGTCCGCACCCTGCCCGCCCTGCGTGGCGTCGGCGGCGCCGCCGCCGGCAACACCGGCATGGACTACCTCTCCAAGGTGCCCTACCGCAGCATCGGTCGCTGAGATCGGGCCGTTCCGGCCCAAGCGCCCTTCCGCCCGAGCCCTGCAGCGTCACTGCTGCAGGGCTCTTTTGTGTCCTGGGCTGGCCCGTGGCGGCAGGGCGCGCCTCAGGCCGTCAGTGGTTCCTGACCACTTGGGAGCGTTGCCACCCAAAGGTGGAAACGTCCTCCAGACTGATCCCAAACGAATTCTGATGTTGTGAGCCAGAAGACGCTGACCTCCCTGGCGATGATGACGCTGCGCCAGCTGCGGCAGATCGCCAGTGACCTCGGCGTTTCTCTGTACAGCCGCAAATCCAAGGAGGAGCTGGTGGAGGCCATCAGCACCCGCCAGGTGGAGGAGGGAGAAGGGCGGAGCCTTGAGCGCATCGAGGCCGACATGCCCCCGGCCCCCCGGCCCGCCGCCGAGACCCGTGTCGTCTTCCTGCCCCGTGATCCCCAGTGGGCCTACGTCTTCTGGGACATCTCCGAGGACGACCGCAGCGATGCTCTCCATG
>NZ_JAGQCY010000015.1 GCF_024346455.1 Cyanobium sp. Aljojuca 7A6
AGATCACGGTGCGGGGGGCCAGGCCATCGGCGAGGCCGTTCTTGATGCGCAGGTACTGGGCGATCACCTGCAGGGCATTGAGGTGCTGGCGCTTGTACTCGTGGATGCGCTTCACCTGCACGTCGAAGAGGCTTTCGGGGTCGACGCTGAGCGCGAGGTGGCGGTGGATGTAGCCGGCCAGGCGTTGCTTGGCGATCCGCTTGCAGGCCCCCCAGCGCTCCAGGAACGCCCCGTCATGCTGGAAGTCTTCGAGGCGCCGCAGGGCCTGGGGCCGGGCTGGCCAGTCGGGGCCGAGGCTGTCGCAGAGCAAGGCATGCAGCGCTGGATTGGCCAGAGCCAGCCAGCGCCTTGGTGTCACGCCATTGGTGACGTTGGTGAACTTCCCGGGCCAGAGGGCGGCGAAGTCGGGGAACAGATCCTGCTTGACCAGGGCGCTGTGCAGGGCGGCGACGCCATTGACGTGGTGGGAGGCGACGGTGGCGAGGTGGGCCATGCGCACGGCCTTGTCGCCGCCTTCATCGATGATCGAGAGGCGCCGCAGCACGGCGTCATTGCCGGGGTACTTGAGGCGCACCTGCTGGAGGAAGCGGTGGTTGATCTCGAAGATCAGCTCCAGGTGGCGAGGCAGCAGCGACCCGAAGAGATCGAGGCCCCACTTTTCGAGGGCCTCGGGCAGCAGGGTGTGGTTGGTGTAGGAGAGGCAGGCGGTGGTGATGGCCCAGGCGGCGTCCCACCCGAGGTGCTTGTCGTCGAGCAGCAGCCGCATCAGCTCGGCGACGGCGATCGAGGGGTGGGTGTCGTTGAGCTGGATGGCCCAGTGGGCCGGGAAGTCCTCAATGGCAAGGCCGCGGGCCTCGAGGCTGCGGATCATGTCCTGCAGCGAGCAGCTGACGAAGAAGTGCTGCTGCATCAGGCGCAGGCGCCGTCCTGCGTCGGTGCCGTCGTTGGGATACAGCACTTTGGAGAGCGTTTCAGAGCCCACCTTCCTTTCCACGGCGCCGTAGAAATCGCCGCTGTTGAAGGTCTGGAAGTCGAAGGATTCGCAGGCCTCCGCTCGCCAGAGGCGCAGCCGGTCGCAGGTGTTCACCCGATAGCCCAGCACCGGCACGTCGTGGGGAATGCCGATGGCGTGCTCGCCGGGGATCCAGCGCACCCGGAACGTGCCGTGGTCGTCACGGAAGCTTTCGGTGTGGCCGCCGAAGCCCACGTAGCAGGCCTTCTCCGGTTGAACAATTTCCCAGGGCCAGCCGCCCTTGAGCCACTTGTCGGTGATCTCCACCTGCCAGCCGTCGCGGATGAGCTGGTCGAAGATGCCGAACTCGTAGCGGATGCCATAGCCGGTGGCGGGGATCTCGAGGGAGGCGAGGGATTCGAGGAAGCAGGCGGCGAGGCGCCCCAGGCCGCCATTCCCCAGACCCGGCTCCTCTTCCACGTCGAGGATCTCCTCGATGTCGTTGATGCCGAACGGCTTGAGGGCCTCGGCGGCCTCCTTCTGGATGCCGAGCATCAGCAGGTTGTTGCCGAGCTGGGGGCCGATCAGGAATTCGGCCGACAGGTAGGCCACCACCCGGGACGGGCTCGCGTGGATGGCATCGAGGCCCGCCAGGTAGCGGGTCATCAGCCGGTCGCGCACGGCGTAGCTGAGCGCCATGTAGAGGTCGTGGTGGTCGGCTTCCTGGACACGCCGGCCCAGGGAATAGAAGAGGTGCTCGATCAGGCCATCGAGAAGATCCTTCGCCGCCAGGCCGTTGCGCTGGGGGTCGGCGTAGGAGCCAGGCTCGGGCAGACCCATCACAGGGGCAAGGGTGCTGGTCATGGCGGCAAGGCGATGGGCACCCCTCAACCCTCACCAGGAATGGTTAAGACCCGGGGCAGCCGCTTCCCCGTCGCCTTGGGAAGATGGAAGGGACTGCCAGCGTTCCATTCCCGATCCCGCAGCCCTCGCCGGGGTGGCCAGTGGCACCCCGTTCTCCGCACCCGGGGCGTCCAGCCCGCGGGAGGGATCGGTGCTGATCTGCGGCCTCGGATCCCTCGGCCAGGCCTGCCTGCTGCGGCTGCTTCCCTTTGACGTGCCACTGCGCTGCCTGGATCGTCAGCGACCGGACTGGCGCGATCCCCGCCTGGAGGAGCGTTTCGGCTCCAGCGTGGTGCTGGGGGACATGCGCCTGCCCCATGTCCTCTCCCAGGCCGGGGTGGAGACGGCCCGCGCCGTGTTGTTGCTGAGCACCGAGAGCACGGTGAACGTGGAGGCGGCCCTGCAGGTGAGGTTGCTCAATCCATCGGCGGATGTGGTGGTGCGCTCCTCCGGCCAGCTGGCCAGCCTCGGAGCCCTGCTCGAGGAGCGCCTGAGCGGGGTGGCCGTTGTGGATCCCCTGCTGCTCACGGCCGGTGCCATCACCGAGGCCGTTCGGCCTGGCGAGCAGGAAGCCAGTTTCCGTGTCGATGGTCAGTCCTATCTGGTGGTGGAGGGAAGCGGCCAGGATCGACGCCAGCAGCGTTGCCTGCGTCAGGCCGGCGCCGACCCGACCCGGCCCCTGCAGGTGATTCCGATGGGGACGCACCATCACCGCGCTGCGGATGCCGTTCCTGCCACAACGGTTCCGGGCCGGTTGTTGGCCCTGCGCCGCGGCCTGGGGGCACCGCTGCGGCTGTGGCGGCAACGCAGCCGGCTCCAGCAGGCCGTGTTGCTGGGGTTCGGGGGGCTGATGGGCCTCGGCATGGCCCTGTTCTCCACCGGCGGCGGCTGGCGCCAGGGGATGTTCGTCACCCTGTCCCTGCTCAAGGGGGAATACGTCGATCCGGTGAACGTGATGCTGCCCCCGGATGACGGCATCGCCGCGGCGGCCCCCTGGATGATCGGCCTCACGCTGGTGTACTCCCTGGTGGGCACGCTGCTCACCTCCGCCCTGGTGGCGGTGATCCTGGAGAGGCTGCTGCGGGAGCGTTTCGGACTGGGCCATCCCGGCCGCTTCCGGCGTGGCAGCCGCTGGATCCTGTTGGCCGAGGGGGAGGAACTCGCCGGGCGGGTCGCCGACAACCTGGTCAGGGATGGGCTGCAGGTGCTGCGGATCGATACACGGCCCGTGCAGCCATTGCAACGGCCGGGGATGGTGGTGTTCCACCGCTGGGAGACCGCCCTCGCCGCGCTGCAGCACTGCCGACTGGAGGGGATCGGTCTGCTGTCTGTGGATCTGCTCGCCAACCTGCAGGAGACCTTCCAGCTGCAGAAGTCCTGGCCGGAGGCCCGCTACGCGATCCTCTCCCATGCGGTCGAGGCGGCCGAACAACTCGGAGACCTGCTCGGCGGTGTGGCGGTGATCTCCAGCATGGACCTGGTGGCCGATGCGGTCGTGGCCACGGCGTTCGGCGAACGGGTGGAGGAGATCTGCCGGATCGATGGGGCCAACCATCTGCTGGTGCGCTACCGCATTCAGCAGGGCGATGGCCTGGCGGGGCTGAACCTCTCCAGGGTCGAGCAGGGCTACGGGGTCACCACCATCCATCTGCTGCGCCCCGGGCGCCGTTCTCCCCTGGTGCTGCCCTCCCTCGATCTGGTGCTGGCAGCGGGGGATCAGCTGGTGGTGCTGGCCACCCTGCGCCAGCTGCGGCGGATCGAGCTGGGCTGCCCCGATCCGCCTGGATGGCGCCTGCGCCTGCAGGGCTCCCCCAGGGAGGAAGGTCGCTTCGAGGCGCTCCAGTCCCTGGCCCGGCATCTGGGGGGAGCCCCAGGGGCGATGGCCCACCTGCTCGATGGGGCGGAGCCTTTCACCCCCGCCCTCGACCGCGACCTTGCCGAACAGCTGGCGGAGGAGTTGCGCCGCCAGGGTCTCCACTGTGAGGTGGAAGCCGTTGCGACCACCGAGGGCCCCAGGACATGAAGGACCCCACGCCTGCAACGGCCCGCTGGCTGCTCGACACGTTGCGAACCCTGCGAACCAACCTGGAGCGCATCGAGCTGGAGGAGGCCGACTGCCTGGAGGCCATTCACCCCGACTACCGGGCCAGTGCCCGCAACTTGCTGCATTTCATCGCCTTCCATCGCCATGCCCATCCCGGCCTGCCGAAGGCGCTGCGGCAACGGGGACTGTGTCCCCTCACCGATTGCGATGCCCACCTGCTGTCCAGCCTTGAGGCGGTGATCACCGCCCTCGAAGCGCTTGAGGGACTGGGGTCCGAGCTGGGCGCCTCCCCTGGCCTGGTCGGTCCCGACGTCCTGGAGCGGCATTGCGACCGATTGTTCGGAGCCCTGGCCGCCGCTGGGGTCACAGGAATCATGGTCACCCTGCCGGCGGAGGCGGCCGAGCAGCCCGCCCTGATCGCCGATCTGCTGCAGGCGGGGATGACCATCGCCCGCATCAATTGCGCCCATGACGACCCCGTGGTCTGGGGCCGGATGGTGGACGTCCTCACCCAGGCCCGGGTGGCCACCGGCCGCCCCTGTGCGATCGCCATGGACCTGGCGGGCCCGAAGCTGCGCACCGGTCAGCTGGCCCCCCAGCCCGCGGTGATCCGTGCGCGCCCCCCCCGCGACCGACTGGGACGTCCCACCCAGCCTGTGCGGATCCTGGCGGTGCCGTCGGGAGCCAGGCCCATGCTGCAGGATGCCGAGGTGGTGCTGCTGCCGGCGCGGCTGTCGCGGGCGAAGCGGTTGAAGGCAGGCCATCGGCTGCGGGGGCAGGATGCCTCCGGCCGCCGGCGCACCCTCACCGTGGTTCGGCGTGTCCCCGATGGGGTGGTGCTGCAGGCCGAAAAGTCCTGCCACTTCGTGACCGGCCTGATGTTCCGCCAGCGGCACGGCAAAGCCCGGCTGGTCGTCGGTCCGCTGGCCCCGGTCAGCGGCGAACGGCTGTTGCGCCCGGGCGAGGCCATTCGTCTGACGCCGGAGCCGGACCGGGGCCCAGGCACGCTTCCCTGCACCCTGCCGGAGGTGTTCGGCGATCTGCGCCTTGGTGAACGGGTGCTCTTCGACGATGGCCGCATCGCTGCGGTGATCCGCGGGGTGTCGGCCCAGGAGGTGCGGCTCGTGATCACGGCCGCCCAGGCCAGGGGCAGCCGGCTCCGCTCCGACAAGGGGATCAATTTCCCCGACAGCGACCTGCGCACACCGGCCCTCACCGCCAAGGACATCGAAGACCTGGCCTTCGTGACGCGGCACGCCGACATGATCAGCTACTCCTTCGTGCACAGGGATTCCGACATCCAGACCCTGCGCCAGTGCCTGGAGGACCGGGGCCGGGGGGACCTGGCGGTGGTGCTCAAGATCGAAACCCGCCAGGCCTTTCTCAACCTGCCCCGGCTGCTGCTCGCGGCCATGGGCCACGGGGCGCCGGTGGGGGTGATGATCGCCCGGGGCGATCTGGCGATCGAGTGCGGCTGGGAGGCCCTGGCTCCGATTCAGGAGGAGATCCTGCGGATCTGCGCCGCGGCGCACGTGCCCTGCATCTGGGCCACCGAGGTGCTCGACACGCTGGCCCAGCACGGCCATCCCACCCGCGCCGAGATCACCGATGCGTCCATGGGGGCCCGGGCCGATGCGGTGATGCTCAACAAGGGACCCAACATCACGGCCACCGTGAAGGTGCTGGAGGCGATCGTGGCCAGTAGCGCCAGCAGCGAGCCGATGCTCACCTGCCTGGCGTTTCAGAGCAACTGTGAACCAGAAGACCAACTGCCGTGATCTCCGCCACAGGCTGACCGGCCTGATGGATCAGTCCCTTGATTCGTCGAAGAGGGAATCGCGGGTGAATTTCAGACCTTTCCAGATCTTCTTGATTTTGGCGTAGGCCTCGTCCTGGCTCATCTTGCCGTTGGCCTGAAGCCCAACGATCAGGCCCACCTGGTCGGCGAAGGACTCCAGATTCTGATGAAACATCAGCCGCTCCGGGCTCCAGTCGCTGCCGCGATAGCTGCTGTGGGCCTCCATCGGGGATTTGACATCCCTTTCCTGCTGGCCGACGTCGGGGTTGAACGCTCCCGGGGAGGGGGGGTTGGTCAACGGCTGCGGCACATCAGCCTATTAGTCTAGGCAGCCTGCCTTAAGACGCCGTAAAGACCTGGGATGACGGCTGCGGGCTCCCGGCGGACGCCATACCCACCGCTTCGAAGCTGCGTTTGAATCCTGGCAACAACCGGGACTCCCGTGGTGCGACTCACCCCAGGGGCGCTGAACTCCCAGCGCCTGGAGCAGCGTCCGGCGGGCCTCCCCACCCATCTCTACGTCCATGGCGGACTCGGGCCCACCCGGGCCGATGCGGTGCTGTTCCTGGATACCGGACCGGTGCGGACCACCGCCCCTGCCATCGAGCAGCTGGCCAGCCTGCGCAGAGCGGGCACCCCCCTGTGGCTGCGTCTGCAGGGGCTGGGCGATCGCCGCTACATCCAGCAGCTCCTGGAGCACCTGGAGGTGCCGGCGGTGCTGCTGCCCCCCCTGCTCGAGGTGCCCCAGCGGCCCCAGGTGAACGGCCTGGAGGATGTGCTGCTGGTGGTGCTGCACCGGCTCAGCTTCGCCAAGGACCCGGCCCATCTGGTCAGCGAACAGGTGGGCCTGGTGCTGCTGCCCGGATTGCTGATCACCATGGAGGAAGGCTGTGGTGGCGATCCCTTCCCGGATCTCACCGACTGGCTGTTGTCGAAGTCGGGGTCCCTGGCCGACAGGGATCTGGACGACATCCTGCATTTCGTCATCGATGACCTGCTCGATGACCTGTTTCCGATGCTGGAGGCGATGTCCCAGAGGCTTGATGCGCTGGAGGAATCCTCCCTGCGCAATCCCCGCCCCCTGATCCTGCGCCGTTCCTACGAATTCAGAAGCAACCTGCGGATCATTCGCACCTTGATCTGGCCCCTTCGCCACCAGATCGGCCTGCTGCTCCGGCAACGGCAACGCCTGCTGGGCACCGAGGCCCTGGAAGGCTTCAGGGACATGGCCGAGCTCGTCGACCAATTGTTTGAGGCCTGCGGGTCGCTGCGCAACCAATGCGATGCCATCACCCAGTCCTATGCCGCCAGCGTGGGCAACAGGATGAACCAGGTGATGAAGACCCTGACCATCCTCACCAGCATCTTCGCGCCGCTCACGTTCATCGTTGGCGTTTACGGCATGAACTTCGAGTACATGCCCGAGCTTAAGTGGCATTACGGTTACGCTCTTGTAATGGTTCTTATGCTCTTTGTGGCCTTGCTGCAGGCCTGGTGGCTGTGGCGGCGGGGCTGGTTCCAGGACTGGACCGGGCAGGGCTGAGGGTTCGCCACCACAACGGCTTGCAGCCACAATCTGTCCTTAACCCAACACCTCGGCTTGGTGGTGCAGGATCGGCGCAGCGCCCTTCCTTCGCTGGTCCCGAACCATGGTCCTGAAGCTGCCTGCGACAGTCCGGTCGAGGTGCGTGGTGGCCTGCAGCGGTCTTGGTGTTCTTCTCGGTGCCTGGCTGGCGCCGTCCCTGGCTCCGGTGCCGGTCCAGGCCCAGACGAAGGCCGCTCCTGTGGTGCGGGTCGAGGGCTCGAGCACGGTGTTCCCGATCATGGAAGAGGCCGCCAAGGCCTTCATGAAGCGCCAGGGTGATCGGCCGGCCTCCATCGCCCTGAAGGAAACCGGCAGCTCGGCGGGGATGCGCAGGTTCTGCCGCGGCGAGATTCCGATCAGTAACTCCTCCCGGCCGATCAGCTCCAAGGAACTCAAGGCCTGCGCCGCCAAGGGGGTCACGTTCATCGAACTGCCGATGGCCTTCGATGCCATTTCGGTGGTGGTCCATCCCAGCAACACCTGGGCCAGCCGCATCACCACGGCCGAGCTGTCCACCCTGTGGAACCGCAAGGCGCAAGGGCGCATCAAGCGATGGAAGCAGGTCAATGCCGCCTGGCCGGATCGGCCGATCAATCTCTGCGGGCCCGGTTCCGACTCAGGCACCTTCGATTATTTCAACCAGGCCATCAACGGGGATTCGGCGAATTCGCGCACCGATTACACAGCCAGTGAAGACGACAACGTCCTGGTCCGCTGTGTCGAGAAGAATCCGTTGGCCCTCGGTTATTTCGGTTTTTCCTACTACCGCGCCGAGGGCAGCAAGCTCAAGGCACTGGCCGTCACAGGACCCAGAGGAACCTGGCCTCCGACCATCGACAACGTGCAGCAGGAGCGCTACGTCCCCCTGTCGCGCCCCTTGTTCGTCTACATCAACGACAAGGATCTGAGGGCGCGGCCCGAGGTGCGTCGTTTCATCACCTTCACCGTCCAGGGGGGGCTGCGATTCAGCGAGAAGGCCGGGGTGATTCCCCTGCCCCCCGACACCTATCGTGTTGTGGAGTCCAAGCTTTATCGCCATCTGATCGGCACCTCCTTCGGGGGTGACCTGCCCATCGGACTCTCGATCAACGAAGCGATCCGGCGCAGCTTCGAGCAAATCCGTTCGAAATCACCTCGCTGAGGCCTCCGGGCCCCTCCCATGGCCAGCCCGCACGATGATCAGGCCTCCAGCAACGGAGCGTTCGCCGTCGGTCTGATCGGTCGGTTCACCCACAAGCTGGTGTCCCTCCAGGGCCCCGTGCTGGCCGACAACGACCCCGAGCCCCTGCATCAGATGCGGGTGTCCCTGAGGCGTCTGCGCACCTGCCTGCACCAGTTCGGCCCGGCGCTGCTGCTACCCAGAGCCGTCGGCGATCCCCGCCTGGCCAAGACGGTGCGGCGGCTCGGCATGGCGAGGGACCTGGATGTGCTGCGGGAGCGGCTCGAGCAGGATCTGATGGTGGAGCTGCCCGAGGCGGAGCGAAAGGCGCTCAAGCCGGTGCTGAAACAGTTGCGCCGCGAGCGTGCCCTGGCCTACGAGCAGGTGGTGTCGACCCTTCAGAGCGGTGGCTATCTGAAGCTGCTCTCCCAGCTGCAGAGCTGGCTGCGCCGTCCCGATCTCACGCCCCTGGGGGAGTTGCCGCTGCTGGGGTGGACCCTGGAGTGGCAGGCACCCATGATCGCCGGGCTGTTTCAGCACCCCGGCTGGTTCATCCTCGAGCAGGAGGCAGAGATGGAACGCGTCCATGACCTGCGCAAGCGACTCAAGACGGCGCGCTACGGACTCGAGAATCTCGCCGCCGTCACCGGCTCACGCTGCCGGCAGTGGGTGGTCGAACTCAGGGAGCTGCAGGAGCTGCTCGGCGAACTCAACGATCTCCACGTCCTGGAGAAGGCGATCGATGATCAGTTGCCGTCCGGGTTGGCAAGGAGCCTGCCGGTTCTCGAAGCTCTGCTGCGCCGCAAGGCCCAGGGCTGCTGGGAGCAGTGGCGGCAACGGGCCGATGGGCTCATCCTTCCCGAGCGGCGCCGCAGCCTGTCGCTGGCCCTCTGGCTCGAACGGCGGCCTGACGCCCCGCCGGAACCGGCCCCGATGGCCCAGGCCTTACCAAGGCCTTAACCAAAGCACTACCAGCCCTTTGCTCGATTCCGGGGTGTTGCTGCATACAGTTTGGTGCATCCAACGCGCTTTTCCCGATGGTATTCACGCCTTCCCGTGAATCCGGCAGCAAAGATGGATTCCGCGAGCTTCTCGAAGCCAATTATCAGAAACGAAGTCTGGTTCATGTCAGTGCAGGCAGCAATGTGCCGCTGCTGAAAAATAATGTCTGGCTTGTGGTTCGCGGCATGGTCAAACTCAGTGCCATCACGATTCACGGCGATGACATGCTCCTCGGGCTGGCCGGCCCCAACGAACCCTTTGGTGATCCCCTCAACGGCATCGAGGCCTACTCCGCCACCACCCTGGCCGACACGGACCTGCTCTGCCTGAGTTGCAGCGAGATCCGTCAGGACGGTGCCCTGGCTGTGGCCATGCTCGAGGCCCTCGGCCTGCGCATCCATCAGAGCCAGGCCCTGCTGGCTCTGATGGGGCTCAAGCGCGTCGATGAACGGGTGCGTGGTTTTCTCGAACTCCTGGCCAGTGAGTATGGCCAGCCCTGCGAATCGGGCCTGCGCCTCAACCTGCGCCTCACCCACCAGGAGGTGGCCAGTGCCCTGGCGACCACCCGCGTCACCGTCACCCGCGTGATCGGTACGTTGCGTGATGAGGGCTGGCTGCAGCTGGACGGCCAGCGTCGCCTCGTGGTCAGCTATCTCCCACGTCGTTGAGTCAGTTCTGGGATCTGCCCCCCGCAGACGCCGATAATGCCGGCATGCACCCCCCCCTCCTGGTCGTCGAGGACGACGACACGATCCGTGAAACGATCCGCGACGTCCTCGTGCTCGAGGGTTTTGCCGTCACGGCCTGCGGCAATGGCCGGGAGGCCCTGCGCACCCTGCAGGAGTGCCCGCCGGGGGAGGAGTTTTCCCTGGTGGTTCTTGATCTGATGCTGCCGGGTCTGGGGGGCTTGGATCTCTGCCGCCAGCTGCGCTCCGCCGGTAACCAGACCCCGATCCTGGTGGTCAGCGCCCGTGACAGCGAGACCGACCGGGTGCTGGGGCTTGAGGTGGGGGCCGACGACTACCTGATCAAGCCCTTCGGCCTGCGCGAATTGGTGGCTCGCTGCCGGGCCCTGCTGCGCCGCAGTCGCTCGCAGGAGGTCGCGGCCAAGGTTCTGCAGCACGCCAACCTGAACCTGTTCCCTGAGGAATGCCGGGTCACCCGCGATGGCCTTGAGGTCAATCTCTCCCCCAAGGAATACCGGCTGTTGGAGCTGTTCATGCAGAACCCCCGCCGCGTCTGGAGCCGCGACAAGCTCCTGGAACGCGTCTGGGGCTACGACTACTTCGGTGACAGCAAGACCGTCGACGTCCACATCCGCTGGTTGCGCGAAAAACTTGAGGCCAATCCCTCGGCACCCGAGCATCTGATCACCGTTCGGGGCTTCGGCTACCGCTTCGGCTGAATGGGGGTGCTTCTGGCCGGGCTGCTGGGGCTGGCCCTGGGATGGTGGCTGGCGCAGCGTCGCCGCCAGCCCGTCGGTAGCCTGAGTGGCCTTTCGCTGCGGCAGCTGCTGCGCTGGATCGCCGAGGCCCCCGATGGCTGGTTGATCCTCGACCCTGCTGATCGCCTCCAGCTGATCAATCTGCGGGCCGAAAGGCTGCTGGATGTTCCCGGAGCGGGGCTGCGGCGTCAGGAACCGCTCGAGAGGGTCTGCCGTTCGAGCGAGCTGCTCGAGGGGATCCGCAACGCTCGCCGGCGGGAGCGACCCCAGCGGCTGGATCTGGAGCCAGGCAACCAGCAACTGGCCGTGGTCATCCTGCCCGGCGAGCGGGGCTGGGTGGCGGTGATGCTCCAGAGCCGTCGTTCGCTCGAAGCCCAGCTGGAGCAGCAGGAGCGCTGGGTGAGTGATGTGGCCCATGAACTGAAGACGCCCCTCACGGCCCTGCTGCTGGTGGGTGACAGCCTGGCCGCCCACGTCAACGACGCCAACGCCGTGCTGGTGGAACGGCTGCAGCGCGAGTTGCTGCGGCTGCAGCGGCTCGTCGGTGATCTGCTGGAACTGTCCCGTCTGGAGAACACGCTGCCGGAAGGTGTACGCCTGCGCAGCCGTGTCGATCTGCCCCAGCTGGTGCAACAGGTGTGGCTGGGCCTGCGCCCCCTGGCCGAGCGCCGCTCCATTCGCCTGCAGCTGACGGCCGAGCCTCCCTTGAGCGTGATGGGCGATGGCTCGCGGCTGCACCGGGCCGTGCTCAACCTGCTGGACAATGCCCTGCGCTACAGCCCGGACGGGGGCATGGTGCGGGTGGAGATCGAAGCGACGGCGGGGTGGTGCCTGCTCACCATCCGCGACGAGGGCCCCGGCCTGAGCGAGGACGACCTGGAGCACATGTTTGAGCGCTTTTACCGCGGTGATCCCTCCCGGGTGCGCAGTGACCGGGGCGGCAGCGGACTTGGCCTGTCCATCGTCCAGCAGATCGCCGTCACCCACGGCGGCCGCATCCAGGCCGCCAACCACCCCGGCGGTGGCGCCGTGATGGAACTGCTGCTGCCGGCCGCGGCCTGAGATGGCGGACGCTTTCCCCGGGGTGGCGGTGCGGATGGCGGCGGTGGCCGATCCTGTCATCGCCCAGGTCGGCGCCCTGCTGCGCCAGTGCCCCGGCGCCCTTTCCCTGGCCCAGGGCATGGTGGCCTGGGCGCCACCGCAGGCGGTGCGCCAGGCCGTCGCCGTGGCCCTGGCGGAGACCGATCGGCGGCTGGATCGCTACGGGCCGGTGTGGGGCGAGGAGCCCCTGCTGGAGGCCGTGCGGCGGGAGCTCACCGAGGTGCGTGGCCTGGATCTGGAGGGCAGTGACCTGCTGGTGACCGCCGGCAGCAACATGGCCTTCAACGCCATCGCCCAGGTGCTCTGCGACCCCGGCGACGAGGTGCTGCTGCCGCTGCCGTTTTATTTCAACCACGCCATGGCGATCCGCCTGGCCGGCGGCGTGCCCGTGCCGGTAGAGGCGGGGCTGGTGCCCGATCCCGACCGGCTGGCGGCGGCGATCACCCCCCGCAGCCGCGCGATCGTGACGATCTCCCCCAACAATCCCAGCGGCCTGGTGACGCCGCCGCAGGTGCTGGCGGCCATCAACGGTCTGTGCCACCGCCATGGGCTGGTGCATGTGAGCGATGAGGCCTATGCCGACTTCGTGCATGGGGCGGTGCCCCATCGGGGTCCTGGCCGGCTGCCGGGCAGCGGCGGCCACACGGTGTCCTTGTTTTCGCTGTCCAAGGCCTACGGCATGGCGGGCTGGCGGGTGGGCTACGCGGCGGTTCCCCGCCAGCTGATGGGGGCCCTGGCCAAGGTCCAGGACACGGTGCTGATCTGCCCGCCCCAGGTCAGCCAGAGGGCGGCCCTGGCGGCCCTGGAGGCCGGGCCGGCCTGGTGCCGCCCCCATGTCGAGGCCCTCGGTCAGCGGCGGCGGCAGTTGCTCGACGCGGTGGCGGCGGCCCGTAGCGGCGGACTGGCCATGGAGCTGCTGGGCCCCCCGGACGGGGCCTTCTATGGCCTGCTGCGGTTTCCCTGTGCCCTGGATGGCGCCGCGTTGCTGCGGCACCTGGTGCTGGGGCATGGGGTGGCGGCCCTGCCGGGCGACAGCTTCGGCCTGCCGCCAGTTGGCGGCCGGGGCCTGCTGCGACTCAGCTACGGCATGCTCGAGGCCCCTGATCTGGAGGAGGCCCTGGGGCGCCTGTTCCAGGCTGTGGCGGCCCTGGAGGCGGCCGGCCGCTGATCGTTGCTGCCGTTCAGGGGCTGGAGCTGGCCGCTTGGCTTTCGCCCGCGGCGCCCAGCATCCAGAGCGCCGTCCCCTCCGGCCAGAGCAGCAGTACCTTGCCGCCCAGAAGCACGGCCAGGGGATCCCCCAACGGCAGGCCGCCGGCGCGTGCCTTGGCCAGGGGCAAGCGCCGCCATTCCAGGCCGTCCGCCGCGAGGCTCATCCCGGCAGGAGACTCCTTCGTGGGCGAGGCCTGCTCCCACAGACCCGCCACGGATGTGGCCTCGGTCGCCTCGATGGTCTTGGCCTGCAGGGCCAGGGCGAGCAGTCTGCTGACCGCCGTGGGTTCCGCGCCGGACCTGGAAGGGGGGCGCTCCTGGGCTGTCCCCTCGCCCCGGCCGGGGGTGGTGGCCGCCCGGGACTGGGGTCTGGCGGTGCTGGCGGCGTTGCCACGCCGGCCGGCCGGCAGATCCGTTGGTGGTGGTGGCGGTAGGGAGCTCAGGGAGCTCAGGGAGGGAAGGGCCAGCAGTGGCAGGGCTGGTTCCCGGGCCTGCTGGCGGCTGAAGCGCAGCAGCTCGGGAGTGTCATCCGCTGGGGCCGCGGCTCTGCTGGGCACGGGACGCTGGGAGGGCCGCAGGGCCGGCAGCAGCAGCAGGCCGTTCAGGGCTAGCGCCACCAGCAGGGGCAGCTGGAGACGGCGCCAACCGGGAAAGGGCAGGCTGGCTTTCATGGCAGCTGCAGCTCCATGGGAAGGTCGGTGCGGCCCAGCCGCCCCATCAGCTGCTGCACCGCCCCCCAGGGCACATCGCGATCGGGGACCAGCCGCACGGTGGGGCGGGCCTTGCCGGCTTCGAGCCTCTGGAGCACGCCCATCAGCTCCCCGCTGGGGATCGGTTGGTTCCACAGCCGCAGCTGTCCATCGGCGGCCAGGTGCAGGCTGACGATCCCCTCCCTCGCCGGTCGCTGGGCCAGTCGCTGGGGAACCAGGATCAGTGCCAGGGTCAGAAGCGCCAGTCCTGTCGCCACCGTCCCCAGGGCCAGGGCCTCCAACGCTGGCCCCCAGGCCTGGGTGCGATCAGCGTCTGCCCTCATGGCCCCTGGCCCGGCAGGGCCAGCCCCACGGGCCGGGGGCTGATCGAACGCAGGTGGGCCAGGGAGCGGCTCACCTGTTCCAGCGGCAGGGTGGCGGCCGGCAGGAAGCGGATCTCGGTGCTGGCCGGCTGGGAGGCCAGCAGGCCCGGCAGCCGGGTGCGGGACACCGGTTCCCCGTTGACGAACCAGCGATTCTCCGGCGCCTGCACGATCCACAGGGCCCCCGTCAGGGCCATCCCGACCTGGGGGCGCAGCCGCGGCTGGCGCTCCCGGACCAGATCCGCCAGGGCCGCCACCGATCCGCACAGCAGCAGGGTCAGCCCCACAAGCGAAGCGAGGGCGTAGGTCATGCCTGGGGGGGCCAGGCACGGCCGAGTCGCTGCAACCTCAGGCACTGGCTGCGCCGCAGCCATTGGTTCGCCACCAGGCTGGTGCTCGCGATCAGGCTGACGATCAACCCCAGGGCGGTGCTCAGCAACACCTGGCTGAACCCGGCCAGGTTGGCACCCGCCGGCAGCAGCAGCTGGGGGCCGAGGCTGGCGAGCACCTGCATCAGTCCGAGCACGGTGCCCACCAGGCCCAGCAGGGGGGCCAGCACGACGGCGGCCTGCAGCAGCGGTTCACCGAAGCGCATCTCCAGGTCCCAGTCCTCCAGCCTTCGCCCAGCGGCGCCCCCTCCCTCCTCAGCCAGCAGCCGCTCCCACTGCTGTCTGCGGGACGTCCGCGTGCGCCACCAGTTCCACCAGTAGCGGCCCCGGTCGAGCGCCACGGTCACCACCGCAATGGAGAGGAGCAGCAGCAGCAGGGCGACGGGTCCATTGATCCCGGGGATCGTTGTCTTCACCCCTGGCGACGATGCATGGCTGCAGCTGATGGTATGGGCCGGTGTCGCCCCCGCGACGTGCCGCAGCTGCTTGACAGTCACCCGCGAACGAACGCTGTCTAAGGTGCCCATGCACCGGATCTTGCGGGAGCACCATGAGCCCCATCCATGCGGATAACAGCCTCAGCATCGGGCAGACCCCGCTGGTGCAGCTGCATCGCGTCACGGAGGGATGCGGGGCGCGGGTCCTCGCCAAGATCGAGGGACGCAATCCGGCCTATTCGGTGAAGTGCCGCATCGGTGCGGCGATGATCTGGCAGGCGGAAAAGGACGGTCTGCTGGGGCCCGGCAAGGAGCTGATCGAACCCACCAGCGGCAACACCGGCATCGCCCTGGCGTTCGTGGCCGCCTCCCGGGGCATTCCCCTCACGCTGACGATGCCGGAGACGATGAGCCTGGAGCGGCGCAAGCTGCTCACCGCTTACGGCGCCCACCTGGTCCTCACCGAAGGTCGGCTCGGCATGGGTGGAGCGATCGGCGCGGCCAAGGAGCTGGCGGAATCCGAACCGGACCGCTGGGTGATGCTGCAGCAGTTCATGAACCCGGCCAATCCCCGCATCCACCACGACACCACCGGTCCGGAAATCTGGAAGGACACCGACGGTGTGGTGGACGCCCTGGTGGCGGGTGTGGGTACCGGCGGCACCATCACCGGCGTGAGCCGCTATATCAAGACCACCCTGGGCCAACCCCTGGTGTCGGTGGCGGTGGAGCCCGCCAACAGCCCCGTCATCCGCCAGACCATCGCCGGCGAGGATCTCCGGCCCGGCCCCCACAAGATCCAGGGCATCGGCGCCGGGTTCGTGCCCGCCAACCTCGACCTGAGCCTGGTCGATCGCGTCGAGTCGGTCAGTGACGAGGAAGCGGTCTCCATGGCCCGCCGCCTCATGAAGGAGGAGGGCATCCTGGCTGGTATCTCCTGCGGCGCCGCCACGGTGGCCGCCCTGCGGCTGGCCAGGGAAAAGGCCTTCGAGGGCCGCACGATCGTGGTGGTGCTGCCCGATTCCGGCGAGCGTTATCTCAGTTCGGTGCTGTTCGAAGGGGTGTTCAATGAACGGGGCCTGGCTGCCGTCTGAGCCCACCGACCGCCCGAGCGCTTCGAAGCCACCGCCGATGAGTTATCTGCGCCAGATCATGCAGCGGCTCCACGACCGCTCCACCCCGATGCCCCCGGGTGAACGGGGTGAGGCGCCCGGACGGCTCGACGAGCATCTGGCGCTCTATGCCTCACGGCTCGATGGATGCAGCAACGCCATGCTCCAGTACGAGGCCGCCTGGCTGGAGCAGCACATCGAGAGCCTCGAACTCTGTGGACGGCAGCCCACCATGCTGGCCAGTGCCGGTGGTGCCGAACGGGTCGAAGCGCTGCTGCAGGAGAGCCTGTGCTTCCGGCAGCGACTCGACCTCTGCCGGCGGGAGCGGGGGTTGGCGGACGGTGGTGTGCGGGCCGCCGTCGTGGCCAGCGAACATGCCTGGGAACTGTCCGACCCCGCCCTGCGGCGCGCCTGGGGCTTCCCCGCCGACCCACCATCGGCCTGAGCGGGCCCTGTGCCCGCTCGCGCACGCTGTACGCCTCGATACACCCACCCGAGCCAGACTCCCCAAGGATTTCCTGCGATTCCTGCTGCGGCGCCATGGCGAGCTTCACCATCAGTCTGGAAGGGGGCAAGACCTTCACCTGCCCTGACGACACGTACATTCTCGACGCGGCCGAAGAGCAGGGCATCGATCTTCCCTACTCCTGCCGGGCCGGAGCCTGCAGCACCTGTGCCGGCAAGATCCTTTCCGGCAGCGTCGACCAGTCCGACCAGAGCTTCCTGGATGATGACCAGATCGGCGAAGGCTTCGCCCTGCTCTGTGTCAGCTACCCCCTCTCCGACTGCACCATCAAGCCGGGCGTCGAAGAGGATCTCTGAGCGGCCTGGGTCCGATCAGCCGGGCATGGTGACGAACTCCTCGGCCACCGAGGGATGCAGGGCCATGGTGCGGTCGAAGTCGGCCTTGGTGGCCCCCATGCCGATGGCGATCGCCGCCATCTGAATGATCTCGGCGCTGTGCTCGCCCACCATGTGGCAGCCCACCACCTTGTTGGTGGCGTTGTCCACGATCAGTTTCAGCAGCACCCGGGGGCCCCGGGCCGGCAGGGCCTGGGCCATGGGCCGGAAGCGGGCCCGGTGGACGCGGATGCCGTCGGCTCCGAAGCGTTCGATCGCCGCTTCCTCGCTCAGCCCCACCCCGGCCAGTTCCGGCTGGCTGAACACGGCACTGGCCACCAGGTCGTGGTTCACCTGGCGGGGCTTGTTCCCGTACACCGTGTCGGCGAAGGCGCGGCCTTCATCCACCGCCACCGGCGTCAGGTTGATCCGATCGGTCACGTCGCCGACCGCATGGATGTGGGGCACGTTGGTGGTCTGGTCGGCATCCACCGGGATGCGGTGGCCTTCCACCGCCACGCCGGCACACTCCAGCTGCAGCCCGTCGAGGAAAGGCCGGCGGCCCGTGGCCAGCAGCACGCCGCCACAGGGCAGCACCTCACCGCTCTGGGTGACGAGTTCCAGGGCTCCGGGAACGCCGGTGATGCAGGCGGGGCTGTGGGCGAAGCGGATCTCGATGCCTTCGGCCTCCATGGCCTCCTGCACGGCCGCGGAGGCCTCCCGATCGAAGCCCCGCAGCAGATGGTCGCCCCGCACCAGCAGGGTCACCGCCACCCCCAGGCCATGCAGGATGCAGGCGAACTCACAGGCGATGAAGCCGGCCCCCACCACCACCACCTGGTCGGGGAAGCGTTCCTGCAGGAACATGTCGTCGCTCACCCAGCCCAGTTCGGCCCCGGGGAACACGGGGCGGTGCGGGCGGCCGCCGGCGGCGATCAGGATCCGATCCCCCTTGAGCCGTCGGCTGGTGGAGGATCCATGGACCACCTCGATGTGGTGGGGATCGGCGAACCGGCCCCAGCCCCGCACCAGCTCGACACCGGCCTTCTCCAGCAAGCTGATGTGGAGATCATTGAGCCGGTCCACTTCGCGGCGCACGTTCGCGAGCAGCACCGAGGCGTCGGGCCGGAAGCCATCCAGCTGCCAGCCGTAGCTGGCCGCATCGGCCAGCAGGTGCCGGTAGGCCGAGCCGTAGACGAGCAGCTTCTTGGGCACGCAGCCGCGGATCACGCAGGTGCCCCCCACCCGGTCGCCTTCCACGATTGCCACCGAGGCCCCGTAGGAGGCCGCCCGCTTGGCGGCGGCCAGGCCACCGGAGCCCGCCCCCAGGACGATCAGATCGAAGCAGTCGGTCATGGCAGCAGGGCGTCGTGGAGCAGGGTTCCATCCAGCATGGCGTCCCGGAGATCGGTGTCCCGCAGGTCGCAGCCGCTCAGGTCGGCGTCGCGCAGATCGGCCCCCTCCATGTTGGCGCCGTAGAGGCAGGCGCCGCGAAGGTCACTGCCCTGCAGCAGGGCCCCCTGCAGCAGGGCGAAGCTGAGATCGGCCCCCTGGAAATCGGCCCCGCCCAGGTCGGTGCGTTGGTCGAGCCCCCCCCGGAAGTCGGCCTCCACGAGCCGGGCGGCCCGCCAGCGGCTGTGGGCCCCCAGCACGCCCCGCAGGCAACAGCGGTGCATCAGGGCGCCGCCGAAATCGGCCCCCTGCAGCCGGGCCGCCGACAGGTCGGCGTCGTGCCAGAAGGAGCCGCCGGCCGCCATGGCCGAGAGGTCGGCCCCCCAGAGCAGGGCCTGCTGGAAGCAGGCACCCTCCACGTTGGCGCCTGCCAGGCGGGCATGGCCGAACCGCCCTTCCTTGAAGCAGCCACCGCTCAGGTTGCAGTCGCCCAGATCGAGGGCGACCCCATCGAGATCCCCCAGCCGCAGGCCGGCGAAGTCGCGTCGTCCCTCACCCAGGGCACGTTTGAGGGCGTCCAGGTCAGCGGGGAGGTCAGAGGATGGCCGCAAGGGCATCGAGTTGCTGGCGGCGGGAGGCGAGCATCAGCTTTCTGGCCTGAACCAGGAGCTGGAAGACGCCCTTGTCGATCACTTCATAGAACACCAGGCTGCCTTCGGGACGGCGGCGCACCACGCCGGCGATGGTGAGCAGCTTGAGATGCTTGGACACCAGGGCCTGGCTGAGGCCGGTCTTCTCGACGACGGCGGTGACATTCAGCGGGCCGGGACGCAGGGTCTCGAGCACGGTGAGGCGGTTGGGCTCGGAGAACACCTTGAAATAGTCGGCCAGGGATTCCATCGACCGCTCCAGCGGCTGGGATGGGGGTGATGGTACCACGCTGTCGTCTCAGACCAGTCATGCAGAATCGTGAAAACAACCTTCTGCATCAACCAGACCACGTAGTATCACGTTGTCGTTATGACGTGAAGCACGTCGCCACCCTGATGACAGCCACCCTCTCCTCCGCTGCCGCGGCCCCCTCCGTTGCCACGCCGGCCGCCCCGCACCTGCGCGAGGACCTGCTGACGCCGCGCTTCTACACGACCCAGATCGCCAAGGCGGCCCGCACCGACCTGGAGCAGCAACGGCCGGCCTTCGACGCGATGCTGGCCGAAATGGAGGCGGACTACAACCGGGAGCATTTCGATCGCAAGGCACCGCTGGATCGGCTCCGGGATCTCAGCCCCGAGGAGAAGCAGGCCTATGAGAGCTACCTGGTGCGCTCCTGCGTCTCGGAGTTCTCCGGATTCCTGCTGTTCAAGGAACTCTCCCGCCGGCTGTTCCAGGCGCAGCGTCCGGAGATGGGGCGGCTGTTCCAGCTGATGGCCCGGGATGAGGCCCGCCATGCCGGCTTCCTCAACCGGGCCCTGGTGGCCGAGGGCATCGAGATCGACCTGCCCAGCCTGAGCACCAAGCGACCGATCACCTGGTTCCCCCTGAGCTGGGTGCTCTACAGCGTCTTCCTGTCGGAAAAGATCGGCTACTGGCGCTACATCCTGATCGACCGCCATCTCAAGGCCCACCCCGACAGCAACTTCGCGCCCCTGTTCGATTTCTTCGAACCCTGGTGCCAGGACGAGAACCGCCATGGCGACATCTTCAACATGCTGATCCGCTGCTGGCCAGGCCTGCGCCAGGGGTTTCGCGGCAAGTTGCTGAGTCGCTTCTTTCTCTGGTCGGTGTTTCTCACCCACAGCCTCACGGTGTGTGAGCGCGGCGACTTCTACCGGATCCTGGGCATGGATCCAGAGGCCTTCGATGCGGAGGTGATGCGCCAGACCAATCGCACGGCCCGCCGTGCCTTCCCCTGGGTGTTTGATCTGGAGAACGGCCAGTTCATCGCCCTTCGCGATCGCCTCGTCGCCTGCTTCCAGGAGATGGGCGTCGCCCGCCGCGAGGGGGCCTCCCCCATGCGCCAGCTCGGCCTGAAGCTGCGCTTCGGCGGGCTGCTGTGGCGCCAGTTCTTCCAGCCGATGCTGCGGGTGGAAACGGCCTGAGCGCGGCCCGACAGCGGCCATTCCGGATCAGTCTCCTTGCTCTTTCTCCCATGCCCCAGCCCCATCTGAGTCCCGCCTACTGCGAGGCCTACAGCCGCATCAACGCCCTGGTGATCGTGGGTGAGGGCTTGGCGGACAGCCACTTCCGCCTGCTGGCCGCTTTGCTGCCGGAGGACAGGCAGGAGTTGCAGCGGCTCGCGGCGATGGAGGGGCGCCATGCCCGCGACTTCGCTGGCTGCGGCAAGGAGCTGGGGATCCGCCCGGATCTGCCGCTGGCGCAGCGGCTGTTCGCGCCCCTGCACCGGTTGTTTCGCGAGGCGGTGGCAACGGGCGATCGGGTCAGCGCCCTGGTGATTCAGTGCCTGATCGTGGAGAGTTTCGCCGTGGCGGCCTATCGCTGCTACCAGCCGGTGGCCGATGCCTATGCCGCCCCGATCATCCAGACGGTGCTGGACGATGAGGCCGAACACCTTGATTACGGCCAGCGCTGGCTGGCGGCCTGGTTCCCCGAGGTGGCAGCCCCGCTGGCATCCTGTTGTGAGCGCGCCGTGCCGATCGTGCTCGCCATGCTCCAGTCCGTCCGTGCCGATCTCACGGCCATCGGCATCGACCCCGGCGAGCTGGTGGGCGAATTCGTGGGCTGTTTCCAGGAAGCGATTGAGGCGGTCGGCTTCGAGCCGCGCCAGGCCCGGGGGCTGGTGGCGCGGTTGGCGGGCCAGGCGGTGGAGCTGGCTCTTTAGGGGGCGCCACTGCTCAGAACCCCGCCTCGTCAAGCATCCCGCGCAGCAGTTCAGCGCTGCCAAGCAGTTGTGCCATTTCCGGCTCGGTGAGGGCCATCTGCACCAGGGCGGCCGCGCCGCTGTCGTTGACGATCGTGGGCAGGCTGAGGCAGACATCGGGCAGGCCGTAGTGGCCGTGGCTGCGGCTGCTGACGGTGAGCATCTGGTCCTTGCTGCGCAGCACCGCCTCGACGATCTCGGCGGTGGCCAGTCCGATCGCCCAGGAGGTGCTGCCCTTGAGCCGGATGATCGCGTAGGCCGCCTGGCGCACCTCGCTGTGGAACAACTCCTGGAGCTCAGGATCCGCCAGGGTGCGGCTGCCTTCCCAGCCGCCATCGACCAGCCCCGAGCCAGCCACCACCACCCGGCTCCACACCGGCACCTCCGAATCGCCGTGTTCGCCGATCACATAGGCCTGGACGTCATGGGGATCGATCCCCAGCCGGCGACTGATGGCCATGCGGAAGCGCGCCGAATCCAGCACGGTCCCCGAGCCGATCACCCGGTGAGGGGGGAAGCCGCTCAGTTGGCCGGCGATGTGGGTGAGCACATCCACCGGATTGCTCACCACCAGCAGCACCGCCCGGGGGCAATGGGTGGCGATCGGTGGCACGATCTTGCGGAACAGGGCGGCGTTGCGTTCAATCAGCTCCCGCCGCGACTGGCCTGGCTGCTGGGCCACGCCGGCGGTGATCACCACCAGGTCGGCGTCCCGGCCCTCCTCCTCCACGCTCCCGGCCCGCAGGTCAGTGCGGGGCAGAAACGGCAGGCCATGGCAGAGGTCCATCACCTCCCCCTCCAGCCGGTCCTGGGCCACATCCACCAGCACCAGTTCCTCCTGGCAGCCCCGATGCAGGATGGCCACGGCGCAGGCCATGCCAACGGCACCGCAGCCCACGATCACGACTTTGCGGCCGGGCAGGGTGCGCGCCCGCGCCTGGGCGCCGGTGGGCAGCAGCAGGTTGCAGAAGGGGGCGGCTGAGGCGTTGCCGACGGCCGGGGTGAGATCAGGCAACGGTTTCGCCGATCAGAACATCGCGCTGCAGCAGCGCCAGCACCTCCTGGATCTGGGCGGCCCGGCCCGGTGGCAGCGAAAGCTCGTTGCCCAGGGTGGTGAGGAAGGTGGCCTCTTCCGGCTTCACCTCCCGATCGCATAACACCAGCTGAACGGCCAGGCCGTAGGCCACCTCCTGCTGGTCGCTGGTGAGTACTGGTATGGCCTGGCGGATCAGTTCCTGCCAGTGGTCCCGGCGAAAGAGATGCAGCAGCCCATCGATCAGCTCGCCGAAGGCCAGCGGCGTCATGCTCCGGTAAGGAGAGCGATGGACCAACTGTTCTTTGAGAATGTGGGCCTCTTCACGGCCGAAGTTGCTGTCGCAGCAAACGGCGGCCAGGGGAATGGCGGCGAAGGCCTCGGCGGGGGTCATGACTGTCCTCGATCCTTTGCATTCATTGCAGCTGTTCTGTGTGAATCAGGAAGCCAGCGCGACACAAACCTTGGCAAATTCGTTGGTGGGGGCTCCCGCCTTCCAGCAACATTTTTCCCATCTGACAGTCAAGGGAGCCCTGCCGTCAAGCGGCCTGGGACACACCCCTTGGTGATGCACGATGCGAGACCATGGTGATGGTGGCGGCGCAGCCTTCTAAAGCTAGCAGTGCCCATCTGGATGCAGCGGTGACGCAGGAAGGGGGCAATCTCTGCGTGTATTCCAAGTTCGCCCCCCACCCCCGCGCAGCTCCCGGTCCGATCCGCTTGGGCCCTTCAAGGCATTCCGCGATCTGGTGGCCTTCAAGGCAAGCACAACCATGCCAACGGCGAGCAGCATCGCGATGCTGCCGACGACAAGGCCGGCTGGAGCGATGGGGTGGAAGGCCCTAGCCATGAGTCCCAGATAGCAAAGCAGCCCATCCGCTCCCATGCCGAGGCGGGGATCGACTGGAGCGTGTTGCGGCGGCTGATCGCCTCCACGGCGAGCCTGGCCTTAGCTTCAGGAGTGAAATTGCTGTTGATGCCACTGCCCATGCCGAGAGCAATGGTGGTCACTAAACCCATGGCCTATTCGCTGGTGGTGGCCTCCGCCGGCGCATTTCTAAAGAATCACACCCCCAACTATGGGTGGTGCAGGAGCATCCCAGACCTCCGGTCTCTGCTGTTGAAAACCCATGCTGAACTCGCCTTTGAGACTGTTACCTCAGTCATGCGTCCATCTCTGCATATCGAGAAGGAGCTTGGACATGCCTGCGGAGAAGCATGCTTGCATCTCTATTATGACTTGGCTTACTTCTCAGCATTGCTTTTTGGTGTTCTGTTGTTATCGAGATACCTTTTCCGTATCCTTGAAGCGCCAGCGCAACTCCCGCATCAGCAGCGCTGGGCGCGATGGATTCTGTTCATTTTACCCATCTATATCATTCTGTTCTCAGGCGGGTCCTTTGTCGACGCTGTATACCCAGCTGCCATCATAGGCCTGCTTGCATTGATTCACTTGGGTGGTGGTAAACCTGTCTCCATTTCGGTTGGCGTTTCCGTTGGCCTGCTTGCGCTTTTCTTCGCATTCAATGCGGACATGTCAAGGCCCTATGCTCCTTATGTCCTGGTATTGATTCTTGTCTCATCGCTGCTGAATAGAAAATTACTGGTGTCTTTGGGGCTGTTGCTTGGGCTCCTTCTGGCCTCCCCATACCACATCAATCAGTATCGCTTGATTAATACATTTATGCTAACGAATTACACGGGTTGCAATCTTGCAGAGGTCTTCGTGCGTGCACCGAATCTCAAAGGCGGTATAGATATGTCGGTGCACAGTGGAATCGAAGTGGCTGAGTATTGCAAAGAAAATCAGCATATTATCAAGAACTATATCCTGTCTAACCCATTGAGCGCCTTGGGGGACATTCTGGAGCCCCAGCGTCTGGCAAGGATTGTTTTTCCGGCACCCTTTTCGCCATGGAAGTACATCCAGCTTCCCAGCCCAGCAGCAGGGCTTGAGGAGGCCTTGCAGTGGCTCATGTGGGGAGCTCTTTGCATTTTTCTCTACTACCCTCTGGCGCGCATGATTCTTGCCAATATCATGAAAAGCGTAAGTCAAAGAGCCTTGCTATTCTCAGCGTTGGCCTGCTTCGCGCCTCTCCTCTTTACGATTGTGGGAAATGGCGGACAGGAGGCAGGCCGTCTCAGCTTGGCCTATATTCTGCCTTTGGCATTCTTTTATTCCTGGCTGCAATCAAAACAAGCTCTAGATAGCCATTAGTGTGGTTTCAACCCAAGGCGGAGACTTTGGGAGTCTCTGTCTTGCTCTCCAGCTCCTCGTTACGAACTGCAGGCAGATAGACACCAACTCAGGCAAGGGGACGCCAGCGATTCTGATTGGTAGGAGACCCTTCGTTCAAAAGGACACGCTTCTACCCTTGATCTGGCCCTGCTGCAGCTGAGGGGCCTGGCCGATCAGGCATTGGATCGACGGAAGCCAACCTTTTGCAGGCCCTACCCAGAGGCTGGCCGTCCCCAGGTCCTTATGGAGTCATTGCCGCTGCCCGTGTTGCTGGCTGGCGCCAGGGGCGGCAGTCGGCTTGCCCGTTCCTGAAGCCAGGTTGTCGGCACGGCGAGGCTTCCGGTGCAGCCGCCGAAGCGCAGCTGCAGCCAGGTGATCACCGCCGCTTCGCCGGCCACAATCGCCTCGATGGGCTTCTCGCTTGGGCGGCGCTCGTCACCTTTCCCTGGAGGGTGGCTGAAGGCCGGCCTCAGACAGAGCTCCTCCACCAGATCCGGCCCCAGGTACCAGAGCTCCACGGCCGCTCCCTTGCACTGCCGGCGTTCCACAATCAGTTCACGCAGCTGGCCGTCCTCGCTGAGCTGGCCCAGCGGAGCCACGAGAAAGGACAGGGAGCGTGTGGGCTCGGTGGTCGAGGCCTGGGGGGTGGCGGACATGGCGGTGTGCGTGGTGAGGGGCGGCGGATGCGGGGGTTGCAACGAAATTGTTGCCACAGAAGCATGTAACAACAGTACCGTTATAGCGTATGTATCAGCGCCCTGCGCTGACCCACGTTTTCTCTCTGGCACCGATCCCCATGACCACGGCCATCCCCACAGCGATCCCCGAAGCCATCTCCGACCATGCCAGGCCCGCCGATGTGATGGCGCGCAAGGGTTTCGGCCCCAGGGTGCGTCGGCTTCATGCCCGCATCGGCGCCGCCCACCACCAGGCCGAGGGCATGACCTTCTCCCGGTCCCTGCTGGAGGGCCAGGCCAGTCCCCGGCAGCTGGCGGCCCTGATCCGTGCCCTTGCCCCCGCCTACGACCTGCTCGAGGCGGACGGCCCCGAGCTGGCCTCCGCCCTTGGGGCGGAAGCCTTCCCCTGGGCCGACCTGGCCCGCCGCCAGGCCCTGCGGGAGGACGTCGCCATGTTGGGCGCCATCCCGGCCACACCGGCCTCAGCCGCAGCCCACGACTGGCTGAATCAGCTGCGCGGCCTGGCCCGCCAGGCGCCGCACCGCTTCATGGCCCACGTCTATGTGCGTTACGGCGGCGATCTCTCCGGTGGCCAGCAACTGGCTGAGAAGGCCACGGCCATTCTCTCGAGCCATGGCCTGGCCAGCCTGAAGTTCTGGGAGTTCCAGCGCCCCATCGCCGAGCTGAAGCAGGCGCTGCACGACGCCTTTGAGCAGCTCGACCTCAGCGAGGTGGAAGAGGAGGAGCTGCTGGAGGAATCGGTGGTCGCCTTCCTCGCCACCCAGCGGCTGCTGGCGGAGCTGGCCGCTCTGGAGACGCCCGCGCCTGCCAGCACCGAGGCCTGATCACTCCAAACCGTCCCGTTCCACCCTCCATTCCTCCCATGACCCCAGTGGCCACCGTTGCATCGCCCGGCGCCATCACGATCGATCTGCTGCTCAAGCACGACCGGCCCGTGCCCCGTTACACGAGCTACCCCACGGCTGCGGCCTTCCACGGGGGTGTCACGGCGGCCGATCTGGAGGCCCAGCTGGCCCGCCCCACGGACGAGGCGCTGTCGCTTTACGTGCATGTGCCCTTCTGCCGCAACGCCTGCTGGTTCTGCGGCTGCAACCGCATCACCACCGGCGCCGGTTCGAAGGTGGTGGGTCCCTACCTGGACGCCCTGGCCGCTGAACTGGAGCTGATCACGCGCCATTCCGCCCAGCGGCGACGCCTCGCCCAGCTCCATTGGGGCGGGGGCACCCCCAATTACCTGACGATCCCCGAGCGCGAGAGCCTCTGGCGGTTGATCGAGCGTCACTTCGATCTCGAGGACAACCTGGAGGCCTCCATCGAAGTCAATCCGGAGGCCCTCAGCCGGGAGGACGTCGTTGCACTGCGCCGCCTGGGCTTCACCCGGATCAGCTTCGGCATACAGGATGCCGACCCCCTGGTGCAGCAGGCGGTGAATCGGGTGGTGCCGGTCGACCAGCTGCGCCGGGCCATGGCCTGGATGCGGGAGGCGGACTTCGACAGCGTCAACGTGGATCTGATCTGCGGTCTGCCGCTCCAGACCCCGGAGCGTTTCGACGCCACCCTGGCGCTGGTTCAGGACCTGCGCCCCGATCGGGTGTCCCTGTTCTCCTTCGCTTACCTCCCCGATCAGCTGCCCCTGCAGCGCAAGATCGCGCGCGAGGAGCTGCCCTCCCAGCGGCAGCGGCTGCAGATGCTGGAGAGTGCCGCCTCCCTTCTGGGTGGGTCTGGTTACGACGCCATCGGCATGGATCACTACGCCCTCTCAGGCGACAGCCTGGCCGTCGCGGCGCGGCAGGGGCGCCTGCACCGGAACTTCCAGGGCTACACCACTGGCGGGGAACTGGAGTTGCTGGGCGTGGGCCCCACGGCGATCAGCCAGTTCCCCGGCCTGTTCAGCCAGAACCAGCGTGGTCTGAAGGCCTACGCGGCCAGCATCGCCGCCGGGCAGCTGCCGGTGGAGCGGGGGCTGCTGGTCACCGATCCGGAGGTGCTGGAACGCCGCGAGCTGATCCGGGAGGTGATGTGCCATTTCCGGGTGGCGATCGAGCCGGATCGCTTCAGCCGCGAATGGGCCGATCTGACGCTGCTCGCCGACGATGGACTGGTGCGGCTGAGCCAGGTCGATGGCCGGGGCCTGGTGGAGGTGACCAACTCGGGCCGCTGGTTGATTCGCACCGTGGCGGCCGTGTTCGATCCCACCCAGCGCAGGGCGGCCTCCGGATCGCGGCTGATCTGAGCCGGCCTCAGAGCTCCAGCACGCAGTTGATCTTCAGCTCGAAGGGCACGGCGCTGGCGGGCAGCCTCAGCAACTGGGCCGTGAGGGAGGCCAGATCCTCGGGCTGGGTCATGGCCTCGGCGGGGAGTGCCGTCACCCGGGAGGCCATGCGGGTGTTCACCCAGCCTGGGCAGATCGCTGTCACCCGGATGCCAGCGTCCCAGCCCTCGATACGCATCGACTGGCACAGGGCCATCAGGGCAAACTTGCTGCAGGGGTACGCCGCCAGCGGCCCCTTCACCCGCTGGCCGCTCATTGACACCAGGGTGATCACCCGGCCGTCGCCACTGGCCACCAGCGCCGGCCAGGCGGCCCTGGTCAGCCACCAGGGTCCCATCAGATTCACGCGCCATAGCGCTTCGATCTCCTGCTCCTGGCCAGCCTCGAACAGCAGACCGACCCTGGAGAACACCCCGGCGCAGTGGATCAGCCCGTCGATGGCGCCGAACTGGGCCAGGGTCGCCGCCACCCAGGTGCTCGCCTGGCTGGGGTCGCCGGCGTCGTAGGCCTGCAGCAGCATCCGGTCGGGCTGCAGGCGGGAGGCCTCCCGGAGCGGGCCTTCCGGCAGACCGGCTGGATCCCGCACCCCCAGGCTGAGCCGATGCCCCTCGGCCAGGGCCCTTTCAGCGATGGCGCGGCCGATGCCCCGGCTGGCGCCGCTGATCAACAGGGTGCGGGGCTGGGCCACGGCCGGCGCGTACGGGGGAGGTCATGAAAAAGGAGCCAGCCATCCCGGCCAGCTCCTGTTGATCGGCTCGCTGATGCTGGGGCCGCTTCTTCAGAGGGTGGCTTCGCCGGATTCGCCGGTGCGGATCCGAACCACCGACTCCACGGGGGTGACAAAAAGCTTGCCGTCGCCGATTTCACCGGTGTGGGCAGCTTCGGTGATGGCGGCGATCGCCGCCTCCAGCTTGGCGGAAGGGACAACGATCTCAATCCTGGCCTTGGGGAGAAACTCGACGGTGAACTCCGTACCCCGATAGCGCTCGACCTGGCCTTTCTGGCGACCGAATCCGCGCGAGTCGGTGACCGTCATGCCGATGATGTCGAGGGCCACGAGGGCTGTCTTGATGGCATCGACCTTGGAAGGGCGAACCATTGCCGTGATCATTTTCATGGATTTGAAGGCCTCAGTTTGGTCATTGGGTCGTACGCCTCTTCTCCGTTGAAGACGAAGTTGAGTCCGCGTTCTTCCTCCTCTTCGCCACTGACGCGAAGGGGCATCAGTGCACCGAGAATCTTCGAAATGATAGCAGTTCCCAAGGCCAGTATCCCGTCGCTGAGGAGAATGGCTTTCGGCCTGTTGAAAATCAGGCCAATGTCACCAGACATCGCCATAAGCGCCCTGACCACATCTGTGGATAGGCAGCCTAGAAGTATCGAACAACCGGCGAACTGAAAGGAAAACTCGCTATCCAACCAGAGGCAAGAGATAGGCTTCTTGATGGTGCCCTCAGGATCACCCATGGGATGGTGATGCAGCCGCTTGTGGGTGGGCCAGGGGTGTGGTGAACGCCAACAGGAGCGTCCTCCCCTTAACCGATGGTGGCGAAGGTGGCCTTTGGGAGAGCGTCTGGTCGTCGCTGGGGACGCAGGGTCATCCGCCGGGGGTCAAAGCATCGGGGGTTGGGTGAAATCGATGAAATATCGAAGGCAACCTTCAGTGCAGGCGAAGCGGGGCCGTGTAGCGAAAATGACAAACCAGCCGTCCGGCCAGCGAACGGTCACAAAAAAGCCGGGAGAAACTCCCGGCGATGTGGGTTGATGGCTGACCGTTAGACCGACCCCAATCAGGCGACGGCCGCGGCGGCGCGATCGAAGTAGGTGCCCACTTCGGACATCAGGGCCGCGCAGTCGCCCTGGGTGATGCCATTGCGATCGCCGGCGATGGCGATGGAAGCCTCCTTCATCTTGCGGATGCCTTCGGCCACGGAAGCGCCGGGGACGCCGAGGGCCAGGTAGGTCTCACGCAGACCGTTGAGGCAACGATCTTCCAGGACGGAAGCGTCACCGGTGAAGATCGCGTAGGTGATGTAGCGCAGAACGATCTCCATATCGCGCAGGCAGGCGGCCATGCGGCGATGGGTGTAAGCGTTGCCGCCGGGGGCGATCAGGGCCGGCTGCTGGTCGAACAGATCGCGGGCCGCGTTGGTGACGATCTTGGAGGCGTTGGAGGTGATGCGGTTGACGGTGTCCATCCGCTTGTTGCTCTCGGCCACCATGGCTCCCAGGGCATCGATCTGACCGGGGCTGAGGAATTCGCCGCGGGCATCGGCTTGGGCGACGAGCTTGGTGAAGGCGTCGAACATGGGGTCGCTGGAAGGCGTGGATCAACCAACTTTAGGTTCGTAGTCCGTGCCGGTGCGAGGGCCGGGGTGGGTGTTGCCAAGGGGGTCTGTCTAGGCTGATCGGCCCCATTCCCCTTGCATGGCCGGCTCCGTGTCTGAGCTTTTCGAGCCCCTGGACTGGGCGGCGCTGGCCTCCGAAGCGGCGCCAGTTCTGGCGACGCCGGCCTTCGTGGATCCCGCCGCAGGTCCCACCAGCGCCCAGGCCCAGCAGCGCCTTTTCGGCCGCCCGGCAGGGGAGATCCGCGTCACGCTGTACCGGGATCACCACGCTTGGTGCCCCTACTGCCAGAAGGTCTGGCTGTGGCTGGAGGAGCGGCGGATTCCTTATCGGATCCGCAAGGTGACGATGTTCTGCTATGGGCAGAAGGAGCCCTGGTACACCGACCTGGTGCGGGGCGGCATGCTGCCGGCCCTTGAGCTGGATGGCCGTCTGGTCACCGAGAGTGATCGCATTCTGGAGGTCCTTGAGACGGCCTTCGGTCCCCTGGGGCTGGGGATGAACGCGCGCGAGGCGCTTCCCCTGCGCCAGCTGGAGCGTCAGTTGTTCCGGGCCTGGTGCCAATGGCTCTGCGTCCCGAGCCGTGGCGCCGCTGAGGAGGCCCGGGGCCAGCAGGGCTTCGAGCGCTTCGCCGAACGCTTCGCGATCGCCCTCGCCGCCGACCCCGGACCGTTTCTGCTGGGGGACCTGGGCACGGTGGACCTGATTTTCGTGCCCTACCTCGAGCGGATGAACGCCAGCCTGGCCTACTACAAGGGCTTCCTCCTCCGGGAGCGCTACCCCGCCATCGACCGCTGGTTCGACGCCCTTGAGCGGCGCTCCACC
Source organism: Cyanobium sp. Aljojuca 7A6 (assembly GCF_024346455.1). Classification (GTDB taxonomy): domain Bacteria; phylum Cyanobacteriota; class Cyanobacteriia; order PCC-6307; family Cyanobiaceae; genus Cyanobium. The sequence goes on from NZ_JAGQCY010000015.1 coordinate 30,731, forward strand.
TACCTGGGCACCCAGAGCGACTTCCACACCCATGCCCACGACCTCCCTCCCCAGATGGGGGGCTGTCACGCCAGTGGCACGCCGGAGCAGCGGGATCTGGCCCAGCGGATCGACGCCGGCCCCTGGCCCGTGCTGGTCCACCCTGGAGCTGACCCCGAAACCAGCCAGCGCGAGCCGGCCGAGGCGGCGGGCGTGGCCCTGGCCAGGGTGCTGCGGCACCGGAACACCCTGCTGGCACGCAACCCCCTGGGCCCGGAAGGTCTGGATCGGGCGTTGCGCTGTGCGCTCACCCGCCTGATCACAGACAGGCCATGCCCACCACCGGCCGGGTCGGCCAGGGGGCTGCGCTACCTGCGTGATCGCATCAGCGTGCCCAGGGACATGCCGCTGCACGCCGCCCGTCTGCTGCGCCGATCCCTGGAGTTCACCGCCTGCCTGGATCCAGCCGATCCCTCGGCTCAGGGGGAGCCGATTCCGGTTCAGCATCGCCGCGACCAGGATCCGTCGCCCTTCCTGGCCGGTGCGAACCCCTCTGAAGCAGCGTCCCTCTAGCGTGAGTTGTGAAGCTTGAGGTGGCCATGGCACGTCCTCCGCGGCGCAGGCTCTCGGCGAAGAACGGCGCCATCCTGCCGGTGGCAACCCTCTCACTGCTGCTGGCCTGGTGCGCGCCACCAGGCGCCCACGCCCTTGAGCTGGGGGGGCGCACCCAGTTCGTGCGGGCCCCCTGGAAAGTGGTCCTCACCAGCTACACCACCAATGTGGGCCAATCCCCGGCTGAGTACTTCTTCACCCTCAGCCTCGATGGGCAGGCGGGTGCTTCTCTCGGCGGCCTGACCATTCAGCAGACCCGCGGTGCCGACTGGCAATTCCCCTTCGCCGTCGAGCGGACCCGGGCCTTCCTGGGCGTTCCGCGCCGCGAGGGTCGTCCCATTCCGGTACGAGCCAGCTTCGAGCCTGCCTCCCGACTCTTCACCCTCAGCTTCCCTGAGCCCGTTCCCCCCGGCGCCACCGTCACGGTGTCCTTGCGGCCCTGGTTCAACCCCATCCAGGCCGATACCTACCTGTTTCAGGTGACGGCGATTCCCTTCGGCCCCAACCCCTTACCCAGTCCCGTGGGGGTGGGCACCCTGCGGATCTACCAGCCCAAGGACTGGTAAGAGGTCGGAGGGCGCCAGAATGGCGCTTCTTCGACGGCGTCAACGATGCAGGCCAGCTGGAACGGAACGGTGATCGCCAGCAGCGAGGACATTGTGACGGTGGAAGGCAACGCCTATTTCCCGGCGGAGTCGCTGGATGCCGCCTGCATCCGGCCTTCGAGCCATCGCTCCGTCTGCGGCTGGAAAGGGGAAGCCCACTACTACGACCTGGTGGTGGACGGCAAGGAAAACGCCAATGCCGTCTGGTACTACCCGGAGCCGAAGCAGGCCGCCAGCAACATCCGTGGCCGGGTGGCCTTCTGGAAAGGGGTGACGGTGCGCTGAGACCCTCAGGTCCTCAGGTGCCGGGATAGCGCAGGGTGCGCCATTCGCCGCTCAGGGTGCTCACTTCCACGCCGATGCCCACCGGTCCTTGCACGGGGCCGAATTCTTCCTGCCACCAGTGCAGGGCCTCGCTCCAGGCCGCATCCAGGGACTCGTACAAGTCGTCAAGGATGGGATGGGGCTCACCCTGCTGATCCACCAGCCGGTAGGTCCGGCAGGACTGGGAATGGCCACGAACACGGGTCTGAGGTAAGGAGATCGCCACGTCTTGCCTCGATACAGGAATGGCATTCTGCCCCCTGTGCCAGATCGGAACTGTCACCTTCACAACATCTTTCGGTGTCGCTACGGCAGATGGGCCCCGGCAGGGTCGCGGCTGGGGGGGCGTCTGCGGCCCGTGCGGTGGCTGACCTGGCGGCTGCGCTCCTGGTAGCGGTGCACCACCGGCAGCCTTTCGTCCTGATAACTCCGCAGGGCCAGCACGGGGGTGGCGGAGGCGCCGGGTGCGAGCCACGAGGCCAGGGCCACCGCATCTTCCAGTCCCGCCGTCATCCCCCGGGCCTGGGATGAGCTCATGGCATGGGCGGCGTCGCCGATCAGGGCCACCCGCCCCGCCACGAACGCCGGCAGGGGGTCGATGTCATACGACCAGTTCGCGACCACCCCTTCCGGGGCCGTGGCGCTGATGATCGCGGCGGCATCGGCGGGAAGTTTGGCGAGGGCGGCGGCCGGCACCCCTTCCTCCAGCAGCTTCTGCCGGGTGCCGCGGTCGTCGGGGAGCGCCTCCTCCTGGAAGAAGCCCCAGTGGGTGCGTCCGTTCCCTTCCCCATCGGGGCCCAGATCGAAGAAGTTGGCGTAGATGCCCCGGCCACGGGCGTAGACGAAGAAATCCCCGTTGCTGCAGAAGGTCTCGTCCGTCACCACCCCACGCCAGACCCGATCCCCGAGGTACTGCAAGCGGCGATCGGAGCGGAGCAGGGTGGCCACCTTGGAGAAGATCCCGTCGGCCCCGATCAGCAGATCGCCCGTCCATGGCGGGCCCTCGGCGAACCGCGCCTCAACGCCCGTGTCGCTCTGGCTCCAGCGGACGAGCGAGCGACTGCCCTGGAAACAGGCGGGATCGAGATGGCGCCAGAGAGCGTCGAGGATGGCGCGGCGGTGAATCAGCAGCGACGGCAGGTCGCCGGCTTCCCGTTCGGCCGGGCTGGCTTCGATCAGATCACCCCTGAGGTTGCGGAAGACGAACCGCTGCACGGGATGGCCGCCGGCCAACAGGTCGTCCAGCAGGCCAGGGATGGCGGCCGCGGCCACCGCCTCGACGCCACTCTTGACCAGCAGGATGCCGCAACCTTCGGTGCGCAGCAGCGGTGAACGCTCAAACAGGGTGACCCTGTGGCCCTTGCGCTGCAGGATCAAGGCGAGCAGCAGGCCGGAGCTGCCGGCCCCCACCACGGCGATGCGAAGGCCGGTGGGGGCGGAACTCATGCGCTCACGGCAGGCTCCAGGATGCTGGCATGGAGGACGTCCATCACCGCGAGGACCTTGCTGGTTTCCTCCGGATCGAGGCGCAGGGTGGCGGCCAGGTCGGCGAGGATCTTCTGTTCCTGCTCCTGCAAAGGGCCGTCGGAGCGCATGATCTCCGCCGCCACGGCGTAGGCCGTGTGGCGCTGGCGGTCATCGAGCACGGCAGCGGCTTCCTCCATCAGCCCGATCGAACCCTTGGCCCGCAGGCCCTGAAGCAGGGTGTCCATCAGGGTGATCATGTCCTTGTCACTGCGTCCCCTGAAGGGGGCGCGGTAATCCAGGGCGTGGCGCAGGGCCCGAGTGCCCGCCATGGTGAGAGCGCCATCCCAGGAGACGGCGGCGAGAGCGACCGCGGCGAAGGCCGTAGGTGCGTCCATGAACAACGTCGAAAGCAGGAGAACACCCGTCATCGTTCGCCCCAGGGGTGCCTGTCAGTGGCCGATGTGACCGAATCCACGAAAGAGTCCCCGCCTCCGCTCTCCGATGCTCAGCGCTTGGAGGCCGAAGTCCCGCCGCTGCCGCTCTCCCGCCACAGCTTCAGATAGAGGGCATCGGGTTCCTGGTAGCGGGCCGGACGGCAGTCGTGCAGGCGGGCCAGCTGCTGCCAGCAGACGGTGCGCTGCACGTTCTTGAGGCTCTTGCCTTCCCGCACCAGCATCCCCATGGCCCGGCAGTAGGAGCCGTAGTGATCTTCGAGGTCCCTTAGTTCGGGGGATCCGTCGGCGGCAGGGAGCTGGTCGGCTGGAGGGCTCATCGGTCGACTCCAGCACCTCCCCTGACGGCCCGACTGTGCCGAAGGGAACCAAGCGTGCAGAACGTGAGGTGCCGCCCGCCGGGAGGCCCAAAAAAAGGAGGGCCCCGTAAGGCCCTCCCGCTGCTGAGACCTGGGGGGCTCAGCGGATGAACAGCATCTCCTGGTAGGAGGGCAGGGGCCAGAGGTTGTCGTCGACCAGGGCCTCAAGACCATCGACCGCTTCCCGCAGCTGGTGCATCAGGGGCATCAGGGTGTCAGCGGAGTAACGCATGTGCGCCATGGTGCCGTGGGGAGCCTGGCTGATGGCACTTTCGAGCGCACTGCTGAGTTCCATCGACTTGGCGCTGAGGGACGCGACCTTGTGCTGGGTTTCCGGGGACACCTGAAGGCCCATCGCCGTCTGCAGCTGCAGGGAACTGGCCAGTTCACCCAGGTAGCGCATGGCGGCCGGGTAGATCTGGGTCTGGGCGATCTGCACGGCCAGCTTGGCCTCCACGTCGATGGCCAGCACGTACTGCTCGGCATAGACCTCAAAGCGGCTCTCCAGCTCCAGGGGGCTGAGGACACCCTGGCTGGCAAACAGGTCGCGGATTTCAGGCCGCTGCAGCACCGGCAGGGAATCAGCGGTGGTGGGCAGGTTCTCCAGGCCCCGCTCCTCCACGGCCATCCGGTGCCATTCGCTGGAGTAGCCGTCGCCCCCGAAGACCACATTGCCGTGGTCGGTCATGATCTGCTTGAGCACGGAGAAGGCGGCACCGGGCAGGCTTTCGCCCGCGGCCATCTTCTGCTCCAGCTGGTCGCTCACGTAGGCGAGCGAGTCGGCCAGGATCGTGTTCATGGTCACCAGGGGCCCCGCCACCGACTGGTTGGAGCCAACGGCTCGGAACTCGAAGCGGTTGCCGGTGAAGGCGAAGGGGGAGGTGCGGTTGCGGTCGCCGGGATCCTTGGGGAATTCCGGCAGGGTGTCGACGCCCAGCTGCATGACGCCGGCATGGGTGGAGCCCGTCACGTCCCCTTCCTTGATCTGGCGGAAGACGTCTTCGAGCTGGCTGCCCAGGTAGACGGAGATGATTGCCGGTGGTGCTTCGTTGGCACCGAGGCGGTGATCGTTGCCGGCGGTGGCCACCACGGCCCGCATCAGGGGTCCGAACTTGTGCACCCCGCGGATCACGGCGCCGCAGAACAGCAGGAACTGCATGTTCTCGTGGGGGGTGTTGCCCGGATCCAGAAGGTTCCCCTGGGTGGGGTTGCCCACCGACCAGTTGACGTGCTTGCCGGAACCATTGATGCCCTCAAAGGGTTTCTCATGCAGCAGGCAGTTCATCCCATGGCGCCGCGCCGTGCTCTTGAGGATGGTCATCGTGAGCTGCTGGTGGTCGGTGGCCACGTTGGCCGCCTCGAAGAACGGGGCGATCTCGAACTGACCAGGCGCCACCTCGTTGTGGCGCGTCTTGGCAGGGATCCCCAGCTTGTACATCTGGCGTTCCACGTCCTGCATGAACACCTGCACCCGCTGGGGGATGGCGCCGAAGTAGTGGTCGTCGAACTGCTGGCCCTTGGCGGAGGGCTTGCCGAAGAGGGTGCGGCCGGCCAGCAGCAGGTCGGGACGCAGGGGCACGTAGGCGCTGTCGATGAGGAAATATTCCTGTTCGGCGCCGCAGCTAGAGTTGACCGGTGCGACATCGGTTTCACCAAGCAGCCGCAGCAGGCGTTGGGCCTGCTTGTTCATGGCGGCGTTGGAGCGCAGCAGGGGGGTTTTCTTGTCGAGGGCCTCGCCGGTCCAGGAGATGAAGACGGTGGGAATGCAGAGGGTGAGACCGTTGGGGGTCTCCATCAGGAAGGCCGGGCTGGTGATGTCCCAGGCGGTGTAGCCGCGGGCCTCGAAGGTGGTGCGGATGCCGCCGCTCGGGAAGGAGGAGCCGTCAGGTTCGCCCTGCACCAGCACCTTGCCGGTGAATTCGGTGATCACCGAGCCGTCGCCCTGCACCGAGATGAAGCCGTCGTGCTTCTCGGCGGTGGCGTTGGTGAGCGGGTAGAAGACGTGGGCGTAGTAAAGGGCACCGCGACCGGTGGCCCATTCCTTCATCGCCTGGGCCACCACGTTGGCCACCGAGACGTCGAGCTTGCCGCTTTCCCTGATGGTGCGCTGCACCGACTTGAAGATGTCCTTGGGCAGCGCTGCCTTCATCTTGGACAGGCTGAACACGTCGCTGGCCCAGAGATCATCGAGGGACTCGATGGGAGGCGTCACCACCGGAAGACGATTGTGAATCTCCTGCAGGGCGGCGAAGCGTTGGGGACTGGGCATTGGAGAGGCTTGGATTCGGCTGAGGGGTATCCAATCCTTGTGTCGGGGGCCATCGGTGGTGCCGTTGATACAGAACGCCAGGTTGCTCGGCGGCCCGGGTTGGCCCCTCAGCTCAGGTAGGAGCGGATCGACGGCCGGCACCAGAACACCAGCGCGGCCAGGGTCAGTCCCCAGACCAGGGGGGCTGCAACGGCCAGCAGGAGGCGCCCCTCGCCCACCAGCGCCATCCGCACGATGCCGTAAGCCATTTCGATGGCCAGATCGAGCGACAGCGCCACGATGGCCAGTACCTGGCCCCACAGCCGCCACTTCAGCAGCGCAATGCAGGCCACCACCCCCAGGGCCACCGCGGGCAGCACGGCGCTGGTGTAGATGGCGACATTGGCCGTTCTCCAGAAGCCCCAGAGAAGGATCGCCGCCAGGCCCAGCGGCAGGACCATCAGGTTGGTCACGAGTCCGAGCCAGGCCAGCGTGCGATAGCCGCGCGGTGGCTGCAGTTCCGCGAGGGCGTCAGGGGTCGTGAAAAGGGTCTGCATCGCAGCCATTGTCTCAGTTGCGGTCGGGCAGGGCGCCGTCCCGGTCGGATCGAAACACCAGGTCAAGGTCCGGCATGACCTGGGCCGCGATCGCCACCAGGTTTTCGAACAGTTGCTTGGTGTGGGGCGCGCCGGCCCCCATGGCCTCCCGGCTCATCAGCACCAGCTCCAGCACGGGACCATCCGCCTTGGCCTGCACATCGGCGATCAGCTGCAGCCGCAGCGTCTCGTGCTCCCCCCGGACCATGGCGCTGAGGTGGGCGGGTGAGCGATGCTCCACCTCGGCATGGAACCGCTGGATCAGGGGATCGAGCCGGCCGATGAGTTCGGGTGGCGGCAGCGGCAGCCGGGGCCTGAAAAGGAGCAGAAAACGGGCCATGGCATCCAACAGTTCCCCCCATCCTGAAGCCGTGTCGAGGTTGTGCACCAACCGGTGCCGACAAGCTCCACTCAGCGGAGTTCGAACAGCAGCAGATCCGCCCCATCGGCACCGGCCTCGAAGCTGTCCGGGGGGAGCGCAGCGAACCCCAAGCCGTCACCCCGCTGCAGCGGCCGGCCGAAGGCCGTCCCCTGGCCAGCAATCAGCTGCAGCCAGCCGCTGGCCCCAGGGGCGATGGCCAGATCCAGGTGGTCTCCCACAGCGGGCCGTGCCCGCCAGAGGCGCACCGGCCGGTTGATCGCCAGGGCGCCCTGGCGTTCGTCCGGATCCAGCAGCGGCACCCAGCCTTGGCGAAGCTGAAACGGCTTCTGGCGGTAGGCGGGGGCGTGGCCCTCCCGGTTTGGTTCGATCCAGATCTGCAGCAGGCGGCAGGCGCGCTCGCCCTGGTTCATCTCGCTGTGCACCACGCCGGTGCCAGCGCTCATCGCCTGCACTTCCCCGGCCCGAAGCACCTCGCTGTGGCCCATGGAGTCGCGATGGTTGAGTTGGCCCTCCACCATCACCGTGACGATCTCCATGTCCCGGTGCGGATGCAGGCCGAAGCCGCGGCCGGCGGCAATGGTGTCGTCGTTGATCACCCGCAGCGGCCCGTAGCCCATCCAGGCCGGATCGTGATGGTGGGAGAAGGAGAAGCTGTGCCAGCTGTCCAGCCAGTCGAGCTGGCTGTGGAACCGCTCGCCGGCAGCTCGAAAAACAAGGCTCATGGGGGTCGTCAGGGTTGGATCAGTTCCATCCGCTGCAGGCGGTGCACGATGTCGTCGATGCTGCTGTCTTTGGCGGGGTTCTGGCGGCTGCAGGAGAGCTGGCGACCGACCACATGGGCCCCGAGGTGGGCCAGCTGGATGCGCAGCACGGCCAGCACCTCCACTCCGGGCCCGCCGGAATGGGTGGCGATCGCGATCGGCCGACCATTGAACAGGGTGCGGAAGCCCTCCCCCTGGACCGACAGCCAGGCGATGGCGCTCGTCAGCACCGGCGGCAACGAGCCGTTGTATTCGGGGGCGCAGATCACCCAGCGGGGGGCGGCCCCGAGGGTCTGGCTGAGCGTGCCCACGGCGGCGGGGAGGCCGGCTTCGGCATGGGTGCGGGGGTTGTAGAGCGGCAGGGAGAGGGCCGTGAGGTCGAGCACCTCCGCCCCCATGCCGCGGGCGCGAGCAGCGGCGGCAAACCGTTGCGAGAGTGCCAGGTTGTCGCCGTTGCTGGCGCTCAGCACCAGAAGATCGGTGGCCATCTCAGGCGGGCTCCAGGAAGGGATAGTCGGTGTAGCCGGCAGGACCGGCGGTGTAAAAGGAGGCCGGGTCGGGTTCCTGCAGGGGCGCACCGCGGCGGAACCGTTCGGGCAGGTCGGGGTTGGCCAGGAACGCCGTGCCGAAGGCCACCGCATCGAGCTGCCCGGCGGCGATCGCGCCGTTGGCCTCCTCGGCCGTGTAGCCCATGTTTCCCACCAGCACCCCGCTGAAGCCGGCCCGGATCGGAGTGAGCACATCGCCGTGCTGCTGGCCGAGGAAGTCGGCCCGCATCACGTGCAGATAGTCCAGTCCGGTGTCGTTCAGCCGCTCCGCCAGCCAGCTGGACAGTCCGATGGGGTCGCTGTCCACCATGGCGTTGTAGCCGTTCAGCGGCGAGATCCGCAGGCCCACCAGGGGAGATTCGCTGCGCACGGCCTCCAGCACTTCCAGCAGCAGCCGGGCCCGGTTGGCGATCGGTCCCCCATAGGGTCCACGGCGCCGGTTGCTGCCGTCCCGCAGGAAGGCGTCGAGCAGGTACCCGTTGGCGCCATGCACTTCCACCCCGTCGAAGCCGGCGGCGATGGCGTTGCGGGCGGCCAGCCGGAACCCGGCCACGATCGTCGGCAGTTCGTCATCGGCCAGTTCCCTGGGCACGACGTAGGGCTGCTTCCCTTCTGGGGTGTGCACCTCATCGCCGGTGATGGCGATCGGACTCGGCGCCACTGGCTGCCGGCCGTCGTTGAGCAGGGGGTGGCAAGCCCGCCCGCCATGCCAGATCTGCAGCACGATCCGCCCACCGGCGGCGTGCACCGCCTCGGTGATGAGCCGCCAGCCCTCCACCTGGGCCGGCGAATGGATGCCGGGTTCGTGCCAGAAGGCCGAATGTCCCTCCATCACCATGGTGGCCTCGGCGATCAGCAGGCCGGCGCTGGCCCGCTGCTGGTAGTAGGTGGCCATCAGGGGGCCCGGAACGTGGCCAGGTTCGGCGCGGCTGCGGGTGAGGGGAGCCATCAGCACCCGGTTGGGCAGCTCCAGGGGCCCCATCGCCAGGGGAGTGAACAGGTCGCTCATCGTGCGGAGACCGGCAGGGGGGAGCGGGAAGGTCCTGGACTGGAAGGGATCGTTAAGGTCATGGGGTGACTCTGGCGGACATGCAGCGTGCCTGACAAGAACGCACCGGTGGGTGCCTGGGTCACCCACCGGTAACCCTCCAGCCGTGACAACCTTTCTCGACGATCAGGGCAGCAGCGGTGATCACCAGGTCTGCCCGGCGGAACTCGCCCTGCGGGTGATGCGTGGACGCTGGAAGCTGATGATTGTGCGTGAGCTCAGTGGTGATGGGCGCCGCTTCTCGGCCTTGCAGCGGTCCCTGAATAGGGTGAGCTACAAGGTGCTGACGGCCCAGCTGCGGGAACTGGAGGCCGACGGCGTGGTGTGGCGTTGCGTCTACAGCGAGGTGCCGCCCCGGGTGGAGTACGGCCTCACCGAACGTGGTCAGGCACTGCTGCCCGTGCTGGAAGGTCTGCATGCCTGGGGAGCGGCAGCGCCCCCAGCGGTGGTCGCTGAGGAATGAGGCTGCGGCGAAACCAGCTCTCCGGCCCGATCCGCTGCAGGGTTCGCAGCAAGACCAGCGGCAGGGTGCGGAGCTCGAAGGGCGCCCGCAGGGTGGGCCAGAGCCCTTCGCGCCGGTAAAGCAGGGCTTCAAGCCGATCCCGCTGCAGCGCGGTGAGCGGCCCCCAGGTCCCGCCGACAGCGCTGGCGTGCTGGGCCATCGGCACGAAGGGCAGCGCCAGATCCGGCCACAGACCCTCCAAGGTGAGAGGCCCGCTCGCCTCCAGAGCGCGAGCCGCCTCTGCGCTTGCCAGGCAGAGTTCAGCGCCGGTGGCGCTGATCGCCTGCAGGCGTCCTGGCTCGACTCCCCTCTGGTGGCGCAGCTGAACCGGTAGGGACAGGGCGAACCAGGGCACCCCATCACTCCGGGGCCGGTCCCAGCAACTACGGATGGCCAGCAGCAGCAGCAGACCATTGAGCAGACTCCAGCCAGCGACCACCCCGAGCGTGGCGGCGGTGACCGGCAGCGCCGCCCCCTGGCCGGCCAGCAGCGGCAGCCGACCCGGCGCCAGGTTCCCCAGGGCCAGCAGCTGCAGGGCCAGCAGCACCACCAGTGGCAGGAGCAGGCCCGCAGCGGGGCCGGTGGGCCCCTGGCCCGTCACCGCCTTCGGGGTGACCTTGAACCGGCGTGGCCGGCCCAGGGCCGTGGACACCACGGCGGCGCAGATCGGCAGCAGGAAGATCCAGCGGTAGAGCTCCGGCAGGATCGCCGCGCGGGCATGGCCACTCAGCCAGCGGGTGAGCAGCAGCTGGCTGAGGAAGAACGGCAGGGCGATGCTGACCAGCGCCTCGCCGCCGATGAGGATTGGGGCGATCCCCAGCAGGCCCAGGCTGAGCGGCGTGCAGAGCAGCACCAGCTGGGCCGGAAAGCTGAACCAATGCAGGATGCCCTCGCTGTAGGCCAGCCGTTGCAGAGGACTGAGCCCGGGGATCCGCAGCGGATCGGCGCCGGTGCGGAGGGTCTGCAGCGAACCGCTGCCCCAACGACAGCGTTGCCTGGCCATGGCCGCGGCCGTGAACGGCGCCAGGCCGGCGCTGAGCTTTTCGGAGAGGTAGTGGTTGCGGTAGCCCGCGGCCGTGATCCGGATGCCGGTGGCGAGATCCTCCGAGGGGGTGGCCGTTTCAAAGCCCCCCACCCGCTCCAGGGCATCGCGCCGCATCACGAAGGAAGTGCCGGCGCAGACCACCGCATTCAGGTTCTGGCGGGTGGGCTGGATCCAGCGGTAGAAGCTCTCTTCATCCGGCAGCAGCCAGCGCTCCAGGCGCAGGTTGCGCATCACCGGATCGGCGTTCATGTAGCTCTGGGGGGTCTGCACGAACCCCACGGACGGATCACTGAACAGGCCGACCGTGCGGCTCAGGAAGGGCCGCAGCGGCACGACATCGGCATCGAACACCGCCACCAGATCGCCTTGGCAGTGGTGCAGTCCGTGGTTGAGGTTGCCGGCCTTGGCATGGGGGTGGTCCTTCCGGGCGAGATAGCGGCAGCCGAGGCGCTCGCAGAGCTCCGCCAGCTCCTGCCTGCCGGCATCGTCCAGCAGCCAGACCGTCAGGTTCGGGTAGTCCATCGCCAGACAGCCCCGCAGGCAGCGCTCCACCAGCTCGGCCGGTTCACCGCAGCTGGGCACCAGCACATCGATCGCCGGCGCTGGCACAGGGATGGGGCGTGCCGGGGGCACGGGCCGCTCGGGCAGCAGGGTGAACCACAGCTGCAGGAAGAAGCCGGCCAGCAGCACCAGCTCAGCCGCCAGCGTCAACAGGCTCAATGTGGTGGACAGGGGGGTGGCCAGGTTGAGGCTGGCGCTGACGCGCCAGTGCAGGTACCTGGCCCCCAGCAACGTCAGCAGCACCACGGCCCAGGGCAAACGCGTCATCGACCCTGACCAATTGTTAAGCAAACCTAGGAGGTTCCGACGGGCCCCAGTCCTCCGTCTGCTTGCTTGTCTGCCGTTGAAGCCCATGAAAAAGCCCGGCTTCCAGGAGAGCCGGGCTTGGGTGGAACGGGGATCGTTCCTGTCTTGTGTTGATCGGTCTGATGTCGGTGTGGATTTGGACGATCAGATGGGCTGACGATCAGGTCCTTGGGGACCATTGATGGGTGATGACGAAAGAAGGCCGAGGATGCCCTCTCCGTCATGAACGCGCCATCGAAAGAGGTCAGCTGGAATGGGAATCCGTGGGAGTCCCCGGGAGGTGGTTTTCGGAGTCGGAGCTGCCGGCGGTGGGCACCTGGGGCCGAGGCATCCAGGAGCCGATTTCCATAAACCCGTGGGCACCTGAACGATGCATCGGGTGATCTGCGAGAGAACGGGAAACCGTTGTTGGGAACAAGACTGTTGGAGCAGGGGCCTGCCGTCAACGAACTCCTGAAATCTGACCGGGTGGTGTCTCTTCCATCGCTGGAGCCTCCTGGTTGATGTCGTCACTCTCTTCCTTCTGGGGCTGCCTGGCTATAGGCAGTTTTGCTGATCTTCCACGGGCCAGGCAAAACGAGCCCCTGGCGATCTCAGGCATCGGGGCGCTGGGCCACCAGGGCTTCGTAGGCCGTGCAGAAGGCCTCGCCCAGGGAATCCCGCAGCGGCCCGTCGTGGCGGAAGGCCTCCAGGGCATCGGCCTGACAGGTGGGCAGGGAGGGGGCACCCACCGGGGCTTCCACATAGGTGTTCAGATCGCTGCGAGGACCGGGGTCGAGCCGGCGCTCGATGCCGTCGAGCCCCGCCGCGAGCACGGCGGCCTGGAGCAGGTAGGGGTTGGCGGCGCCGTCGCCGAGGCGCAGCTCGATCCGCTGGTCGTCGGGGATGCGCACCATGTGGGTGCGGTTGTTGCCGCCGTAACTGATCCAGGAGGGTGACCAGGTGGCGCCGGAGCTGGTGACGGAGCGGGCCAGGCGCCGGTAACTGCCAGCCACAGGGTTGGTGAGGGCGCACAGGGCCGGGGCATGGGCCAGCAGGCCGGCGACAAACTGATAGGCCAGTTCCGACAGGCCCTTCTCCCCCGCCGGGTCATGAAACACGTTGTGCCCCGCCTCGTCCCAGAGCGAGGCATGCAGGTGGGCGCCGTTGCCGGTGAGGGCCGCGATCGGCTTGGGCTGGAAGCTCACGCGGACCCCATGGCGTTCGGCCTGGGCGGCCGCCATCACGCGGAAAAAGGCATGGCGATCGGCCGTCAGCAGCGATTCGGCATAGGTCCAGTTGAGCTCGAACTGGCCGTTGGCGTCTTCGTGATCGGCCTGGTATGGCCCCCAGCCGAGGGTCTCCATGCCCTCCAGCAGCGCACTGATCAGGGGGTAGTGCCGCATCAGGGCCAGCTGGTCGTAGCAGGGCTTCGACTGCCGGTCGAGGCCATCGGCGATGGCGTCCCGCTCCGGGTCCATCAGGAAGAACTCCGCCTCGACGCCACTGCGGAACTGCAGGCCCAGGGCGGCCGCCTTGGCGATCTGCCGCTGCAGCACCCGCCTGGGGGACTGCTCCAGCACCTGCCCTTCCACCTGCAGATCCGTCGCCACCCAGGCCACCTCGCGCTGCCAGGGGAGCACCATCAAGCTGGTGGGATCGGGGATTGCCAGCACGTCCGGGTCGGCCGGCGTCATGTCCAGCCAGGCGGCGAAACCGGCGAAGCCGGCTCAGGAACGGGCCAGTTCGGCGGCCGCGGCGGCAGGCACCAGCTTGGCCCGCTGCACCCCGAACAGATCGCAGAACGAAAAGAGGAAGTGCCGGATGCCATGGGTGGCGGCGAAGCGGGCCAGATCGGTCATCGAGGGTGTGAGAAGGAACAGGTGTCAGGGGGCCTGGAGGCGGTCAGCCGGCGCAGAGCCGGTCCACGGCGGCCCGCAGCTGGCGCTGCTCGGACGGGGCATCGCGGGGATTGCCGGCCCGGTGCCCAAGGTCGGACTCCAGGACCTCGAAATGGGCTCCGCTGATCAGGGCGGCCTCGGCTCCGCAGTCCTCGGGGGTGAAGTAGAGGTCGTGGCGACCGGCGATCACGGTGGTGCTGGCCCGGATCCGTCCCAGGGCCGCGGCCAGGTCGGCCTCGGCGTCCCCCGAAGCGAGCCCCGCGGCGACGGCCACGTCGTTCGCCAGCCAGACGTCCAGCATCGCCAGCAGGTCGTGGGGGTCATGGCGGCGGTACGCCGGCAGCCAGGCCTCCTCCACATAGGCCTCGACGCTGGGGTAACCCAGCTGGTGATGGGCACCTCGGCGGTAGAAGGGCTGGCTGGCGGCCCAGCTGGCGTAGATCAGGGCAAAGGTGCGCAACCCCTGCTCCGGCGCGTCCCGGAAGCGGCGTCCATCCCAGCTGGGGTCGGCGGTGAGGGCCTGGCGGAGGCTGAGCAGGAACACCCGGTTGTGGGGGGTGGTGCGCGCCGTGCCGCAGACACAACAGACCCGCTGGGTGCGCTCCGGCTCCAGCACCGCCCAGTGATAGGCCTGCTGGGCCCCCATCGACCAGCCGTAGATCAGGGCGGGGGAGGTCACCGCGAACACCTCCTCCAGCAGCCGGCGCTGGGCGGCCACGTTGTCGCGGTGATCGACGGGCCAGCGGCCGCCTGCCAGCGCTGGATCACCGGTGCTGGGGCTGCTGGAGCGGCCGTTGCCGAACTGGCTCACCAGCACCACGCACCAGCGCTCCGGATCGAGGATCGGACCCACCACCCAGTCGATGTCCTCGGGCCAGGCGCCATAGGAGCTGGGGTAGAGCACCAGGTTGGCGCGGTCCGCGGCCAGGGTTCCATAGACCCGGTAATCGAGCCAAGCGGCGGGCAGCAATCCCCCACCGGCGAGGGGGACATCCCCAAGCGCGAAGCGGCGCTGGGGAGCAAGGGTGGGTGGCAAGGGATCGGGACTCAGGGGAGGGCGAGCCGGGCGGGGTCGCGTACGAAGGTTCGATGCACGGCCAGATAACCCGGATCGAGGTGCACTTCATGGGGGGCCAGATGGCCGTGGGCCTCGGCGAGGGCGTGAAAAGGAAGGGAGGGGTACAGGTGGTGCTCGACGTGGAACGGCATCTCCCACATCAGCCAGCGCAGGGGCGCCCAGGTGAGGGTGGTACGGGTGTTGCTGAGGCCGTCGCTGCCGGTGCTGCAGCCGCCGTGCTCGGCCATCAGCACGAAACGCAGCAGGGGCTGGCCGACGGCGAGGGGCAGCAGCCAGAACCAGAACAGGGCGCCGTTGGCCTGCCAGAGGGAGGCCGCCAGCAACACGGCGTAGACGGCGAACTGCAGCCGGATCGAGCGGGTGACCGCCGTCGCGGCCTCGACGGGGATGTAGGGCCTGCCGCCGAAGTCACCCCGCAGGCCGGCGGCGTGGCCACGGATCTTGCCGATCCACCAGGGCAGGCCGCTGAGCTCCAGCAGGTAGCTGGCCAGGGTGCTGGGGGGGGCTTGCTCCAGCTCGGGATCGAGGCCCGGCTGGTGGGTGAAGCGATGGTGCCACTGGTGGTAGCGGCGGTAGTGATCAGCGTTGTAGAAGCTCAGTACACCGGCCCACCAGGCCACGGCATCGTTGGCGTCCTTGCTGGCGAAGGCGGTGCGGTGACCGCACTCGTGCATGGCGCAGAAGCCGAACGCCAGGCTCCAGCCCAGCAGCAGCAGACCCACCAGCCGCAGGGCCCAGAGGGCTGGGCTGGGCAGCTCGGGCAAGGCAGGGAAGCCCCAGAGCAAGGCGCCAACCGCCAGCAGGGTGAGATGGAAGCCGAGCTGCCGCCAACCTGGCCCATCGCGGCGCTCGTTGAGACGCTGCAACAGAGGGCCTGACAGCAACGGCGCGCCGGCTCCGGGGCCGGTCGCTGGTGGCGCGGAGGAGGGTGAAGCAGTCACGAAGGGGGCCGCTGGCCTGTGGACGTGGAAGACCAGGATCCACTGTCCCGCTCGCGGTCCGCCTGCCACCGTCCGTCGTGAACATTTGCCCCGGGCCTGGCGCCTGGTGGGCACGGTTACCGGTCCTCGCGGGGCGGCAGGGAAGAGTGGGACGCGCCTGAGGCGGGTCTGGTGACGTCCCTTCTGTTTTTTTCCCTGTGGGGATTCCAAGGCTCCCTGGCCCTGGCTCTTGAGACGGCCGAGTGTGGTGGCTTCGATGGGCTGGAGCTGAACATCCGCCATCCCTGCCTGCTGGCCGACGCGGAAGGCCCCGCCCGCCTGCGGGATTCCGGCAGGCCCCTGGTGCTGGAGGTGGTGACCGGCGGCGGCTATGTGCCGGAGCTGGGCTGCACAGCGGAGCAACACCTGGCGGAGTTGGACGCGCTGCTGCGCGGCTGCGTCGGGTTACGGCCCCATCGGGTGACCGTGCTCACCGGCAGCGATGCCTGGCCGCTTGAACGACAACGCTCTTTTCTGGCTGAGGCGCTGGCGCTGGCGGAAGCCACCGGTCTGGCGGTGAGCTTCGAAACCCACCGATCCCGCTGCCTGGGGATGCCCTGGACCATTGGCCCCCTGCTGGACGCCCTGCCCGGGCTGCGGCTCACGGCGGATCTCAGCCACTGGTGTGTTGTCGCCGAGCGGCTGATGACCCCGGAACTGGAGCCGGTCCAGGCGATGGCGGATCGGGTGGACCACATCCATGCCCGGGTGGGCCATGCCCAGGGTCCTCAGGTGTCCCACCCCTTCGCCCCCGAGCATGGCGAGGCGTTGGCGGCCCACCTGGCCTGCTGGCAACTGTTCAGCGAACGGGCCCTGAAGCGGGGGGCACCGCCGCCGAGCTTCACGCCCGAATTCGGTCCGGACGGCTACATGCCCACCCTGCCCTTCACCAACCAGCCGGTGGCCGATCTGCTGACGATCAATACCGCCATGGCCGGTTGGTTGCGTCGCCTTTTTCCAGCTGCAGCCGGCGATAGGATAGGTTCACAGTGAACAGACTTAAGCCGTGATGGACATGACGGAAGCTCCGATCGCAACTCCTGCAGCCACCCTTTCCTCCGCAGGATCCGATCCTCGCCAGGCCGTGCTGGTCGCTTCCCTGCGCGCCCGCTACGCGATCGCCGATCAGCGCCAGGATGCCGACGCCAAGCGCGCCTTGTTCAAGGAGGCCGTCTATCTGGGCATCCGCCCCGACGCGTACCAGGGCTCCAGCAGCGCCGCGTAGATCGCCTGCTGGTGCAGGATCCGGGCCTCCAGTCGGTGGGGAGGTCCCGTGCGGAATCCTTCGCCGTAGCCCCGCTGGGCGGATTCCACCAGGACGCGGTCTTCGGCCAGAAAGCTGACCATCTCCGCCATCAGAACGCCGCCTTCGCCCTTGCGGGCTTCCGGGCCCAGCAGCCACACCTGCATCGTGCAGCTTGTGAGGTTCTCAGGCAGAAACTGGATCAGGGCCAGCCGCCCGTCGGGCCACAGCAGCAGGTGGTTCCAGGGCGGCAGGCCGAAGGTGAGGAATTCGGTCTCCCCGTCCTGCCACGGGGTGGCCAGCAGATTGGCCCAGGTGCCGAAGCGGTGGCTGTAGTGGCGCACAGGGCCCTGCATCCTGTGCAAGGTGGTGGGATGGGCGATGGCGACGTGGTAGTCGTCGAGGGTGTTGTCGTGGGCGATCTTCCAGTTGCAGGCCAGCGTTTGCCTGTGAAAGGCCAGGGGCACCAGGGGCTGGCTGAGGGCTTTGGCGGCTTCCTGCAGGGGTAGATCCAGCTGGTCGTCGAGGGGGATCGGATCGGCCCCAAGGGCCACCCAGATCAGGGAGGCCCGCACCTGACAACCGAGCGCCTCAAGCGGCCAGGCGCCGCGATCGAACGGGTCGACGAACTCCGCTTCCCGGGCGGCCGCCAGCAGCGTGCCGCCCAGGTCGTAGGTCCAGCCGTGGTAGGGGCACACCAGCCTGCGGCAGGCCACGGAGCCTTCGGTCGGCTCGTGGAAGGCCACGGCCCGGTGGGGACAGCGGTTGCGGAAGGCCCGCACGAGGCCGTCGCTGTCGTGGCAGAGCAGGACAGGAAGGCCCAGAAGCTCCAGCGCCCGCACGTGCCCGGGCGGCAGATCGGCGGCGGCGGCGACGGGATGCCAGAAGCGGGTGGCGACGTGCTGGCGCTCGAGGGCGGCCACGGCTTCGGAGCGGTAAAGCTCTGGCGGCAGAAAGGCGGCTGCGGGGGCGGAATCCATCGAAGAGCGCTCAGAGCAGGGAGCCATCCAGGCTGCGTAGGCGGCCCGCGAGCTCCTCGCGCAGCTCAAGAAAGGGTTGGGACACCCGCAGGTGGCGCAGATCGGAACGGTCCAGCCGCACGTCGACGCTGTGAACGATCCTGCCGGGTCGCGGCGCCATAATGTGCACCGTGCCGGCGAGAAGCAGGGCTTCCTCGATGTCGTGGGTGATCAGCAGGGCCGTGAGCCCCGTGGTCTTCCAGAGGTCTTGCAGGAATTCCTGCATCGATTCTCTGATCTGCAGATCGAGGGCCCCGAAGGGTTCGTCCAGGAGCAGAACCTTCGGCTCGGTGGCCAGGGCCCGGGCGATCGCCACCCGCTGCTGCATGCCCCCGGAGAGTTCCCTCGGCAGCAGCCGGGCCGCATCGGCCAGCCCGACCACGTCGAGGAAGTAGGAGGTCCGCTCCCGGATCTCCGCCTTCCCCCTGCCCTGGAGCGACAGGCCGAAGGCGACGTTCTGGGCCGCCGTGAGCCAGGGGTAGAGGCTGTATTTCTGGAACACCATGCCCCGGTCGGAGCCGGGGCGCTGGACCAGCTCGCCGTCGAGGTGGATGGTGCCCTCGCTGGGCTGCTCCAGACCGGCGATCAGGCGCATCACGGTGGATTTCCCGGACCCCGAACTCCCCACCAGGGCCATGAACTGACCCGAAACCAACTCAAAACTGATGTCCTGGAGCACGAGCTTGCAATCCCGGCCATCACCGAAGCTCTTGGAAACCTGGGAAACCTGAAGGTGCATGGTGTTCAGTTGGCCCAGGAACAGGCCCGTCGCATCAGGAAACGGAAGCCAAGATCGATGATCAAGCCGATCAAGCCGATCACGATGAGGCCGAAGAAGATCTCATCGGTGCGCAGGAATCTCTGGGCCAGGCTGATGCGTTTGCCCAAGCCTTCGTTGGCCGCCACCAGTTCAGCGACGATCACGAGATTCCAGGCCGAGGCCATGTTGATCCGGTAGGTGTCGAGCACCTGGGGCGCGATGAAGGGCGCCACCACCCTGGTGAGGATCGGTAAGCCCCGGCCCCCCAGGGTAAGGGCCGTTTCCACCAGTTCGGAAGGAACGAACTTCACCGCGTCCATGATCATCAGGGTGTTGAAGAAAAAGGTGCCGATGAAGATGAGCATCACCTTCGGCAGTTCTTCAAGACCGAAGTAAATGATCAGCAGGGGAATGAAGGCCGGCGCCGGCATGTACCGGATCAGAGCCATGAGCGGCTCCAGGAAGTGGCAGATCTTCCGGTTGGTGCCCATGGCGATGCCGATCGGCAGGGCCAGCCCTGCAGAGATCATGAATCCCAGGAAGACTCTCCGGACGCTGGCCACCGCATCGGCCACCAGGATTCCTTGCTGAAATTGGTCGCTGCCCGCCAACCACACTGCCCTTGGCCCAGGCAGGAAGAGCTTGTCGACCATGCCGCTGGAGGTGACCAGCCACCACGCCACAAAGACCGTGAGGATGCCGAGCACCCCCAGAACCCAGGGGTGGGAGAAGAAGCGCCGCAGGGGGGGAGACCAGACCATGGTGGTCAAGGGGCGTTGTCGACGAACTGGGAATTCAGCAGATTGGTCAGGTCAGGCTTGCTCTTGGCCAGACCCGTATCCACCAGGAACGCGCTGATCTGCTCGGCGGCATAGGGAAGAGAGAGCATCGTGGTACCAGGTTTGAAGTTGCTGCGGTTTTCCTCGAGGGTCTGAATCGTGGTGCCGGCGTTGTACTCCTTGAATTCCGCCTCGCTGACACCGGCGCGCTCCACAAGGATCGGCAGGGTGCCGGCGGGATCGTCCTTGATGGTCTTGAGCGTGGCAAACCAGGCATTGACGATCTTCTGGACTTTCTCGGGATTGTTGGCGACGAAGTCCGTGCGGCAGACGAGCAGATCGCTGATCGCACCGGGATGGTCCTTGGAGGTGGCCAGGGCCCGGCTGCCTGGACGCTTCAGGGCCTGGGTGGTGAAGGGGGCATAGACGCCCGCCGCATCCACCCTGCCGGCGGCGAAGGCCGCGGCAGCGGCGCCGGTTTCCAGGGGGACAAAGGTGATGTCCTTGGCGGAAAGACCCGCGTCCTTGAGCACTTTCAACAGCAGGAAGTGGTCGACCGTGCCTTCTTCGGCGGCAACCTTCTTGCCCTTCAGGCCTGGAATCGAGGTGATTTCCGCGGCGGCGATGATCTGGTCATTGCCTGTGGAGAAATCGTTCTGGAGTACGACCTGCAGATCCGCTCCGCCAGCCACGGAACTGATGGTGTCGTTCAGGGTCTGGCTGTTGCAGTCGAGCTGGCCAGCGTTGAGGGCGTTGATCGAGTCGAGGTAGCCGTCAAACCATTGCATGGAGGCCGCGACGCCTTCCCCCTTGAACAGCTCCTTGACTTCGGTGACCTTCCAGGGGAACCATCCCGGCCAGGCGCTGTAGCCGATTTTCACGGGCGCTTCCTGGCTCACCGGTTGCTGGCAACCTGCCAGGAGTCCTCCCCCGAGGGTGGCGACCAAAACGATGGAAAGGGCCCGGCGTTGACGACGGAACAAAGAGAGTTTCAACATCAGTAAAATCGGGTAAAGGGATGGGCCTGGAGGAGGGGGGATCGAGGCTGACTTCAGCGTTTTGGACGATCACTTCGAGCGATGGTGTTCGAGGTGGGGTGATCGTTGGAGCGCCTATGGAGAGGGGGTCAGAAGAACTCCAGATAACGTTGCTGTTCCCATTCGGAAACCGCAGAGTGATAGGACTCCCACTCTTCACGTTTGTAGGTGATAAACGACTTGAACATGGCATCACCGAATACGCTTTCAGCAAGTGGATCCCGGGCGAAGGCATCGACGGCCTCACCGAGGGTTCGGGGCAGCATGGTCAGGCCCCGTTCGGCGCGTTCCGCTGCGCTGAGTGTGTAGGCATTCACCAGATTGGGTGCCCCGGGATCGAGTTCTTCTCGGATCCCCTCCAGCCCAGCCGCGAGCATCAGGGCGGCGCCAAGATAGGGGTTGCAGGAGATGTCGGCGGCACGGCATTCCACCCTTCCCCCTGGTGAGGGAATCCGTAGCATGTTGGTGCGGTTGTTATTGCCGTAGCAAACGAAGACCGGTGCCCAGGTGAATCCCGACATGCTTCCCTGGGCTACCAGCCGCTTGTAGCTGTTGACCGTCGGAGCGATCACCGCGCAGATGGCGGGCGCATGGCGGAGCACGCCGGCGATGAAGTGTTCGGCCAGCCGGGTGACTTTCCCCGGCGTGGCTTCGGGGGTCGCGAACAGGTTGGCGCCCGTCTGTCCATCCGCCAGGGACATGTTGAAGTGGGCGCCGCTGCCGGTTCGATCGCCGAAGGGCTTGGGCATGAACGTGGCCAGCAGGCCGTGACGATGGGCGATCTCCTTGGCCATCAGCTTGAAGAAAGTCAGCCGATCGGCCATGGTGAGGACCTCGGCGTAGTCGAAGTCGGTCTCGAACTGGCCAGGGCCATCTTCGTGATCGAAGGAATAGACGCCCCAGCCAAGATCGTTCATCGCCTGCACCAGTTCGCCCAGCCAGGGCAGGTTGTCGAGCAGGCCGCGCACGTCGTAGGCGGGTTTGTCGAGGGTGTCGCGATCGCTGTAGGGAACCCAGCCGCCCGCCGCCCCTTTCTTGAGCACGAAGAACTCGGTCTCGATGCCGAGGTTGAAGCGGAAGCCCATCGCAGCGGCCTCCTGGCGGACACGGCCAAGGATGTGGCGGCTGCAGGCCCCAAAGGGCTGGCCGTGCAGATGCAGGTCACTGGCGAACCAGGCCACCTCCCGTTGCCACGGCAGCACTGTGACACTGGCTGGATCGGGCACGGCGGCCACCTCGTCGTCGCTGACCTCCTGGGGGACCCCGTCGAGGGCCGCCCCGGTGAACAGTTCGGAGCCGGCCATCATCTGGGCCAGGTGCTCGAGGGGCACGGCCTTGGCCTTGCTCACCCCGTGCAGATCCACGAAGCTCGCCAGGGCGTAGCGGACGCCCTTGGCCCGCAGGTCGGCCTGCAGCGCTGTGGTCGGGTCGGAGGCAGGATGCTGGTGGCTCATCTCAGGCGTGGATCAGGGCGGGGGGGCTTTGGACGGCGTTCAGCTGTGTTCCGAGCCAGTCGTGCCAGGCGTCGAAGCCCTCGCCGCTGGTGGCGGAGAGGCGGAACACGGCGGTGTGGGGATTCACCTGGCGGATGTGGGTTTCGATCCGCTCCACATCCACCGGCAGGTGGGGCAGCAGATCCACCTTCGTGATCAGGACGCAATCGGCTTCCCGGAACATCACCGGGTATTTGAGCGGCTTGTCGTCACCCTCGGTGACGCTCAGGAGCGCCACCTTGCGGTGCTCACCGATGGCGAATTCGGCGGGGCAGACCAGGTTGCCGACGTTCTCCACCCAAAGCAGATCCAGTTCGGCCGGATCCAGCCGCTGCTGCAGGAGTTTCAACCCGCCGCTCACCATGGCCGCATCGAGATGGCAGGCGCGGCCGGTGGTGATCGGCACGACCGGAATCCCGACGGCCCCCAGTCGCTCGGCATCGAGCAGGGTGGTCATGTCGCCTTCGAGCACGGCCATCGCCCAGCGGCTGGAGAGGGCGGCGAGGCTGCGCTCCAGCAGGGACGTCTTGCCGGCCCCGGGGCTGCTCATCACGTTGAGGCAGAGCAGGTTCCAGGCGTCGAAATGGGCGCGGTTGTGGTCGGCCCGGTGCTGGTTGGCCGCCAGCAGGTTGAGGCCGAGGTTGTCTTCGAGGGGCATGTGCATGGCGGCTCAGCAGGCGGGGGTGGGACAGGAAGCGGTGGGCGGTGGGGTGGCGGTTTCGAAGCCATAGGCGACGGAGCGGATCCGCAGCTCGCGGCCGCTGACGATCTCCTCCATGGGGTGCTGGCAGCAGGGGGAGTGGAACCCGTCGGCCGGATCGGGGTTGTAGGTGGCCTGGCAGCGGACGCAGCGCCCCACCAGGGGCACCGTCTCGATCACCAGTTCGGACCCGTCGAGCCAGGTGCCCTTCACCGCATCGGACCAGGTGACCACCAGCTGATCGGGCTCCACGCAGGTGAAGGTGCCCACCTCGAGGTGGACCCGGTTCACCCGGGGCCGCCGGGGGGCGTGCTGCTGCTTCCACTCGTGCATGGAGAGGAGCAGGCAGCGGGTCATGTCGACTTCGTGCACGCCCCTATCTCCAGGCGCGGTCGACCTGCATGTTGCAGTCGCTGTGCAGCCAGGCAGGGGCTGACTTGCGGGGCAGCTGGCCGCTCACCACCAGGTGGGCCATGGTGTCGCAGATGACCCGGGTGGCCATCAGGGAGGTCATGTCGCTGACGTCGTAGGGGGGGGAAACCTCCACCACCTCAAGGCCGCAGACCGGAACGTTGCGCACGATCAGCTCCAGCAGCTTGAGGGCTTCGCGCGGCAGCAGCCCGCCCGGCTCGGGCCAGCCTGTGCCTGGCACGAAACCGGCATCGATGCAGTCGATGTCGAAGGAGATGTAGACGCAGTCGGTGCCGTCGGTGGCCCGCTCGATGGCGAATTTCGCCGCCGCCTCCAGGCCCATGTCGCAGATGTCGGTGACGGTGAGCACGTTGGTGCCCCGCTCGCGGCAGACCTTCACCCCTTCGCGCGGCACTTGCCAACCGCCGATGCCCAGCTGCACCAGGTTTTCGGCTGGGGCATTGGCCATGTTGGTGGCATGGAACCACGGGGTGGTGTGCATGCGTTCGTCGAGGTCGGTCTCCTGGGTGTCGACGTGGCGATCGAAGTGGATGATGCCCACCTTCTTGTCGCCGAGATGGCGGCAGACGCCCCGGACGGTGGGGAAGCCGATCGAGTGGTCGCCCCCCAGGATGATCGGGAAGGCGCCACTGGCGAACACGTGGGCGATGCCCTTGGAGATCTGGTCGAAGCTCTTCTCGTTGTTGGCGGGGATGGTGAAGATGTCCCCCACGTCGCAGAGGGTGATCTGCTCGCGCAGGTCGACCCCCATCTCGTAGTTGTAAGGGGTGTACAGGGCGGAGATGCGCCGAATGCCCTGGGGGCCGAAGCGAGTGCCGGGGCGGTAGGTGGTGCCGCTGTCGTGGGGGACGCCCACCACAGCCACGTCGAACTCCCCGACCCGGTTCACGTCCTCCAGGTACGGGGCCTTCATGAAGGTGTTGATGCCGGCGTAGTGGGGCAGCTCGCCGCGGGAGAAGGTGGAGATGCGCCGATCGACGATGCTGCTGGCCGCCTCCAGGCCGTAGCGCAGGCCCTGATCGACCTCTTGCTGCCAGCCCGTCAGGGGCAGGGACGCTTCCTTCTCCAGGGCCCGGGCCCCTTCGCTTCCGGTCGGATGGCCGCCCCGATCAAAGGCGTCAGCCGCATCGGCGGCAGTGCCGCTGGACGGTTCGTTCATGCAGACCTCTGGGCACGGTGGGAATCGGGCGGTCTCCCGGGCTTTTGTCCCTCCGTGCCACTCAGCGGTGGGGACGTGAGGCCCCCGAACCGATGAATGCGCTTCTCTCGGACCAGGCATCCAATCCATTGCTGGCAAAGCCTGCAATGGAGGACCGGAACCCTAGAAGCAACTTCCGCTCAGGCATCGTGCAGGCCCTTGCGGCTGACCGTTGTGGCGGTTGCTACTGGATCTCTTGCGCCTGCTCAGGTGGGGCAGGGGAGACCGGCCGCCTTGCGGTTGGTTTCGCGGCGCAGCAGCAGAAAGAGATAGTCGGGGTCCTTGTACTGGCTCGGCAGGCATTGGTGCAGCTGCTCGAGGCGGTGCCAGCACACCGTTCGCTGGATCTTCTTCAGGGTTCGCCCTTCGCGGACGAGCAGCCGCAGGGCCTTGCAGTACATCGAGTAGTTGGCCTCCAGCTCACCGATGGTGACTTTCGGAATCGTGGCCTTCGGCAGGGACGCTGGAAGCGATCGGGCGCTCATCGGCCATCCTTCGGGGCAGGCCCCGCAGAGATCTGTCCACTGTGGTTCATGGCCGGCCATTGGGGCGCCCCCCAAACGGGGACATTCCGGCTCAGAGCCGCACCATGCCGCAGCGCATACCCTTAAGCACCGCCTGGAGTCGGCTGTTGACGCCCAGCACCTGGAGCAGGCGTTTGGTGTAGGTCCGTGCCGTGGAGGCGCTGACCTGGAGCCGTTCGGCGATGTCCCGATCGCTCAGGCCACTGGCCAGCAGATCCAGCACCTCGTATTCCTTCGGCGTCAGTCGGGGACAGCTTAGGTAGGGGAGCGAACCGCTGCGCAGGGAGGCGCTGCGGTAGTGGTGCCGTCCCATCACGGCCATGACGGCCGCCTGCAAGGGCCGTTGGTCATCAACGACATCGGCTTCGGCCACCACCGCCTGGAGCCAGGGGGCATCGGCGTATTCGGCTGGAATGACGTCCCCCAGGGCCAGCAGCACCACCATCAGATCCGGCTGCCGCTCCCGCGCCTGGCGTGCCAGCTCAAAGCCGTTGCCGGATTCGAGACGGTCGGTGCAGAGCAGCAGGGCATGGTGTTCCCTGGCCAGGTAAGCCAGGCAGGTGGCGGCGTCCGTCACGGCGCAGCCGATCATGCGGCGGTTCTGGAGGCTTTCGCAGACGGCTCGCAGCAGAAAGCGTCCGTTCATGGCGATCGCCAGGCGGCAGGGGATCTCCATTGACAGCAGGACGTCATCGAGGCCCGCACCGTCCAGGCTGTCGAGGAAGGGGGTGAAGTCCATGGCCAGACGCTATCGACTTCGCTGAACGAGCCGGTCGTGGGGGTTCGCTGACCCGAACGCCGCGATGGCGCTGCGTCCCTTCCGATTCAGTTAAGGTTTTAGCAATAGAGCGACACTCGGCATGAACCAAGACCACCCCGTGCTGAATGCGCTGCTCGAGCAGCTCCGCTCCCTCAAGGAGCAGTACAGCGAACTTCCCAACGAGCTCAACCGCTACCGGGTCGTTCGGCACGAGCAACTCATCGCCCAGTGGGCCCCCGGCTTCAGCTTTGCCCTCTGAGCGTCCGCGGCCCCCAGGGCCCTGGATTTGTAAATTTTGATTAACCTGTTGATACCTCTTGGCCGAGGTCATGAACAAAAATCACCCCGTCTACCACTCCCTGGTCTCCAGGCTTCAGAGCCTCAGGGACCAGTACCGGCACCACCCCACTGAGGGGAACAGGTATCGGCTCGTACGGCAGGAGCAGTTGATTGCCCAGTGGGTCCAGGTCTCCGACCTGCCCAGCTGAAGGGGACGGTGGAAGAGCCGCTGGGTCCAGGCATTCAGGCGCTGCTTCCCGAAGAAAACCACCCGGTTTGTCTCCGGGTGACGATTGTTGCCAATGATGGGCCGTAAATCGGCTAAGCCGTCAGCAGCTCACCTCCCTAAGTGGCATGGGTAAGAAAGACAAAAGTGGTTCCAAGATCAAGCTTGACAAGCCCAAGGCTCTGAGCGGCAAGGACAAGTCAGGCAAAAAGACTGCCAACGGCCATCGATCCGCCGGTGCCAGCGAGTCAGATCTGTACCGACCCTCCCCCATCTTCGACGACCTCTCCAGCCATTCCGAGGGGCGCCCGCCCAAGTTGGATCGGAAGTTTTACGAACAGGAGCTGGTCCGGCTGCAGGTGGAGCTGGTCAAGATGCAGTACTGGGTGAAGCATGTGGGCTACCGCATGCTTCTGCTGTTTGAGGGGCGGGATGCCGCCGGCAAGGGCGGCACGATCAAACGCATCACCGAGCCCCTGAACCCCCGCGGCTGCAACGTGGTGGCCCTGGGCACCCCCTCCGACCAGCAGAAGACCCAGTGGTACTTCCAGCGCTATGTGGAGAATTTCCCCTCGTCCGGGGAGATCGTGCTGTTCGACCGCAGCTGGTACAACCGGGCCGGCGTCGAGAAGGTGATGGGTTTCTGCACCCCCGAGCAGGTGGACGAATTCATGTCGTCCTGTCCGGAATTCGAGCGCATGCTCGTTCGCAGCGGCATCACCCTGATCAAGTACTGGTTCTCCGTCAGCGACGATGAGCAGGAGGCCCGCTTCCGTTCCCGCCTCGAAGATCCGGCCCGGCGCTGGAAGCTCAGTCCGATGGACCTGGAATCCCGCGATCGCTGGGTCGAGTTCTCCCGGGCCAAGGATGAGATGTTCGCCCACACCAACATCCCTGAGGCTCCCTGGTTCACCGTGGAGGCCAACGACAAACGCCGGGCCCGGCTCAACTGCATCCGTCACCTGCTCAGCAAGGTCCCCTACGAGGACATGACCCCCGAACCGTTCGAGCTGCCCCCCCGCAAGAGCGGTTCCGACTACCAGCGTCCCCCCATGAACGAGCAGTTCTTCGTCCCCAACGCCTATCCCTGAACCCCCAGGCCAAGGCGCCAGCGGCCTCCCAGGAGTTCCAGCCAGATCAGCACCACCAGCCAGTGGATCAGCACCGGTGCCCAGATGGAGCCGGTGGCCTGGTAGCCGATCACGCAGGTCACCCCCAGCAGACTGGCCAGGAGCAGGAAACGACCGTCGTCGAACAGGCGCCGGCCCTGGGGGTACCAGAGCCGGCTGGCCAAGGGGTGCCAGGCCACGAACAGCCCCACGCTCAGGGCCCCCCAGGCGGTGCTCTCCCACCCACTCAGTCCCTCGATCGGGTGGGGCAGCAGGGCCGCCCGGAAAAGAGTCTCTTCAATCAGGGACGGGGTCAGCAGCAGCACCACCGCCTGGCGGATGAGCAGCAGCGGTCGCACCCTTGGCCGTTGCGCCGGGAGGAATCCCGTGACACGCCCCAATGCCAGGGCCACGGTGGCGTAGGCCCCCAGCAGCAGGGTGCTCAGGGCCAGCCCGCGGCCGGTGAGCGGTGTGAAGAAGGCGTCCATCAGGCGGGGGAGGACCACTCCCACCAGGGGCAGCTGGCCCAGCACTTGCGTCGGAGCCAGGGGAGCCAGGCGCTGGTCAGCCCCTGGAAGTTGGTTGGTGCGCATCAGATGCAGAGGATCGCCGTGGCGCAGAAAGACGCCGGCCATCTCGTCGTGGGCCCGGCGGGGCAGCATCGAGCGCCAGCTGAGCACCCCGTCCCACAGCCGACGGCTGGCCTTGAAGCGGTCCGGGGCATCGCCGGGGGTGTCCATCAGGGACGCGTTGTGGCGCCAGTCCTCACGCACCATGCCGAAGGGGGTCAGCAGGGCATCGAGGGCCTGGGCCAGAGAGGCCAGTCGGGGCAGCTCGCTGCCGTCCAGCTCCCGGCGTCGCCGACGCAGCTGGTCGATGGCGATCCACAGGGCCTGGCTGGAATCCTGCACACAGGAGATGGCCGGCGTGACCAGGGACACCCCACCGCCATCGCCGCTGCGGTAGCGGGCCATCAGCACCTCCGCCTGGATCGCCAGTTCCTCCAGCAGCAGGGGATCGGTGCGCACCAGCACGTCCGAGATGGGCCGCGTACCCAGCCAGCCCCGCTGCAGGTTGCCGGTATAGGCGCTCCAGTCCTGGCTACCGGAGACGATGCCGTTGGGGTTGTTGGCGTAGATCTGGTGGTAGCGCAGGTTGAATCGCGGCTGTCCTGTGAAGGGATCGATCACCACCCGGGCGGCGCCGAAGGCGAAATGGCCTGTGACCGTGAAGCCGCTGATCGCTTCCCCGTCGGGGCCACCGATGCCGCCGAAGTTGTGGATCACCAGGGAGCGGTCACCGGGTTGCCATGGGGTGACGCCACCGTCGGGAACCAGGCCCACCCGGCTGAAGCGCCCCCGCCGGGTCTGGCCGTCGCTCCAGTTCACCCGGCTGATGTGGTTCAACCCGGCGCTGGTGCCCGGCAGAAGCCGGTCGCTCGCCAGGGAGGTGAGCAGGCGGGGCTCCAGGGCTTGGGCGGTGAAGGTCCCGGCGCCATCCGGGGCGCCGTAGAGGTACCAGCCTTCGGCGCCCTCTGGCGCCGCCAGCAGTCCCTCCGGGTCGAAGAAGCGACGGCCGTGGCGATCGGGCGGCTGGCGGGGCAGCCGCACGGTTTCGATGACGCCGCTGAAGCTCCCCTGGCGTCGGTCGTAGTGCTGCGCCCGAAATTGCTCCGGGTCCGCCGGATCACGGGAGAGCAGCTGTACGAGACCCACCCAGCGGCCGGTGCTCTGCAGGGGCGGACGGCCGATGCGCAGCACGGGCTCCCCATCCCGCTGCTCAAGTTGGACCGCTTCGAGCACCACGGTGATGTCGTCGTGGGGGTGGGCGCCGGCCAGGGTCTGCAGCGGCCCCACGCCATCGCGACCGTCGAGGCGGGTGGGCACCACATTGCCCTGCTGGGCCGCCAGGCGGGCCTCGGCCCCGAGTCGCACCGGCGTTCGCACTTTTCCCACCAGGGCGCGCAGCCTTGGGTCGTCCTGCCAGCCCAGGCGCAGGCGCCGGCCGATCAGGTCGGCGTGGACGGCCGGGGCCTGCTCCACCTCCAGCCAGACCCAGTCGCCGTCACCTTCGACCATCTCGGCAGAGGGGGGAAGAATCAGCCGACCGAACCAGTCACCATGGGGGCGGTAGACGGCCGGATCGGGCCGACGCTCCAGGGGGTAGTGCTCCGGACGGTTGAAGGGGGCTTGCCAGGCCAGGTCGTAGCTGGTGAGGGGTGGGGGGCCCGGCTGGGCCAGGGCCGCCCGGGCCAGGGGCACGATCAGCAGGGCCGAGACGCCGAGGGCCAGCAGCAGGGCAAGCCAGTGGCGGCGTTGGCGGGTTGGACGCATCGGCCCTGGCCGTGGCAGAAGTCGCAAGCCCCTATCTCCCCTCTTCGCGGTGGATGGCCAGTGCCGCCAGGATCCCGCCGGCGAAGCCGGAGGCGTGGCCGATCCAGCTCACTCCCGGGGGACTCAGGAAGGGCAGCAGACTTGGCAGGGCTCCTCCGTAGGCGAACAGGGCCGTGAGCGACACAGAATCGAAAGTGGGCGTCGTTCCAGCCAGCCGATCAGCAGCAGGTAGCCCAGCAATCCGTAGATCACCCCCGAGAGGCCGTGGCTGGCCTGGTGCCAGAAGAGCCAGACAGGAATGGACATGGCGTAGACCCCCAGCCACACGGCCAGGTAGTCGCCCCGGCTCTTGGCCAGCACCAGCCAGGAGAGGGGCAGGAACCAGAGGCTGTTGCTGATCAGGTGACCGAAGCCACCGTGGCTGAAGGGGGCGGTGAGCACGCCGAGGAAAGGTCCCCCCGGCACCATGGGCAGGTTCCAACGTCCGCCGAAGACCAGCTGGTCGATGATTTCCTGAACCCAGGGCACCGCCAGAATCAGCAGGGGCAGCACGGCCACGCCCTTGAGTTGGGACAGGCTGCGGTCGAGCCGCTGGGCGAGGGATCCGGCCATGGCCGCCGAGGTGTGCGCAGAGCATTCCGGGCCAGTCCTAGCTCCCCAGTGGACCGCTCAGCAGCCACCACCACAGCGGAACCGAGACCAGGGCCAGGGCCGTGCTCCACAACACCAGCCCCGCTACCGCCTCGGCCGCCTCTGGCCGCCCGGCACTGGCTGCTTCCGTGAGCAGCAGCACCGAGACGGCGGTGGGTGCCGCCGCCTGCAACACCACCGCATCCCGCAGCAGGGGCGGTAATCCCAGCAGGCTGGCCAGCAGCAGCATGGCGAAGGGGAGCACCAGCAGCTTGCCCACCAAGGCCACCCCCAGCCCGGGAGACCTGACAGGGCTGGGTTGGCGGCGCCGCAGCATCAGTCCCAGCCGCATCCCCACCATCGCCAGCGCCACCAGGATCACGAGGCGTGCTGGCCACCACAGCCATTGGGCCACCATGGCGCTCCAAGGGGTCTGGTACACGAGCACGGCGAGCACCAGACCCCGGATGGCCGGGCTGGTGGCCAGGATCCGCAGCTGCTGGCGGACGCTGCCGGCGCGCTGGTCCACCAGGAGCGGACCGAGGCTCCAGGTGATCAGGGTGGCCATCAGATCGAAGGCGATCGTGAAGCCGATGGCGTCAGGGGGGAGCAGGGCCAGGGCCACCGGAAGCCCCCAGTAGGCGGTGTTGCCCACGATGCAGCCCAGCTGCAGGCTGCCATCGGGGATCCAGCGGCCCAGGGCCGGCAGGCGCAGCAGCAGCAGCCCCAGTCCCGAGGCGGCGGCGGCCATCAGCGCCGCCGTGAGCAGGTTGGCCTGGAAGCCCGCGCGCAGCAGCAGGGCCACCAGCCCGATCGGAATCCCCCAGTTGATCAACGGAGGGGCCAGCCTTCCGGGCAACCCAGGGAATCGCACCCCCAGCAGCAGTCCGATCCCAAGGGTGGGAACCAGTTCGAGCAGGAACCGCAGCACCAGCTCTCTCCTATCCACCTGGTGCTCCCACGATGACGGCCTCTGGCCAGCGGCGCTGCCTAGGGTCGTGGCACCCCCATGGTTCCCAGGTTCCCGATGCAATCCCCCATGCGCTCCGGCGCAGACAACGGCTTCAGTGGCCTCTGGCAGCTGATCTTCGCGGCCGTGCTGGGAGGACTGGTGTTGCTCACCCAGACGGTGTTCATCGTGCCGGCGGGCAGCGTCGCGGTCGTCACGACCCTCGGCAAGGTCACCGGGGTCCCGCGGCAGCCGGGGGCCAACTTCAAGGTCCCCCTGGCCCAGAACACTTCCCTCTTCGATGTGCGCACCCAGGTGCGGCCGGAGCAGTTCTCCACCCTCACCAAGGACCTGCAGGTGATCCAGGCCACCGCCACGGTGAAGTACGCCATGAAGCCCGCCGAGGCGGGTCGCATCTACGAAACGATCGCCACCGACGACCAGCAGATCTATCCGCGGGTGATCCAGCCGTCCCTGCTGAAGGCCCTCAAGTCGGTGTTCTCCCAGTACGAACTGGTGACCATCGCCACCGAGTGGAACTCCATCTCCGAGCTGGTGCAGGAGAAGGTGGCAGAAGAACTGCGCAAGTTCGACTACGTCACTGTCCAGGGTCTGGATCTCACCGGCCTGCAGATCGCCGAGGAATACCGCGCCGCCATCGAGCAGAAGCAGATCGCCGAGCAGCAACTGTTGCGAGCCCAGACGGAGGTGCTGATCGCCGAGCAGGAAGCCAAGCGCTATCAGACCCTCAACTCCAGCCTCGACGACCAGGTGCTCTACAAGTTGTTCCTCGACAAGTGGGACGGTCAGACGTCGGTGGTGCCGGCCCTGCCTGGGGCGGCCGGGGGCGGTAACCCCGTGATCGTCAACGGGCGCCGCTGAATCCACGCCCATGGCTGAATCGATTCTCGATGTGGATCTGTTGGCCTTCGAGCGGGGCAGCCAACGGGCCAGGGACGCCGTGGTGGACGGGGTCAGGCGCAGTCTGGCCACCGGTTTCGTTTACACCAACAGCGACCTACCCGTCGACCTGCTCGATTCCGCCTACGGCCTCCTGCAGCGGTTTTTCTCCCTGGACGCTGACGCCAAGCGGTGCTTCCGCGCCTCCGGCTCCAGCGGCCAGACCGGCTATACGGAACTGCTGGTGGAGACCGCCGCCGGCAGCGCACACCCCGACTGGAAAGAGATGCTGAACTGGTCGGCGCCTCTGCCCATGGGCCATCCCCTGCGGCGTCGGTTCCCGGAGTTCTATCCCGAGCAGGTCCTGCCAGAGGCGGCCGTGCCGGGCATCACGGCCCAGCTGGCCGAGTTCCACCGGGCGATCGCCGATCTGCAGCGGCGCTTTCTGCGGGTGATCGCCCTGGGCATGGGCTGCGGCGAAGACTTCTTCGAGGAGATGGTCAGCGAGGCCCCCACCCTCACCCGGGCCCTGCGCTATCCGCCCATGGTTCAGGCCCCAGCCGAGGGCCATCTCTGGGCGGCAGCCCATGGCGACATCAACCTCATCACCGCCCTGCCGCGGGCCACCGGGCCCGGCCTGCAGGTGCGTGTGGCCGGCGAATGGCTGGACGCTGCGCCGCCGGACGGGCGGGTGATCATCAACACCGGATTGATGCTGGAGAGGCTCAGCAACGGCCGCATCCCCACCGGTTGGCATCGGGTGGTGGCGCCGGCCGGGGCCTCCGCTGAGCGCCACAGCGTCGTCCAGTTCTGCCATCCCAGGCCCTGGACGATTTTGGCGCCCGTGCCGTCGTGCTGTGGCCCGGATCAGCCGCAGCGCTACAGCGCCGTCCGTGCCGCCGATGCCCTTGAGGAGGTGCTCTACCGCATCAATCTGTTGGAGAACGATCCGCTCATCGGCAGGACAAAGGGTTGATCACGAGTCCACCGTCGCCCATCAGTTCGACGATCCAGGGGGCCGGGATTCTCTCGATGTCGCCGGTGTCGATGTTCAGCACCCGGGCGAAGTCGGTTGGGGCCGGGCCGCTGAGGTCGCAGATCCGGCCAATGAACCAGGGCTTGCCAGCCATGGCCACCACGGCCAGATGGCCAGGGCGAGCCTCCCGGAAGCGTTGGGGGTTGGCCCGCCTGAGGGGGGCCACCGCGGGATCGATCTGGCCGGGCGCCATGGCTGAGCTCTGGTACATCTGTACTGTAGCTCGATCGCACTGGAGCGCCATGGGGCCCCAAGAAGTGCATAGGCTGAAATCAATTCAGGGTGAAACGCATGGGTGAAGTCGGCAGGGAAGACGGCGACCAGGCTTTTCACTACGAGCCCCTGGAGCGTTTCGGGGAGGGGCTCACCACCTCCCGCCCCTGGAACCTGAAGGCCCTGGCAGGGGTGGAGCGGCTCAACGGCCGTGCGGCGATGCTGGGGTTCGCGGCGGCCCTGATTGGTGAAGAGCTCACCGGCAAGGGTGTCCTCGGTCAGCTGGCGCTGATGCTGCGCTGGCTGCTGGGCTAGGGGGTCAGTCGCTGGGCGTGGCGACACGGCCTTGGTGAAAGCGGTTCCCTCGAATGGCACTGAGGCTTCTTCGCAAGGCTCAGCAAAGTGACTCGTTGTCACACTTCAACAGAGATGGAATGCAAAGCAGAGCATGAAGATGGAAGCCAAGACTCATTCCCTCTACATCCTGATGATCAGCATTCATGGCCTGATCCGAGGAGACAATCTTGAGCTGGGCCGCGATGCCGACACCGGCGGCCAGACCAAATATGTGGTGGAACTGACCAGGGCTCTGGCTCGCCAGTCAGCCGTGCATCAAGTGGATCTTGTCACCCGATGCATCAAGGATGCTGGCGTATCGCCGGATTACGGGACGCCAGTGGAGATGCTGGACCCTAAGGCACGCATCATTCGCATCACTGCCGGACCAGAGCTCTACATCCCGAAGGAAGAGCTCTGGGGTTATCTCGATGCCTTCACCGATGAGCTGTTCGCCTGGCTCCATCGCCAGCCCCGCCTGCCGGATGTGTTGCACAGTCATTACGCCGATGCTGGCTATGTCGGCGTTCGCCTCTCCCACCTTACGGGATTGCCCCTCATTCACACCGGCCACTCGCTCGGCAGGGACAAGGTTCGTCGGCTGCTTGCCCTTGGCGTGACCGTGGAAGAGATCCAGAAGCGCTACAAGATGTCCGAACGGATCAGCGCCGAAGAAGATGTGTTGAACAGTGCCAATCTTGTGATTACGAGTACGAACAATGAGATTGAAGATCAATACGAGCTTTACGATTGCTACACGCCCGAAAAAATGTCGGTCATCCCACCGGGAACCGATCTGAATCAGTTCCACCCTCCCGCCCCGGGGGATGCCCCGGCCCCATTTGCCAGCACCCTCAGCAAGCATCTCAGGGAGCCTGAAAGGCCAATGATCTTGGCACTCTCAAGGCCTGATCAACGCAAGAATATCGTCTCACTCCTCGAAGCCTATGGACAGTCAAAACGTCTCCAGCAGATCGCCAATCTTGTGATTGTGGCTGGGAATCGTAATGATATCCGTGAACTCAATGAGGGTGCCCAGAATGTCCTGACAGAGTTACTTCTTGTCATCGACTGCCATGAGTTGAACGGTCTGGTGGCGCTGCCCAAGCACCATTCCTCCTGTGACGTGGCGGACATTTACAGGATGGCAGCCTTCTCCAAGGGTGTGTTCGTCAATCCCGCCCTTACCGAGCCCTTCGGTCTGACCCTGCTTGAAGCGGCGGCCAGCGGACTGCCGCTCGTGGCAACGGAAGTTGGTGGACCGGTGGACATCATCGGAAATTGCAACAATGGTTTGCTGATTGATCCCCTTGATGAGGATTCAATCGCCAGCGCTTTGCTTGAGATTTTGGAAGATCGACAGCTATGGAAAAAATATTCGGCGAATGGCCTGAAGAACGTTGCCAAATACTATTCCTGGGAAGCTCATGCGAAAAGATATCTCGATAGGTTGAAGGAATTCGTGCTTCAGAGCCGGGTTGTTGCTCGGCCGGCCCCCCTCACAAAGCCTCCGGCCCTCCAGACCCGAACCTGCGCCATCTTTACAGCCATCGATAACACCTTGCTTGGCGATCCCGAGGCCCTAGGTCTGTTTGTGAAGCTGATGCGGGAACAGCATCGCAGGGTCCTCTTTGGCATCGCTACCGGCCGACGTCTGAATTCGGTTCTCAAGATTCTGAAGGTTCATTCCATCCCCATGCCCGATGTTCTGATCACCAGTCTGGGGACGGAAATCTATACCCCGCCCCAACTGACGACAGACATCTCCTGGACAGATCACATTGACCACCTCTGGACCCCGCAGGTGATCAAGCGCTTCATGGATCCACTGCCAGGACTGGCCCTGCAGCCGAAAGAACATCAGAGTCGTTTCAAGCTTTCCTATTTCCATGATGAGCAGGAGGCTCCCCCGTTGGAGGACATCCTCACCCTGTTGCGGCAGCATGAGCTTTCCGCCCATACCAGCCTCTCCTTCGGGCAATTTCTTGACTTCGTGCCCGCCAGAGCGTCCAAGGGTCAGGCCCTGCGCTATGTCGCTAACC
The DNA here is from genome assembly GCF_024346455.1 of Cyanobium sp. Aljojuca 7A6. Classification (GTDB taxonomy): domain Bacteria; phylum Cyanobacteriota; class Cyanobacteriia; order PCC-6307; family Cyanobiaceae; genus Cyanobium. The sequence continues at coordinate 66,462 of NZ_JAGQCY010000015.1, forward strand.
AGTGGAAGATTCCCCTGGAGCGAGTTCTTGTCAATGGTGGATCTCGGGGTGATGAGGACATGCTGAGGGGTAAAACCCTTGGCGTGGTAGTGGATAGTCGACACCGCGAGGAGCTGGCCCAACTCAGCGATTCGGAACGGGTGTATTTCTCATCGGGGTCCCATGCCTCCGGTATCCTTGAGGCGATCGAGCACTATGACTTCTTCCATTGACGGCTTGAGTTCCAGTCCACCGATGCTGCAGCGGCTGCTCCTCTGTACGGACCTTGATCGAACCCTTCTCCCCAACGGTGAGCTTCCGGAATCCGATGGGGCCCGATGGATGTTTGCCCGTGTGGTCGCCCAGCCGGCCATTTCCCTGGCCTATGTCAGCGGCAGGCATCTGGAACTGGTGGAGGAGTCGATTCAGGATTATGAACTTCCCGAGCCTGATTGGGTCATTGGGGATGTTGGTAGTTCGATTTATCATCGGGGCCGCATTGGGTGGTCCCTGCTGGCTCAATGGACACGGCACATCGCCGAGGATTGGCAGGGATTCACAGCTGTGGAGCTGGCCGTGCTTCTCTCAGGACTCCCTGGGTTGACATTGCAGCCGGAAGATAGGCAGAAGCTGTACAAATTGAGCTACTTCGTCTCTCTGGACGCTGACTTGTCGGCGCTGAGGCGGGCCATCGGCACCCGTCTTGGTGAACACAGCCTCGCCGCCAACATGATTCACAGCGTCGATGAGCAGGCGTCGATCGGTTTGCTGGACATTTTGCCGCAACGCGCCTGCAAGCTCCGAGCCATTGAGTTCCTTATGCGAGAGCAGGGTTTTGACGCTGATCATACGCTGTTTGCCGGTGACAGTGGCAATGACCTGTCGGTGCTCACCAGTTCGCTGCCTGCGGTGCTGGTGGCGAATGCCCATCCTGCAGTGGTGGAACAGGCCACGGAAACAGCCAGGCGAAAGGGAACGGCTGACCGTTTGTATCTCGCCAGAGGTGGGTTTCTGGGCATGAATGGCAACTACAGTGCGGGCATCCTGGAAGGGTTGGGCCACTTCCATGCCGACGCCCTCTCGGAACTGGATTGATCTGATGCAGACGCGTTGCCCGATCACCATCTTCGGTGAAGTGCTTTTCGATTGCTTCCCAGATGGCACGGAGGTTCTCGGGGGGGCGCCCTTCAATGTGGCCTGGCATCTCAGGGGCTTTGGCCTATCTCCCTTCTTCGTCAGCCGGATCGGCACGGATGGTCACGGTGATTCCATTCGCTCCTGCATGCAGTCTTGGGGTCTGGAGAGTTCTTTTCTGCAGATTGACCATTCCCATCCCACTGGGCGGGTGCGTGTGACCATTGAGCATGATGAACCCCAGTACGACATCGTGCCGGAGAGTGCCTACGACTTCATTCAGTCATCGGACGTCCAGCAGCTTCCAGCCACGGGTCTTCTTTATCACGGCTCCTTGGCGCTACGCCATTCTGCCTCGGCGGCAGCATTGGCGGCCCTCAAGGCGAAGCATCGGGGCAAGATCTTCCTGGACGTGAACTTGCGCAGCCCTTGGTGGTCCCTGGAGTCGGTCCTCTCTTTGGTGGATGATGCTGATCACGTCAAACTCAACGCCGCGGAGTTGGCCTTGCTGGCGACGGACGAAACGCTGGCAGCGGATGACGCCAGTCTGACGGTGGCCATGCATCGCTTCGCCGAGTGTCACCTTCTGGAGACTCTGATTCTCACCCGCGGCGCCCAGGGAGCCCTGTTCTGGAGCGGCGGCGAGATTGTGTCCATCGGCCCCGCAGCCCCTACCCATGTTGTCGACACGGTTGGCGCGGGGGATGGCTTTGCCGCTGCCTTCCTGCTTGGGCTCAGCCAGCAGTGGCCGTCGTTGGAGAGCCTTGCCCATGCCCGCGACTTCGCTGCGGCCCTGGTGTCGCGCAGGGGAGCCATCATCGACGATCGGCGTGTATACGAGGAGTTTCTGAACACCTGGAGCCACAACTGACTCGATGTACGAACAAATCTCTCACTCTCTGCTGAACTCCATTCTGGATGATCTCCGTCCAGAAATTCGTCGTCAGGATCTGCGTCATTTCTATACCAGGTTAGGCGCCAACTTTTACGCTATCCATTCCCTGTTCGTCACGCTGTATGGTCACAGGGATGATTTCAAGTTCCAGCTTCTTCGCCTTGTTGAGACAATGGCGCGTGGCTATATCGACCGATCGCGTGAGCTTGAAGAGCTAGATATCCAAAGAGAGGATGACCACAACTGGTTTCTTTCTCAGAAGTGGGTCGGAATGGCCGTGTACTCCAATGGCTTTGCTGAGAATCTTCCAGATCTGGAAAACAAGATCAGCTATTTTCAGGAACTTGGTATCAACATGGTGCACATCCTGCCCATCCTGAGGTGTCCTGTCGGCAAAAGTGATGGGGGCTATGCGATCAGTGACTTTCGCGAGATCGATGAGAGAGTCGGCACCATCGACGACCTGCGGGATATTGCTGAAGAGTTCAGAAAACGAGAGATCCTGCTGGTGCTGGATATTGTGCTGAACCATACCTCGGATGAGCATGAGTGGGCCAGGCGAGCGATCGCTGGGGAGCAGCAATATCAGGACTATTACTATGTGTATGACAGCAGGGATATCCCTGATGTCTTTGAGCAAAGCATGCCCGAAGTATTCCCGGAGTCCGATCCCGGCAACTTCACCTGGAACGAGGCGATGGGACGATGGGTCATGACGGTCTTTCATGACTATCAATGGGATCTTAACTATTCCAATCCGGCCGTCTTCATCGAAATGCTGGATGTGTTGCTGTTCTGGGCCAACCAGGGTGTGGACGTTTTGCGTCTAGATGCCGTTGCCTTTCTCTGGAAGAAGCTTGGCACCACTTGCCAGAACGAGCGCAAAGCCCATCTCATTCTGCAGTTGATGAAGGACTGCTGCCAGGTGACGGCACCCGGGGTGCTGTTCATTGCGGAGGCTATTGTGGCGCCCACTGAAATCACCAAATACTTTGGCGAAGATGCCATTGTTGCCAAAGAATGTGAAATTGCTTACAACGCCACGCTGATGGCTTTGCTGTGGGACAGTGTTGCCACGCGAAATACCAAGTTACTTTCGCAGGGTCTCAAGAGCCTGCCGAACAAGCTGGAGCGGGCCACTTGGCTCAACTATGTTCGCTGCCACGATGATATCGGCTTTGGATTTGACGACCGGGATATTGAGCAGGTGGGCTATGAACCTCGGGCTCACCGCCGCTTTCTGGTCGACTACTTCAAAGGTGATTTTGACGCGATTCCCAGGGGCCTTGCTTTCATGCCCAATGACACCACTGGCGATGCGCGGATCTGTGGCTCCCTCGCGTCCTTGGTCGGACTGGAATCCGCGATTGAGTCAAAGGATCAGAAGCTGATCGCCACGGCTATCAGCCGTGTCCTGCTCTTGCATGGCATCATCCTTTCCTTCGGGGGTATCCCGCTCATCTACAACGGAGACGCCCTAGGTGTCTTAAACGATTACAGCTTCTATGACGATCCCAGTAAGTGTGGCGACACGCGCTGGGTGCACCGTCCGAAGATCAACTGGGACCAGGCTGAGCTCAGAAGGAAGCAGGGAACGGTGGAGTTCTCCATCTTCACCTCCATGAGAAAGATGATCGCGATCCGAAAGGAGATCTCCGCTTTCGCTGACTTCAACAACCGTGAGATCCTTCATCTCGATCATGAGCATTTGCTGGCCTTCGTGCGCTTCAACCACCTGAGGCCCTCGGAGTTGGTCCTGGTGGTGGCCAACTTCAACGACCAGCCGAGATTCTTTGATCTCGACAGTCTGGTGCCTTCGGTCTTCAACAGCTTCGATCGCCTGATCGATCTCTATTCGGGCCGCAGCCCGTCCCAGTCCGCCAGCCGCATCGTGCTGCAGGCTTACCAGTTCTATTGGCTGACCAAAACCTGAAGCCCATCAGGCCCAGGTGTTTGCCGCACCGGATCCGGCCCCCTGTCCCCAAGCGTTCCTGTCCCCCACGCTCGATGGCCCCCCTGCCCATGCGCGTCGTCACCCCGGTTCTGCTGGTCCTCCTGTTGGCCTCCACCGCCGTGGCGGTGACCAGCGTGACGGTCGAGCGTGCCCCCGGCGCCAAGTCCCCTGCGGCCCCGTCCCAGCCGCTGACGCCGTCGCTGACGGAAGGGACGCCCCGTTCCTACCCGCGCCTGCCGCGCGATCCAGTGGCCATCGCCGCCCAGCTGGCGGCCCTGGAGCTGGCCCTGCGCTCGATGGACACGCCGATCGATCAGCTGCCCGAACTGGGTCATCGCCAACAGGTGATCTACCGCCGTCTCGCCATCGATCCCTCCCTGGCCACCCGGGTGCGCGGATCTCTCCCCGTCCGTTGGCAGGGCGTATTGGACCGTCACCTGGCGGCCCGCCGGGAGTTCCTGGCCATGCATCGGGGGGGACCCCGTCCAGCCATCGTTCCCGCCTGGCGGATCATCCCACCGGAGCCCGCCGCCAACCTGCTGCGCTACTACCGAGAGGCGTCGGCTGCCACCGGCATCCCCTGGGAGGTTCTGGCCGCGGTGAACCTGGTGGAAACGGGCATGGGCCGCATCGATGGCGTCTCCGTCGCCGATGCCAGGGGACCCATGCAGTTCCTGCCCAGCACCTGGGCCGAGCGGGGAATCGGCAAGGGGGACATTCGTGATCCAGAGGATGCGATCCATGCCGCGGCCCGTTATCTGGTGCGTCGGGGTGGCCTGAAGGACATTCGCAAGGGGCTCTGGGGATACAACAACAGCAACCGCTATGTGCGGGCTGTTCTGCACTACGCGGAGCTGCTTCGCCTGGATCCCCAGGCGTTCACCGGGTTTTACCACTGGGAGATCCACTACGCCTCCGCCGCCGGCGATCTCTGGTTGCCGGTCGGATACAACCAGCCCCGACCCCTGCCCGTCACCACCTACCTGGAACGCTTCCCCGCTTCGGCCCCTCCCGACCGCTGAAGCCCCCTGCCAGCATGGAAGGCCCTTTCGGCTCTGGATGACCCAGCTGCAAGCGATCAACATCGCCAAGGTGACCACCATGGTGGCGCTGCTGATCCCGGCCCTGGTCCTGGGGCTGGATTCACCGCGGGTGGTGATCTACCTCTCCCTGCATCTCAGCTACTGCCTCTGGTGGCTGCTGGAGGAGGTGCTGTTCCCCTGGCGTTCCCGCCAGCTCTTCACCGCGGTGCTCCAGCCACTGCAGACCGTCGCGGTGGTGCTGTACGTGGGGGTTTTTTACGCCTTGCCGGGTTGGCTCGCCATGGCCAATGATCAGCCCCTGGATTCACTGACGATCGCCCTGGGGCTGACCTTCTACATTTTTGGATCGCTGCTGAATACGGCGGCTGACGTCCAGAAGGGAACCGCCAAAGAGCTAGGGGCCACCCTGGTGGCCGATGGGGCCTGGCGCCGGGTTCGCCACGTCAATTACCTGGGTGATCTGCTCCGCTACAGCAGCTTCGCGGTGATCGCCGGTTCCCTGTGGGCCTGGCTCTTGCCCGCCTCGGTGCTGGCGCTTTATCTGCCCCGCATGATCCAGAAGGAAGCTTCCATGGCCGAGCGCTATGCCGGTTTCGAGGCCTATCGCCGGAGCAGCTGGTGGCTGCTGCCAGGTCTGCTGTAAAGGCCTCAGCCGAGACCCCTTCCAAGCAGCACATCACGGGCCCCGTTGACGGCCTGCATGGTGTCGTGGCGTCCACCACGGTCGGGGTGATGCTCGGCGGCGGCCCGCTTCCAGGCCAGGGTCACCTCGGATTCCCGCAGGCGTCCCGCCAAGGCCAAGCCCAGTCTGGAGCGAGCTTCAATCGCCTCAAGACTGGGGCTGCGGCCGAGGGGACCGTGGTCGGCGGCGGAGAGGCCGGTGCCCTTCTTACGCCGCCCCTTGGTTCCAGCAGGTTTGCCTTTGGCACCGGAGCGGGACTTGGCAAAGCCCTTGGCCGGTGGGTCCTGCTCGCCGTTGCCTGAGGCGCTGCTGGCCTCGGCAGGGCGAAGCGACACCAGGGAAACGGGTCGGTCGAGCAGCGTGCGAGCCATGGGTTCAGATGCCAGCTCGGCCAGTTCGTTCGTTGATGGTTCGGATTCAGACCGAGGCGTCGAGAGTGGCGTCGAGAGAGGCGTCGATGGCGGGGGCCAGATCGATGCTCAGTTCGGCAAGAAGATCGGCGGCGAGGAGATCGGTGGTCTGCCCATCCATGGCCAGTGGATCGCTGGATTCAGCGCTGATCTGGGCAAGCTCAGGAGCCACCATGGCTTCAGGTGCCTGGCCACGGCCACCTGCCATCGCCGGGGCGATAAAGGCCAGGACCAAACCCACCATCAGGGCAAAAAGGAAGGAGAGGGCTCGCATCGGCCAACAGGAAGCAAATCCACCCTGTCCTAACACCGCTCTGGTCGATCGCGCTGTTGCTACCGAAGCAGCTCAGCTTGGGGCCGTCCCGTCATGTTGCTGCTGCGTCATCGGGTCATGGAGACAGAATCCAATGATGATTTCCTGGCACTGGTTCTGATCCTCGCCCAGTGTTTCCAGGACGGCGATCGGGAAAGCTGCTGTTGGATCCCCCACACCCTTCAACGGCCATGACAGAGCCCTCCCGTGATCCCCTGGATGAGGCCATCGCCTCCCGCCGGTCCCAGGATCCCCTGGTCGGGGCAAAAATCGGAGCTGAAGAGATCAGTCGCCGGCTTCTGCAGGTCATGGCAACGGACAGGGGTGTGCACATCGAATCGCTCCTGGCGGTGTGCGGTGCCCTGGCGGGCTACGCCTGGCAGGCCAGTCTGAGGGCCCGAGCCCAGGCGGACGGCCAGCCGCAGCCGCCGGGACTGCATGTGGTCGGCACCCGGAACGGCAACTCCTTTCTTGTGGGCGAAGGCCTGGCCCAGGGGTTGCTCCAAGACCGCTACTCCACCTGGGGCCTGGCCGCCGCCGCTGCCCAGCAGGCGGGTTGTACGGCCCTGCCGGATCCGATGCAGTTGTGGCGTCACGGGACGGCCAGCCTCGGACAGGAGGTGTTCGGTGTTCCGCAGGTTCCCATCCGGCACCAGCCTTCACCGGAGTCGTTGCAATCGCTGCCAAGTCTGTGGCCGGCGCTCTTGCCGTTGGTGCTGCGGTTCTGCCCAGACCCGGTGGAATGGCCGATCCTGTACGGCCTGCTGGCCCAGAAGGCCATCACCATGGGCCGGGAGGTGATTGATCCCTGCCTGGCCCTGCGGATCGTGATGGACACCGCCATCGCCAACGCCATGGTGATCGTGCCGGGGAGCCAGGAGACTCCCCCCGGGAGCTGAGCGCTGTCGTCCACCGGCGCCTTGGCAGCAGCGCCCAGGGGCGTTACGAAGGCCTTCACGGTCCCATGCAACAGGCGGATGGCCTCCCGGTTTCGACGCTTTCTGACCGCCATGGCGCTGCCTTGGCTGGTGCTGCTGCCGCTGCCCCTGCTGGCCACAGGGGAGCTCCCGCCTCGGCCGTCGGAGGTTCCCCTGGAGGTGCCGGTGGGGGATCTTGGACAGAACCACCGACTGCCGGAGTCGCTGCGCGCCCGCTACCGGCCGGCCGCGGCCGGGGCCGTCCCGGCTTTGGTGGCCGGGGCCCTGGGGTATCCCTTGGGGCAGCGGCCCACGGAACAGGCCTCCTTCGGGTGGCGGCTGGCCGACTCCCGCAACGCCTGGCGTCTGCACACGGGCCTCGATCTGATCGTTCCGGAGGGAACGCCCGTGTTCTCCGTGCTGCCGGGCACCGTGCGCCTGGTGGATGAGGTGGGCGGTTATGGGCTGCTCGTCGTGGTCGACCACGGCCTGGGGTGGCAGAGCCTCTACGCCCATCTGCTGGATGTAGCGGTGCTGCCGGGCGAGAGCCTGGCTGCGGGTCAGAGCCTCGGTCGGGTCGGCAGCAGCGGATCGGCCAGCACGGCCCACCTGCATTTCGAGTGGCGCCAGCGGCGCCAGGGGCGATTGGTGGCGGTGGACCCTTCGCCCTTGCTGCAGCCCCTCGGTACCGGCCCCTCGGTGGCGGGACGGCCGCCCTTGCCGCCGCTCCCCTGAGCTAACGGGCACGCCCAAGCTCCAGCGGGGCCCGCCCCATGGTTCAGGGCCGGTCAGGATCCAGCGGCAGTCCCTTCAAGGCCAGGGCCAGGCGCCGTGCCCCCAGCAGCAGGGGGTAGAACCGTGCGCTGCGGGATGGCCCGTCGAAGAAAGGAACCAGCAACCGCAGCAAGGGATCGCTGGGGCGCATCAGCGCGCACAGGTGCCGCACCGCCTCGGCTCCGTGCCAGGCCCGCTCTCCCTGCAGCAGAACCGCCCCATCAGCCAGCGGCAGACCCCGCTTCTGCAAATCCCGTCGCAGGTCCGTATCGGCCCGTCCATCAATGATGCGCAGGTTGGCAATCCCGCTGCGCAATTCACTGCTCAAGGCGAAATGGCGGCAGAACGGACAGCCGCCGTCGTAGACGAGCAGCAGCGGTTGGTGATCCGGATCGACCGATCGGGCGGAGGGCCCGCTCAGGGCAGATGGGGTGGGCACGGGACAAAAGCCGGGGAGTTGGGTGCGTTCACCCACGCTTCGATTCTGCTGGCGGCGGAGGTTCCATGGCGTGGGGTGCCCGCGGGTGCATTTCGGCAGGTCCTGACACGCCACGGGATTCTGTGGTCCTCGGCACCATCCGATTCCCCAGAACCGCTAGATCTTCTGCCATTGGATGAGGGGAAATGCTTACACCCAGCACCCGTCTGCGGCTCCAGGACATCATCGGCAGAATTGCCGATTCCCAGCCAATCAGTCTCAATGAGCGCATCTATGTTCAGAAATTTGCCAACCGTGATGCCAGCGTCTGGAGCTGGCTGCGGCGGGCTCAGCGGCAGCAGCGACGGGGTGAACCCGAAACGGACCTCGAACGCTTCATGACGCAGATGGATCTGGTTGAACCCAGTGACCCCAGCGGCTTCGATCCGAGCCGTGACGATCTGGGCGATTGGTTCTCCGGAGCGCCGACCTGGCTGAAGCGCAGCTGAGTCTCTCCCGACACGGTACAAACACTCATTGCCCGGCCTTCGTCGCATCGGCAACTGACAATCGGCAAGGTCCGTGTGTGGATGTCATGGACAGGATGGAGGGTGCCATGAACGCTTTACTTTGTAGCTACCGCAACTGTTCAGAACGCATGCGGATCATCCGCTGCTGTGGGCCGGGTGATTTCTTCCTGGAGCGGGTTGTTTTCCCCTTTGAGGTGCTCACCTTTCTCTGTCCTCCAGCCAGTGATGTCGAGGTCTGGGCAAGGGATTCAGAGGGCGTCTTCCTCACCGAACAACTGCCTGCTGATGCCATGGCGATGCAGCAGGATGGGGTGTCGCCCCGTCCGGAATGGTTGCCCCAGGTCCCGAGCCGAGCGGTGGGGGTCAAGGGGAACGCCAGCTCCGTGTGCCTGCTGCCCCGCTGAAGCCTGCCCCAGCGACGCCAGGCTCTGGCACCGGCCTTCTCTGCAGCGCTGCCTACCGGGAGCACGACACCGGAGCCTGGCACCCGGAATGCCCGGCTCGGGTGGACGCCGTGATCCAGGGCCTGGAGCGCGCCGGTCTGCTGAGCCGGTGTCAGCTGATCCCTCCACGTCCGGCCACGGAACGGGAGTTGCTGCGCTGCCACACCCCGCAGTATCTGCAGCGGGTTCAGGAAGACATCCTGGCGGGCCGGGACCAGCTCTCCACCGGTGACACGGCCGTCAGCCGCCACTCCGAGCGCACCGCCCGGCTGGCGGCGGGTGGGGTGCTGGCGGCTGTGGAGGCCGTCATGGAGGGGCGGGTACGCCAGGCTTTTGCGGTCGTCAGGCCCCCGGGGCACCACGCCAGCGCCACCCGGGGCATGGGCTTCTGCATCTACAACAACGTGGCCATTGCCGCCCGCCACCTGCAGGCGATGCATGGGCTGGAGCGGATTCTGATCGTCGATTGGGACGTGCACCATGGCAATGGCACCCAGGACATTTTCTGGCGCGATCCCACGGTGCTTTTTTTCAGCAGCCACCAGGCTCCCTTTTACCCTGGCTCCGGCACCCGGCTGGAGCGGGGTGAGGGGCCCGGAGCGGGCTTCACCCACAATTGCCCCCTGCCGGCCGGCACAACGGGGGCCCAGCTGCTGGCCGCCTGGCGCGAGGAGCTCGTGCACCTGGCCGAGGCCTTCTCCCCGCAGTTCGTGCTGATCTCGGCGGGCTTCGACTCCAGGGGCGGTGATCCCCTGGGGGATTTCCTCCTGGAGGACGGTGATTTCGCCGCCCTGACCCAGCTGCTGCTTGACATCGCCGCCGATCGGGCGGATGGGCGGTTGGTCTCCGTCCTCGAGGGTGGCTACGATCTTGCTGGCCTGGCGTCGGCCAGCGCGGCCCATGTGGCCACGCTGCTGGATGGATCAGTCGCCGGAGAACGGGACAGGGTCACTTTGTCGCCGAGCTCTTTACATTGATCAGGCGGTGAATGGGCCCTTCCCCCCTGCCCGATCTTCATGACCTCCTCCACCTCCTCCCAGCCCAAGAACGCCATTGCCACCGGGCCCGCTGGCAGGCCCATGGCCCAGCCCATGGACGCTGGTTTGCTGGAGGGGCTGCAAGAGCATCTGGGCCTCGAGCGCAAGGCCAGCGCCGCCTACTGGGCCATGGCCCTCTGGTTCGCCGAGCGGGAACTGCGTGGATTTGCCACCTATCTGATGCAGGAGTCCCGCGGGGAGCAGCACCACGCTGGCCTGGTGGCCGACTATCTGATTGCCCGTGGCCAGACGGTGGACCTGGGTGACCTGCCCGGCCCAGGGCAGCAGTGGAGCGATGCCGAAGCGCTCCTGGCAGACGCCTTCCGGCTGGAGGCCGATGTCACGGCCTCGTTGCAGATCCTCTATTCCATGGCTGAGCGCGCCGCTGACGTGCGCACCACCGTCTTCCTCGATCCGCTGATTCAGGGCCAGATCGCAGCCGAGAACGAGGCGGCCCACCTGTTGGGTCGGGTCCGCTTCGGTCGCCTGGAGGCGGCCTCCATGCTGCTCATTGATGGGGAACTTGCAGCTCAGCAGCCGGCAGCCACGCTGGCCTGAGCGGCCCAGCGCCAGCGCCAGGCCCTCAGATGGGCAAAGGCCTGCCGGCGACCTCCAGCAGGAAGGCGGCCCCGAGGGGATCGCGCAGGGGCAGGCCAGCCATGGCCCGGGCCAGGCGCTGAATTTCAAGCCGGCGGCGTTGCAGGCGCGTTGCTTCCCGGCCGAGGCGCAGGAGAAGCTTGGTGTCGCAGCAGGCGCTCAAGTGCCCGTTCAGCAAGCGCCAGCTCTGGTGCAGGTCGGCCATTTCGCGGCAGAGGCTGCCGATGAGGCTTTCGGAGGTCTGGGTCGTGGTTGACAACACAGCTCAGGCGGCCAGGGGAGCGCCATCCACCAGGGCCGGCGCCAGCCGCAGGCTGGTTTCACCGCTGGGGACCTGCAGCAGTTCGGCGGCCCGGATGCGGGAGATCAGCCGGGTGGTGGTCACCCGGGTGGTGCCGATCAGTTCGCCGATGCGCTCGTGGGTGAGGCGGAAGGGCAGGTCGCACCAGGGCCCGCAACGGCGCCCCAGCCGCCGCACCAGCAGCGAGAGCAGGGCATGCAGCCGCAGCTCGGCGCTGCCGAGGTGCCGGATGCGCAGCAATTGCAGCGTCCACTCGTTGACCGGATCAAAGCCGTGGCCCTCCAGCGGCTCCGCATCGCTGCGGAAACACAAGGGGGTGAGGGCTTCGATGCAGACGCCTTCGCTGCAGAGGCGGTCGGTGCGCAGCTGGTCGCCGGACTGGAGGAAGGCCAGGGTCATCCCCTCGGTCTCCTCACAGG
>NZ_JAGQCY010000016.1 GCF_024346455.1 Cyanobium sp. Aljojuca 7A6
GGGATGCGCTCCTCCGTGGAGATGTAGGAGAACAGGGGGCCGGTCCTCTCCTGTTGGCCGCGCATCTGCTCAGTGCCGTTACTCCATTCTCTCGCGGCTGGCCAGGTTTTTCATCAGTCTCCTAGGGCTGGAGACCGGTTCTGCTCTCCCCCGTGACGCCATGACCGCTCCGAAGAAAGCCACCGCTTCGATCACCACAAGCCCTCGGGCGCGGGCCCGCACGGTGATCTACTGCCACGGCATCTCCAACATGCCCCCCGAGGGGGTGCTGCGCTCGGAGTGGGACCGGGCCCTGTTCGGCGCCGACCAGGGGGAGCGCACCCGCATGGCCTACTGGGTGGACCGGGAGCGCTACCCGGAGACAGCCGGCGTTTCCACCCGGGCCATCGGTGAGGACCGGGCCACCTTGCAGCCGGGGTCGGAGGCGCTTCTGGCGGCGTCGATCCTCTGCAGCGATGCACCCGAGGAATCGGAGGCGTTCGTAGCTGCGTTGAGCCAGGAACTGGAGGCCGCCGCCCTGAAGGCCGCCCAGCGGGGGGCACCGACGGGAGGGCCTGCGGCGCTTTCCGTGGAAGCCAAGGGGCTGTGGAGTCCGGTGACGGCGATGTTCACCAAGGCGTTCATGGCGGATGTGAACGACTTCCTGTTCAACAAGACCAAGCGCGAACGAATGGTGAAGACGGTGAAGGATCGGATCAGCACCGGCGGCGGGCCTTTCGTGGTGATCGGCCACAGCCAGGGGAGCATGGTCACGTACCAGGCCCTGGTGGAGTTGGGCGCCGCCCTGGAGGTGGATCTGTACGTCACGATCGGCTCGCCCCTGGGGCTCCCCCAGGTGACCGATGTGCTGCACAAGTGGCACGGCAAAAAGCTACCGATCCCGCCCGGGGTGAAGCGCTGGGTCAACATCGCCCAGGACGGCGACATCGTCTGCCTGGACCAGACGCTGGCCGACGAGTACAGCGCCGTCGGCAAACCGGCCATCATTGATGAACGGGTGGAAGGGGTGGTGTGGCCGCCCAGCAAGGCCCATTCCGCCAGCCGCTATCTCTCGCGCCACGCCACCCAGGAAACGGTGATGGCGGCGGTGGATCGCTCCCGTTTCCAGCCGGTGAGTCCGATGACGGTGGCCCGCAGCCTGGCCGATGCGCTGGATGTGGAGGCCAGCGCGCGGCAGCCGGTGCTGATCGAACTGGTGGACCGCTCTTCGGCAGCGGGCGAGGAGGGCGACTCCTTGCAGGACGCCCGCGACACGGTGCTGAGCTGGATCCGCACCAACGTGCTCAAGGAGCCGATCACCGCTGAGACGGTGTTTCTGGAGGACCAGCTCGATCGCTACGTGGCGGTGAACCTGACCCGTACCGAAGTGGAAACCCTGGCGGGTGCCATGGGCCAGCAATACGGCGCCGCCACGCCAGCGGTGTATCGGATGTTCTGCAACAGCAGGAAGAAGGCGCTGATGCACGATTCCATCCACACGGTGCAGGCCCGAACAGCCCAGCTGGGCTACAACGCCTGCGGCCAGGGGATCACCTGGGCGGTGCTGGACACGGGCATCGACAGCCGCCATCCCCATTTCCACAACGCCAACTTCGCGCCGAAAGGAACGATCGCCGCCGACTGGGATTGCACCACCAGGGGCCCGGTTCAGCCAGGCAAGGGCAACGATGCCAACGGCCACGGCACCCATGTCGCCGGCGTGATCGCCGGCGGATTGCAGGCGTTGGGTGGTGACGACGGCCCCGACATGCTGGCGATGGCGCCCCGTGCCCGGATCGCCAGTTACAAGGTGCTGGCCGACAACGGCAGTGGCTATGACGCCTGGATCATCAAGGCGATTGACCACATCTGGAAACAGAACCAGGACGGACGACGCCTGACGATCCAGGGGGTGAACCTGAGCCTGGGGGGACCGTTCGATCCGGCCAGTTTCGGTTGCGGCGATTCACCGCTGTGCGCTTCGTTGCTGCGGCTGGTCCGCCAGGGGGTGCTGGTGGTGTTGGCGGCGGGAAACGAGGGCAGCGGCGACATCGTGGTGGACGGCCACAGCGCCACCCGCTCTTTTGATCTCTCCATCGGCGATCCCGCCAACCTGGACGAGGCGATCGCCGTGGGCTCGGTCCATCCCACCCTGCCGCACCGCTACGGCACCTCCTACTTCTCCTCGCGGGGCCCCACCGCCGATGGGCGCCTGAAGCCCGACGTGGTGGGGCCGGGCGAGCGGATCCTCTCCTGCCGCAGCAGCAGCGACCCCAAGCGCACCCCAGAACGCGACAAGGGCAAGAGCCTCGAAGATCTGTACATCGCCCTGTCCGGCACCAGCATGGCGGCACCGCATATCTCCGGCTTGCTGGCCGCCTTCCTGTCGGTTCGCACCGAGTTCATCGGCTATCCCGACCGGGTGAAGCGGATCCTGCTGGAGCACTGCACCGACCTCAAGCGCGACCCGTATCACCAGGGAGCAGGCCTGCCGAATCTGGCGAAGATGCTGCTGGAGACATGAGATGGGATGGAGACGCCGTGGCAGACCACTGACTTGAGGAGACCTGACATCCAATCGGCTTGCTCAGTGGTATCCCTGTGACCGGCGAGCGTTCCGCTCCGCCGGCCCCGCGTGATCCTCCGTTTTCTATCCCCAATCCGATGAACACTCCTCAGGCACCCCGTGCAGTGGTTAACACTGCCATCTGCGGCCTTCTGGCCCTCGGTCTGGTGGCAGCAACCAGCTCCGAAGCCCTGGCCGGCACGGCAGGGAAGGAAAAATGCGCCGGCATCGCCAAGGCCGGCATGAACGACTGCGGCACCAGCAAGCACTCCTGCGCCGGCAAGGCCACGGTGTCCGGTGCCCCCGAAGAGTGGGTCTATGTTCCCCAAGGCACCTGCAACAAGATCGTGGGAGGAACGCTGAAGAAGTCGTGAGCCTGTGGTGATGCGAGGGGCTGGTGTTGTGACTGATTCCAGCATCCAGGGCGTGGGCTTAGGCCTGCGTCCGCCCCACTACGCAGACATTCTGAGGAGCTGGCCGGCCATTCCGTGGTTCGAAGCCCTCTCAGACAACTACCTCGGGGGTGGATTGCCTCTGCATCACCTCACGCGCATCCGCGAGCGCTATCCGATCACCCTGCATGGGGTGGGTCTCTCGCTCGGTTCGGTGGATCCGCTGAATCAGGCCTATCTCCAGCGATTGAAAGTGTTGGTGGATCGCGTTGAGCCCAGCTTCGTTTCGGATCATCTGGCCTGGGTGTCCCACGGAGGCCGCTATTTCCATGATCTCGCTCCACTTCCTTACACCGAGGAGGCGTTGGAGCATGTGGCGGAACGGATTCAGCGCGTGCAGGACGTGCTGGGGCGTCAGATCCTGATCGAGAATCTCTCGCCCTATGTGCGCTTCGCAGGAAGCGACTACCTCGAATGGGAGTTTCTGAGCGAGCTGGCCAGGAGGGCCGATTGTTCTCTGCTGCTGGATGTGAACAATGTGTTTGTGAATGCCTTCAATCACGGCTTCGACCCCCTGACCTATCTCGATGCCCTGCCCGCTGAGAGGGTGAAGGAGATGCATCTCGCCGGGTATGAAGAGGAGGGCCGCTTCCTCTTCGATACCCATGGCCGTGCCGTGCAGGATGGGGTCTGGGCGTTGTACCGGCAGGCCCTGCAGCGCTTCGAACAGGTACCGACCCTGATCGAGTGGGACGCCGACATCCCGGCTCTTGAGGTGCTCATGGCGGAGGCCGCCAAGGCGGAGGCGCTGCGATCGGATCGACTCCTGCCATGAAGCTTGCCGCTCTTCAGCAGCTCTTCGCCGCGGCGGCACTGGGCACGGCCAGCGCCTCAGAGCAGGCCCACCTGGAAGCGCAGCTGCAGGGAAGCCGGGTGCTGCCGGCCTGGCAGGGAATCGAGGCCTACCGCACCAGCGTGGACGGCAAACTGCGGCGCAGTCTTGAGCAGATCTATCCGGTCTGCCACAGGCTGGTGGGTGAGGATTTCTTCCAGGCCATGGCGTCCGCCTTCCTGGAGCACGGCGTCTCCCGCTCTCCCGACCTCGGCGACTACGGCGCCGAGTTCCCCGCCTTCCTGTCTGATTTCAGTCCCGCCTGGAGTCTTGCCTACCTCGCGGATGTGGCACGGCTGGAATGGCTCTGGCACCGGGCCTTCAATGCCCCTGATCAGCCCCGGTTGGATCTGGAGGCCTTGGCCCGGGTGCCTCCCGAGCACTGGGATCGGCTCGTGTTCCGGTTGCCTGCCGGGGCCGCCCTGATCGCTTCCGACTACCCCATCCACCGAATCTGGGAGATCAACACCGTCTCCACGGCATGCCACGACGTGATCGATCTCGATCAGGGAGGGATCAGGATCCTGGTGTGGAGAGACGGCCACAGCACCCGATTGGATCTTCCCAGCGAAACGGAGTGGAAGCTGCTCCAGGCCTTCGCCTCGGGGGTGCCCTTCGGCGAACTCTGCCGCCAGGACTTTGACCTCTCCGGCACCACGATCGCCGAGCTGCTTCCGCTCTGGGTGCAGCGCGGCTGGCTGCGCGATTTCGATCTGCAGGAGGCAGCCGCCCCATGAGACCCCAGGCAAGGGCGCAGCACCATGGAAACGGTGCGCGATCAGGCCCTGGCTTTGGCCAGGCACAAGCCGTCGCAACGTTCCCGACGCAAAGGATCGGCAGATTGATTGTCACGGGTTGCCTGATGAGTGTTTGTTAGCGCGCCACAGTTGCCACCTTCTCACTCAGTCCAATCTCTTGCCAGGAACAGATGGAAGCAATCGCCCTGACCTGCAAGAACATTCTGGTAGGAATCGAGAATCTTGGCGAGGGGCCATCGCTCACGGCACTGCATCTGCCTACCGCAGCAGCTGACGGCCAACCATAGACATCAACAATGAGAATTGCCTTGCGAACTCCGTTGCTTCTGATTCTGGGGAGCTTCATAGGCTTTGCAGCAGGTGCAGCCTGGGGTGTCTTCTTCGGATTCCCCTCCCCCGATGCAGGTCCAGAGGAATCGGCACGCCTTCAGTTTCATGCGAACGTGTCGGGCTCAATCATGGTGTTCGCATTCCTCACATTGACTACGTCGTGCATCGTCATTCTGCTGCGGTGGTTTCGCTCAAGGCATCGCGGTTGCTCCTAGGCCTGCATCACTCTTCAGTGCCTGGTCCAGCATCCTGCTTGCACACAACATTGGCCAGAAAGGAGAAACCTCGGTCAATCAGACGATGGGATGCTTTCCATGCTTACGTCGTCAAGCCAATCATTCTCGCTCCAGAGACTGGCAGGCTCCCTGCAATTGGCCGCCTGCCTTGCCACCCCTGAGCGCCGCCTCCACAAAGAGCCGTCCAAATCAAGGAAACAGCGGCGGCAGGTGAGCAACGCAGGGCGTTGAACGTCGGCAAAAGTCTCAGCCAGCCCTAATCTGACGCTGAACGCCAGCCACCCCTGGAGCAGCCCATGCGGAGACGAGTGCTCACTGCGGTGATAGCTCTGACCATGGCTTCACCACCTTCCTGGGCAGCACCAGCAGCAGCCTCTGCCTGCGAGGCGGCGGTCGGCACATGGGACTACGTGGCACCGAGCAAGCCCGGGCGGGCCGTGGTCACGAAGCTGGCCGACGGTCGCCATCACCTGGTGTGGATCGTGTCCGAGGCCGGTGCTACCGCCGCCGGCGCCTGGGAGGCAACCTGCGAGGGTTCCCGCAGGACCTGGCGGATCCTCTTCCCATCGGATCCGGGCGTCGTTGGGCTGAAGATCGTGGAGGAGTTTGAGGTGAGCGGCGATGCCATTCGTTTCTGGATTCTGGGGCCCGATGGCAAGCGTGGTCCGATGGGTGGCGCCCGCCGCCTGCCCTAGAGCAGCCGCAACAGGCGTGCTCACCTGGACCTGGCCTACAACCCGCCTGGCAGCCCAACCTGCACACTCTGCTCATTCAAAAAGTAGTTCGGATCAAATGCCTTGAGCTTTCGATCCATCTGGACGTCCTGCTTCTCAGAATCATCCAGACGAAGACAGTCGCTTGGGTTGCCTTCCACGCAAAGCAAAGGAATGACGACAGAACTCTTGTCGTAGCCCCATTCCAATATTCTGCCACCCAACAGACCGTTCCCCTTCGGTGGCTCTCGCGTCAGAACGGGAACCAAGACGTCGACTTGGGCGGCATAGGAACCAGAGGGCAGGGAAACGATCAGGAACCGATGAATCGTTTCACCGGGATTGATGTGATCGTCCACGAACAACTTCCCAGCTGCTTCCGTTGGGTAGGGCTGCAGCTCGGCGCCCCGTTCCACATGAATGGCATCAAAAGGCCCTTTGGCCCGCTCAGTAAAGGTGGATCGATTCAGCACCTGGCGGCGAATCGGGAACAACTCCCAGAAACTGCTGAGCAGATAGAGCCTGCGATTGCTGGCATTGGTGGCACTGACCTTGAGCTCCCGTTGCAGTGATGGTTGCGGTTGATCGCTCTGTCCATCAGCGGCGATCGGCGTCAGGCTGATCTGAAGACTGATGCTGGCTGGCGCCTGGGAAGGCACATACATCTCCTTCCAGATGAAGGTGTAGACCCCCCAGGAGGCGGCGATGATGATGCCGAGCGTCCGGACCCATTCATGAAGCGATGGCGAGCGCATCCACGCAGGGATCCGGAACGAGCCCGCTCCGGCACCTGCGCCGGGCATCCCTTTCTTGGGCAGCTTCTCACTGTCTCTCGGTGACTTGGTCGGGGATTCGCTGCTCACGGGCTGGAGTGTTGGCTTACTTCTGGCCAGAGAAACTGGGTACTCGCCTTGGGCAGGGGGAGTTGGGCAGCCTCCTGCAACGGCGATTCATCACCCCCATCGTGTTGAACGCAGCCCGATCCCTTCCCTTGGCCAGCTCGCTCAGCAGCGCTGGATCGGGCACCTGGTCCTTGGCGAGCTGGGCCATTGATCCGTCGGAGCAGCCGCCCAGATCCGTCACCCCGAGGCCGGTGAGCAAGGCATAGGAGCGCTGGCTGCGGGTCCCCATCTGCTCGGCCGCGGCGGTGCCGTAGGCCCCGTTGGCCGGGGCAATGAGCTGATCTGGCCTGGGGGGATCCTGGGGCTTGGGTTGCAAGTTGGTGCCACCGATCAACACCCCCGCCAGGCAGTTGGCCTGAAGGTTGGTGGCGGCAGGTGGCAGGACCGACGCGGCACGGTGGCCAAGGATGGCCTTGCCCAGGCCGACCCCGAGCCAATAGACCACCCCCCACTCCCCATGGCGGCTGGACTCCTTCGCCAGCCTGGTGCGATCCAGCAGTACTTTGCCGCTGGCTGCGCAATACAGGGCCGGAGACTGCGCTCCCGTTGCCACGATGGCCGACGCGCCAGCCCCAGGGCAGATCGATAGAGGCGTCTGGCCGGCGGGAAGCACGTCGATGGCCGGCCAGGGCAGCTTCGCGGTGGCTGGATCCGCTTTCCAGCTCTGGCGGAGCTGGCTGGCGATGGACGCCACCATGCTGTCCAGTTCAGGGGCGGCGTCCCCAGGGGTCACCGGCACGAGCAGCGATGCGATGACCACCAGAGCACCGAGTGCTGCAGACCCCCGTTGGCATCGCATGAGTAGGAAACAACAACAGATGGCCGCCGTCTCAGTCTGCCTGGTATGGAGTCCATGGCTCATAACCCCGGAATCGGCCCCCCGTCGCCCGTGAGCTGCCAGGCGGCCCAGAACTTGTGGTCGGCCCAGTCCGGCTCTGGCGGATTGCTGCGGAACTCCTGCTGCACCGTCGCTAGCGCGTCCATCCGACCGATCCCCTGCTTGAGCAGGGCGACGTAGCGCTGCATGAACACCGCCGTGGCGTCATCATCCACTTTCCACAGAGACAGCAGGGTGGAGCGGGCGCCGGCCACGGTGAGGGCCCGCTGGAGGCCATAGACCCCTTCGCCCGTCTGCAGGCTGCCGGAGGCGGTGTCGCAGGCGGAGAGCACCACCAGCTCGGTGCCATCGAGCTGCAACTGGGCCGCCTCCTTGGCGGTGAGATAGCCGTCATCGTCGGCCGTGCGGCTGCGATTGGCGCCCGCCAGCACGATGCCGCTGTTCAGCAGCGGGTCGCCGCTGCCCGTGGTGAAGAACCCGTGGCTGGCGATGTGCAACACCCTGGGGCCACGCGCCTGTTGCACCACGCCGGTGGTGGCGGCGGATCCCTGATAGAGCGCCGCCCCGAGCCGTTCGGCAATCCAGCTTCCCTCGGCGGCCGTGGCGGGCAAGGGCTGCCACGCGCCTGGGCCACCGAAATCAGGATCGGCGAGCACCAGGGAACGCTGGCCGCCTGGTCCGGGGCTGTGCAGGCTGAGCAGATCACGGCCGCTGGTGAGGATCCGCAGCTGCACGCGCTGGCCCAGGGTGGCCGATGAATCGGCTTCAACTCCGCTCAAGCTGTCAGCGGGAGCCGGCAGCGCCGTGAAAGGGATGCGGCTCAGTTCACCGTCAGGTGAAACGAACCACCGCCGCCGCCCCAGCAGCTGCGGCCGCAGGGGCCCCAGCACCTTCTGGCTCACCCGGTCCCAGAACGGTCCAGCGGGGCGATTGCGGGCCAGGCTTTCGGCCAGGGCCTGCTGGATCAGGGGATCGATGGCCGCCGCCGGGCCGAGGTCCACCGCACGGGTCGCGCCATCGGGGAACAGCAGTATTGCCAGATAGCGCGCTTCCCCCCAGCTCCTGGCCTCCGGTTGACGCGCGTCGTAGGGGCGGAAGCGCTGGAATTCGATCAGCACCCCATCAGCCGGCAGGGCGGCGGCGACCTGGACGGGGTCCACCAGCCGCGGTGTCAGGGCCGGCAGCTGGCGGTAGAGCTCCTGCTCCAGCCGATCCCGCTCCTGCTGCAGTCTCTGCCGCTGCGCTTCGCTGAGGTTCACATCGGCCAATCGGGCCGTCAAAGCCGTGAGCTGACGCACCAGGATCTGCTGGGCAGGGGAGCCACGGCTCAGCTCGGCCTGGCGGCGTTCAATATCCTGGAGCAGACCGTGGCGGTTCAGGCGGGTGAACAGGGCCAGGGAGGCACCGGTCGGTGTCGTGGCCACAAGGGAATAGGGGATCTCCCAGACGCTGCCGAGGGCCTTGATCTGCTCCTGCCGCCGGGCCTGGGGCAGCAGGGGGGCTTCCCGCTGCAGGAACAGGGCCTGGCTGCCGATGCCACGGCGCAGCAGGGGTTCGGCCCTGGCAGCGGCCCCCTGGCTGAGGTACGCCGTCGCCAGGTTGTTGAGGCTGAGGGCGGTCGTGGGGTGATCCGGGCCCAGCGCGGACTCGTAGATCGCCAGAGCGCGCAGAAACAGGGGTTCCGCCTTGGCATGGGCGCCCTGAAGCCGATAGAGATCCGCAAGATTGTTGAGGCTGCCCGCGGTATCGGGATGGTCGGGCCCCAAGGCCTTCTCCCGGATCGCCAGGGCGCGCCGGTGCAGCGGCTCGGCCCTTTCGGGGGCACCCTGCTTGTCGACCAGCACCGCAAGGTTGTTGAGGCCCGTGGCGGTGACGGGGTGAGCAGAACCCAGCGTCCTCTCCTGGATGGCCAGGGCGCGGCGCAGCAACGGCTCGGCGCGGGAATAAGCGCCCTGATCGCCGTACAGCATGGCGAGGTTGTTGAGGCTGGCGGCGGTATCGCCGTGGCCGGAGCCGAGCACCTTCTCCCGGATCGCCAGTGCCCGAAGCAGCAGGGGCTCCGCCCGCGCATGGGCGCCCTGACTCCGATAGAGCAGGCCGAGGTTGTTCAGGCTGGTGGCCGTGGAGGGGTGCTCCGGGCCCAGCGCCGTCTCGTTGATCGCCAGGGCGCGTAGATAGAGGGCTTCGGCCCTGGCGAAGGCACCCTGGTTGTCCTGGAGCGCCGCCAGGTTGTTGAGGCTGGTGGCGATATCGGGGTGATCGTCACCCAACGCCTTCTGCTTGATGGCCAGGGTGCGGAGCAGCAGGGGCTCCGCCTCGGCGTACCGACCCTGGTTGATGGACAGCGTCGCCAGGTTGTTGAGGCTGGTGGCGGTGTCGGGGTGATCGGGTCCGAGCGCCTTCTCCCTGATGGCCAGAGCGCGCCGATACACGGCTTCGGCCTTGGCGTAGGCGCCCTGGGCGTTGTACAGAATCCCGAGGTTCGTCAGGCCCAGGGCGAGTCCTGGGTGCTCAGGCCCCAGCGCCTTCTCGCCGATCGCCAGGGCGCGCCGGTAGAGGGGCTCGGCCCTGGCGTCGCTGCCCTGGTTGAAGTAAAGCCAGGCGAGGTTGTTAAGGCTGAGGGCGGTGAGGGGGTGGTCCGGCCCCAGGATCCTGGTTCGGATCGCCAGGGCCCTGGCCAGCAGGGGCTCGGCCCTGGCGAAGGCGTGCTGCTTGACATGGAGCAGCCCGAGGTTGGTCAGGCTGGTGGCCGTATCGGGGTGGTCGGGCCCCTGCGCCTTCTCACGCCAGGCCAGCACCTTCTCCCAAAGCACCGCCGCCTTCCCGTTCGCCCCCTTGGCCTCGAGGGCGTTGGCCTCGTCGGTCCACTCCCACACCTGTGCAGGGATCTGGGGATAGCGTTCCCCCAAGGGCTGGGCGAGGTGCTGCTGTTGCTGCCGTGGCGCCGGTGCCTGCCCTTGGCGATCGACGGCCGCCGACGGCTGCCCATCGGCCAGCAGCAGCACGGCGAGGGCGGTTCCCCACGGGAACTGAGCCAACGGGGAGCGAGCGGACCGCGTCAGGGGTGAACGGGGAGTCTCCGGCGTGGCGGTACAGCGGCGAATGGAGGTGCAGCATCACGTGCTGCTGTTGGGCGATGGGGTGGACGTTTGGGCCCTTCCGCCCAAGCCCCCACCCCAACCAAACTAGCCGGACCTTGTGTTTCACCTCTCTCGATGACGGCTCTGCCTTCCGTTCGTGTCCTTGGACCCGCCGACGTGGGCACCCTGCGCTCCCTGCTGGCGTTGTTTGCCGACGCCTTCAACGATCCTGAGCGCTATCTCGAGCGACAGCCTTCGGATTCGTACCTGCACGACCTGCTGAGCGGCGACATGTTCCTTGCGATCGCCGCCGAGGCCGGGACGCGGGTGGTGGGTGGACTGACGGGCTACGTGCTGCCGAAGTTCGAGCAGGCCTGCCGCGAGTTCTATCTCTACGATCTCGCTGTGGATCACGATCACCGGCGCCAGGGGGTGGCCACGGCGATGATCGATCGCCTGAAGACGCTCGCCGCCGAGCGCGGCTTTGACGGGATCTTCGTCCAGGCCCATCGCGACGATGGGCCCGCCATCGCCCTCTACGCCAGGCTCGGCGTCGGGGAAGATGTCCTGCACTTCGACATCGCCCCAGCCGGAACGGGTCCTTGAAACGGATGGGGGTCGGGGCCGATGCCCTGCGGAAGAGCTTCCGGGACCAGCGGCTGGCGCTGACCTGCCTGCAGCTGGGCCACCTGAACACCGACGACGGCCTGGAGGTGCCGCCCGAGGCGGGCGCCCGGCTCAGTGAGGATCGCCAGATTCCGCTGCACGACATGATCAGGATCGTCTCGGCCCTGCTGCAGCTGTCCCCGGCGTCCTTCGTGCGCGAGCTGGTGCTGCCCGCCATCGGCAACGAACGGTTCTGAGTTCCGGGGCACCCCTACGGTGCTGCCACACCACCGCTGGCCCCGGACCGATGAACACCCTGCGCCCGGGACCATGGCTGACCGGCCTGCTGCTGCTGCAGACCGCCCTGCTGCCGGGCGCACTGGCGCTGGCAGGCCCGGCGCTTGCCCAGCCGGCCGACCCGGCGGCAGGTCTGGTGCTCCAGCCGGCCGCCTACCGCGCCGTGATCGGCCAACCACCGGCCCCCGGCAGCTGGCAGGAACGCGATGATCTGGCCATTCTGCGCTGGAACCAGCGCAGCCGTACGCCGGCCGGGATCGTGCACAGCTGGCGTTTCCTGAACCGCAATCTCAGCGTCTTCGATGCCGCCGTGGGCGCCGACCTGGCCAGGACATCGCCCAGCCTCTACGCGGGACTGCCGGCCTTTCTCAAGCGGGCCGATGGACTCAAGGATCAGCTCAAGGATGCGCTGGCCCGACCACGCCCCTTCGTCAGCCACCCGGATCTGAAGCCCTGCCTGCCCCTGGAGAGTTCCTGGTCGTTCCCCAGCGGCCACGCCACCTGGTTTGCCACCGCGTCCCTGCTGCTGGCCGATCTGCTGCCGGAACGCCGGGAGCGGCTGTTGCCGGTGGGCCTTCAGGGGGGCTATGTGCGCGCCTACTGCGGCGTGCATTACCCCAGTGATGTGGAAGCCAGCCAGCGGCTGGCCCAGGCGATCAGCCAGGAGTTGATCGCTTCCCCCCAGTGGCGCACGTTCAAGCAGCAGGTGGCCTCAGAGCGCAGCCGTTTGCTGGTGCCGCCTCCCGCCGGGGTCCCCCTGCTGGGCGATTGATGGACCGCGCTGTGACCTCAGCGGCGATGCGGCTGGCGTTGCATGCCGGACTGGCCGCTGCCACCTTGCTGCCCCCGGCGGCGGAGGCCGTCCCTGAGCTTGTGGTCCTGGTGCGCCATGGGCACAAGGATGTCCCCGTGGAGGGTGGGGACAACTTCAACCTCTCGGAGACGGGACTTCTTCAGGCCCTGCGCCTCAGTCACCTGCTGCCCGCCTGCCTGGTGCCGGAGAAGCGGTTGCATCTGGCCAGTTACGGCTTTGATGACGCCACCGGCAAGAACGCCCGCAGCTATCAGACCTTGGTTCCCCTGGCCGTGGCCACAGGGGTCAACATTCGTCTGTATGCAGAGGCCGACCATCGCTCCGAGCAGATCGGTCGCCAGTTGCTCTCCGATCCCGATCTGAGCGGCGGTGTGCTGGTGGTGGCCTGGGAGCATCGGCGCCTGCCGCTGCTGGCGCGCGGGCTGGGCTGGACGCAGATGCCCCGGATTGACGACGACGACTTCGATCGGATCTGGGTGTTGCGCTACAGGCCGTCCGTCTCCACCCCCGAGGTCAGCCTGCTCTCCCAGGCCGGCCTGTTGGAGCACGACTGCTACCGCAAGGTGGCGGCCGGCGGCCATCCGCTGCAACGGCTGGCTGAGCAGCTGATCCAATCCCTGCGCCCGAGGCCTCGCTGAGGGGGGCCGTCCGAGGGGCCACCCACGGCGGTGCCGGACCGTGCCCCCGGCGTCTCCGGCGCCTGGCATCAGACCCACGCCCTGGTTGCCGATCTGGCTGTGCCCCTGCGACAGGCCGGCACACTCGAAAACGGCAGCGACCTGCTGTTCGTCGCCGTGCTCAACACCTTGTTGGTGAAGTACAGCGGCGTTCTGGGCTGGATGTACGCGCCGCGCCCGGGCCTGAGCGAGCCCACCACCCTGGTGCTGGATCTCTCCCTGCCGGGCCCTGATCGTGGCAGAGGGCCTTTCCGGTGAGCGGGAGGCGGCCGAGCTACTGGAGAAGCTGGAGCCGCTCCTGGATCGGCTCCGGGGATGATGGGCCCGATGACTGCCCACAACTGCTCGTTCATGGCCGCAGGTCTGGCTGCAGCCCTGGTGGCGATGGTGCCAGGTATCGCCGTCGCGCCCGCCACCGCGGGGCCCGTCCGGCCACAAGCCGCTGCGGAGTCCACGCTGGCAGCACTGGAGGCCCGCTCCGGCGGGCGGCTGGGGGTGTTCGCCATCGACACCGCCAGCGGCGCCAGGATCGGCCATCGGGCCGACGAACGTTTTCCCCTCTGCAGCACCTTCAAGGTGATCCTGGCAGCGGCCATGCTTCACAGGAGCCAGCGGGAGCCGGGCTTCCTGGAGCAGCGGATCCGCTTCGGCCGAGCGGATCTGGTGACCTATTCGCCGATCGCCGAGCAACACCTCCAGGACGGGCTGACGGTGGCGGAGATGGCCGCCGCCACCGTTCAGTACAGCGACAACACCGCCGCCAACCAGCTGATGGCGCGCCTGGGAGGCCCCGCCGGCCTGACCGCTTTCGCCCGGTCCATCGGCAACCGCACCTTCCGGCTCGATCGCTGGGAAACCGCCCTCAACACCGCCATCCCCGGCGATCCCCGCGACACCGACACCCCCCGCGGCATGGGCACGAGCCTCCAGGCCTTGGCGCTCGGCGCCGCCCTCGGCCCGCCCCTGCGCCTGCGGCTGCAGGACTGGCTGATCGGCAACACCACCGGCGACCGCCGGGTGCGGGCCGGGGTACCGCCCGGCTGGCGGGTGGGCGACAAGACCGGCACCTGCGGTGCCTACGGCACCGCCAACGACGTGGCCGTGCTCTGGCCGCCCGGCCGTGCACCGATCGTGCTGGCAATCTTTCACACCCAGGCCGATCCGGCCGCCCGGGCACAGGACGGTGTGCTCGCCGCAGCCACCACAATCGTGGTGGAGACCTTCAGGCCGGCGGGCCGGTAAGCACCAGCTGGTCGCGATGGACCACCGCATCCCCCACCGGCCCCAGCTGGCGGCGCACCTCCTCGCTGCTGAGGCCCATGATGCGCCGCAGCTCCTCGCTGCTCAGGGTGCTCAGGCCCCGCCCCAGTTCGCGGCCATCGCTGGCCAGCACCCGCACTGCGTCGCGCCGGGAAAAGTGGCCCTCCACCGCGCGGATGCCCACCGCCAGCAGGGAGGCCCCCTGTTGCAGCAGGGCCCGCTCGGCGCCCGCGTCCACCCGCACGCTGCCCTTCACCAGCAGGGCATGGGCCAGCCAGCTCTTGCGGTCGGCCAGGGGGGTGGCGCTGGGCTGGAACACCGTGCCCACCTTCTCACCGGCGAACAGGGCATCGAGCACCGCCGGATCGCGGCCATCGGCCAGGCGCACCCGGATGCCGCTGGAGGTGGCGATGCGGGCCGCCGCCAGCTTGGTGGTCATGCCGCCGGTGCCCCACTGGCCGCCCCCTTCAGCCACATGGCTGAGGCGTTCCAGCTCGGCCAGGTCGCGCACCTCCTCGATCGGACTGGCATCGGCATCGGTGCGCGGGTTGCCGGAATAGAGCCGGTCAACATCGGTGAGCAGCACCAGCTCATCGGCGCCGATCGCCACCGCCACCAGGGCCGAGAGGGAGTCGTTGTCGCCGAAGCGCAGTTCATCGGTGGCCAGGGTGTCGTTCTCGTTCACCACCGGCAGCACGCCCCACTCCAGCAACTGCTCCAGGGTGCGGCAGGCGTTCTGGTACCGGCGCCGGGAGGCCAGATCGCTGCGGGTGAGCAGCACCTGGGCCACCGCCATCCCCCGCACGGCGAAGGCCTCCTGGTACAGGCCCATCAGCCGGCCCTGGCCGACGGCGGCGGCGGCCTGCAGAGCCACCACCTCGCTGGGGCGCCTGCTGAAGCGGAGCGCCTCACAGCCCAGGCCCACGGCCCCGCTGGTGACCAGGGCCAGGCGGTCGCCCCGGCGCTGCTGGCGGCCGAAGCTGGCGGCCAGATCGGCGATCACCGCCGCCGTGGGGCGCTCGTTGGTGCCCCGCAGCAGGCTGGTGCCCACCTTGATCACACGCCGCAGTCCGCCGGCGGCGGGTGTGCCGGAACTTGCCATCAGCCGGGGACCGAACCCACCCAGCGGGCCATGCGCAGCTCCAGGTTCTGCAGCCGGTCCTGGCGGCAGGGCTCACCGTCCGGGTCGATCGGCTTGACCAGCACGGTGAACAGGCCCATTCGGTTGCCCACCAGCACATCGGTGAACAGCCGATCCCCCACCAGGGCCACCTGGGCGGGGGGCAGATCGAGATCCTGCAGCACTTTGCGCAGGGCGGCCCGCCGAGGCTTGCCCGCCGAGGTGGTGTAGGGAAGCCCCATCGTGTCGGCCACCGCACCGATGCGGCGCCGGGAGGGATTGTTGCTGAGCAGGTGCAGGGGCATCCGCTCGCGGGCGTGGCGCAGCCACAGCTCAGCCTGGACGGGCATGGTGGCCTGGCGGCGGGGCAGCAGGGTGCGGTCGACGTCCAGGACAAGAGCGCGAATGCCACGGTCGACGAGCTCCTGCAGCGGCAGGTGGGCCAGGGAGGTCCCCGGCAGCCAGTCGGGCGTGAGCAGGTCGCGCAGCATCAGTCGTCGCTCTCCCGTTCGTCGAGTTCGGCCTCGATGCGGGGCTGGACCCGCTCGAATTCCTCTCCCTCCACCATCACTGCGTCGGCCCCCTCCATGCGGGCCACCACGAAGAAGGGATCCAGGGGGATGTACAGGCCGTACTCCTCATCGCCGGCCATGAAGCTCACCAGCAGTTCGTAGGTCTCGCTGTCGTCGTCGCCCTCCTCATCCTCGAGTTCATCGGGATCGGGTTCCTCCAGTTCGCCGCTGACGGTGAGGGTGACAGCGGAACGCACCAGGGTCAGGTCGTGTTCCTGCAGCACCACATCCGCCACCGACAGGATCGGTTCGGTGGCGTTGAGGGTCTCCACAAGCTCGGGATCGTCGTCATCGCTGAGGCGGAACAGGCAGACCGGGGTGTCCACCGGCGTCAGCAGGGCGTAGTCGTGGCCATCGAGGGGAATCAGCTGCTCCAGGAAACACAGCAGCTGCCGGCCGCTGCCGTCCCGCACCTGCACGGTGGGCACGTCGCCGGAGCCCGTCATCGCAGGGGGGTCGGAGGCCATCGAGGGGGAGCGGGTTTACTCAGAATGAATCAGCACCGGCCCGAGTGCCCACGGCGATGGCCGCCGGGGCGACCGGATCGTCGCTGAAGGCCGTCAGGTCCAGGGGTTCGGGGCCCTCCCGCTGCCATTGCTCCAGCAACAACGCGGCCGCCGCGCTGTCGAGGCGGCCGCTGCGGTCGCCGTGCAGAGCGAAACGCTCGCCCGCCGCCCAGCTGCTGGCGTGCTCATCCACCCAGGCCAGGGGCAGGGGCTGGCCGAGGGCCGCCAGGGCCCGGGCCAGGCGCAAGCCGTAGCGGCGACAATGGATCGTCTGGGTGGTGGGCCGCTGGCCTGCATCGAGGGGCAGCCCCACCACCAGCGCCTGCACCCGTCGCTGACGCACCAGGAGCAGCAGCCGCTGCAGGTCGGACTGGAACTCCCCCCGCGCCAGCGCCGGGAGCGGCGTCACCGTGACCCCCAGCGGATCGCAGCCGGCCAGGCCGATACGGCGGCGCCCCACATCAAGGGCCAGCACCGATCGCGGCCGAGGCGTAGCCATTCAGCGCTGCAGCAGGGGCACCGTGGGCAGGCTGCCGAGGGGACCACTGGGGGTGGGCATGGGCCGCCGCCGGGGCTGAAGTTGCTCGAGAACCGCTTCGAGGCGCCGGGCCGCTCGCTTGGCCGGCTGGCCCTCCTGGCGCCGCCAGACACTGCGGGCCATCAACACCTCCTCGCCATGGGCCTCGGCCCCCAGGGCCTGCAGCCAGCTCTGGCGCTCGCCGTCGCTCACTTCGCAGCGCAGCCAGAGGCTGGTGCCCCCCTTGGCGAGGCGATGCAGCAAGGATTCGGCCGCCGCCCCAAGCAGGTGGCCCCAGCCGGGGTGGATGCTCAGCTCCACCGCCTGGCCGCCGCCGGGGTGCTCGTCGACCCAGCGCACGCCCGCCACCGCCTCATTGCGCACGGCGTCCACCAGCATCCAGCCATGGCTGCGGCTCTGGTCGAGCAGGTCTTCGATGCGGCGGTCCTGGAGCTGGCGCAGATGGGCCGGGCAGGTGGCCTGCTCCAGGTGCCACAGCAGCGGGGCGTTGCGGCGATTGAGTTGACGCAGCTGCAGGTCGGCAGGGGGAAGCGGGGTGGCGCGATCCGCCCCTGGCTGCCAGCGCCAGAGACGATCGGTGCGCTGGGGCTGGAAGCCTTGCTCCCGCAGGGTCGCCAGCCGGGACGTGTCGAGGCTGGAGGCAGTGGCGATCCAGCTGGCGGCGCCCTTCACCCGACCGATGGCCTGGCGCAGCAGATCCCCGGCCAGGGCCGCCCGGCTGGGTGCCAAGGCGTCTGGATCGGTGGCTTCGGTAGCAGCCAGGGCCAGGCGCAGATGCTGCACCTGCCAGCAGCTGCCGCTGCGGTTGAGCCGCCGGGAGACGATCAACCCCAGGGCCTGCTGGCGGGTGAGCCCCTGGCGTTGCAGCGCCACCAGCACCTGGGCAGCCAGGGGGCGGCGACTGGTGAGCGCCTTCAGTAACTGCTCCGGCAGGGCCAGCAGCAGCGAGCGCTGCAACAGCGGCTGCAGGGGCAGGAAGGCCGGATCATCCAGCAGGGGAAGATGCCAACCCTGCAGGGGCTCCACCGTCCAGCTCGGGGAGGTTCTGCCCTGGGCAGGCACTGGCACGGCAGGCACTGGCACGGCAGACGACGAAGGGGTGGGGAGAGGCGCCGGAACGCGGGACGTGACATGGGCGTTGATCGCACCATTGTCATGGACATTCTACGTGGGACGCACCAACACGAGGGGCGTGCGCTCGTTGGCATTGCCAGCGGGGTTGGGACGCAGAGCCCGCATCAGCAGGGCCTCGTCGGTGCCGCCGCTGGCGGCCAGCACCTTCACCCGTCCCAGGTCGTTGACGTCCACCACCGCCACGGCCACCCCGAGGGCCGCCGCCATCCGCTCGCACCAGGCCGCCGGCTGGTCCGGGCCCAGCACGATCGTCTGGTCGTAGGGGGGGGTGGTACCGGTGATGTCATCGATCAGGCGGGCCTGCTCCCCGGCCAGGCGATAGAACCAGCCTTTGCTGCCCACCAGCTTCAGGGCGGTGCCCACGAACCAGGCCCCCAGCACCCGGGCAGGGCCGGAGACATCAATCAGGCTCTGCAGACCGCAGGCCGTGGCCAGGGAGCTGGTGGGGTGGAACACCCGACAGAGCAGGCGGGCCAGGAAAGAGGGATCCACCGTCGACGGGTGGTGATAGCGCCCCTGGATCACCGCCAGGGGGGTCTCGCCGATGGTCAGCACATCACCGGGCTGCAGCAGGCCATCGGTGTAGCGCCGCAGCATCGCGAGTGAATCGTCGAGCACCCCCAGGAGATGGGTACGCACCGGCAGCACCCGGCAGCCCTCCCCCTCACGCCAGCCGGGGGCAGCCGGATCACCCGGTTCCGGCTTCTGCAGGGGCATCAGGATCCCCTGGCGCCGCTGCAACCGCCCGAAGGGTCCGTAGTTCACCCAGTGGATGTCCATCCAGAGGGTGTCGAGCACGCTTTCGAGATCCACGCCGGCGGGTCCGGTGAGGTTGAGGCGGATGTGGGCGGCGGTGGTCTTTCGGCCCTTGACGATGTAAGCGGCCCAGTAACCGTCGGGGCGGGCTTCTTCATCCGGGTGCTGAGGCGTGATGCGCAGCTCGTGGCGAATCTGGCTCACATCGCTGCGGCCCAGCACGGTGGGAACCAGCGTGATCTCCGGCACCATCACCTCCATGCGGGGGTGGGGGTTGCGGATGTGGATCTCCCCGGTGATCTCCAGGCCCTGGGCCCGGCGCCGCACCTGGAAGGCGCCGGGCAGCAGCTGAAGGGGGGAAGCCGGCCGCAGACGGTGGCGCAGTTCAAGCACCACCAGCCCCAGACCAAGGAGCAGCAGCAGAACCAGCAGGAAGGAAACGGGAAACGGCAAGCCGATACGTCAGGGAATGTCCGGCCGGAGCGTAGATGCACCCGTGGACCTAGTTTCGGCCCCATGGAACCGGCAGAGCCCTGGCATGCGCAAGACCTTCGTGCTCGACACCAATGTGTTGCTGCATGACCCCCAGGCCCTGAACCGCTTCGAGGACAACCAGGTGGTGATCCCGATCGAGGTGGTCGAGGAAATCGACCGCTTCAAGCGGGACCCTTCCGAGAAGGGCCGCAACGCCCGCCAGGTGTCGCGCCTGCTCGACCAACTGCGGGAGAAGGGCAACCTGGCCGAAGGGGTACCCATCGATGGCTCCAGCGGGGGCACCTTGAAGGTGGTGTTCTGCCGCAGCGAAACCCTGCGACAGTTGCCCCCCGAACTCAAGGCGGGCAACGGCGACAACAACATCCTGGCGGTGGCGCTGGAGCAGCGGCTGCAGGAGGTGGTGGGCAGCCAGCCACCGGTGGTGCTCGTCACCAAGGACACCAACCTGCGCATCAAGGCCGATGCGGTGGGCCTGATCGCCCAGGACTACACCACCGACAAGGTGGACATGGCGGACCTCTACCCGGGGTTCTGCGAGCGCTGGATGGACGCCGACCTGATGGACCGGGTCAAGGCCGGCGACGGCCTGACGGCAGACGCCATCCCGGAGCAGCCGGTTCCCGTGGCGCCCCTCCAGGCCAACGAGGGGGTGACCCTGATCGACCTGGCCCAGCCGGCCCACACCCTGCTGGCCCGCTACAACGGCCGCACCGGGACCCTGCAACCGCTGCAGAAGTCGGCCAAGGCCAAAATGGGGCGGATCCAGCCCCGCAACCGGGAGCAGGCCTTCGCGCTGGATCTGCTGCTTGATCCGGCGGTGGCCCTGGTGACCCTGGTGGGCAAGGCCGGCACCGGCAAGACCCTGCTCGCCTTGGCGGCGGGGCTGCACCAGGTGGCCGATGAGCGCCTCTACGAACGCCTTCTGGTGACCCGCCCGGTGATCTCCCTGGGCAAGGAGATGGGCTTCCTGCCAGGGGATCTCGAGGAGAAGATGGCCCCCTGGATGCAACCGATCGTCGACAACCTCGACTTCCTGCTCGGTGGCGAGGACGCCCAGGCCTCCCGGGGGGGCCATCGGCCACCGCGCAGCAACTGGAGCGATCTCAAGGGGATGGGACTGCTGGAAGTGGAGGCGATCAGCTACATCCGTGGCCGCTCGATCCCGCGCCAGTTCATGGTGGTGGATGAGGCCCAGAACCTCACCCCCCATGAGGTCAAGACGATCGTCACCCGGGTGGGAGAAGGCACCAAGATCGTGCTTACGGGCGACCCTTACCAGATCGATAATCCCTATGTGGATGCCGAGAGCAATGGCCTCACCTGGTTGGTGGAACGCTTCAAGGGCCAGCTGCTTTCCGGCCACATCACCCTGATGCGGGGAGAACGCTCAGAGCTGGCCGAACTGGCGGCGAATCTCCTGTGAGTCGGCTGCCCTGGTCCGGCACTATCCGGCAGGGACTCCGGAGAAACATCATGGCTGGAAGCTGCATTCAATCGTACCGATGATGGGACTTAAGTTGCCACTCACGCGCAGAAAAGCTTGACGGTGATTACTGCTAGCGGGGACTCCCAAGCACACGACTCCCGAGGCATCCCCCGACCAGCGTCGGCTGTGGATCTGCCTGGCGGAGGTGCTGTCGCAGTAGCGGGCTGGGCCACCGGGGGGAGTTACCAGGACGGGTAGGCCGGACTTGTGGGCAACCGCGCACTGTTCGGCGAAAGACACCGCTTCGAGGATGCTGCTGGACGCCTCGGCCATGGCCATGGCGCGAAGGTACCGGGGAAGGGCAACCGCACTGAGGATCCCCACGATGCCAACCACAATCATGAGTTCCAGGAGAGTGAACCCCGCCGATCCTGTGAGGATCGGACGCCCGCGCCACCGGCAAACTGCCCGATAGAACTCAGGTCTGAGGCCAACGGAATGGTCGGCTCGCACGGGTCGATCGTTTGGGTTCCGGGAACGAAAGGAGAACATGTCAGGCCTGCGGTCTCCCGCTCCGCAACTCGATCGTGGGGCAGGCAAGAGTCTGCAAGAAGCTCAGCAGTGTGGGCGTTGTCCTGATCAAGTGTTTAGAGCGGGCATTCGCAGTCGTTGATCAACGACAACGCCAGGACAATCTTGTCCTGATGACGAGCCGCAGATGATCGTGGACACCTTACGGAAGATCAGCGGAAAATCAAGGCTGGCTGCCTTCAGACCATCTGCTCGGGCCTGACCCAGCGATCGAACTCCTCGCCGCTGATCTCACCGAGCACCAGCGCCGCCTCCCGCAGGCTGAGCCGGTGCTGGTGGGCATGGCGGGCGATGGCGCAGGCCCGGTCGTAGCCGATGGCCGGGGTCAGAGCGGTCACGAGCATCAGGCTGCGGTCGCGTTGGGCTTCGATGTGCTCCACATCCGCCCGCAGTCCCTCAATGCAGAGTTCCCGGAACGTGCCGCAACTCCCGGCCAGCAGGTCGATGCTCTCAAGCAGGTTATGGGCGATCAGGGGCTTGAACACGTTCAGTTCGAAATTCCCCTGACTGGCGGCCATCTGGACGGCGGTGTTGTTGCCCATCACCTGCACGGCCACCATGGTGAGGCTCTCACATTGGGTGGGATTCACCTTGCCGGGCATGATGCTGGAGCCTGGTTCGTTTTCCGGCAGCACCAGCTCCCCAAGGCCGCAGCGAGGGCCGCTGGCCAGCCAGCGGATGTCGTTGGCGATCTTCATCAGGCTGCCCGCCAGCACCGTCAGGGCCCCATGGGCCGCCGCCAGCCCCTCCTGGCCGGCGAGGGCCTGGAACTTGTCGGGGGCACTGGTGAACGGCAGGCCGATACGCTCCGCCAGCCGGGCCGCCACCGCTTCGCCGAAGCCGGCGGGTGCATTCAGTCCGGTGCCCACCGCCGTGCCGCCGATAGCCAGTTGCAGCACCTGGGGCAACGTGGCCCGCAGGCTGGCCAGTCCCAGCTCCAGCTGGGAGGCGTAGCCACCGAATTCCTGGCCAAGGCTGAGGGGGACCGCGTCCTGGAGGTGGGTGCGCCCGATCTTGATCAGGCCGGCGTAAGCCGTCGCCTTGGTCCGCAGGGCGGCGATCAGGGCCTCCAGGCTGGGAACGAGCCGCTGGTGCAGGGCGCTCGCCACGGAGATGTGCATCGCGGTGGGGAAGGTGTCGTTGCTCGACTGGCTCAGGTTGACGTGGTCGTTCGGGTGGACCGGCAGCTTGCTGCCCAGTACGCCTCCTGCGGCAGCGATCGCCCGGTTGGCGATCACCTCGTTGACGTTCATGTTGGTCTGGGTGCCCGATCCGGTTTGCCAGACCCGCAACGGGAACTCAGCATCAAGCCGGCCACCGCTCACCTCGTCAGCTGCCACCACGATCAGCGCCGCCAGGAGGTCGGGGAGCACGCCTTTTGCGGCGTTCACCTCAGCGCAGGCGGCCTTGAGCTGGCCAAAGGCGTGGACCACCGCGATCGGCATCGGCGCGCCGAAGGGGAAGTTGCGCAACGAACGCTGGGTCTGGGCCCCCCAGTAATGCTCGGCCGGCACCTCCACCGGGCCGAGACTGTCGGTTTCGGTGCGGCTGGCCGGCATCAGCGGGAGGCCACCACTTCGCTGTTGAGTTCGTTGAAGCTCATGGTGGCGCTGTTGCCCGAGCCCGGCGCCATCGGGATGCCGGTGGCCTCGCTCACGGCGGCGTTGATGGCATCGACACTCACCTGACCGTGGCGATCGAAGACCACCCGTCCATCGCTGCCGATCACCACCACCTGGGGGATCAGGCCGTCCCAGTAATGGGCAGGATCCGCGGCGCCGCCATCGGGACGATTCTGGAGCGGATCGGTGACCAAGGGGATCAGGTCGATGCCGTTGCCCCAGAGGCGCTGCAGCTCCGAGACCACCGGGGCGAACTGCTTGCTGACGCTGCTGTCGTCGAGGTAGTAGACGATCACCGCCACCCGATGGTCCGCCAGGGACTGGGCCAGGCTGCTGCGGGGCGGCACCAGGGAGCCGTTGCCGGCATACAGGGCGAAGATGTTGCCGTCGTAGCGGTCGTTCTCGAGGCTGGCCGCCGCCGGGCCAGGGGACCAGGCCAGGCCCATCGCCACGATCAGCAGCAGGGCCCAGAGGCTGGCGAAGGGCCGGGACAGCAAACGGGGCAAGGGGAAGCGAGCGTCTGGGGTCATTGTGCCGTGCACACGGGCCGCCTCAGTTGCGGTTGAGGCTCCGGCCCATGCCCTGGACGATGCCGCGACCCACCAGGCCAATCGCCTTGCCCAGAACCTGGGTCAGCAGCACCACCAGCAGATCCCCCAGGCGCTTCAGCAGGCTCTGGAGCTGGGGGCCCAGGGCATCACGGGCTTCCATGGCCAGCGTGACCGCCTGCTGCACCCAGCCAAGCTGACGCAGTTCGGCGTCGCGGGGCTCGGTGAGATCCACAGAATCGATCGCGCCGGCCCCGAGGCGGAACAGGGGGCGCCGGCTTTCATAAAGGTGGATCGGCCGGTCGAACCAGCTGGTCCATCGTTGCTGGGCATTGAGCTGGTTGCGCAGCCGCTCCAGATTGCGGGTGGCCAGCAGCTCAGGACGCAACAGGTAGCGGCGCAGCTCCGGCCATTCGGCACAGGCCGCCAGCACCTCGGCGCTGATCAGCTCGGCACTGCGCACCAGCCAATTGCTGAGCAGCAGTTCCAGATAAAGAACGGCCTGGGGTTCATCCGGTGCCAGCAACTGGCCATCCACCAGCAAAGGGCGGGCCTGCAGCAGAGGAGTGAGCATGGCCAGCGGATCGGGCAGCTCCAGGTCCTCGGCGGCAAACTCGCTGCGATGCAGGAGCGTCTCCGCCACGGGGCAGAGCTTGCCGGCCATGGGCAGCTGCACGTAAGAGCCGGCCATGTGGCGCAGGGCCTGCTGGCGCAGCTCCGGTTGCAACTCCTTCCAGAGCCGCTCCAGCTGCTCGCCGCGGGGATCGTCCTGCAGCAGTCGGCGGCGCAGCCGGTCGAACTGCTCCAGCAGTCCCAGCAACAGATCACTGCGACGGGAGACGTGGAGACCGTCGAGGGCCAGGAGCTGGCCGCTGTTGTTGCTGGGGCCGGCGGCAGCGGCCTGCGTCAGCCGTTCCCGCAGGGCCTCCCAAAGTCCCTCGGCCGTGCGCTGGCGCAGGGTGATCGCCACTGCATGGCCTGAGCCCGAAGCCTGGCTGCCCGCCGTGCTGGGGGCAACGGGCTCCTCGACAATGGGCTGGCTCCAGGCCAGGCTGACCGGCCCCCAAAGCCACTGCAACAACCGACGGGCCTGCCGTAGTTCCCGCACCCGTCCCTCCAGCAGCAGCAGCGGCAGCAGCTGGGGTGGCGGTGGATCAAGCAGGCGCAGACAGAGGCGAAGCTCGGCATCGATCTGCTGCAGGCCGCTGAGCAGCAACCACTGACCCAGGCCCATGGGCACGGCGTGAGTGGCGTCAGGAACCTGGTGTGCAGGACCGATGGCCAGCACCCGGCCGCCGGCCAGCACGGTGCTGACGGCCTCCCGCAGGCTGACGGCGTCGGCCTGCTCGATCAGGCCCTGGGCCGGCAGCTGCAGCAGAAAGTCGCTGGCATAGGGGTGGTGGTCGGGGAGCAGCAGCAAAAGCGGCGCCGGATGCCAGCGTTCCAGCATTCGGCGGCTCTCGGCGTCGAGCGCCTGGGGCTCGGGCGGGGCGCCAAGGCACCAGACGATCAGCTGGGGCGGACCCTGCAGTTCGTCGCTACCCACCACTCGACAACCACTCCAACCACTGGGGTCGCCACTGGAACCCCCGGGCTCTAGCCAGCTGGAGAGGCCCGCCCTCTGCAGGGGTTCGGCGAACAGCAGCAGCTGGGGGAGGGGCTGTGCCGGACGTCGAGGCACGTTGTCAGGAGAAGAATGGCCCGACCTTAACCAAGGCGGACGCTTTTCTCCAGTGCCGCCCGGGGGTGGCCGGAAAGATGCAGGGTGTAGGACTCGATCGCGAACCCGGTTTGCGCCTCAATCTGCTGCAGGAGATTGGCGGGAAGCAGCACATCGAGATCAAGAATCTCGCCGGATCTGGTGCAGGTCAGATGGCTGTGGGGATCGGCGCGATAGCCATAAAGACGGCCGTTCGCGCGCTCAAGACATTCGATCACGCCGGCCGATTGCAGAGCCTCCAGATTCTGATAAACGGAGGTGTGGCCAATGTGGCGCCCCTGATCGTTGAGCTTTTCGAAGATGTCCCGAGCGGAAAGATGGCTTTTTTCGGCCCACAACAGATCGAGGACCATGCGCCGCTGACGGCTCAGGCGCATACCCAGGTCGCGGCAGCGCTGGTAGACCTGCTCCACGTGGCTCGGGGCTGGCGACACCAAGGGACGATCACCAACCTCGCCACGGCGGTCGCCGCCCGTGGAGGAGGAGGTGGTCGTGGTGGGATGCAACCGCTGCTGCCATAGACGATTGGTCTGTTATAGGGCAGTTGGCGCAATACCGGCATAGGCCGCGTCTTCTGCCGGCGGCTCTGCCGATGACCGCTTTCAGGCGATCGGCAGCTGCAACGGATCCTGGAGCCGCTGGTCTCCAATGGCCTGCAGAGCCTCCGCCAGATCCACCCGGCCGTCGTACAGCGCCCGTCCCACGATCACCCCGGTCACACCCTGGGGTTCAAGACTCAGCAGGCTGAGCAGATCGGTGAGACAACCCACACCCCCCGAAGCGATCACCGGCAGGGAAGACGCCTGGGCCATGGCCCGCAGCGCCGCCAGGTTGGGGCCCTCCAGCGTCCCGTCGGTGGCGATGTCGGTGCTGATGATCGCCGCCACCCCCGTGCCCTCGAGGCTGGCGGCCAGGGCCGTGGCCTCCACCGTGCTCTGCTCGATCCAGCCGCGGGTGGCCACCATCCCTTCCTTGGCATCGATTCCCACCACGATGCGGCCGGGATGGCGGCCGGCCAGGCGCTGCACCAGTTCCGGGTTCTCGACGGCCACCGTGCCCAGGATCACCCGGTCCACACCCCAGCCCAGCAGTTGTTCAGCCCGTTCCCCCGAGCGCACGCCCCCGCCCAGCTGCACCGGAATGGCCAGGGCCGCAGCGATGGCCTGCACGGCGCCGTCGTTGCAGGGAGTTCCGCTCCTGGCCCCATCGAGATCCACCAGGTGCAGCCTCGTGGCTCCCTGGCGCTGCCACTCAAGCGCCTGGGCCACGGGGTCGTCGCTGAAGCGGGTGACACGGCCGTAGTCACCCTGATGCAGACGCACACAATGCCCGTCGAGCAGATCAATGGCGGGAATGACTTGCATGACCAGGGTGACAGGGCCGCTCTGGGCTCCATCCTGTGCCATGACGCCGACCTGCTGGCCCTGACCCGATGACGCACTCCCCTCCCACGTTGGCTCCGGATGACTGGCGCCGCCTCAGGGATGCGCTCCGCTACCAGGGCCGCGACCTGCATCACCGCTCCTACGCGGTGACGTCCCGGCGCCGTGAACTGCTCTGGGAGGAGATGGATCGCTGCCTGGCGCTGGCCGATCGCATCGAGGCCCACCTGGAGCAGCTCAGCTCGGCCGCCGCCGGTCCGGAGGTCGAAACGACCGGCGACTGAGAGGGGCAGCGGCAGCGTCCTGGCCCTGAACGACGTAACTTGCCCCCATCCGCGGGCGACGGCATTCGCCAGGCCTCCGTCTCTCCCCGATGTCGCCGCTGCGGCCGCTTGCTGTTCTGCTGCTGATCGGCTGCTGCACCCCTGCCCTGGCCCAGCCGCTGGCACCTCCTCCGCTGGCGGCGCCAACGCCCCCGCCGCGCTCCCTGCTGGGCCCTGAGGGCCCGGATCCCCGCGACAGGCCACCCCCCCTGGCACCGCCGGGTTCGGTGATTGCACCGATCAACCGTCCCGATGCTCGCCTGGAGGCGGCCCTGCGGGCTCGCCTGTTCGCCGGCCCGGTGGCAGCCAGCCCGGCGGCGTCCGGCGATCCCGATCAGACCGAGTGGGAGCAGGCCCGAGCCACGGCCCAGCGCCCCGTCTGTGCCGATGTGGGGCCGCTGCGCTACCTGCACAACCGGATCGATCTCGACGGCGACGGCCGGCTGGAGACCGTGGCGGTGGTGGTGGGCTCCTACGCCTGTGCCAGCGGCGGCTGCAGCCTGCTGGTGTTCCGTGACGTCGACGGCGTGCTGGAACTGGTGGCGGAGAGCGGCCTCTTCCAGTCGCCCCTGAAGGTGATCAGCAATCGCCACCGCGGCTGGCTGGATTTCACCCTGCCCGCCAGCCTGCATGGCGCCCCCGATGGGCTGAAGGAGCTGCGTTTCGATGGCCGCACCTACCGGCCGGTGCCGCTGCCCGGGACCGCGGGCACCAGCGCAGGCCCCCCGGGAACGGTGGTGCTGGAACTGCTGCCCCTGCCCTTCGAGCGCCTGGGCCTGCCGCTGCCCTGCGGCCCCTGATCCCGGCCTGCCGCTTGAATGGCGCTCACCAACGCGGCATGGCGATGAGGATCCTGGTGATGGGCGGTACCCGCTTCGTGGGTCGCCCCCTGGTCAGCCGACTTCTGGCCGCCGGCCACCAGCTCAGCCTGTTCACCCGCGGGCGCCAGCCCCTGCCGGAGGGAATTGAACATCTACAGGGCGACCGCAGCAGCGCCGAAGGTCTGGCGATGCTGCAGGGTCGGCCCTTCGATGTGATCGTCGACAGTTCCGGCCGCACCCTGGAGGACACCCGGCAGGTGATCGAGCGCACCGGCCCCCCCTCCCACCGGCTGGTGTACGTGAGCTCGGCCGGTGTGTACGCCGACAGCGAGCTCTGGCCCCTCGACGAGGAGTCCCCCACCGACCCTCAGAGCCGCCATGCCGGCAAGCTGGAAACAGAAGGCTGGCTGCGCCAGGAGGGTATCCCCTTCACCAGCTTCCGGCCCACCTACATCGTGGGTCCGGGCAACTACAACCCGGTGGAAAGCTGGTTCTTCGATCGCCTCATGCACGGCCGGCCGGTGCCCCTCCCCGGTGACGGCAGCACCATCACCCAGCTGGGCCACGTGGGCGACCTGGCCGCCGCCATGGCCCGCTGCATTGAGGTGGAGGCCGCCGCTAACCGCATCTACAACTGCACCGGCTCCCAGGGCATCAGCTTCCGGGGCCTGGTGGCAGCCGCCGCCCGCGCCTGCGGCACCGATCCGGAGGCGGTGGAGATCCGCAGCTTTGACCCCGCCGGCCTCGACAAGAAGGCCCGAAAGGCGTTCCCGCTGCGCCTGGCCCACTTCCTCACTGACACCCACCGCGTGCGGCGGGAGCTGGCCTGGGAGCCGGAGTACGACCTGGAGGCCACCCTCGCTGACAGCTACACCAATGACTACGCCCTGCGCCCCGCCGGAAGCCCTGATTTCAGCGCTGATGCGGCGCTGCTGGGCTGAGGGGTCAGGGGCTTCCAGAAGGGCCCAAACGGAACCCTGCCGCGGCACTGTTGCCGCTGTGTTGCGGTCGTGGAAGTGTGCCCATACAGTTCTGGTCAAATTCCTCCGATTGGCCCTTCGTCCAGCTCAGTTTTGATCGCCCCCTCCCGGGAGGGTTCTGCCGCTTGAGACTGGGCACTGGTCCATGGTCATACCGAGCAAGGGCAAGTTCTTAAATCGCTGTGGTATTCACTCAACCGGTTGAAGACGAGATCTTGTAATGAGACGACGATTGCCATTGGGAATGCGTCAGGAGATCCGACATCTCTGGCGCCTGTGGAATGATCGCCTGAACAAGATTACGTTTGAAAGGACCGATGGTGCCATAGCACAGCAGCCGCCTTCCCTTGGCCTCACGCAGCCGATCATGCCGAGCGACTTCTTTGAAAACAAGATTGCCAACATCACCCGGGGGGCCGCTTTGCTGGATGGCGGGCTGATCGATAGCAACAGGAGCTGGTCCTTCTGGCACCGCATCCGCCGTCCTAATGCAGCCAATGGATTTCTTCCGGGGCGAAACATTGTCAAGGGCAAGCTCGTTGCCCTCAGTGGCGGTGGGCTTTGCCAGCTGTCTTCGATGGTCTACCACCTGGCCCTGCTGGGTGGATTAACCGTGCTGGAACGCCATCCCCACAGCCTGGATATCTATGCGGAGGATGAACGCTTCACACCATTGGGCGCTGACGCCACGGTGGTGTGGGGATTCAAGGACTTACGACTTCACAATCCCCACCCCTTTCGTGTCTCCTTTGGATTCAGAGTTGAGCAGGACAAATTGATTGGTGAACTCCGCTCTGATGCCAACCTGACGGCCCACCACGTCGAGTTTGTTCGTGTCAGTCTCGAAAGGCCATGGATTCAAGTCAATACGATGGTCAACCAATGCCTTCAAGTCTCCACGGTTTATGAACAGAAGCAGGGCTTGCAGGTCGTTACTTAGCCACAGGCCTTTTCGCTCACTTCTGTCATCCTGGGCGACGTGGCCCGGTTTCACCCCCTCGCCTCAGCCCGCAGGTACCCCAGGGCCGAGCTGAGCGCCAGCAGCAGCGACGGCCAGAACAGCCACCAGCCGGCGCCATGGAGCAGGCGCACCAGCGGCGCGCCCTGGCCCAGGCCCCAGGCCGGAGGCCAGAGCAGCAGCAGCAGGGAGAGGAACTGCAGGATCGTCTTGGCCTTGCCCCCCAGCGAGGCGGGGCCGCCGCTGCCCTGGCCGGCCCGCCAGCCGGAGATCAGCAGCTCCCGGGCCAGCAGCAGCCACACCGCCCACAGGGGCAGACCGCCCGTGTGGGCCAGCCACAGCAGCGGGGCGCTGATCAGGATCTTGTCGGTGAGGGGATCGAGCCGTGCTCCCCACACCGACCCACCGCCGGCCCGGCGGGCCAGGGCACCGTCGGCCCAGTCGCTGAGGCCGCCCAGCAGCAGCAGCACCCAGGCCAGCGCGGGCCGGCCGCCGGCCAGGGCCAGCAGCAGCGGCAACCCCAGCACGGCCCGGGCAAGCGTCAGCAGGTCGGCGAGGCGTCGCAGGGCAGGGTCCCGTTCACCAGCAGAATGCCATCACCGAGGAGATCCGCATGGTCGTCGAGCGCAGCGTGGCCGAAGTGATGACCAGCCCCGTGCTGAGTGTCACCACCACCACGCCCCTGCAGGAGGCCGTGCAGCTGATGAGCGACCACCACGTCAGCGGCCTGCCGGTGCTCGATGAGCTCGGGGCCCTGGTGGGGGAACTCAGCGAGCAGGACCTGATGGTGCGCGAAAGCGGCTTCGATGCCGGGCCCTACATGATGCTGCTCGATGCCGTCATCTACCTGCGTAACCCGCTCGACTGGGACAAGCAGGTGCACCAGGTGCTTGGCAGCACGGTGGGCGACGTGATGGGCTCCCAGCCCCATAGCTGCCCCGCCGGCACCCCTCTGCCCCAGGCCGCCCGTCTGCTGCACGACCGGGGCACCCAGCGCCTGTTCGTGCTCGACGAGCAGGAGGCCCTGGTGGGGGTGCTCACCCGCGGCGACGTGGTGCGGGCGCTGGCCGCCGAAAGCTGAGGCCACTCCGTCGGGGGGTGGGGCCCCAGGGCACCACCGTGCCGTCGGCCACCAGCCAGAGCACCTCGCCCTCCGGGCAGGGATGGCCGCCGGTGAGCTGGCCGAAGGCCGGCAGGACCAACTGCTCGGCGCGCGGGTCGTAGGCGAAGCAGGGAAGACGCAGCCGGTCGGCGCCGCCACCGATCAGGGCGACCGGGTGGCGATGGCCGCAGAGATTCAGGTGGCCGGCCCTGGGCTCGGGGGCGTGGCTCAACCAGAGGGGGCCCAGGGCCAGCGAAGGCTCCTGCGCCAGCCCCTCGAGCCAGCACCCCCGCTCGTGGTTGCCGCCGATCAGCCGCAGGGTGCAGCCGAGCAGGTCGGGCAGGGCCTGAAGCTTCTGGCGCAGGTCCGCCGTCAGCCCCAGCCGGCTGTGAATCAGATCACCCAGCACCAGCACCTGGGCGGGGCGATGGCTGTGGGCCAGCGCCAGCAGGGCGTTGAAGGTGGCCCCATCGCCGTCGCTGGGGAGCGGGATGCCCTGGCTCTGGAAGCTCTCCGCCTTGCCCAGGTGCAGGTCCGCCACCAGCAGCAGCCCCTGCTGCGGCTCCCAGACGGCCCGCTCCGCCAGCAGCTGAAGACGGTGCCCCCGCCAGAGAAATTCGGCCGAACCCGACACGTCCATGGTGAATCCGTCAACGTGCCGATGGGGGCGGGCCAGGGGAGATCCCCCCATCGTCTCCAACGACAATCGACCCAGCGCGAGGTCCCCGATGACGTCAAGCCAGCCGGATGCCAGCACCGACCCGAGGGCCTGCCTGCTGCGGCTGGCGCCCTACCTGCTGGGCCGGACCCGCCGCGGGGTCGTCGGCAGCAGCCGCTATGCCCAGAAACTGCGGGACGCCATCCGCGCCGCCTCCGCCGACACCAGCCGCCAGGCCGTGCTGATCAGCGGCGAGCCCGGCCTGGAAAAGGACAACCTCGCCTCCCTGATCCACTTCGGCTCGTCGGCCCGCAAGCAGCTTCTGGTGCGCATCAACTGCGCCCTGCTCCGCCCTGACGGCGCCGAGCTGTTCGCGGCCCCCGCCGGTGGCGTCGCCCTGATCGACTGCATCGGCGCCGGCGGGCTGCTGCTGGATCAGATCGACCGCGCCGCCCCGGCGTTGCGACCCGCCCTGCTGGAGCTGGCCCGCAGCGGCCGCTGGCGCTCGCCGGAGGCTGACCACGCCGACCACGTCTTCGCCGGGCGGGTGTTCCTCACCGCCGAGGCGAGCGCCCCCGATTTCGACGCCCTCTGCTGCCACATCCGCGTGCCACCGCTGCGGGTGCGGCGCCAGGACCTGGGCGAATGGCTGCGCTACGGCGTGCGCCAGAAGGCCCTCAGCCTCGGCTGGAGCCAGCCGCCGGCCGTGGGGGAGGGGCTGGTGAAGCGCCTCCA
The DNA here is from genome assembly GCF_024346455.1 of Cyanobium sp. Aljojuca 7A6. Lineage (GTDB taxonomy): Bacteria > Cyanobacteriota > Cyanobacteriia > PCC-6307 > Cyanobiaceae > Cyanobium. Next base: position 32,328 of record NZ_JAGQCY010000016.1, read on the forward strand.
GACCTACGACTTCCCGGGCAACGTGCGGGAGTTGCTGGAGCTGATCGAGCGGGCCCTGCGCCAGTGCAGCGGCGACCATCCGGAGGAGCTGCCGGAGGACGTGTTCTGGACCCTGCGGCGTCCCCAGCGGGCCCGCTTCGACCTCTGGCGCTGGAAACCCTGGCTGCGGGACGCCATGCGCTCACCCCTGCTCTGGAACACCCTGCTGTTCGGGGTGGTGAGCTGGGTGTTCGTGCTGGTGAACCTGTGGCTCTGGTGGGGACCCCAGGACCGCGGCCACAACGGCGGCCTGAATCTCTTCTGGGCCTGGTGGTGGCCGCTGATCCTGCTGGGCTACCCCCTGGTGGGCCGCCTGTGGTGCTCCTTCTGCCCGTTCATGGTCTGGGGGGAGATCAGCCAGAGACTGGCGAAGTGTCTGGGCTGGCGGCCGGCCCGCTGGCCGCGGGGCGACAGCGACCGCTGGGCGGCGCCCCTGCTGGCGGCAGGCTTCGCGGCGATCCTCCTGTGGGAGGAACTGGGCGACCTGCGCAACAGTGCCCGCCAGAGCAGCGCCCTGCTGCTGCTGATCACCGCCGGGGCCGTGGTCGGCTCGCTGCGCTTCGAGAAGCGCTTCTGGTGCCGCCACCTCTGCCCGGTGGGCGGCATGAACGGCCTGTTCGCCAAGCTGGCCATCAGCGAACTGCGGGCCGAAGCGGGCACCTGCAGCGGCAGCTGCAGCAGCTACGCCTGCTTCAAGGGGGGGCCGGCGGAAGGGGAGGGCCTGGCCACCGCCGGTTGCCCCCTCGGCACCCATCCGGCCCACCTGGCCGACAACCGCAACTGCGTGCTCTGCCTCTCCTGCGCCCAGGCCTGCCCGCACCGGTCGGTGCAGCTGCGCCTGCGCCCCCCCGCCGCCGACCTGCAGCGCGACATGGCCCCGCCCGCCGGTGAGGCGGGGCTGATCCTGGTGCTGGCCGGCGGGATCTGCCTGCGGCACTGGGAACGGCTGCTGGGCTGGCTGCCCCTGGCGCCGGAGCTCCTGGAGCAGGGACCCCTGCTGGGCCGCCTGGCCTTCGCCGTCCTGGCGCTGGCCCTGCCGGCGGGGCTGTGGCTGCTGCTGCGGCCCCTGCTGGGGTGGCTGCGCCCCGCCAGCTCGAGCTGGCTGCTGCTCTACGCGCTGCTGCCGCTGCTGTGGGGGCTGCTGCTGGCCCAGCATCTGCCGATGGGGATGGCGGAGGGGGGCCGGCTGCTGCCGGTGAGCACCGAAACCCTCTGGCCGACCCTGGCTGCCCGGCTGCCCGCCTGGAGCGCCGATGGCCATGTGATCGCCTTCTGCCAGAGCCTGGCGGTGCTGGTGGGGGTGGGCGGATCCCTGCTGCTGCTGCGGCGCCTGCTGCAGCTGGCCTTCTGGAGTGGTCCCTCCCTCGCCCTGTCGGGCCTGGTGATCGCCCTGGGAAGCGGGGGGCGCTGGCTGGTGGCAGGGGGCTGACGCCCGCAGAGCCGCGACAGTACCGCGCTAGGGATTCCGTTTGACAAGGGGCTCAAGGCCCATCTGGCTGCGGCGCACCGCGGCTCCCGGCGCTGGCCCCCGCCAGCAGCCATCGGTGATGGCGGGCACATAACGCACCTGGTGCGGTCGGCCCAGGTACACCCAGGCGTGGCGGCCATCGGCCAAAGGCAACCGCCGACGGTCGTAGAGGCGCGGATAACCCTCGAGGCGATCGAGCCGGGCCAGGCCTCCGGCCTCCACGGCATACACCTCACCCCGCACCGAACCCTCTCCAGGCACGGCCATCGGAAAGGGGCCCAGGTCGTGGAGCACCACATCCGGCAGAACCGCCTCCCCCAGGAAGCTCGCACCGCTGAGCCAGTGGTGGTTGCCGTGGCCGCGCTTGAGCGTGCCGTAGACAAAGACCAGGGCGGGATGGCTTTGCACGGCTAGGGCCAGGGCAGCGGGGCCTGTGGTCATAATGCGTCGAAATGCCCTCCGATTCCATGACAATCGCCCTGCTTGCGGCGCTGCTGGGTTCGCTGGTCTTGATGGGCTGGATCGTCAAGCGGCTCGAAAAGGCCTCCTGATTCAGGCCTCCAGGGGGCGCACCTGGCCCGCCACCCGGATTGAGCCCCCCGGCTGCGCCGGAATCTCAGCGAGCAGCCGGGAGCGGCAACCCATGTCCTCCCCCTGCACCACAGCGATCCTGCCGCCATGGAGCCAGCCGAGGCTCTGCAGGTAGCCGGCCAGCGCCGCGGTGGCCGAACCGGTGGCCGGATCCTCGTAGACGCCTCCGATGGCGAAGGCATTACGGCTATGGAACGACTGGGGCCCTTCCGCCCAGACCACCAGGAGCGTCAGCAGCCCCGCCGCCTGCATCAGACGGGCCCCGTCCTGCATCGCATAACGCATGGCCGCCAGGTCCTCGCGGCGGCGCAGGGCCAGCAGCAGATGGTCGGCACCGCCGTGGACGATGGCCGGAGGCAGGGAGGGATCCAGGTCCTGGGGGCCGTAGCCGAACAGCTCCAGGCCGGCCGTGAGCAGCTCCGGCGCCACGGGGCGCTGCTGGGTGGGGGGCGACTGCAGGGCGGCACTCCAGCGCTGCCCCTGCCGCCGGCCCTCCACGCTGATCTCGGCCCCGTTGAGCACCAGGGGGAACACCCCATCGCCGCAGTGTTCGGCCAAGGCAGCCCCGAGGGCGACGGTGGCGTGGCCGCAGAAGGGCACCTCGGCGGCCGGGGAGAAGTAGCGCACCCGCCAGCCGTTTCCCTGGGGAGCGGCGAAAGCCGTTTCCGAATCGCCCACCTCGGCGGCGATCCGCTGCATCTGGGCGGCGTCAGGCAACTGCTCGCCGATGAAGACGCCGGCGGGATTGCCGCCCTGATCGCCATCGCAGAAGGCCGCCAGGCGCCGCAGAGTCATGGCCGGTTCAGGGTTCAGAGGTCCTCCCGGGCCCGCACATAGACGATCGTGCGGTTGCCGCTGGGGGCCTCCCGCTCCTCCATCACGAACAGGGAGGGACAGCCCCGCACCAGATCGGAGAGCTTCTTGAAGCCATAGAGACGGGTGTCGAAGTCGGGCTGGATTTTCTGCAGGTAGCTGCCGAAGGTGCCCAGCTGGGTCCAGCCCGATTCCTCCACCGAGCGATCCAGCGCCTCCATCAAAAAATCGGCCGGGATGACGGGATGGCCGCTGGCAGGGGGATCGCTCTCCTGGGGCCGGCGGGCACTGTCCGCGGCAGCGGCCTCTTCCCCGTGACGGGCGGCGGTCCGCAGCACCTCGGTGAACAGGAACTTGTGGCAGGCGTTGCGGAAGGCCGCCGGGGTCTTCTCCTCACCGAAGCCATACACCAGCAGCCCCTCCTCCCGCAGGCGCACGGCCAGGCCAGTGAAATCGCTGTCGCTGGTCACCAGGCAGAAGCCATCGAAGCGGCGGGTGTACAGCAGATCCATCGCATCGATGATCATCGTGCTGTCGGTGGCGTTCTTGCCCACGGTGTAGGCGAACTGCTGCATCGGCTTGATCGAGAACTTGTTGAGCAACTTCTTCCAGGAGGCACTTTCCGGTGACGTGAAGTCGCCATAGATACGCCGCACAATCGCCTCCCCGAAGCGGGCCACTTCTTCCAGCACCGCCTCGATCACCGCCGCCCGGGCGTTATCGGCATCAATGAGGACCGCCAGCCGCTTGCCGCTGTCCTCGCCGGAGTCGGCGGCTGCCGGGAGGGCTCCGGATGGGGATGTCATGGCTCACCCCATGGGACTTCGACCTTAACGGCCCCCAGCGCGTGTCCCCGGATGCCGCCGCCGCCCCTCGCCGACAGGAGAATCTGACCATGGTTGTGCCGCCCGTCGTCCCACCCCCCCTGCTGCCCTGCCCGGCCGAGGCGGGCTGGGAGGTGGCGGCCCGGGCGCGCCTGCCTCGCCGAGCGGCGAACGGCCAACCCTCCGGAGGTTTCTCTGCCGCCAGCTACCAGAGCAACACCGATACGCTCCTGCTGCTCAGCGATGACACCCAGGGCAGCGTGAGCGCCTGGAGCGGCGTTCGGCAGTTGGGGCGCGTGCCGCTGCGGCCGCTTTTCCGGCTGGACCTGAAAGGCTCACCCCAGGCCCCCCTGCCGGCGGAGATGGACGGCGAAGGGCTCGTGGTGCTCGGCGACCGCCTCTGGGTGGCCAGTGAAGGCCGGCGCAGCACCGACAGACCAGCCCAACTGCTGGTCTTTGATCGGGCCAGCGGCCAGCTGGAGCGTGCCTATCCCCTGCCACCCGACTGGCAGCCGGCCCCGGGGAAGGGTCTGGGTGCCAACAAGGGGCCGGAGTCCCTGGCCCTGTTGCGCCGGCCCGGTCAGGCCGATCGGCTGCTGATGGCCGCAGAATCGCCCCTGCTGCAGGATCCCCCAGGCCAGGTGAGGCTGCTGGGCTGGGCCCTCGGCCCCAGCGGAGCCGTTCCCGGGCCCCTGGCCCGCCTGGCCATTCCCGCGGGCACTGGTTGGGGGCTGACCGATCTGCTGGTGGTCGATGCTGCCGCTCCGGCGCCAGGGCTGCTGGCCCTGCTGCGGCGCTACCAGGCCCCCGATCAGTGGCAGATCCTCCTGGCCCACTACCCGCTGCCCGATGGCCGGGCCGACCCGAACGGCGTGCTGGAGCCGATCCACCAGTGGGATCTGATCGCGGCCGGCCTGCCGCCAGACAACTGGGAGGCCCTGACCCCGGGGCCCACCCAGGCCGATGGCCGGGCCAGCCTGCTGCTGGCCTCGGACGACAATTTCAACGCCAAACAGGACAACCACGTGGCCCTGCTGGTGCCCCACCGCAGCGCCTCCTGCCAACCGAACCGATGAATCGTCGCGATCTGCTCTCTCTGCTTGGCATCGGCGCCTGTTCCTTCGCCCATGCGGCTCTGCCATCCGCGGCAGCCAAGACAGTGGGGGCCGCGACAAGGGAAACCCCTTTCCCTGTGGTGCCCACCCCCCTGCCGGTGGCCACCGACGGCCTCGATGCGGACAGCCAGCAGCGCCGGTATGCCCGCATCGAGCTGGAAGACCGGCTGGTGCTGCCGGACGGCTTCCGGGCCGACGTGGTGGCGGTCTGGGGGGATCCGGTGGCCGAGGGCCGCTTCGGCTTCAACAACGATCACCTCTCCTTCCTGGCCCTGGCGGCGGATCGGGCCCTGTTGACGGTGAATTTTGAATACATCAGCGCCAGGGCCTGGCGGGAGGGCTACGCCGAAGCCGTGGGCGGGACGCTGCCTTTTGAGGGGGTGATCGAGGCCCTGGCCGCCAGGGGCGGCCGGGTGGATGCCGCCAGCCTGCCGGCGGGCGATCCGCTGCTGGAGAACATGCGCCAGCTGGCGGAGGCAGCCATGGCCGATCTGGGCCTCGGTGTGATCGAGCTGGAGCGGCAGCCCGGCGGCCCTTGGCGGCGCCGTACGGGGAGGTTCGATCGGCGCATCACCGGCCTCAGCGGCTGGCGCGACCCCGCCCAGCGGCTGCGCAGCTCAGGACCGGCGGCGGCCGTGTTCCGACGCCGCGAGCGCCTCGGCTACGACGACGGCCTGGGGGACGCCATCATCGGCAGCTTCGCCAACTGCGCCGGCGGCGAGACCCCCTGGGGGACCGTGCTCAGCGCCGAAGAGAACCTGCAGAGCCAGGTGCCCGAGGCGGTGCATGCCGACGGCTCCTCCGTCTCGCCCGCCGAGCGGCCCTTCGCCTACGACGGCCAGCGCCTCGACGGCCTTGGCAACCCCTTCGGCCTGGCGGGCAACAAGTACGGCTGGATGGTGGAGATCGACCCGCGCCGGCCCGAGCAGGCCGCGGTGAAGCACAGCTGGCTGGGCCGCTTTCGCCACGAGGCCGTGGCGGTCAAGGCCGTCGCCGGCCAGCCCCTGATCGTCTATTCCGGCTGCGACCGCCACGGCGGCCACCTTTACCGCTACGTCAGCGACGCCACGATCCGCGATCCGGCCGACCCGGCCAATTCGGCCCTGTTCACTGCCGGGCGGCTGGAGGTGGCCCGTTTCGATCCGCCCCTCCCCGCCGGCGGGGAGGGCCGGGGCCGCTGGCTGCCCCTGGAGCCCTCCAGCCCGGTGGCGCCGCTTCCCCCCAGCCATTTCACCCGTTTCGGCCTCGAGCAGGCGATCCTGCTGCCCCACTCCGATCGCCTCAGGCCCGGCGCCGAAGCCTTCAGCAGCGACGCGGCCGTGGCGGACTACCGGCGCCGGTTCCAGACCCTGGCGGACCTCTACCCCGGACAGGGCGAGGAGCGGATGGGGGCGATCCTGATCGATGCCCACCTGGCCGCTTGCGCCATCGGGGCCACCCCCGCGGCCCGGCCGGAAGACACCGTGATCGATCCGGCCAGCGGCGATCTGCTGATCGCCTTCACCGCCGGCGGCGGCAGCGGCGACGGCCGGGCCGACCCGGCCATCTTCCGCGGCCCCCAGGGGCAGCCCACCTGGCCCTATGGCTGGATCATGCGCCTGGCCGATGAGGATGCGGCACCGGCAGGGGGCTTCCGCTGGCGCCTGGTGGCCACTGGCGGCGCCCCCTGGCAGGGGGGCCTGGGCTTCGCCAATCCCGACAACCTCAGCATCGATCGGCTGGGGAACATCTGGATGGTGACCGACCGCTCGACGAAATCGGTCGATCTGGATCTGTTCGGCAATAACAGCTGCTGGGTGCTGCCCTCCCGCGGGCCCCACGCCGGTGAGGCCTTCTGCTTCGCTACAGGACCCATGGAATCCGAACTGACCGGCCCCTGCTTCGACAGCGGCGAAGCCACCCTGTTTCTGGCGGTGCAGCACCCGGGCGAGGACCACGGCGCCCGCCCGTCTGCGGAGGCCCGTGAAGCCCAGGCCCACCGGCTGGTGGATCGCTCCGGCCGCCCCTTCGAGCAGCTGCGCTGGGTGCCCCAGGGCTCCAACTGGCCCTCCGGGGTGCCCGGCCGGGCCCCACGCCCCGGAGTGGTGGCGATCCGGCGCCTCGCCGGCGGGCCGCTGCTGGAGAGCTGACCCTCAGGCGGTGCCGGCATCCAGAGAACGCTCGATCTGGTCGAGGGCCTCATCGAGCGGTTCAAGCGCCGCCGCCATGGCGGCATCGCTGGCCTCGGTGCTGGGCCACTGGCGATCGATCTGGCGGCGCAGCTGCTGCAGGCCACCGTCGATGGCCTCGAGACGGGTGGCCAGGGCGAGCAGGCGGGCCTCCCGTTCGTCCATCCCCTGATTCGCCGCCTGCAGATTGCGGCGCAGTTGGTCCACCAGCCGTCGCCGTTCCTGGCGCAGGGGCCCCTCCGCCTCCCGCTGCAGGGCCTTCTCCTCCCGGGCCAGGCGACGGGTGAGGGCGTCGGGATCCAGGCGCCGCCCTGCGCCCGACTCCAGCAGGGGCCGGCGTTCCTGCAGCCGTTCCGGCAGCTGCTGCAACCGTTCGCAGCAGAGCTGGACGCTGCCCAGGGCCTCCAGATGGCCCGGGTCGGTGAAACGCACCACAGCCTCCTGGCGCAACGCCAACGCCGTCACCGCCAGCCCACTGGCCCGATCCAGGGCCTCCTCCAGGCCCGCATCAAGCCGCTCGGCGTGGAGGCGCTCGCTGCGGCTGCGGCGTGCGGCCGTTCCCCCTTGAGGCAGGAGCGCTGCGAAGGCAACGCTGAGAGCCACGGCCAGCAGGACCGCCAGGGGAAGGGCCAGCCCGACGCCGCGCACCAGCAGCACCAGGCTGACGCCGCCGGCGGCGACCGCCAGGGGGCGGTCCAGGGGGTTGGTCCAGGCCGGCGCCGTCATCAGAAGGCCATCTGCAGATCTTCCATGCGGCGGCGGATGCTGTCCGCCGTGCCGGTGGTGAAATGGCCGCCGTTGCTCTCGGCGATGCGGCGCAGCACGTCGGCGTCGAAATCCCCCTTGTTGCCATAGCCCATGGTGAAGACGCCGATGCGCTCATCGCCGGCGAAGCCACTGCGCTGCAGTTCGCTGCCCAGCCCTTCGAGGGACAGACGCGAGCCGTTGTCCTGGCCATCGGTGAGCACCACCACCGCCAGGATCTCGCCGGGGCGCCGGGTGGTTCGCAGCCAGTCGCGGCCCTGCTGGATGGCGTCGTAGAGGACGGTGCCGCCCTCCGCCTCCAACGAGCCGATGAAGCGGCCGGCCGCCTCACCGCCGGAACCGCCTCCCGTCACCACCACCGGGGGCCGCAGCCGGTTGTCGAAATCGAACAACCCCACCGTGTCCCGTGGACCGATCTGGGCCAGGTAGGCCTGCAGGCTGCGCTGGGCCGCCGGCAGCTTCTCCCCCTTCATCGACCCGGAGCTGTCCACCACCAGCGCCACCCGGGAGGGTTTCTTGGCCTGGTTGCGCCAGAGGGTGATGATCGCCTCCACCACCTCAGGCTTGGGGGCCCGCAGGGAGTCGTAGACGGCCCGGGGATCGGCGCCGTAGGCCGCCGTGACCCGGCTGGCGGGCACCGCCGGGTTGGCTGGCCGCAGCCCCTGTTCGGCCGCGAGGCGCTGGATCTCGGGGCTCTGGAGCCGCTCGATGATCAACAGGGCCGCCTGCTTTTCCTGGGGGGACACCCAGGGGGCCTCAGGGAGGATCGCCCGCATCGTGCTGGCGTAGGTGGACCGGGGATACACCGCCTTGAGGGGCTCCTGGTCGGCCTGGCGGGAGGCATTGGCCGCCACCACCGACGACTCGTAAACCGAACCCACCGAGGCCCAGAAGGGGCCGTTGCGCTGCATCGCCCGGGCCAGTTCGTCGGTGGAGCTGCCGTAGCGGGTCACGTGGCGCTCGATCGCCGCCACCTTGTCGCCGTGGGCCTGCACATCCGCCAGGGTGAGCAGCTCGGGTCGTTTGCCGGCCACTTCAGCCACCATCGCCACCAGGGTCTGCAGGCCCGAATTGGAGCGGGTGGGAGCGGTGTGGACGTAACGGATCGGCTGGGAGGGTGCGGCCGGATCCAGCTGGCGGTGGTTGGTGCTGCGGCCCAGGGCGGCGAAGGGATCGGGCCGGTCGAGGCCCTTCGCCAGGGCCGGGCTGGTCATGAACACCATCGGGCTGGAGGCCAGGGCCGGCGCATCGGCCGGCGCCGGAATCAGCTCCCGCGTGGGGGCCAGACGCTGCAGCCGGTGCCGCAGCAGATCGAGATAGATCTCGCCATCCACCGAGACCAGGGTGGGGATGCGCGGATCGTCGGCCGCCTGGCCGCCCTGGAGCACCCCCTTGGCGTGGGTTTCCACTTCGCTGACCACATCGCCGCTGCCGGCGGCCCGGCAGCGGAGGAGCACGGGGGTGCGATCGGCCAGCCGCGGCGGCGACTGGGCGATCGCCTTGGCCGCCTCCTGGCAGAAGCCCGTCAGGGCGCTGCCCACCAGCATCTGCAGCTCCAGCGGGGGCGGGGCCACAAGGTTGCAGCCGCTGATCGGCAGGCCGAGAAGCGCGGTGGTGAGGGCAGCCAACCGCAGGGCCCGTGCCATGGAGCGGGTCGGAAAGGTGCCCCCATTCTGCTGGCAAGGAGCGATGGCTCCAGGGCGCCGGTGGCGGGTGCCGCCGCCGCGTTCAGACTGCTGGGTACCCGGACGTGTCCATTGGAAGCGACCCTGAGCCGCAGGCGCCTGCTTTCGCTCCTGATCGCCGGCGCCTCCCTGGCCCTGGCGACGGCCCCCCTGCCCGGGCTGCGGCGGCCGCTGGTGGTGGCGGTGGGGTCGGAACTGGCCGGCGCCATGGGTGAACTCGAACCCCTGTTCGAACGCCGCCACGGCGGCATCGACCTGGCCTGGAAAGTGCAGGGTGCCCAGGACATGGTCAACCGCGCCCGCGAGGAGGGGCCGCAACGGCCGCGGGTGCTGATCCCCGCTAACCGGGACCTGCTCAACCAGCTGGCCGGCGAGCTCCAGGCCCAGGGGGTGCCAGCCCCCTTCCTACAACCCCCCGTTCCCGTCGCCCGCACCCTGCTGGTGGCCGTGGCCTGGCCGGAACGGGCCCAACGACTGTTCCCGGACGGCCGCTTCTCCTGGCCCCAGCTGCGGCGAGCCGCGGCGGCGGGCCAGTGGGGGGCCCTGGGCGCCCCGGCGAGCTGGGGCAGTGTCGATCTGCGCAGCACCGACCCGATGCGCTCCAACTCGGGCCAGCTGACCCTGGCGCTCTGGTGCCGGGGCCAGAGCGGCGCCGATTGTGCCGCCGCCCTTCGCCGCGCCGTCTACCGCCCGGCTCGCTCCACAGACATCCTGCTGCAGGAATTCATCAGTGGCGGCCCCAACGAGGGCGACCTGGCACTGGTGTACGAAGCCTCGGCCCTGGCCCGGCAGCACGAGGCCAGCCGCCAGCGTCCGGGGGGCTACGAACTTTTCGTTCCGAATCCCACCATCGAGACCGTGCTGGCGGCGGCCGTGCTGCAGGGGGAAGCGGCCGGCGGCAAGCAGGACGGCGAGCGATTCGTGGCCTTTCTGCTCTCCCAGGAAGGCCAGGGGGTGCTCAGGCGCCTGGGATTCCGCGGCGCCGACGGCGGCGGTGGCAGCCCGGCCGCCAGCGGCGTGAAGCGCCTGCCGCCCCCCTCGCCAACTGAACGGGAGGAGCTGCTGCGGTTCTGGCAACAGGCCGGCTGAAGGGGCAGAACAAACGCAGCTAGGTGTTTCCAGCCACCTGGGGTGGTGCGGCAGACGACGGACGACGGCGAAGCGATTGCTGCGACCAAGCGATGCAAAGGTTGCAGGATTCGGCCTGTCTGGCTGTTACTGGGTTCGCGGTGATCCACGCCGGGATCGTGTCACCATGGCGGAGCTTCAGGCCTGAGCGCGCCCAGCCTCTGGGCTCCGATCCACCTGCCAGAAGGTTGTGCTCACCTGCGACGCCCTGTTCATCTCCGATCTGCATCTGGGCTCCAATCAGTGTGAAGCCGGCCACCTGGCGGCGTTTCTGGAGTGCATCCGGCCCCGGCAGTTGTTCCTCGTCGGCGACATCATCGATCTGCAGGCGATCCGCTTCAACGCCAACGTCGATGCCGACTTTCTCACCGATCTGATCGACGCCCTGCTGGCCCGTGAAGACGAAGATCCCTTGACCAGCGAGACGTGGCAGAAGGCCCAGCTGCTGCGGACCTCCCATCGCCGGGTGCTGGAGCGGTTTCAGGCCCTGCACCGGGACGGGGTGGCCATCACCTACATCCCCGGCAACCACGATGCCTACCTGCGCCGCCACGCCGGCCTGGAGCGGCCTGGCTTCACGATTCGGCGGCAGGACGTGTACTGCACCCCCTCAGGGAAGCGGCTGCTGGTGCGCCACGGCGACGAGTACGACCGGCTGATCCGCTTTCACGCCGGTGCGGCCGAGGGGCTGGCCCGGCTGCAGGAGCACTACAGCGCCGGCATCAATGGCCTGCTCTTCCCCTTCACCCGTCCGGCCAACGGGCCACTGCCGGCCGGCTGGAACGCCGAAGGAATCCTGCAGAGCGCCGTGGATCTGCTCGCCAGTCACCAGGAGTGGCCGATCCCGATCAGCCGGGGGCTGAACTCCTCCGGGGGGTTCTCCCTGGCCTTCGTGCTCGAGAGTGCCCTCAAGAGCCGCACGGGGCACGACCGGCTGATCAAGCGCCGGATCGTCCAGCACCTGCAACGGGAGGGACGGGGCCCGCAGGCCCTCGACGGGCTGATCAATGGCCACACCCACATCCCCGAAGCCACGCCCCTGGGCCTGCCTGGGCCGGTCAGCGAGGGCGACGGCCCCTGCCACATCACCTACTACAACACCGGCAGCTGGGCCCGCAGCCAGCGGCGACTGGGTCGCACAGCGCTGGTGGTGGCCCACAACGGCACCGTCGGGATGGTGCGATTCGATCGACGCCAGGGCATCGAACCCTTCCAGCCCCCCCGCTTCCCCTTCAACACCTATCCGATGCGTCCCTGCCCGGGGTGTGGTCTGGGGGTGGCCAGTCTGGGGGCGGCCTTCCGGGACTGACGGGCTTGGCCTCATGTCCTGGTGATGGCTGCAACAAATCCCTGTCTCATTATTCACAAGACAGCATCTGGCGGCTGCATAGGCTATATCCCAAAAAGGTGCCTTTCCATGTCTGACGCGAACTGCTCCCCGTTGGCGATCTGGGACATCATTGGTTCCCGATCAGTGGCAACTCCAGTGACCCAAGAGGTGCTGAACCGGATCCGACGCGGCGATGCGATGGCGGCGATCACAATGGATCATCCCCAGTTAACACAGGCCCAGATCAGCCTGGTTCAGCATCTTCAGATCCAGGAACTTGAATTGAATCGATTATACAAGGAGATGCAGAATGTGGAGCAACTGAAGATGCAGGTCGAGCGTGAGCTGGCGAGGTCGCTACTGCGGGCCTATCAACAGTCCACGACTTCACCGTGACCGATCCAACGTTCTGGGTTGGACTGTCATGGACTGTCCTAGGATCGTGGCTTAAGAAAGGAAGATTTCATGCCCCTCAGTCAGGTTCCAGCAGGTGCTCGGGTTTCGATCACCTGCCTGCCGGCTCATCCCGGCTTGCAACGTCGTCTGCAGTCAATGGGTGTGAAGCCTGGCGTGGAAATTGAAGTGCTGCGGCATGGCAAACCCGGCGGCATCCTGCATCTTTCCAGTGGCCTGCTTGAATTCATGCTTCGCCATGAACAGGCCGCCGAAATGGACGTGAACGTGATCGCGCCTCACTGAACGAACACGTCGTCCCTCGTCCACGTTTCTGCTCAGCTCAGGGACAGGATGAAGCCACCACCCTGATACACGATCAAGGCCAGCACCCAGGCCAACAACAGCGACCAACCAAGGGACAGGAGGGCAAAGCTGCGGCTCTTGGCTTCCTGAATCTGGGCCGCCACTGTTCCCAGGCAGGGGGTGTAGAGAAGCACGAACGTCATGAAGCTGAGCGACTGCAACGGCGTGATGGCACTCTGGATCGCGCCACCAAGGCCAGATTCCGTGGTCTTGTAGATCACCGCCATCGCTCCCAGCAGGATTTCCTTGGCAATGAAGCCAAAGAACAGGGACACAGTGAGCTCGGGGTTCATACCGATCGGCCCCAACAGCGGCTGGAACAGATGACCGATCCCCGCCGCGAGCGTACGACCGGATCCCTCTGCCGCACCAGGGGGAAGGTTAGTGAGCAGCCAGATGGCGCCAGCACCCACGATGATGAACACGCGGGTGGTGACCAGAAAGTTCAGCATGGAGGTCCAGCCGCGGCGCAGGATGGTGGTCAGGCTGGGGGTCCGATAGGGGGGAAGTTCAAGCACGAAGGCCTCGTCATTCGGATAGGCTCGCTTGAACACAAGCCCCGTGATCACGGCTGCCGCGAAACTCATCCCATAGAAACCGAAGAGCACCAGCCCTGGCGCCCACCAAGGCCTGGGGAAGAAGACACCGGCCATGAAGATGAACACGGTCAGCCTGGCCTGACAGAGGGCGAAGGGAATGCACAACATCGCCAGAAGGCGCATGCCCCGATCCCGGATCACCCGCGTTCCCATGATCGAGGGCACATTGCAGCCAAAGCCCATGACCTGCAGCACGAAGGCCCGTCCATCCAGCCCCAGCCAGCGCATGAAGCCATCCATCAGAAAGGCGGCACGCGGCAGATAGCCGGAATCTTCGATGATTCCGATCATCACGTAAAACACGAAGATCAGGGGCAGAAAGGTGGCCACCGTGCTCACACCCAGCCAGAGGCCGTCCAACAGGAAACGCTTCAGCCCATCAGGAGCCTCCAGCAGCTGCAGGCCTGGTTCCAGCCAGCTGGACTCAATCCATTCGAGCCCGGATCCCAGGAGGTCCTGCAGCGGAGCGGTGATCGCATACAGCACCTGGAACACGACCATCACGATCGCGAGGAAGATCGCCACCCCCAGCAGCGGATTCAGCAGCACGCGATCGACCAGGCGTGTGCGGCGGTTGCGCAGCGTTTCCGGCAGCGTCACGTAGCGGGCCACCAGCTCCTGTTGCCAGTCGTCCGGCAGCCGGGATCCGAGCTGGGTGGGCTGGCGAGCCCCTCCGTCGTGGGGGCTATGGGTTTCACCCCAATGGTGCAGCTGGTCAATCAGCGCCTGGATGCCCTGGTTGTTCTTGGCGCTCAGAGGCAGCACCGGCAGGCCGAGGGCCTGCGAAAGCCCCTGATGATCGATCGCGACCCCGAAACGCCGGGCTTCATCGCTCATGTTGAGCGCGGCAACGACCGGCAGACCCAGTGCTTGGATCTGCAGCAACAGCCGCAGCTGGCTGTTGATCTGGCTGGCATTCAGAACCACGAGCACCAGATCGGGTGGGGTGTTGCGCATGAAGCGCTGCACCACGGCCTCGTCCTCACTGCTGCCGGTCAGGTCATGGATCCCCGGCAAGTCCACCAGGTCATAGGGAGTGCCGTTGCGGTCGGCTGGCATGGGTCCCCGCAACAGGTCCACCGTCAGGCCAGGCCAGTTGGCGATCTGCGCATGGCCACCTGTGAGCCGGTTGTAGAGGGTCGACTTACCGGTGTTCGGCATCCCCAGCAAGGCGAGCTGAAAGCCCTCACCAGCGCCGCGGCGCCTGCGCTCCTCCGAGCCATGGCAGGAGCCTGAACCGCCCCAGCGCCAACCGGCTCGGCGCTGGGGTGGTGAGGAGGGACAAGGCTCCGCAGGGCTGGTGCTGGCGAGTTCAGAGCCGGCCATGGACACCACGATCAAGTTGAAACCTCAGATCCCGATAACACAGTAACGGGATTAAACCATGGAACGGATGTCGCATCAGGCTCCCCTGTCACCACTAAGGCCACCTTTGACATGGGTCAGGGCCGTCCCTTCCAGGAACTGCTGATCCAGGAGCAACAGGGCGGCACTGTTGTCGCCGGCCAGGCGCAGACGCTTGCGCACGAAGCGTGCTTCGGCCTCCTCCTGGAGCTGTTCAGCGACGAACCAATCGAGCATGGCGGTGGCACTGCGTTCGCCAACGGTCTCGGCGATGGCATAGAGGCGGTTGATGGAGGCGGTGACCCCCTTTTCCATCTCGTAGACAAGATCGAACAGCGCCTGTACCGAGGGCCAGCTCCGCTCCGGGGCCTCAATCGTGGGCAGTTCCACCTGTTCGTCGCTGTCCACCAGGTAGGCGATCATGCGGGCCGCGTGGTCGCGCTCCTCCTGGCTCTTGGCGTGCATGTAGGCGGAAAAACCAGCCAGATCCTTTTCCCGCAACCAGATCGACATGGCCAGATAGGTGTGGCCGGCCTGGAACTCAGCGGCCAGGTGTTGGTTGATGGCACTGGTGAGCTCTTTCACGGGAAGGGCAGGGATGACCACTTCATCCATAGCCAGGGCCAGATGGTGGCGCCGCTAATTTCACACAATCTGATGTGACATTGGCTACGGGCTCCATCCAGGGTCAGTAAAGGCACGCTCTGATGTGCAGATCAGGAACGTGCGGCTGCGCGAGATCGACAGATTGGTGGCTCCGAATGATCGGCCGCTGATGACGCCCACTCCCGATTCAGACGATGACGCCCTTCTAAGGCGCCTGCTCACCCTCACCCACCTGCGGGATTGGTGCATGGAGCGACTCTCCCAGCTGTCTCTGGATGGCCGCATTGAGGAGGCCAGGGCCGTCACGGCCGAGCACCTGGAGCTTCTGGAAACCATGGATGCCCGCCGCAGTCTGTGGGTGCGCATCGAGAGAGTCGATCCCTGAGGATGCAGGACAGGAAGCAGAGATGAAAAGGCCCGTCAGGTCAGCAATCCGACCATCTCCCGATTCAGCTGGGCTGCCCAGGCGTTGAGACGCTCAGCGGTGAGCTCGGGCTCGGAGTCTTCATCAATCGGCAAACCGCAGAAGCGACCATGGAGGACGCTCTTGGAGGCCTGGAAGCTGTAGCCATCCGTGGGCACGGATCCCACCATCCGGGCTCCGGCCTGCTGGAACGCACTGTGGAGCTCCTCCATGGCATCACAGAAATAGTCGCCGTAACTGGACGAGTCGCCCAGCCCCAGAATGGCCACGGGCTTGCCCGTAAGATTCAACTCAGGTATCGCCTCCACGTAGGAATCCCAGGCAGTTCCAGAGCGAAAAGAATCGGCGCCTGTGTTCCAGGTGGGCACGCAGCAAATCATGGCAGCGGCACGGCAGAAGTCCTGCTCGGAACTGAGGCTGGCGACGTCGCGCAGCTCAGTCGGACAACCCAGCAATGGGGCCAGACATTGAGCGATGTCTTCCGTTTTACCGGTGGATGTGGCGAAGAAGATGGTGAGCATCGTGACAGTCAGAACACCCCATCGGTCTAAATTGACCCACCACAAAGAAGCTCTACGACGGCACGAATCAACGTAGTCGCTGTTACGAAGCGAGCAGACCTCTGGTCAGCCCCTCCATCTCGGCGCCATCCAACAAGTCAGCTCTGCTGCAGCGCCATCCCCGGGTGGGCCTCCAGCCGTTGCTGCCTCAGCAGGGCCCTCAATAGCGTCGCTCCCTGAACACGGAGCCAGCCCCGACCAATCCTTGAAGACCCGTTAACCTGCCCATAACACCGATGGGTGGGACGGGTTGCTATTGATTACGTGCACCCAATTGGCATTTCTGATGACCTTCGCGAAGAAGGCCCTGATCCTTGGCGCCGCCAGCGCTGTCACCGCTGGCTTGGCCGTTCCCGTGATCGCCCAGAGCAGATCCATCAGCGGCGCCGGGGCCTCCTTTCCTGCCCCCGCCTACCAGCGCTGGGCTGTGGAGTTCGCCAAGGAAACCAAGAACCGAGTGAACTATCAGTCGGTCGGATCCGGCTCCGGTGTGCGTCAGTTCCACGCCGGCAGCGTTGATTTCGGTGCCACCGATGAAGAGCTGCAGGAGAAGAAGGGTGAGTTCACTGCCGGTGCTGCCGGCAAGCGTGGCGCCCTGCAGATCCCGATGATCGGCGGCACCGTCACCCCCGCCTACAACAACCCCGGCTGCAAAAACCTCAAGCTCACCCAGCGCCAGGTGGCCGATATCTTCCTCGGCAAGATCAAGACGTGGGACCAGCTGAAATGCGGCAAGGGACCGATCACGGTGGCCCACCGCTCCGATGGCTCCGGCACCACCTACGTGTTCACCAACTCCCTCTCCTGCTTCTCGCCGGAGTGGAAATCCAAGGTGGGCACCGGCAAGGCCGTCAAGTGGCCCGTGGGTGTGGGCGGTAAGGGCAATGAGGGTGTGGCCGGCTTGATCCAGAACACCCCAGGCTCGATCGGCTACCTCAACCAGGCCTTCGTGAAGGGCAAGATCACCCCGGCGGCTGTTCAGAACAAGGCCGGCAGGTTCGTACTGGCCAATGATGTCACCGGCGCTTCCGCACTGAACAACATCAAGCTCGATGGGCGCCTGGGTGGTGAAGAATGCAACCCGGCCGGCGCCAACAGCTTCCCAATCGCCTCCTTCACCTGGATCCTGGCCTACAAAACCGGCAACGGCGCCAACGCTTCCACCATCCGCAACTTCCTGCTCTGGGGACTCTCTCCCAAGGGACAGAACATTGCCAAGTCGCTGGATTACGTGCCCCTCACCGGCGCCGTACTGGCACGGGCCCGCGCGGAAGTGGCCAAAATCGGCAATTGATCCTGTTGGATCGACTCACCCCTTGAGGGTAAGTTCGGGGGGCCTTTCGGCCCCCTTTTTAGTGCCAATCATTTCACTCACTCAAAAGCGGCAGATAAGCACAGCGTCGTGGCCGTACTGATCCACTTGGTGAGAAATCCGGGGAGTGTTTCACGCCCCGGGCATGGTCATGGCTATGAACGATGACGACTGGCAGTTGTCAGCTCTGGTCTGTGGCCTCATCAAGCTTCTTGGCCGCCTTCTTCGCTTCCTCCTTCAATTGGGCTTCCGCCTTCATGGCCTCGGCCTGGACTTGCTTGGCTTCGCCTTTGATTTGTTGTCCCTTATCGCCAGTGATGGAGCCGACGGCGGACTGGAGTTTGCCTTCAGCCTCTTTGGCTGCGGCGTCGAGTTTGTTAGACATGGTTCTCAGAGGTGTAGGGAATGGAGCTGGGTGGATCAACGATGCCACCAATGGCACCACTCAGTCCTACGCAGGAATCGCTGCGGCAGGCGGTGGATCCGCGGGCAAAGCAGGTTGCCGCCACAGACCCAGGCGAAAAGCTCAGCGGCCACGGCCCCTGCGGGAGATATTAAGAGTTATGAGGATATCGACGCTCTTTCTCTCCATGCAGCGCATCTGCTGTTAAAGGCTGCGGCATCAACCAGAGCCCTGAACGATCAGGCCTGGCCGCTCACCCCCTCGATCCGGTCCTCGATTTCCTGGTAGATCTCCTGCAGCTGGGCGATGTTCTCGTCTGAGGTCTCCCAGTAACCGCGGCCGTTCACCTCCAGCAGGGTGCCGACGATGCGGCGGAAGCTGTGGGGGTTGAGGTCCATCAGCCGCTGGCGCATCTCGGGATCGTTGATGAAGGTGTCGTTGGCCTCCTCATACACAAAGTTGTCGACCGCGCCGCTGGTGGCACTCCAGCCCAGGGTGAAGTTGAGCCGCTTGGCCACCTCCCGCACCCCCTCGTAGCCGGAATTCAGCATGCCCTCGTACCACTTGGGGTTGAGCAGCTTGGTGCGGGAATCGAGGCGGATGGTTTCGCTCAGGGAACGCACCTGGGCGTTGGCGGTGGTGGTATCAGCGATGTAGCTGGTGGGGGCCTTGCCGTCGTCGCGCAGGCCGGCGATCAGCTTGGTGGGGTCGGAGTCGAAGTAATGGCTCACATCGGTGAGGGAGATCTCCGCCGAATCCAGGTTCTGGAACGTGACATCGGCGGTCTTCATCGCCGATTCGAACACCTCACGGTTCTGGTTCATCTCGCCGGGATTGTCGGCGTTGAAGGCAAACGTCTTGCGACTGAGATACATCTCCTGCAGCTCACCCTCCTCCTCCCAGGTGCTGTTCTCCACCGCCAGGTTGACGTTGGAGCTGTAGCTGCCGCTGGCGTTGGAGAACACCCGGGTGGCGGCATCCCGCAGGGAAATGCCCTGCTCGGCGGCCTGCTCCTGGCTGTGCTTGCGCACGAAGTTCATCTCCAGGGGCTCATCGGCCTCGGCGGCCATCTTGACCCCCTGGTCGATCAGGCCCATCTGGTTGATGAACAGGTCGCGGAACACGCCCGAACAGTTCACCACCACATCGATGCGGGGCCGGCCCAGCTCCTCGAGGGAGAGCAATTCAAGTTTGTTGACCCGGCCGAGGGAATCGGCCACGGGGCGCACGCCGATGAACCAGAGGATCTGGGCGAGGGATTCGCCGTAGGTCTTGATGTTGTCGGTGCCCCAGAGGACGCAGGCGATGGTTTCGGGCCAGGTGCCCTGCTCGGCCTTCTGGCGCTCGATCAGCCGGTCGACCACCACCTTGGCCGCCGCGATGGCCGCCCGGGTGGGGATGGCCTGGGGATCGAGGGCGTGGATGTTCTTGCCGCTGGGCAGCACCCCGGGGTTGCGGATCGGATCCCCACCTGGCCCGGGCAGCACGTACTCGCCATCGAGGGCCCGCAGCAGGCTCTCCATCTCCATGTCGGCGCAGATCTGCTCCAGGCAGAAGCGCAGGTAGGTGAACTGGCGATCCAGCTCGGTGACATCCACATCGGCGAAGCCCGCCTGGCGGCAGGCACTCAGCCAGGGGCTGGGCAGGCGGTAGCCGACGCGCTCCAGCAGGTCGAAGAACCAGACGAAGCGGCGCTGCAGGCTCACCCGGCCGTCGCTGCCGGTGACCTGGCGCACCATGGCCCCCACCGCCGAACGGCAGGCCTCGGTGATCACCCGGTTGAGCTCCACATCCGCCAGCACGCCCGCGTCGTTGCCGCTGTAAACCTCGGCGATGGTGCGGCCGCGGCTCTCGGCCAGCAGGGCCGGCAGGGAACGCAGGCCCTCCTCTTCCCGCTCCAGGGCGGAGATGCTCACCAGGGTGGCGATCGCCTCCTCGGCGGTGGGCGGCTTGCCGATGGTGTGCAGGCCGCAGGGCAGCAGCCGGCTCTCGATCTCCATCAGCTGGCGGTACACGGCCCCCACCACCCCATCACGACCGTCGCGATCGAGCGCCGCCGCATCGGCATCGCCCTCGGGCAACACCACATCTTTATCGAGGTTGCACTGGCGGGCCGTTTCGATGATCGCGTTGACAATCTGCACGCCTCTGGAGCTCTCGCGCAACTGCTGGTAGGAGCCCACCAGCTCACCCAGCTCCTTGAGGCCCTTGTAGAGGCCGGCATTCTCGGCCGGCGGGGTGAGGTAGCTGATCGTGGAGGCATAGCCGCGCCGCTTGGCGATGGTGGCCTCCGAGGGGTTGTTGGCGGCGTAGTAATAGAGGTTGGGCAGGGCGCCGATGAGCGAATCGGGGTAGCAGGTTTCGCTCATGCCCATCTGCTTGCCCGGCATGAACTCCAGCGAGCCATGGGTGCCGAAGTGCAGCACCGCATCGGCACCCCAGACCTTCTCCAGGTAGGTGTAATAAGCGGCGAAGCCATGGTGGGGGCTGGCGCTGCGCGAGTAGAGGAGGCGCATCGGATCGCCCTCGTAGCCGAAGGTGGGCTGCACCCCCACGAACACGTTGCCGAAGTGGTGGCCGTAGATCAGGAGGTTGGTGCCGTCGGAGTTGAGGCTGCCCGGGGGCTTGCCCCAGTTCTCTTCCAGGCGTTCGGAGTAGGGGGTGAGCCGCTCGTACTCCTCGACGCTCATGCGGTGGGCGATCGCCAGCTCAGGGGCGCCTTCGAGGGCCTCCGGATCGCTGAGCACCGCCTGCATCAGCTCCTTCGGGGTGCGAGGCATGGCGTCCACCCTGTAGCCCTTCGCCTTCATCTCCTCCAGCACGCGGAAGATCGAGCCGAACACATCGAGGTAGGCGGCGGTGCCCACGTTGCCCTTGTCGGGAGGGAAGCTGAACACGGTGATCGCCAGCTTCTTTTCAGCCCGCGGCTTGATCCGCAGCGAGGCCCAGCGGATGGCCCGTTCGGCGATGGCATCCACCCGGTCCTGCAGGGTGTGGGCCTTGCCGGTGGCGTCATCGCGCCCCGACAGCACGATCGGTTCGATGGCGCCGTCGAGTTCGGGGATGGCGATCTGCAGGGCCACCTGCACCGGGTGCAGCCCCAGATCGCTCTCCTCCCACTCCTGCGTCGTCTGGAACACCAGGGGCAGGGCCACCATGTAGGGCCGGTTGAGCCGCTTGAGGGTTTCGATCGCCTTGGGGTGGTCCTGGCGGGCCGGGCCGCCCACCAGGGCGAAGCCGGTGAGGCTCACCACCCCATCCACCAGGGGTTGGTCGGGCTGGAGCGGGTCGTAGAAGAAGGAGGAAACGGGACGGGAGAAGTCGAGGCCGCCGCAGAACAAGGGAATCACCGTGGCGCCCCGGTATTCGAGCTCCTGAATGATTGCCACGTAGTGGGCGTCATCGCCGGTGACGATGTGGCTGCGCTGCAGCACCAGGCCGATCACCGGCCCCTGGCGGGCCTTGTCGCTCAGGTCGGCGCGGCTGGCGCTCCAGTTGAGGTACTCCTTGAGGTCCTCGAACATCCCCGGCGCCATCGGGTGCCAGATGCCCAGATCGGGGAACACCACCGGGTCAGCCACGGTGAGCTGGGGCCGGCCCAGCTCCGCTTTGCCGAACACGTAGCGGTCGGCCAGCATCAGCAGGAAGTTGCGCAGGTTGTCCGGCGTTCCCCCCAGCCAGTACTGGAAGCTGAGCATGAAGGAACGGGCGTCCTGGGCCTTCTCCACCGGCAGGTACTTGAGCACCGTCGGCAGGGTGTTCAGCAGCTTGAGCATGGCGTCCTGGAAGCCGGCCCCATTGGCTTCCTTGCGCTTGCGCATGAACTGGGCGATGGCGCTCTTGCTCTGGCCCAGCTGGGCCATCGAGAAGGTGCCGAGCTTGTTGAGGCGCATCACCTCCGGCATCGACGGGAACACCACCACCGCCTTGAGCCGGTCGCGGTGCGGCGCCACCGCCTCCACCACCTTCTGGGCGAGGTCCTCGATGAAGATCAGCGAGGCGATGAAGACATCGGCGGCGGCCACGTCGGCGCAGAAGTCGGCGTAGTTGGCCGGATCGCGCAGCTCCTCGATCAGGTAGCCGCTGAGCTCCACCGCCAGGGGCCCGTTCTGGTCATTGAGGCCGGTGGCGGCAGTGGTGAGGGCGTTCTGATACTGGGGTTCGAGCACCACATAGACGGCCTTCATCACCACCCGGTCGTTGGCGCCATCGGTGGAGGCAGGGCTGACCCGGCGGCTGGCGGAACGGACCTGCGTGAACATGCGGCGGCAGCGTTGAGCAATGTGAAGCAGCCTACGGAGCTCCCGCCGGGGACGCGATCGGTTGCAGCGCAGCGTTACAGGCCCACGCCCTGCCGGAGGGCCAGGCCACATAGGCTCGCCTGGAGTGCTAGCCGCCCATGACCGCGACCTCCCCGTCCCCAGCAGAGCCGGCACCGATCCCGGTGGTGGTGGCCGGGGCCCTGGGCCGGATGGGCGTCGAGGTGATCAAGGCCGTGCTGGCAGCCCCCGATTGCACCCTGGTGGGAGCCATCGACACCACCCCGGGCCAGGAAGGGGAGGATGTGGGACTGGTTCTGGGCCTCGGGGAGCTGGAGGTGGCGCTGAGCGCCGACTTCGAGGGCACCCTCTGCCAGGCGAGCCAGGCGGTGCGGCAGGCCGGGCCGGGCGGCGGGGCGGTGCTGGTCGACTTCACCCACCCCAGCGTCGTCTTCGAGCACTGCCGAGGCGCCTTCGCCTACGGCGTGCATCCGGTGATCGGCACCACCGGCCTGCGGCCCGACCAGCTGGCGGATCTGGCCAGCTTCGCCGACAAGGCCTCGATGGGGGGCGCCGTGGTGCCCAACTTCTGCGTGGGCATGGTGCTGCTGCAGCAGGCGGCGGCGGCAGCAGCGCGCTTCTATGACTACGCGGAGCTCACCGAGCTGCACCACAACCGCAAGGCCGATGCCCCCAGCGGCACCTGCCTCAAGACCGCCGAACTGATGGAAGAACTCGGCAAGCCGTTCAATCCCTCCCAGGTGGAGGAGCACGAGAGCCTGCCCGGCTGCCGGGGCGGGCTGCGGGACAGCGGGCTGCGGCTGCATTCGGTGCGGCTGCCCGGGCTGGTGGCCCACCAGGAGGTGATGTTCGGCTCCCCCGGCGAGACCTACACCCTGCGCCACGACACGATTGACCGCAGCGCCTACATGCCCGGGGTGCTGCTCACGGTTCGCAAGGTGCGCCGCCTGGGGGGCCTGGTCTATGGACTGGAGAGGCTCCTGTGAGCCACTCCTCTCTGAGCCGATGCTGATCCCCCTCAAACCCGGCGAACTGGTCCGCCTGATCCCGGCGGTGGCCACCGGCTCCCAGTTCAGCGCCAGCAGCGGCGATCCGCGCAAACTGCTGCAGCGGGTGCTGATTTCGGTGATCGGCGGGGTGATCTCGCTGCTGATCAGCCAGGTGCTTCTGTTTCGCAGCCAGGCCGGTCCGGTGTTCCTGGTGGTGGGCTTCGTGTTTCTTCTCTATGTGCTGTGGGGTCCGATCCTGGAAGCGGGCCGCCGCAACGCGCTGCTGCGGCGCTACCCGGCGGCCGCGATCTTCGAGGGGGTGGTGGCCGACCTGTTCCGGCGGGAGGTGGTGGAGAACCGGCGGGAGCAGGCCAATCGCGACGGGCGGCTCGAGCTGGTCGAGAACCGGCGCACCTGGCTGTGCCTGGAGCTGGAGGACGAGGAGGGCTACCTGGGCCAGATCCGCTTCCCGCTGGAAAAGAAGCATGCGTTGATCCGGCCAGGGATGGTGATCCGCTGCCTGGTGCTGAGTGAGCGCAAGGATTTCTCCCGCATCGGAGCCCTCTCCGATGGCTGGCTGCCCCAGCTGAAGCAGTGGGTGGGGGAGTACCCCTACCTGCTGCGGCCGGCCTTCGAAGAGCTCTGTCTGCGGCGCCTGGGGTGAGGGAAGCTGGACAGATCCGAAACATTGCGTTACAATTCTCGTAACACTTCTCAAGGAGTCCTCCCATGACCGCCGCCACCCCTACCGCTCCCGCCACCATCCGCGGCGCCACCGTCACCACCGAAGACGGCGGTCGCCTCAATGCGTTTGCCATGGAGCCCCGCATGGAAGTGGTGAGTGCCGAGAGCGGCTGGGGCTTCCACGAGCGCGCCGAAAAGCTGAATGGACGCATGGCCATGCTCGGCTTCATCGCCCTGCTCGCCACCGAATTCGCCCTGGGCGGCGAAGCCTTCACCCGCGGTCTGCTCGGCATCGGCTGATCACGGCCGCCCCCATCGCCGCAGCAGACTTTCTGTTGCGGCTTTTTTGTGGCCATGCGCCCTTCGCTCCACGCCCGGATCCATGGAGCCGGCCCCACCGGCGCCCTGACGGCCCTGGCCCTGGCGCAGGCCGGCTGGCGCGTGAGCCTGCACGATCCCCTCTCCCCCGAGGCGCTGCAGGGCCGTGAGCGGGCCTACGCCTTCACCCATTCCAGCCGCGCCCTGCTGGAGCGCCTGGGCCTCTGGGGCGACCTGCGGCCGCAGCTGGTGCCCTTCCGGCGCCTGCGGCTGCAGGACATGGCAACGTCACGCCGGGTGAGCTTCGATCCAGCCGACCTCAACAACGCCAGCGCGGTGGGCTGGATCGGCTCGCACCGGCCCCTGATGGCGCTGCTGCTGCGGCGCCTGGGCCAGCACCCCGCCATTGACCTGGCACTGGGGGTGGATGCGCCGCCGATCCCCGGCACCGAACCCGATCTGCTGGTGGCCGCCGACGGACCCGACTCCCCCACCCGGCGGGCGCTGAGAATCGGCCAATGGAGCCACCGCTACGCCCAGGCCTGCCTCACCGTGCAGGTGGAGATGGGCGGCGGCGCCGACGACGAGGCCTGGGAGCTGCTGCGTCCGGAAGGCCCGTTCGCGGTGCTTCCCCTCGGCGAGCGTCGCTTCCAGCTGGTCTGGAGTGCGCCCACGGCCCGTTGCCGGCAGCTCGAAGCCCTGAGCGGTCCTGCTTTCCTCGACCGGCTGGCGGGGGCCCTGCCGGATGCGCTCCAGCCCGAGGCCCTGCTGGCGCAGCCACGCAGCTTTCCTGTGGCCCTGCAGCTGGCCCGCCGCCTGCACCGCGGCCGCGCGGTGCTGGTGGGGGAAAGCGCCCACCGCTGCCATCCGGTGGGCGGCCAGGGGTTGAATCTCTGCTGGCGGGACGTGGCGATGCTGCATCAGCTCGCCGAACGGGCCGCCCAGGGACGGCTGCATCCGCGCCGTCTCGCTGCGGCCTACGCACGGCGCCGTTGGCCCGACCTGCTGCTCACCTTGCTGGCCACCGACCTGCTGGTGCGGCTCTTCTCCAACCGCCAGCCCCTGTTGCTGCCCCTGCGGAGCCTGGCCTTCGGGGTCCTGTCGCGGTTCGGCTGGAGCCGGGCGCTGGCCCTCCAGGTCATGACCCAGGGGCCTTGCCGCCTGGGCCGGACGCTTCCACCATGGCGGGATGGTGATCAGCAGTTCTCCCCAGCCCCTGCCCTCTCCGGCCATGATGCGCTTCCTGCGCCATCAGCTCGGCCTGAGTGAGAACGCCCTGCAACTGGGCATCAAGCAGTCCCAGCTCGAGCAGGCCCCGCTTCCTGCCGTGCTCTGGCGTTTCGGCCTGATCAGCCTCGAGCAGTTCGACACCGTCCTCACCTGGCAGGACCAGCAGGGCTGAAGCTCAGCTGTAGATGATCAGCGACTCGATCGGCTGCTCCTGGGGCAGCCGGCTGCGGCCCTCCAGGGCGGCCAGTTCGGCCAGAAAGCCGAAGCCGCACAGCTCCCCGCCCGCCTTCAGCACCAGTTCGGTGCAGGCCGCCGCGGTGCCGCCGGTGGCCAGCAGGTCATCCACGATCAGCACCCGCGAGCCCTCGCCGAGGGCATCGCT
Source organism: Cyanobium sp. Aljojuca 7A6 (assembly GCF_024346455.1). Classification (GTDB taxonomy): domain Bacteria; phylum Cyanobacteriota; class Cyanobacteriia; order PCC-6307; family Cyanobiaceae; genus Cyanobium. The sequence continues at coordinate 58,144 of NZ_JAGQCY010000016.1, forward strand.
GTGGATCTCCAGCCGGTCGGTGCCGTACTCGAGGCTGTAGTCCACCCCGATCACCGCGCCGGGAAGCTTGCCGGGCTTGCGCACCGGCACGAAGCCGACGCCGGTGACGGTGGCCAGGGCCGTGCCGACGATGAAGCCGCGGGATTCGATGCCCACGATCAGGTCGGGCTGCACCCGCTCGCAAAGCAGGCCCAGCAGGCGGATGGCCTCGCCCCAGCCCTCGGGATCCCGCATCAGGGGGGTGAGGTCACGGAAGAGAATGCCCGGCTGCGGAAAGTCGGGAATGTCCCGGACCCAGGCGCGCAGATCGATCGATGAAGGGCTGCTGGGCATCGTGCTGCTGGGTCGTGCTGGTGAAGGGACCGGTACCGGCGACGTGACGGATGGACGGCGCCGCTGGCATCATCGCAGTCATGGCCAACGACATCTCGGAAGCGGCTAACCCTGATCGCGTCTCCCGCCCCCTGCCCCGCAGGGGACTGGAGCGGCTCGATCTGATGCTGCTCTGCATGGAGGCGCTCGACCTCAACGGCGGCGAGGCGATGGTCTGGATGAGCGAACAGCTGGGCTACGGCGGGCTCTTCCCCAACCGGGTGGAGCTGTGGAAGCGGCGCTGCCACAACCCCCTGCGGCGCACCTGCCGGCGCGGCGAGGTTCCCGTCGACGAAACCGATGCCCTGATCCGCATCCTTTGCGTCATGGCCGATCGCCTCTACCCGATGCTGCGCTCCCTGCTCTCCAGCAGCGAGCCGGAGGAGGTGGCGAGCGAACGCTGGGCCCTGTTCCAGGGGCGACTGGGAGAACTGGTGCAGGAACGCATGAATCCCCGCCGCAGCGGCGTGCAGAAACTGCTCGATCCCAAGGACGGGGCCGCCCAGCGCCTGCAGCTGGTCCAGGGCCTCAGCCTCTGTGCCGGCCACGGGGGCTTTGAGCGCATCAAGGCCAGCCTGATGGACGCGGTCGCGTGAGCCCATCCCCCTGAGACCCCCATGGTTCAGAGTTCCGTGATGAAGCAGAGCCTCGTCTTCGATCAGCTCAGCTGCCGCCTGCAGGTGGAGGGGCTCCCGGACGTCTCCATCGGCCAGAGCGGTGCGGCCCTTGGCATCATCACGGGCTGGAACCTGCAATGGCTGGGCCGGCCCCTGCTGGAGGGTCGGCGTGAGCACCTGCAGGCGCTGATGCAGGTGGTGCTCCCCTATGCCCGTCATCTGATCAGCGGCATACGCCGCGAGTTCAGCGTCGCCGGCGAGCCCGTCGACATCGGCCCCCACCCCGAGGGCGGCCACCGGCTGCTGCTGCGCAGCAGCCAACCCGATACCCCCCCGCTGGAGATGCATCTCGATGATGCGGAACTGGCGGATCTGGTCCGGGTCCTGGATCTGCTGCGCCTCGATCCCCGCGTGCAGTTGCCCCTGGAGATTCCCGAACCCGAACCGCTGGGCCCCAGGGAGCTGCTGGAGCGAATTCCCCTGCATCGCCGGCTGACGGCCCCCCTGGGGGGGGCGGCGGCCCTGGCGATCTCAGCGGCCCTGGTCTTGCTGTTGCCCCCGCCTGCCGTACCGCCCGCCCCAACGCCGCCGGCCCCTGCCCCCCTGGCCAAGCCCGGTTGACTTCGGCCCCGCTCTGGTCACACTGGGGGCAACACTTTTTCTTTTCCACTGCCGTGCCATGGGCATGACCTGGTCGGAACTACGCCGCCGGGTTGCACGGCTGGGAGCGGCCCTGGATGTGGTGGTGCGCAGCGATCCGGAGGTCTGCGGCTTGAGCGGTACCCGGTTCCACCTCACGCTCCACCACGGCGGGCAGGGCGACTGCACGGTCAACGACCTGTCCCTGATCGATTGCCCCAACGAGCTGGTGCTGATGGAATTCGAGCGGTGGATGCGAGGCGCCGGCTATCCGCTGGAGCCCTGACCCCCCAGCCATGCCCCACACCCCCTACCCGCTGCATCTGCCGACACCGAGGGGACCGACGCCGGGAAAGGGCCTGCAGCTGCGCAGTCGCCGCCGCCGTCCATCCTCCCGATGGCGGCAGGTGGTGGCGGGCCTGATGCTGATCGTGGCGGGAGCCCTGATCCTCGTCGGGCTGATGCAGTTGCCGGAACGGCTCGATGCCCTGCTCCTGGTCAGCAATGCCATCGCCAACCTGATCGGCGGCCTGAGCCGGCTCAGCATGGGGATCCTGCAGCTGGGCAGCGTGATCGTGGTGGCCCTGCTCGCCCTGATGGCCCTGCTGCTTCTGGTGGGTGGCGGTGTCCGGCTGGTGCGGGGACTCACCGCCCGCCCCCGTCGCCCCTCCTGAAGCCGCCGCAGTCTCAGTGGTGAAGCTGCTGAAACCAGAACCCGGCCAGCTGCCACGACGACAACAGGAAGATCGCCAGGATCAACCAGTTGACCCAGGCGGGCCGTTCGCGGTTCTCGAACATGGCGGCAGGGGAGTGAGATCCTTTCAGCCGATCCTGCCAGTGCGGCCCCCCCGGCGGCCGCTTCGTGACGGGCGGTGGCACCGAAGGGATGTCACGTCCCCGTCCTCGCATGGCTCCCGGCATCGCTTCCGGACAAGCTTCCGGCGCCCTTCTCTCCTGCCTGGGCTTTCCCGGCTGGGGGGGACTGCATCTGATCCTCCCCAGCCGGGGCGATCCACCGGCCCTGGCCAGGCGCCTGCACGGCTACGGCCAGGCGATGCCTGCCGGGCACCTGTTGCCGGCCCTGCTGCGCCGCCATCGCGATCTCGAGCCGTTGGATCCTCGCCACTGGCCCTGGGCCCGGGAGGCCCCCATGGCCTGGCCTCAGGCCTGGGGGCATCGCTACCTGCTGGTCTGCCGCTGGGGAGCCGCCAACCCATTGCGGATCTCCGCCTGGGGGCGGCGAAGGGGAACCGGGGACTGGCGGCGACTTTGTGAACCCATCCCCCTCGCCTGCTTCCGGGAGCGCTTCCTGAGCGATCAGGAGACGACCAGGGCCACGCCCAGTCCCACCACCATCAAGGCGATGGCCCCAACGGCCCAGTAAGCATGGATCTGGGCGTCAGCCCTGGTCTCACCGATCACCATCGTGCCTTCGTCGGCGTAGAGGTTGTCGTGGTTCTCGAGGTCGTGGGTATGCATGGGGCCTCCATCAAGCTCGTGGGACCCTTCAAACGTAGGGGCGGACGGCGGCCTGGTCTGCCGGCGCGACGAACCGACATCCCCCCTCCATGGACGGGGACCCGGCAGCGGCCAATAATGCCTGTGTCTGCAGATGCCCGTGCCACCCTGGCTCCTGATCCTGATCACCATTCTGGTGGTGACGCTGGTCATCAATCCTTCGGAGCGGGATTTCTCCTGGTATCGGACCCTCAAGCGGCCCGGCTGGATCAGCATGCAGCCCTGGATCCCGGCTGCCTGGTTCCTGATCAGCGTCAGCTTTTACTTCTCGGCGCTCTCCTTCTGGCTCAAAAGCGGCGATTGGTTCTGGATGGGCGCCTATGCGGTTCTGCTGGTGTTGCTCCGCATCGATCACCTGGTGATCTGCCGACTGCGGAACCTGGTCGCCGGTCTTCCCTTCTGGCTGCTGAGTTGGTTGGTCGCCTTGATCCTGGCCCTGATCGTGCGGCCCACTTCGCCCCTGGCGGCGTGGTTGCTTGTTCCTGTGCTGGTGTGGACCCCTGTGGAAGCCCTCGTCACCCTGCAGATGATTGGATTGAACCGCAAGCAGAACCGGAGCGACCGTGGACCCCATGATCGCCGCGCTGCTCGATCCCGGCGCCTATGACCATCCGGTCGAACGGGTCGACTGCCTGGAAACCCACATTTCCTGGATCCTGCTCACCGGCACCGTCGCCTACAAGATCAAGAAGCCGGTGAATCTGGGCTTCGTCGATTTCTCGACGCCGGAGCGGCGCCACTGGTTCTGCCAGGAAGAGCTCAGGCTCAACCGGCGCCTGGCTCCAGACCTTTACCTGGGGCTCAGTCCCATCCATGGCCCGCCCGAGCGGGCGACTTTCCGTGGCTCCGGTCCAAGCCTCGAGTGGGCGGTGCGCATGCGCCAGTTTCCCCAGAGCGCCTTACTTGTCGCCGTGCTCGAACGTCACGGCCTCAGCGACGCCCAGCTTGAGGGGCTGGCGGACGACCTGGCGGCGTTCCATGCCGCGGCCGCGGTGGCCGGCCCCGACGATCCCTATGGCGCACCGGAGCTGGTGAAGGCACCGGCCGTGGCCAATCTGGAGGTGCTGCAGGCCTGCGGCCTGGTCCCCGAACCGGACGTCACCCCCCTGCGGCAATGGACCGACGGCCAGTTCGAGCAGCTGCGGCCCTGCTTCGCCGGGCGCCGAAGCCAGGGCCGCATCCGCGAGTGCCACGGGGATCTGCACCTGGGCAACATGCTGCTGGAAGGGGAGCGCCTCAGGGTCTTCGACTGCCTGGAATTCAGTCCGGAGTTGCGCTGGATCGACGTGATCAGCGACCTGGCCTTCCTGGTGATGGATCTGGAACACCGCAACCGAGCCGATCTCGGAGCGGTGCTGCTCAACCGCTGGCTGGGTCACTGCGGCGACTACGCGGGCCTGCTCACCTGGAACTGGTACCGGGTGTACCGATCGCTGGTGCGGGCCAAGGTCTGCGCCCTGCGCCTGGGCCAGCGGACCCTCAGCGCCGAGGCCTCGCTTCTGCTGCAACAGGACCTGGAGCGCTATCTCCTTGGCGCCAGCCGTGCCACCGCCACCCCTGCCCCCGCCCTGGTGATCACCCATGGGGTATCAGGCAGCGGCAAAAGCCACCGGGCTCGCCAGCTCTGCCAGCGGCAGGGTTGGATCCAGCTGCGTTCCGACGTGGAGCGCAAGCGCCTCTTCGGCCTCTGGGGGCAGGGCCCAGACCCACCGCTCCAGGGGGACCCCTATCGACCGGAGGTGAGCGCCATGCTCTACGACCAGCATCTGCCTGAGCAGGCGGACCGGATCCTCGCCGCGGGGCTGTCGGTGGTGGTGGATGCCACCTTCCTGCGTCGCGATCAGCGGCAGCGGATGGAAGCACTGGCCCGTGAGCGCGGCGTCCCGTTCCTGATCCTGGCCTGCGTCAGTTCCCAGGAGCAGGCCCAGCGGCGTCTCGTGGAACGACAGGCCCGTGGTGGCGACCCCTCCGATGCGGATGGGGCCGTTCTGGCGTCTCAGTTCAGAGCCATGGAGCCGCTTGAAGGGCGCGAATGGGCCCATGGCCTGGAGGTGGCGGCGCTAACGACGCCCCTGAACCTCATCGCCTCCGTGGCGGAACGGTTGGCAGGGCCGGGTCAGGCCCCGCCCTGAGGCCTAGAACCACTCGGCGATGGAGGCTTCGCGGCTGTTGACGTTGGCTTCCGGCGTCGAGCGGCGGAACTCCATGGTGATGCTGCGCTTCTGCTCCCCATCGGCGGCCACGGCCTCGATCGGATAGAGCTGCTGGCCGTCGCGGAAGGGCACCTGCACCCGGAAGGTGCCATCGGCCGAGAGGGGCACCTCCTCACCGCCGATGCTGAGCCGGGCCGCCGGATCGGTGGCGCCATACACAATCAGCTCGGCATCGGCCACCAGCCAGAAGGAGCGCTGCCGGGAGCCCACCCCACCCATGCCGGAGGCGCTGCGGCCCGAGGCCCAGGGGCCCACGCCGGAGGCGGAGAACACGCCACCGCTCTCCAGACCAGCCGCAGCGTCGAGCTCGTGGAAGGCCTCGGAGCCACGCCCCAGTCGGCGCCATTGGCTGGTGGCGCTTTGGTACAGCCGCTCATGCA